>JADLBX010000013.1 GCA_020847435.1 Anaerolineales bacterium
ATTTTCAGTTCGCACCGTACAATTTGAAGAATTCCAACTGGAACGACCAGCGCGCCAAACTTGAAGATTTGGCAATCAACACTCTGGCGGAACACTTCCCCAATCTAAAATCGTCAATCGTAAATCGAAAATCAATAACCCCACTAGACCTTGAACAAACCTACGGCTTAACCGAAGGCGACATTAATCACGGACAATTATTACTAGATCAATTTTTATTCATGCGCCCAATAGCAGGCTGGTCAAATCACAAAACGCCGATTGATAATTTATATCTGTGCGGAAGCGGCGTCCACGGCGGAGGGGGAGTCAGCGGGGCAGCAGGGCGGAATATGGCAAAGGCATTGAAACTCTAGAAGGAAAATCGTGTTTCACTCTGTGAAGGTCAAAATCTCAAGTTTGCCTATTTATGATTGGCTAAATTCGGCAAGTTAATCAGGAGCCCACCCATGCAAGCCATTACACTCTTAATGCAGGAACATCGCGTCATCGAGAAAGTTCTGGACGCGCTGGAAACCGCCGCAGACCGCCTCGCGGCAGGCGTCGAGGTCTCGATGGATTTCTTTTTCAAAGCGGCGGACTTCATCCAAAATTTTGCCGACGGGCGACACCACCAAAAAGAGGAAGGGATCCTCTTCACAGCGCTCGACGCGAACGGGTATCCAAAGGACGAAGACCCCGTGTCCGCGTTCATGGATGAGCATGTGGAAGGGCGCAGGCTGACCAAGGGGATGATCGAATGCGCCCAACGCATCCAGTCCGGCGACGGGGACGCCAAATCCGAACTTGTCCAACACGCGCACGATTACATCGCCCTGCTGCGCGAACACATCCAAAAGGAGGACAATGTTCTCTTCCCGATGGCAGATAACATCCTCGACGGTCAACAACAGCAGTTGTTAAACGATTTCAAGCGCGCCGACGAAGAAGGACAACCGGGCGAAAAGTATCTGCGCATTGCAGATGAATTGGCAAATACCTGGACAAAGTAAACCTCGTAACATTCTTTTAAGCGCGGAGCCGCTTCGTTTTGACAGGGTAGTCCGGTCGGCGAAGCGGCGCGCAACAGGCAAGTGGGGTATCATCGCCGCATCTCATCGTTCAAGGACAACTTCATGGACTCCATCCTCTTCATCATCCTCATCGGTCTGGCGGGCGGAATCGCCATCGGACTGCAAAGCCCAATGGCGAGCATGATCACACAGCGGCTCGGAATCTTCGAGAGCGTGTTCATCGTCCACGTTGGCGGCGCGGTCATTGCGTTGATTCCCATCTTGATTCTCGGCAGTAAACTGAGTCAATGGCGGAGCGTGCCGTGGTACACGCTCGGGGCGGGATTCTTCGGGCTGGGCGTGATCGCCGCGATCAGTTTTATGCTTCCACGCGTGGGGGCAGCGCCTGCGTTGATCATTTTACTCGCAGGTCAACTGTTGATCGGCGCGGCGCTCGATCATTTTGGCTGGCTTGGTCTGGCACAGCGTCCGCTCGATGCGGCGCGGGCGATCGGGTTGATGGTCGTTCTCGCAGGCGTCTGGTTGACGGTGAAATAATTTTGGCTCCCCACAATTAATGGGAAGAGATTTAAACACGAAGGACACTACGGACACAAAGGGGAAAGGCGATTCGCTTTATGGCGTTTTTTCCTTCGTGACCTTTGTGTCCTTTGTGGTTTTTAATGGATTTTCTGTTCAGTCGTATAATCCGAACGAGGTTCCCATGAACAACAAACAACTTGCCGACACGTTCACGCTCATCGCAAACCTGCTCGAGATCAAAGGCGAGATCATTTACAAAACCCTCGCCTATCGCAAAGCGTCTGAAAGTTTGCTCGGCTTGCCGCGCGACGCCTCGGAATTTTGGAAAGAGGGCAAACTGGAGGAAATCCCTGGCGTGGGCAAAGCCATCGCCGAAAAAATTGACGAGTTGCTCTCCACTGGCAAACTCGAATTTCTCGAAAAAATAAAAAAGGAAATTCCCGAAGAACTGGCAACGTGGCTGGCTGTGCCGTCGCTGGGACCGAAAAAAGTGGGGATGATCTGGAAGACGCTGGGAATCACGAGTCTTTCGCAACTTGAGTCTGCCGCGAAAGGCGGGAAGTTACGCGACCTCCCAGGCATGGGCGCCAAGTCCGAGACTGCGATTCTTGAAGGGATTGCATCGCTCGCCCGCAGGTCGGGCAGGCTTCCGCTGGGACGCGCCTATCCGCTGGCGCAACAGATCGTCGCGCAACTCAAAAGGGTGAAGGGAGTCGTCGCCGCCGAACCCGCTGGAAGTCTGAGAAGGATGCGTTCGACCGTCGGCGATCTCGACATCCTCGTGGCGTCCAAAGATTCAGAGGCGGTGATGGAGGCGTTCACGAATCTTCCGAACGTCAGCCGCGTGTTGGGCAAGGGTGAGTTCAAATCCAGCGTCGAGTTCAGCGACGGAATCCGCGCCCAAGTGTGGGTGCATCCGCCGAACGAGTTTGGCACCGCGTTGCAATACGCGACAGGCTCGAAAGATCACAACGTGTTATTGCGGCAACTCGCGCTCGATAAAGGTTTATCGTTATCTGATCACTCATTCAAAAAAGTAAAAGGTGGAAAAGAAATATTTTGTTCAACGGAAGAGGAAGTGTATAAAACGTTGGGCTTGCAATGGGTTCCGCCCGAACTGCGCGAGGGACGCGACGAGGTCGCGCTTGCGAAAGCAAACAAACTTCCGAAGTTGATCGAAGTGAAAGACATCAAAGCCAATTTGCACATGCACTCCACGTACAGCGACGGCAAGTTGAGCATGATGGACATGGCGAAGGCGGCGATGAAGCGCGGCTTGAAAACGATCGTGTTCTCCGATCATTCGGTGAGCCTCGGCGTGGCGAACGGTCTGTCCATCGAACGGCACAAACAGCAAGCCGCCGAGATCAAGAAGATTCAAAAACAACTCGGCGACCAGATCATGATTCTTCATTCGAGCGAAGTGGAAATTAAAGCCGACGGCTCGTTGGATTATCCCGACGACTTCCTCGCTTCACTCGACCTTGTGGTTGCCTCACTCCATTCGAGTCTGCGCCAGCCTCGAGAGAAGATCACCGCGCGCTTGTTGAAAGCGGTCAACAACCCGCACGTGGACATCATCGGTCACCCAACGGGACGCGAGTTCCCCGACCGCGAAGCCGCCGATTTAGACATGGAGGTCATCCTGCAAGCCGCGGCGAAATCGGGCGTGGCGATGGAGATCAGCGCCAGCCCCTACCGCCTCGACCTCGACGATCCGCACGCCCGCCGCGCTAGAGAGTTGGGCGTCCTCCTCAGCATCAACACCGACGCGCACTCCGAAGAAGATTACGACATGCTCCACTACGGCGTCGCCATCGCCAGACGCGCAGGAGTAACGAAAGAGGATGTCATCAATTGCTGGTCTACGGAGAAGTTGTTGAAGTGGTTGAAGAAACGTGGATAACGGTGGTCGAGTAGGGACGGCGCTCTTCCGTCCCGTATCCGCTGGGTTGAGCTTGTCGAAACCGAGACCACCGCGCCGTAGAGCAAACCTTGTTGCAAGATTGCTTTTGAACATCGTTGGTCTCGATACGACGGCGATGCGCTTCGTCTACGCTAACGCTCCGCTCAGCGCGTCGCCGTCTACTCGACCAACGGATGAAACATGGAAAGCGAGATGTTATGAAAAATCCATTCGGCGATCAACAAATCCCTGGATCCTATCACAACCTGAAAGAGCGCATGTACAAAAAGGTTTCGGCGAACGTCAACGAGCAGATTGTTAGCCTGATCGTGAAGGCGTATGAAAAAGCGCTGAACGAAGAAAATATCGTGCTTACCCGCCCCGAAAGAAATCGTCTGCTTTCCCAGATCGTGAAGATGGTGACGGACGATATCATCAAGCGGTTCGACAAACCTTCGACAGGAATGGAGAAGTAAAAATGGATTCTCAACCCAACAAACGCACAGTCTTCATCCTCGCCAGCGGAATTGACGCAATCATCAGCGGAATCATCCTGCTGATTTACTTCGGTCTTCTTCCCGTTGACATTTCCAGTTGGGGCATCCCGCGTTGGGCGCTCGGTCTCGTGGGCGGAGTGTGGTTCGTGGGTTCGATTGCTGTGCTTGCTTATTTCCTGACGAAGACGGACGTTTCGGAATAACCCAGCTCGTGCGGCAGTTCAACTCAGTTCGTTCGGCAGTTCAACTGCCAAACGAACATATGTGGAGAAATAATCCGCATCAGGGCAGACACGCAGGTCCGCCCCCACCAAACCCAAATGAACACGCTTAAAACAATTCTCTACATGGGATTTATGCACGGGGTGTTTACGATCTACTTGCCGTATCAACTTTCCGCACGGACACAAACTTTCGATTGGGGGATTTTTCGTTATCTCGCGATTCCGCTTTGGATTCTCGGCGCGCTGATCATCTTCCAATGCTCCATGGACATCATCCGCCGTGGACGCGGCACGCCCGCGCATCTCAATCCGCCGAAGGAATTGGTCATTGTGGGTTGGTATCGCTACGTTCGGAATCCCATCTACCTCGGCGCGTTGATAGTCCAGTTTGGGCTTATCCTGTGGTTTGGCTCGACGCTGGCGATGGTCTACGCGTTCTCGTTTTTCCTTGCGTTCCATGTTCTCATCATCTTCGTCGAAGAGCCGATCCTGCGGAATCAATTCGGCGCGGCGTATGAGGAGTATTGCCGATCCGTGCCGAGGTGGTTGCCAAAAATCAAGTAACCCGCGTCAAGGATTGCCTCGATGCCGGTCTGCATCAGTTTTCGAGCAATTTATTTATATTGAACCTTTGCGGCAGACGCGTTATCGTTCCAATTGTTTGTGTTATCAATTTGGTTGTCGCTCAAATCCGAGTCGCTTGATATGAAAATGATCGAGGGAAAAGAAGCAGATAAATTTGCACGTTCAAACAGCGTTAGCTTTACCTGACTGCCGACCATTACGGAGGAAATTTGGTCGTTTATACCAAGTTGTGGAAAACTCGGGTAATCGCCCACTGACAAAACCAGGCATTTGCCAGTGTAATTTGCATCGGTACAAAGTATCACCCCATCCGGTGGCGGCGGCAGGAGCGGCGCAGACGTATTTGTTTGTGTTGATCGTGTGACAGATTGATCGCATTGGTAACGTCCGCAAGTCTTAATGTTGTTGTTCACTTCGTTCATTCGAGAAATCATGATCTCCGTCTGGCTATCATAAAACTCCAGGCTCTTGTCCACAGCAGTTTTTAATCCACCCACGTTATTTGCATATTTCGAAGGGTTGCGTTGTGTATAAGCAAACAGATATTTGCCTGCATTAACGAAATCTTTAGCCTGTGCATAAGTAAAAGCAAGTTGATATAGTTCATTGGTTGTATACTGTCTTGTTTGATTCGGCGATTCCGATCTGGCGCTTTCAGGTTTGCCTTGGAGCAGGATTGCGAAAGCAAAACAAACGCCAATTCGTATCCATTTACTGACATGAAACTCAAATTTCATTTTTCGTCCGTTCTTCATAATCGCCCAATTGTCTTGAAAAACATGGGGTCGCTAAGGGGCTGGCGCTGGAGTTTCAAACGCATCTTCCGGGGAGGGAAGTGTAGAACTAGGTTGCCTTTGATGGTCTCTCTCTTCGACAAGAAAAAGATACGTGTTAGAGTCTTTAACCTCGTACGCATCTTTATCCATGATCGTGGCAAACACTAAAATTGCACCCAACACGGCAAGAATAATACCGGGCGAGGTAGTAAGCAGAGAAAAAGTGGCATTTGAAGCTTTTCCTTCGATTTTCGTTCGCGGCTCGCGAAGTTTTCCGAGAATAAAAGAAGCGCCCACCAATGCCAGGATCATTCCGGTCATGAAACCCAAATAACGGATCCACAATCCAGACATCAGCAATAAACTGGCTTGATGGTAGCGTTGAGAAACAATATACGCCTCCATTTTGCTTCTTACTTCCAACTCACGTGCGCTCAACCGGTCAGCGAAGGATTCGGCGCTCGACAGCACAGTTTCCCCACCTGATTGGTCAATCTCTACCGGCGGGCTTTGAAGGATGCTCCAATGCAAATACGCCATCTGGACGAATGAAACAATGAAGAAAAAGAGGGTTAACCCAATAAGTAGACGAGACATCAATGGAAGGCGTTTATCCTGCCACTTTGCATTCGAAGCGGGTTTCCCCCTAGATTTTGAAGGTATTTTCTGAATATCGGAAGAATTATTTTTTACCATGGGGCTTCTAGCTCCCTGTTTAGGGTTCTCTGTATCATAGTACAACCAATCGAAACGAATTACAACAGTTTTGCGACAATCTGATAATGTGGGTGAGTTTTCTCTGGAATTGTCTTATTCCAAAATCAAAAACCTCCATGCGCTTAAGTATGAATCTCATGTAGCCCACCTGATCGCCCAATCCTCGCGGCAAGCGAGGCAGGTTGAAGGGAGGAAAGAAGCGGGCGTTCCGTCGGTAAGAATCCATTGCCAGCGCAAGGATATTGACTATAATCCGCATCGCACGATTTATCTGGCGGAGAAGAGGATATGGGATTCGAAATTCGCCGCGCCAGCGCGGCTGACAAACCCGAATGGTTGAGAATGAGACAGTCGTTGTGGGACCACTTGTCCGCCGACTACCTGCAAGCGGATATGGACGCCGTTCTCGGGGATAAAAAGCGCGCGGTGTTCGTCGCAGCGCGGGAGGGCGGGGGCTTGGCGGCGTTCGTCGAAGCCAGCCTGCGCGACTACGCCGAGGGTTGCCAGACCAGCCCGGTCGGTTACATCGAAGCGTGGTTCGTGGATGAAAACGTCCGCGGGCAAAAACTTGGGCGCGAGATGATCGCCGCCGCCGAGAATTGGGCGCGCGAAATGGGCTGTACGGAAATGGGTTCGGATACGTGGCTGGACAACGAAGCCAGCATCAGCGCGCACCTGAAAACGGGTTATTTCGAAGCAGACCGCCTCGTGCATTTTATGAAGAAATTGTGAATCGGAATTGCCGCAGAGTCGCTGAGGCACAGAGAAGTTTGTTGAATCTCCGCGTGTCCGTGTCTCTGTGGCAAGAGGTTGAGCGATAAGAAATACGGGGGATGATTTCCAACGGACGATTTTTCAGCGGCGGGATATACTTGCAACCATGAAACGCGCTCTTCCATTTTTCATGCTTGCGATATTGATCTCAGCCTGTTCCTTACCCGCTGAACCGACGGAGGCAGTTGTGGACAATTCCCTTATGCTGACCACAGACGCGTTCGCTCACGGCGCATCTATCCCGGCAAAATACACCTGCATCGGCAAAGATATTTCACCCGCGCTCGCGTGGGGCGAACCGCCCGCCGGAACCCAATCGTTCGCGCTCATCATGGACGACCCCGGCGCGTCGTGGGCACATTGGGTGTTGTACAACATCCCGCCTGAAACGCGCAGTCTCGCGGAGGCTCTACCGGTCACCGGCAAGAACGTTCCGGAGGGACAAGGCAGTCCGTTTGCCGGTAAAAATTCATGGGGAAACATCGGCTATGGCGGACCCTGCCCGCCCAGCGGCGTTCATCGTTACCACTTTAAACTGTACGCGCTCGATGAAACCGTCGGCTTGCTCCCCGGCGCCGACAAAGGCGAACTGCTCAAAGCCATGGAGGGACACATCCTCGCGCAAGGCGAACTCGTTGGAACGTTCAGCAAATGACCAATCCACAAATCTTCGCGAATTTTCGCTAATCTTTCACATTCGTGAGGATTAGCGGAGATTGGCGGATCATTCTTAACCATGAGCCTATCGCAAGACACCATTCAACGCGCCAAAGAATTTGGCAACCCCGTCGTCCGCGGCGACCGCGCCACATTGATTTGGGAGGGCAAGACCGCGCCGCATCTCATCAGCGACTTGAGCCACTGGGAGGCGAATCCCAAGCCGTTCAAACGCCTCGGTTCCACCCTTACGCCTGCCTCGCCCAAGTCAATCTGGTCCGCCTCCCTCAACCTCCCTCGCGACGCATACCTCGAATACGCGCTGTACGACCCGGTCTCGCAAAAACGCTTTCCCGACCCGTTGAATCGCAAAAGCGTCAACAACGGCGTCGGCTCGCGCAACAACTTTTTCTACATGCCCGAGACCATGCCATCGCCCTTCTCCATGCGCCGCGCCGACGTGCACGTCGGCGCGCTCAGCGCCCACCGCGTAGACACGTGGACCCTGCAAGATTACGGCGAGCGCGACATCTGGCTCTACAAACCGCCGGTCAAAGAAGCCGTGCCGTTGCTCGTCGTCTATGACGGCTACGATTATTTAAATCGCGGTCGCCTCGCCACCATCGTGGACAATTTGATCGCCGACCAACGCATCCGCCCGATCGCAATCGCCTTCCTCCAAAACGGAAAGACCCGCCGCGCCCTCGAATACGCCTGCTCCGACGCGACGCTTGCATGGCTCGATCACGAAATCCTCCCGCTGGCGCGCAAAAAATTGAACTTGCTTGACATCCAAGAAAACCCCGGCGCGTACGGCGTGTTGGGCGCCTCGTTCGGCGGGCTGATGGCGCTGTACACCGGCTTACGGATGCCGGAGCTCTTCGGCAATGTGTTGAGTCAATCCGCCGTGTTTGAAATGGATGGACGCGACTTCGCCGCCGTGGATTTGATCCGCCACAAGCACGCGCCACACCTCAACCTCTGGATGGACGCGGGCAAACTCGAATGGCTGTTGGACGACAACCGCCGCATCCACGCGCTATTGCAAGCAAACGAATACAACGTTGCGTATCGCGAGTTCAGCGGCGGGCACAATTACACCGCCTGGCGCGACGACCTCTGGCGCGGGCTCGCAACGCTCTTCCCCGTTTTGGACTAGGCGTCACGCGTTAAGCCACAGAGACCACAGAGGCTCAAAGTATGTTCTTAAGTCCAAAAGATCTCGCTGTTGTACACGGATTTCACGGAACACACGGAATCTTTATAAAAGGTTTTTCCGTGAAAATCAGCGTAATCCGTGTTGTCCGTGTCCAAGAATAGAAGTAGCCTATCAGAAAAGAACTCACGTACTCTGTGCGCTCTGTGGCTGATCGTTTGCGGGAACGCTGAAAATCATTGTAAATCCGATGTACACCCATTCCTCCTTTCTCTCGGAAGTATAATCAACGCGTATGTCTGTCCTTTCAAACAAACGCATCCTGCTCGGCGTCACCGGCTCCATCGCCGCGTATAAAGCCGCCGACCTCGCCTCCAAACTCACGCAAGCGGGCGCGCAAGTGGATGCGATCCTCACCGACGCCGCGCAAAAATTCGTCACGCCGCTCACCTTTCAATCGGTCACAGGTCGCCGCGCCTACGCCGACTCCGACCTGTGGGGGGACGAGGCGCACGTGTTGCATGTCGGCTTGGGTCACACCGCCGATTTGCTCGTCATCGCGCCCTGCACTGCGAACACGCTCGCAAAACTCGCGCACGGTCAAGCGGATTCATTGTTGACCGTCACCGCGCTCGCGTCAACCTGTCCGCTCCTCATCGCGCCCGCGATGGACGGCGGCATGTACAACCACGCCGCCACACAGGAAAATCTCGACACGCTCAAAAAACGCGGCGCGTACATCCTCGAACCATCAGAAGGACATCTTGCATCGGGACTCAGCGGAAAAGGACGACTGCCCGAGACTCCCGAACTCATCGGACGCATCCGCGTCATTCTCGGACGGGACGGCTGGCTCGCCAATAGGAAGGTGATCGTCACCGCCGGCGGGACTCAAGAGCCGCTCGATCCCGTCCGCGTACTCACGAACAAATCCTCCGGCAAGCAGGGCTATGCTCTCGCCCAAGCCGCATTGGACGCGGGCGCGCAAGTCACGTTGATCACCACGCCGACTTCTTTGACGCCTCCCGTCGGCGCGGAAGTTGTCCATGTGCAAACTGCAAAACAGATGCTCGACGCGGTGTTGAGCCAATCGTCTGACGCGGAGGTCCTCATCATGGCGGCGGCGGTGGCAGATTTCCGCCCGAAGAACGCGGCGCAGGATAAGATGAAGAAAGAGAGCGGCGTTCCGCAGGTCGAACTCGAAGGGACGGAGGACATCCTAAAAGCGGTGGCAGGCAGAAGGTCCGAAATGAAGCGGCTGAAAGTTGTTGTCGGCTTCGCCGCCGAATCCCGCGATCTGCTTGAAAACGCGGCAAATAAGTTAGAATCCAAACGTTTGGACCTGATCGCGGCGAACGACATTTCCGCATCGGATGCGGGATTTTCAGTCGAGACAAACCGTGTTACGCTATTGTTCGCGGACGGACGCAAGGAAGCCTTACCTTTGATGAGCAAAATGGACACAGCCGAAACCATGATCGAACGCATCGCGGGACTGTTGGAGTGATATGCGCGTCCTGGTGATTTCGGACATTCACGCCAATTACACCGCGCTCGAAGCCGTGTTGAAAGACGCGGGCGAGGTGGACGAGACCTGGTGCCTCGGCGACCTCGTGGGCTATGGACCCGACCCGAACATGGTGGTGGAGGAAGTACGCGGGATCAAAAACCTCACGTGCCTGCTCGGCAACCACGACGTGGCGGTGATCGGCAGGATTCCCTTTGAATCGTTCAACGGGGGCGCGCGCACCGCGCTGGAATATCACGAGAAGGTCTTGACCACCGATAACATGGAATTCCTGCGCTCGCTTCCGCAGAACTTGAAAGTGCGCGAGGACGCCAGCCTCGTGCATGGTAGTCCGCGCGATTCGGTCTGGGAATATATTTTGAACACACTTTCGGCGCGCTTGAACTTCGACCATTTCACCACACCGTGGTGCATGGTGGGGCATTCGCATTTGCAGTGCATGTTCCGCCTCAACGAGGCGAATAACCGCGTGACGCTGGAACCGATCCGCCCGGGCGAATTGGTCAAATTGAAGCCGCGGCTGATTATGAACCCCGGCTCGGTTGGCCAGCCCCGCGACCGCGACCCGCGCGCCGCCTATGCCATCTACGACACGGAAGCCAAAACCTGGGAGCCGCGCCGCGCCCAATACAATATCGAAGAAGTGCAGAAGCGCATCCGCGAGGCGAGACTGCCGGAGAAGCACGCGATTCGGTTGATGGAGGGTTGGTAGGGGAAAAGTAATTGGTAAGTGGTAAGTGAGGAGGGCAGAGATTGGAGAATTAGAGAATTGAGGGACGGAGACTTGAGACTGGGAACTATGTGGATGGAGATTCGTCTGTAAGGTGAAGTCACCTTACGAAGGAGAAGAAACAATGAAACGCCCAATTTTGATTATTGTGTCGGTGGTGGTGGCGTTCGTCCTGATCGGAACGGCGCTGATGACCCTGTTCGGTCCGTATGTCGGAACCACTTATAACTCTGTTTCAAACGAACTCCCCGGCTACGGCGGAGGCGCGCCTGAATCTGTCGTCGTACAGGAGACGATTAATTCGGCGCCAGTTTCAATGCGCGACCAAGCGATATTAGCTTTTCAAGTGCTTGAACCTCAAAAACAGGAACGCATGGTCATCCAGAACGCGGACCTTGCCATCGTGGTCGCCGACCCGCAAGCGCGCATGAGCGAGATCGCGGCGATGGCGGTGGCGCTGGGCGGACACGTCGTCTCGTCCAGCCTGTATACAACGTATTACGGACCGAACAGCGTCGAAGCGCCCGAAGCCACGCTGACCATCCGCGTGCCGCAGGAAAAACTCGATGAAGCGCTCGCGACGATCGAGAAAGACGCGGTCAAGGTCAATTACGAAAACCGCACCAGCGAGGATATCACCAACGTCTACGTGGATTTGCAGTCGCAACTCAAAGCCAAGCAAGCCGCCGAGAAAAAACTGCTCGAGTTCATCGAGAAAGCGGAAGATACCGAAAGCGCTCTCGCGGTCTACACCCAACTTCAGATCATCCAAAGCGAGATCGAAGTGCTGAAAGGGCAGATCAAATACTACGACGAGTCGGTCGCGCTTTCCGCGGTCAGCATCCGCTTGATCGCCGAAGAGACCGTCCAGCCGGTCGAAGTCGGCGGCTGGAAACTGGAAGGCGCCGCCAACGACGCGATCCAGGATTTGATCTACTTCACGCAAGGTTTCACCCGCTTCCTGATCCGCTTTGTGTTATACACACTGCCCGCGCTCATTCTGGTTGCCATCCCGCTTTATCTCGTCTTCCTCGGCGGACGCGGACTGTACCGCAGGCTCAAGAAGTCGAAAGCCGCAACGGAAGTGAAGCCGGAAGAGAAGAAGTAATATCTCCCTCACCCCTACCCCTCTCCCATTGGGAGAGGGGTTTTGTTTTGCTTTATAATCTTTTCATGCAAAAACTCGTCCACGCGGCGCGAGAGTTGTTCAACGTCCACATCAGCGGGATGCAGATGACCGCGTTGAACGCTTACGAAAAAGAGTTGATCGAGTGGAATCAGAAATTCAACCTGACCGCCATCCGTGACGCGGAATCCATCCGCACCAAACATTTTTTGGATTCGTTCTCGTGTGTGCTCGCGTGGAAAGCCGTCCCCCCCGCCTCGCTCATTGACGTGGGGAGCGGCGCGGGCTTCCCGGGGCTGCCGCTCAAAATTTTGTACCCCAACTTGAAATTGACTCTCGTTGAGTCCATTGGCAAGAAAGCGAAGTTTTGCGAACACATCGTTCGCGTGCTGGGATTGGAACACGTGCAGATCGTCAACGCGCGGGCGGAGGAGGTGGGACAGGATTCAAATCACCGCGAGAAATACGACTGGGCGGTGGCGCGTGCAGTGGCAAACCTCAACATCCTGAGCGAATATCTTTTGCCGCTGGTCAAAGTCGGTGGAACAATGCTCGCGCAAAAAGGCGAAAGCGGGCGCGCCGAGGCGGAGTCGGCAGGGAAAGCGATGAAAGTTTTGGGAGGAGAATTGAGAGAATTGATTCCGGTAAAGTTGCCGGAGGTAACGGACGAAAGAATTCTTGTGGTCGTGGACAAAATCGCCGCGACACCGGTCAAATATCCGCGCAAGGCGGGCATCCCTGCGAAACAACCGCTTTGATGGCAAACCGGTATCTCAACAACTTAAAGTTGTAGGGCAAATTGCCAATGTGCCAACCGCAATTTAGCAAATTGCGGTACAAGATGACGGGGAAAGAAGAGACGGCGATTAACACGCCTCATCCACAACCGTGATCTTATCTTCCTTGTTGGGGACGATGCACAGGAATTCAAACGGCTCTGCGCCGGTGTTCTGATACGAATGGATCACACCCTCAGGGATAAAAACCACGTCGCCCGTTTTCACGTGATGCGACTCGTCGCCGATGGTGATGTCGGCTTCGCCGCGCAGGACGTATTGCTCATGTTCGACCAGGTTGGTGTGGCGCGGCATCCCGCCGCCCTTTTGCATGGAAAATTTCCGCAAGGCGAAGTTCGGGCCCTCCTGCGCGGAGATGAGGACCTGGATCGTGGTGTCCTTCCCCGCGGCGACGTTCTTCGCTTCGACATCGGTTGTGTGCTTGATGGGCATGAGAGATTCCTTCGGATTATCTTTCGTCGTGTTGTAGCCTGACGAACTTGTAACGCAATTTGCTAAATTGCATTCGGCAATTGGTTAAATTGCGTTTGGCAAATTGGCAATTTGCCCTACAATTAATTTGCCCAACAAGTAGAGTCACGGCGTAATGGTATTCGTGGGCCATGGCGTGAGCGTGGACGGGATGGAGGGCGGCGCGTTGGACGCCGGGGTGGAGGTGGAAAATAACGTGGGCGAAGGCTGGGGCAGGGAAGTGAACGTGGAAAGCGGGGGAGAGGTCGAAGTGGCGTTGACGGTCGAGGTCCGCCTCAGCAGGCTGAACGTCAGGATCGAAGCGGCGATGAGCAGGAAGGTCAAACCAATGGCGCCGCCGATAATCCACGGCAGCCAGTCGGTCTTTTTCGGTTCTTTCAATTTGAAATCGGCGGGCGCAGAGATCAGGATCACGGTGATATTGTCGTGCCCTCCGCGCGAGTTGGAGAGTTCGATCAGCGCGCTCGCGGCTTCTTTCAGGTTGGGCTTCGAGCGAATCACTTCGAGAATTTCGTCGTTCCAAACCAGGTCGGTCAGCCCGTCGCTACACAGCAACAGCACGTCGTTCGGCTTGATCTGCATCCCCTGGTTGCCCTCCGCGTGTTCGTTACTCTCGTCGTTGAATAACTTGAGGCGGAAGTCCGGCTCCGGCGGCACCGGCGAGCCGAGGTAGCGGCGGATGACATGCACGTTCGGGTGATCGCGGGCATCTTCGGGCTTGAGCATGTTACGCTCGATCGCCTCCTGCACCCAGGTGTGATCCACCGAGGTTTGCTGGATGCGCCCACCGCGGATGAGATAGATGCGCGAATCGCCGACGTAGGCGGTATGCAGTTTGTCGCCGATGATCCACGCAATGGCGCAGGTGGAGCCCATGCCTTTGAGGTTTTCGTCGGAGGAGGAGCGCGCGGCGATGGAGTTGCTGGCGTCTGCCACCGCGTCTTCGATGGCGCGACGCGTATGATGCCCGTCGTTTTTTGCCACCGCTTCCACGATGTGGTTGACCGCGAGTTCGGCGGCAACCTCCCCCGCTTTGTGCCCGCCGATGCCGTCTGCCAGCACGGCAAAGAGCGCCGGCGTCGGGTCGCGCGGACCGAGGACGAACGATGCGACCGCGTAGCGGTCCTCGTTGTTCTTGCCCGTCATGCCCGCGTGGGTCTGCGCTTCGACGTTCAGGTGGGCGCGCGATGTCCGTTTCATGAGCGATTCATCACATTATACAGCAGGGATATGGAGACTTGCGCTACGAATTCATTGCTCACCTAACGCAGCGCGCCGCACTTTACTTGACGGAAGTCAGGCTGATCTTTCAGGCGCGGCGCACCCTCTGCATCACATCGGTTATTTCCTGGAGACAACCCTCGGTTCAGACGCCGGGGGAGCCTGCCGCAGTTGGAAGCGATAGAGCAACCGCCCGAGGTGGATTCGGTCGCCATGGGCGAGCCGCCGCCCTTCGCGCGAGATCGGTTCGTAGTTCACCCACGTGCCCGCCACCGAGCCGTGGTCGTATATGATGAAAACCCCATCCGCGCCTTGTTTGATGCGGGCGTGGAGCGACGAAATGGAGGGGTCGTCCAGCACGTGCGTGGATTGCACCGGGTCAGAGCCGAAGATCGTCTCCTTTTCCGGCAGGGAGACCGGCGCGGCGCTGGCGGGTTCGCCGCCATTCGTCAAACGAATCAGGTAGGCGGGCGCGTCTTCGACGCGTTTCGGCTTGACCTGAAATTTCAACAGTTGGCGCGGCGCGGTGATCGCCTTTTTTGTAGCCGAAGCCGGCGGCTCCGTCAATGCGACAACCGGTTGTGTGAGCGGGTCTTCGAAACTGCGTTTTGCCGCCTTCTGTGCCTGGCGCGCCGTGTTGTTCGTCCGGCTTCTGAGCAGGATGCCGAGCAAAGCCAGCCCAGCCAAACTCAGCGCTCCGATCACAAGATAGGAGCTGTAACGGGCAAACCACGCCTGAAGCCCGCGCGGCGGGTGCGTCACCGTCAACGTGACCGGGATGGCGATGCTCGATTTTGTCAAACCGAGCGAATCTTCCGCTTCGACGAGGATGGTGTGTTCGCCGTTCTCGGCGTACGCCGACAAATCCCAGGCGAACGAGTCGAACGGCGGTTTGAGGTTTTCTGCAACCAGTTCGCCGTCTACGAACAAGGAAGTGCGTTTGAGTTCGCGAGTGTGCCCGTCGGGGAATTCAACGATGATCTGGAGCAGTTGCCGTTTGGGCGTGAGAATTTCCGCGTTGTAGGGGTCGTCGGCGGGCGGCTGGCGCGTGATCTGCAACGGCGGCGAAACGAAGATCGGGTTGGGCGGCTGGATATCCACGCTGAAGGTTTGGTCCGGCGCGGAGAGGTTGCCCTGCGGCGTATCCACGCTGACGTTGAGCGTGTGATCGCCGGCGTTGGTGAGCGCGGAGGTGTAGGTCAGCGCGTGGATGCGGCGCAACGGGGCAAAGTAAATATTTGGGTCGG
This sequence comes from Anaerolineales bacterium, assembly GCA_020847435.1. Lineage (GTDB taxonomy): Bacteria > Chloroflexota > Anaerolineae > Anaerolineales > Villigracilaceae > Defluviilinea. The sequence continues at coordinate 15,948 of JADLBX010000013.1, forward strand.
GCAACGCTTCGATGCCGGAGAACGCGGCGAACGCGCCGTTGGTCTGTAAGGCAAGCGATTTGAAAGCGTTGGCGCTGGGCGAAACAAATTGATCCTCCGCGTCCACAAACCAGACGAAGACGCGTACCCGCGAGTTGATGGCGCGTTGGATGAGCGGGGCAATGGTGTTATCTATGTTCGGGTCGTCGAGGTGCGGCGTGATGAAGAGGAGCGCGCGCTTCATGCCGGGTTGTTTCAGCGGCATGTTCACCGTGTCCAACGCGATGGACAGGGTCTGTAAGTTGGGCGTGGATTTGCGAAAATCGGGTTTGAACGATTCGAGACTCACAAACCAATTTGCAACCGTGTCGTGGGCGATCAACGATCCTGAAAGTGAGATCAGGCTCAGGTCGTCGCCCGAATCGGCGGGTTGTGAATTGGTCCACGCTTGCAAGGCTTCGACTACGCGGGTGAAGCGCGCCACGCCGTTTGGATCGCGCACATCCAGCGCGGGCGCGGGGTTGACGGCCACCACGATCTGCACCGGGACGTCGAGTTGGCGCAAGGCGTCGACCGGGCGCGCCTGACCGTCTTCGTACACGGTGAGGTCTGCGGCTTTCAGGTTCGATTCGAAGCCGCCGTCGGCGTTATACACATCCAACAGCGCGGAGACCTGCGGGAAGTTCTGCGGGTCAATCGCGGCCAGTTCCGCGTACGCGCCGGTTTGGGCGGACGCGAAAATTTGAGGCGCGGCGACCAGCCCCACACTGAGGATGAACGTGAGCAGTCTACGCATTCGCCTCGGTCAGAACCGGCGCGTCATCCTTCTTTTGGGTCAGGCGCAGGTAGGTCAGCGTCCACGCGGATTCGGTGTAGGAAGTGATGATGCCTTGCAACAGCCACGCGATGGGGATTAAAAGGCAAAAGCAAATGCCCATCAGGTACAACGGCGTCAGACTCTGCCCGCCGCTTAACATGACCCCCATCACCGCCGGGAAGATGAGGATGAAGAATGGAATGGCGATCACGATTCCGAGCGCAAACCCGATCACGCCGAGGATGATCGCCATGAGGATGATGGGACCGAGGTTGCCTTTGAAGATTTCCCAGCCGCGCACAATGCCCGGCAGGAGGGGCAGGTCTTCCAACACAACTGCGTTTTCCGCCTGGCGGAAGATCATGCCCAGCACAAAATTGATCGGAACCATCAGGCAGGCGGCGCCCATGACGATCGGGAATATACCCACGAAAACCAGAGCCATGCTTTCTTTGTTCGAGCCGACGAGCAAGCCTCCGATCAAGACCACGAAAATACCCAGGACAACGATCAAAGCGGGGATGGCTACGATCAGGGAAAGCCCGACCATGCGCCACAAGTAAGGCGTGCTTCCGCTGAACAACTCGCCGAAGACGAGCGCTTCCGCGCCGCCATCCGCCTGCGCCGCGCCGCGGATCAATCCGATCTTGCCGATGGCGCTGAGAAGGAGCGCCACGATCCCAATGACACAGATCAGGGCGACCAGGACAATGAGGATCGTCGTCAGATTTTGCTCGATAGATTGCAGCCAACGCATCATTTGCGGAGGCAGGTTGGGAGGCTGACCCACTCCGTTACCGTTGCCGCCTCCGCCACTGGAGTTCATATTGAAATTGCCGCCGCCCTGTCCGCAACTGGCGAGGATGCCAAAGACCCAGAGGACTTTGTACTTCCAAACGATCTGCCAGGCGCGGGTGAGTACTTCTCCAAAGTTGAAATTCATGGTGATCTCCTTTTCTATATGGCCGCTTCGACCGGCGCGGGTTGTTCCGCCGGGCGGGTCAAGCGCAGGTACGTCAATATATACGCAGATTTCATGAAAGTGATTGCAACTCCCTGCACGAGAGCCATAACTGGCAAGAGGATAACGCCGAACGCCAGCATAATCCAACCAAACAACCTAAAAGTGGATTCTACTTGCGAAGGTTCGGTGAAGAGAATGGGGAAGAAGAAAAATGGAATCATGAACGGCACAACCAGGACGCTCGAGAGGATCGAGACGGCGAAATACACGATGATAGACAAGAGCAGAATCCGCCAGAAGTTCGCCTTGAGCAAGTTCCACGCCTGCGCGATGGCGTCTGTCACGCTGAGATCATCCGCCACCACCGCCGCATTAGATTGCTCGATTAGCGCGTACAACAGCATCATCAGCGGGTACATCAACAGGATTAACGGTTGCGCGCAGATGAAGCCGATGCCCATGGTGACAAAGCCGAACAACACCAAGCCAAACATAATCACGGTGAAGACCAGCGAAGAACTTACGCTGACCAACAACCCAATACCGAGAATCCGCACGAAGTATTTCACTCCATCTTTGGCTAGATCGCGAAAGAGCAGGGAGCCGTCTCCATCCTCCGCGCGGACGATTCCCAAGGTCAGCGAAGAGGAGCCGGCAGTATACGCTACGAAGGTAAGGACGCTGATCAGGATATTCCCCAACATAAATCCGACGATCAATATTGGATTCTCGAAAATGATGGGCGTTCCGTCCGAATCGAAGCCGAGCAAGAACATCGGCACAACCATGGCCGGGAAGATCAGAAAGTTAACCGCGACAGGAAGGGCGCTGAACAGCCAAAGAACCTTGTTCCGCCACGTGATCTGACCTGCGCGGCTCAACACTTCGCCAATGTCAAAAGTCACTGTTGCTCCTCGATCATCAATCGTGGTCTCGATACGCTCGCAACCGCCGCTCGCTACTCGACCACCAGATCGTAAATCGTCAATCGTAAATCGCCTCACTCCCATTCGATCGTCGCGGGCGGCTTGCTGGTAATATCATACACCACCCGGTTGATTCCCTCCACCTCGTTGACGATGCGGCTCGAAACGCGCGCCAACAAATCATGCGGCAGGCGCGCCCAATCGGCGGTCATAAAATCCTCGGTCGTCACCGCGCGGATCGCCGCCGCCTCCTGATACGTCCGCTGGTCGCCCATCACACCCACCGACCGCACCGGCAATAAAACGACGAACGCCTGCGAAGTTGATAATGATTGTTGTCCAGCAGTTGAATCGACACTTGATCGTTCAGCAGTTGAACTGCTGAACGAACGCGAACTCGAACCAAGCAAACCCGCTTTGGATAATTCCTCGATCAGGATCGCATCCGCCTCCCGCAGACGGGACACACGCTCGCGCGTCACTTCCCCTAGACAGCGCACGGTCAACCCCGGACCGGGGAACGGCTGCCGCCAAACGAGCGCTTCCGGCAGCCCCAGCGCTTCACCGACCGCGCGCACTTCATCTTTGAATAAATATCTCAACGGCTCGACCAACTCGAACTGCATATCTTCGGGAAGTCCGCCCACGTTGTGATGCGACTTGATCTTCTGCGCTTTGTCCCGATCCGGCGCGGACGATTCAACGACATCGGGATAGATCGTCCCTTGCACCAAAAAATTCGGCTGACCGAGTTGCTTCGCTTGTTTCTCGAAGATGCGGATGAATTTTTCGCCGACGATTCTTCGCTTCTGCTCCGGCTCGATCACGCCTTGGAGCGCGGAGAAGAACTCGTCGCTGGCGTCCACCGCGATCAACTCGGAGTGCAAGTGATTCCGAAACGCCGACGCGACCTGTTCGCCCTCGTTCTTCCTCAGCAAGCCCGTATCCACAAACACCGACACAAGCTGGTCGCCGATCGCCTGATGCACCAACGCCGCCGCCACAGACGAATCCACGCCGCCGCTCACCGCCGCCAACACGCGTTGAGCGCCGACTTGTTTTTGAATCCGCGCCACCGACTCTTCGATGATGGAGGCAGGCGTCCACTCGGGTTTGACTCCGCAGATATCCACGACAAAATGCCGGAGCAATTTTTCCCCGTTCGGCGTGTGATGCACCTCCGGGTGGAACTGCACGCCGAAGTATTTTCTTTGCAGATCGCCCATTGCCGCCAGCGGACTATTTCCGCTCTTTGCCAGCGCGACGAATCCCTCGGGGAGTTTGGTGATGCGGTCGCCGTGAGACATCCAAACGGAAGAGAGACTGGAGACCAGAGAATTAGAGATTAGAGAATTGATCTGGGCTTGACCGTATTCCCTGTGCGCGGACGAATCCACCTGCCCGCCGAGGGCGTGGGTGAGGGCTTGCATCCCGTAGCAGATTCCTAGAATCGGCAAACCTGTTTTGAAAATAAATTCTTGAATGAACGGCGCGCCCTCTTCGTAAACGGATTTTGGTCCGCCCGACAGGATAAACCCTTTGGGCTGAATTGCAAGAATTGTTTCTTGTGGCGCGTCCCACGGGAACAACTCGCAATAGACCTGCGCCTCCCTCACCCGCCGCGCGATGAGTTGGGCATACTGTGAACCGAAATCGAGGATGGCAATCGAGTCCATAAATACATGGTACGCAATCCGCAATACGATTACTCCGTATTACGTCCTGCGTAAACCTCCGAGATGAAATCCATCGTTACAAATCGCAAAGCGAATCCAGCGCGGGCGACCCGGCTGGGACGGTGTCTACAAAACTGATCCCCGCCTCGCGCAATGCCAGCGCTTTTTCGTTAACTTGTTCGGGGCTCAAAATCGCTCCCGCCTCATGGTATACCCAATCAATGTCTTCCTCGTAGGAGCGCGCCTCACTGCTGTCTATCAAGCCGCCGTTGATAAACCATAGATTGAAATTAATGGACATCCGCGCTTCGGGGTAGTAGTTCCCGCCATGCTCCGCATTCAATTTCCCGTCAATATAATAACGTACAACGCCATCGCCCACTTGCAAGACGAGCGTACGCCAGCCTTCAACGTCTTCGGCGAGCGAATCGCTCGCATTCTCCGCCTGCCACGGTTCGATCTGAGCGGTTTCCCAAGTAGTGAACATGAAAGTCATCGGGTCGAATCCCCAGCCGCCATTGGGCAGGTATTCGAAATCCATTTCGCTATATTCGGGCTTCATCGGCTCCTCATAAGGAGTGATGGCGTAAAAGGTTTCGACCATTTGATCGCCGTCAGGACCCGAGACGGGCGTGTTATTGAAATACACCCGCGCCGCGTACGTGCCTTCAAGATATTTCCGTTGATGGCAGACCTGCGTCTGGAACGTGTTCGCGCTGGACCCGTCTGTGGAGGAGGTCATCCTCAACAAGCGGTTGTTTGGGATTTCAGCGTCATCCAAAAAGGATACATTCTCAGGGCGGAATGACGCACCGGGGACGCCGGGCCACCCCGCTTTGCCGCGGATGATCCAGCCGTTTTCAGTCATCTCCTCGCGTGCGGCATAATCGAAATCATCGAACAAGACATTGGACGGCGCATCTAATGGAGTCGAGTCTGTCGCCGGCGAGGATATTTTCGTCGGCGCTTGAGTGGGAGAGGAAGAATCAACTGTGTCAGACGCGGCGGATGGGGAGACCGCCTGCGACAAGCAGGCGGTCGCTGAAAACAATACGGCAAAACCAAGAGCCAAGTTAGCCAACTTCATAGTCAACCTCTGAAATCAAATGGAAATGTAACTGCGGAAAATCCTGATACTCTCCGCCGTTGACGACCAGCCGATACGCGCCGAGATGAAATTCCTCTACGAGACTCTGCACAGTGGAAATTAGATCGGCGAGAAAATCCGAATCGGACGTATCAAACTCCATCAGCGTTTTCACCGACCTCTTCGGCACAAGCAAGACATGGAACGGATACGACGGCTTGGGATGATAAAACGCCATCAAGATTTCGGTCTCTCGTAAGCGTTTGACAGGAATGACAAAACTCATGTGAGCGAACATCCAGCCGACCAACGGCGCAAAAAACCAAAGCAACCTTCGTCGAAAATTACCATTTACCACTTACCAATCTCCAGTCTCAAGTCGCCAATTCTCCAATTCTCTAATCCTCCACCCCTCTATTTCTCCGCCTTTCCAAACTCAATCCTCCCCTCCTCCATCTTCGTGATACAAGCCAACGATTCCACAGGAACGCCCAACGCTTCCAATGCCGCCCGCCCGCCCTCGAACAATTTCTCGATCAACGCGCCGATGCCGACAACTTTTGAACCCGACGCCTCCGCCAAACGAACCAAACCCAAAATCGTTTGCCCACTCGCGAGGAAGTCGTCAATGATAAGCACGCGCTCGCCGTTCGCCAGATACTCCGGCGAAACGATCAACTCGACCGTGCGTCCCTTCGTGTGCGAAGGCGCGAGCGTCAAAAACACCTGGTCGGGCATCGTCACTGGCTTGGTCTTGCGCGCATAGACCACCGGCAAACCGAGGTGGATTGCCGTCGTCAAGGCGGGAGCAATGCCCGAGATTTCGGCGGTCAGCACCTTCGTCGCCTGAACCGAAGCGAAGAGCCGCGCAAACTCGCGCCCGCAGGCATCCATCAAAAGCGGGTCCACCTGATGGTTGACGAAACTATCCACTTTCAAAATTCCCCCGCCGAGATTTTTTCCATCGCGCAAAATGCGTTCTTCAAGTTCCTTCATCGCGCCTCCAAAATTTCAAAGATTTTACCATTCAACCCTCACTCTGCCCTCCCCCAACTCCGACTGAAGTTCGTCGGAGTTGGGGGAGGCGTCCGAAGGACGGAGGGGGTCGGAGTCGCTGTGTTAGAATCTGCGCGTGACCGAAATCGTACTGGCATCGAACTCGCCGCGCCGCCGTCAACTGCTCGCGCTTGCGGATTTAAATTTCACCGTCTCCGTCGCGGACATTGACGAAAGCGTGATCGCGAACGAATCGCCCGCCGCATACGTCCTACGGCTTGCGGAAACCAAAGCCCGCACAATCGCCAGCGGAACGGATGCGGATCGAATCGTCCTTGCGGCTGACACCACCGTCGTAGACGGACGCGACCTCCTCGGCAAACCCCGCGACGCGGCGGAAGCCTTCGCCATGTTGACTCAACTGCGCGGACGAACGCATCAGGTTTATACCGGCGTTGCCCTGCTGCGAGTGAGCGACAATTTCATCCTCACCGACCTGGGCATCACCGATGTGCCGATGCGAAATTATTCCGACGAAGAGATCCACGCGTACATCGCCACCGGCGACCCGTTCGACAAAGCCGGCGCGTACGCCATCCAACACGCGGACTTTCATCCCGTCGAAACCTTGAGTGGATGTTTCGCGAGCGTGATGGGACTTCCGCTGTGTCACGTCACGCGGCTGTTGCGAAAGCTGGATGTGAATCCAAACGCCGATGTGCCGATGAATTGTCAGAAGTATTTGGAATATAACTGCCCGGTGTATCAAGGCATATTGAACGGCGACATGTAAATCAGCAATCTCACGAAATCAGGAGATTGCTTCGGCGGAAGATCGCCGCCTCGCAATGACATGACAATTACTGAAAGGCAAACATGAAATTATTTCGTCTGCTCAATATTATTCTTCTCCCCGCATTTATTCTTGCCGCGTGCAGTTCCAACGGCAACGTATCCATCTTCCCCACCGAAACCTCCCTGCCGCAACCGCTCGTCACCATCAACTCCACACCAGATGTGGGCGCGGCGCTCAGCGCGTACCTCGACGCCTACAAAGCGGATGACTACAACGCGATGTATGCCATGCTCAGCAAAGTGACCACAGACGCGCTTCCGCTCGACCAATTCGCCAAACGCAACAAAGACGCGTTGAACGAAATGAGCGCGGGCTCGTTCGATTACGAAATCCTCTCCGCGCTGGTCAACCCGCAGTCGGCGGAAGTTTCGTACCGCGTCACCTATCACACCGTGCTAGCAGGCGACATCCAACGCGACATGATCGCGCGCTTCGCGCTCGAAGATGGTCAGTGGAAACTGCAATGGGACGATGCGAACATCCTGCCGGAACTCGCGGGCGGGAATGTGTTACGCATGGATTACAAAATCCCCTCGCGCGGCGAAATCTACGACCGCAGCGGCGAGCCGTTCGCGGCGCAATCCGACGTGTACGCGTTCTACGTCATCCCCGGCAACGTGACCGACGAAAGCATCGGCACGTTAGTTGCACGCGTATGGGCGCTGTGCGGCATCAGCCCGGAGGTCCTCACCGAGGATATCCTCAACACGCCGGACCAGTTCGCCATTCCGTTATGTGAAGCGTCGGCGGACGAATCCGCTATCATACGGTCAGCCGCGCCCAGCGGTCTGCAATGGGAACAGTACACCTCGCGTTATTATTTCGAGCAAGGTACCGGCTCGAACGTCGTCGGCTACACTACGTTCATCTCCGCTGATGACTTGGATGAATATAAACGTCTCGGCTATCAAGGCTCGGAACGCGTCGGCAACGACGGCATCGAACGCTCGATGGAAGATTATCTCGCCGGAGAACATGGCGGCACGCTGTACGTGGTGAATCCGGCTACAGGGCAGATCGTGACGAAGGTCGGCGAGAGCGAACCGCAGCCGTCCCAATCCGTTCACCTCACGTTGGACCGCAACCTGCAATACTACGCGGAAAAAGCCATCGAGGGTTTCCGCGGCGCGGTTGTAGTGATGGAAGTGGATACCGGGCGCGTGCTCGCCATGGCAACCTCCCCGGATTACGATTCGAACATCTTTGAGACGAACAACCCCAACAGTTCCGAACGCATCGCGGAATTATTCCAGCGCCAGGATAATCCCCTGCTCAACCGAGCCGCGCAGGGGCAGTATCCGCTCGGCTCGGTGTTCAAGATCATCACCATGGCGGCGGGCATGGAAAGCGGCTTATTCATCCCTGAATCAACGTTTGATTGCCAATACGATTGGACAAAACTGCCGGATCAAATCCGCCACGATTGGACGTGGCAACACTGCCAGGACCGCATCCAAAGCGGACGCGAGTGCAACACCTCCGACAGCCTCCCTTCCGGTTCGTTGACTCTTTCCGAAGGACTGATGCGTTCATGCAACCCGTTCTTTTGGGATATCGGCTATACCCTTTACCAAAACAACCGCCAGACCGACATCGCCAACATGGCGCGCGCCTTCGGCTTGGGTTCGCCAACGGGTATCGGTCAAATTGATGAAGCGGCAGGGAACATCAGCGATCCGCAAACGGCAATTGATGTGGTGAACCAAGCCATCGGTCAGGGCAATATGCAGGTCACGCCGTTACAGGTGGCGCGCTTCATCGCCGCGCTCGGTAACGGCGGCACGTTGTATCGTCCGCAGTTGGTTGAGTCCATTCAACCCATCGAGGGACCGCCGACGCTGGTCTTCAAACCGGAAGCCGCCGGTGTTTTGCCGGTCACGCCGGAGCGCTTGCAACTCATCCGCGAGGCGATGATCGAGGTGGTAAAGAATCCGCTTGGCACGGCAAACTTCCGCTTGCGCGGCATTCAGGTGCCGGTGGCGGGAAAGACCGGCACGGCTGAATCCGGCAGCGGCAAGCCCCACGCGTGGTTCGCCGGGTATTCAATGTGTGAAGAACAGGTGGAAAGTTTCCCGATCTGCAAAGACAAACCGGATATCGCCATCGTGGTCGTGCTTGAGAATCAAGGCGAAGGCTCGGATTGGGCGGCGCCGGTCTTCAAACGGATCATCGAGACGTATTACTTCGGCACGCCCCAGGCGATCTACTGGTTCGAATCCAACTTTGGCGTGACCGAAACCCCAACGCCCTTCGGCGGCATCCCCACCCCGACGCCGGAGCAGTAATAAATCAGCCACAGAGACCGCAGAGATTTTGAGAAAATCAAAAAAAGAATCTCGGCGATCTCTGTGCGCTCTGTGGCTACGACCTGTGACACCAAATTTTCAATCAGGATTAATCGTCAAGACCCAATCCGGTTTCTTCACCGTAAAAACGGATCAGGGCTTGATCGTCTGTCAACTGCGCGGAAAGTTGAAACAGGGAAAAGCGACGGGCGACATCGCCGCGTTGGGCGACAACGTTCAAATCACAATTCTGAATGATGGCAGTGGAGCGATCGAGGAAGTCGAAGAGCGCAAGCGAGCCATCACGCGGCTCGACCCGCGTCCGCAGGGCGAGTATCAACAAGTGTTGCTGGCAAATGCAGATCAGGCGGTATTCGTGTTCGCCTGCGCGCACCCAAACCCGAAATTGAAAATGCTGGATCGGTTCCTGGTCATTGCGGAGAAACAAAGAATTCCAGCCGTCATTATTGCAAATAAAATTGACCTCGCAGGTGATGCAAAAAGCATTTTTGGTTTGTACGAAGCCGTCGGATACCGCGTCGTATACGCTTCCGCAAAAACTGGCGAAGGGATTGATGAATTAAAAAACATCCTTGCTCAAAAGGTCAGCGCGTTCGCGGGACCCAGCGGCGTGGGCAAATCGAGTTTATTGAACGCCATGCAACCCGGCTTGGGACTCGCTGTTAATGACGTGAGTACGGCAATCAACAAAGGTAAACACACGACCGTGACGCGTGAACTCTTCGCGCTCGACGGCGGCGGATACGTTGCCGACACGCCCGGATGGAAGTCGCTGGCGTTGTGGGATACGACTCCCGAGGAAATGGACGCGTACTTTCCCGAACTGCGCGACCTCGTGGCGCATTGTCAATTCAGCGATTGCACGCACATCCACGAGCCGGGTTGCGCGGTGGTTAATGCGGTGGAGGAGGGAAAAATTCACGACCAAAGATACGAATCCTACCTGAGGTTGCGCGAGGGAAGAGATTAGAGAATTAGAGAATTGGAGAATTGGGGTCGAGACTAGAGACTGGCAATTGACGATTGGCGGTTGACGATTTACGATTGGGGAACTTATGACTGATCACTCGATCACTGAAAACTGGAATCTCACAGGTCACAACTGGGCTGTGGACATGTTGCAGAAACACATCGTTCGCGGGACGATGCGGCACGCGTATCTTTTCGCGGGCGCGCCGGGCGTCGGTCGCCGCACGCTGGCGGTGCGATTCGCTCAGGCGTTGAACTGCGCCTCACCGTTTGAAGCAGGCGTCCCCTGCGGAGTGTGCCGTGATTGTCGTCAGATCGAATCACTAAAGCACGCGGACCTGACCATGGTCGAATCCGAATCCGAGGGCGGCATCCTAAAAGTGGATCAGATCCGCGAGGCGCGCAAAACGCTCACGCTCAAACCGTTCCAATCGAGTTATCGCGTCGCGCTGTTTTTGCGTTTTCACGAAGCCAACGACAGCGCCGCCAACGCGTTGCTGAAAACGCTCGAAGAAGCGCCGTCGTACGCGGTGTTAATCCTCACCGCCGACAACCCCGAACAATTATTGCCCACAATCGTTTCGCGGTGTGAAGTCCTACGATTACGTCCTCTGCCCATAGATGTTGTTCAGAAAGAACTGGAGATTAGAGGACTGGAGACTGGGCGCGCAAAATTGATCGCGCACATTTCAGGCGGAAGAATGGGATACGCGCTTCGGCTGACCGAAGACGACTCCCTGCTCGCTCAGCGCGACGAACGGCTGAACGATCTGCTCGCCCTTTTGCCTGCCTCGCGCGTGGAAAAATTTTCCTACGCCGACAAACTTGCCAAAGACAAAGACGCGATGCGGCAGACGATCACATTCTGGCTGTCCTATTGGCGCGACGTGATGCTGCGCGCCGCGCAAACCGAAACTCCGCTGGTGAATGTAGACCGCAACGTCGAAATCGAAGACATCGCCTCGCGCATGGACCTTGCCGCCTCGCGCCGCGTAGTCAGCGGGCTCGAGTCCGCGCTTGAAAAAATGGACCGCAACGTAAACGCGCGCATGTTGGCTGAAGTCATGTTGATGGATTTGCCGCGCGTTTAACCGTAGTGACGATGAATGATGAAAGAGGAAAGATGAAACAACCATCCCTGCGAGAACTGGCTGTGATGACGATAGACGAGGGCGAAGAGATCGCGGGCGCGTGGATCACGCCGTACATTCCCAAAGTAGGCATGTACAAACTGCTCGCCAAGAAAACGAAAGACGGTTCGTACGCCTGGGTGCATTTCATCCAGCGCTTGAACGGCAACAAAGAGATTGTGTTTCGCGGGGAAGCCAAAGACAAGCAACAATTGGAGACACTGCTCGAAGTCGCCAACGGAAAACTACAGGCGATCTTCAAAGTAAAACTTCAACCCGCCGATGCCGACATGTACACGCTGGACGGCAAACCCGCGCCGCCGAAATTGCAATAAGATTCCTGAACAATGACCACATCCTACGCCTCGCTTTATCCCCGCGCAGGTAAACTGCGTTTTCCTCCAGAGATCGAAAAGCAATTTCTGGAAGAATACCGCGTCGGCGCGCGCTCCACGACGCGTTTTGCGCTGGCGTTGGGCGCGGCGCTCTACGCGTTGTTCGGCATCTTAGACATCTACGCCGTTCCGATGTCGAAGGAAGTCGTTTGGTCCATTCGCTTCGGAATCGTCGTCCCCGTGTTTGTTCTGATCTTCGCCTCCACGTATTTCAAGAGTTTCCAAGCGTACATCCAACCGTTGGCGTGCGCCGCCGCGTCCATCGCGGGATTGGGTATCGTCGCCATGATCGCGGTCACGCGCGAAGTGGAGTTCGGCAACCGCTTCTATGTGACGGGCTTACTGCTCGTCTCGATGTGGACGTACGGACTCTCGCGTCTGCTCTTCCGTTATGCGTTGATCGCCAACCTGATCATCGCGGTGGGTTACGAGGTCAACAGTATCTGGGTCAAAGGATTGTTGGAAACTGAGACCGGCACGCTGATCTTCATCATCTATAACTTTTTCTTTCTCGGCGCGAACGTCCTGGGCGCGTTCACTAGTTTTTACCTCGAACGGTTCAGCCGCCGTGAATTTCTGCAAAAATACGACATCCGCTTTGAACGCGACCAGGTAGATTCCCTGCTCCACAATGTGATCCCCGGCTGGGTTGCCGACAAACTGAAAGAGGGCAAAAAAACCATCGCCGAGGAAATCGAATCGGCAAGCGTACTCTTCGTGGACATCGTCAACTTCACGCCGATCTCAGCCAAGTTCGGTCCGCACGAAGTGGTGCAGATGCTCGACGATGTGTTCTCCCTCTTCGACGAACTCGTGGAAAAACACAAAGTGGAGAAAATTCAGGTGGCAGGAGACGGCTACATGGCGGCGGCAGGCGTCCCGAAGCCCAGACCCGATCACGCGCACGCGTTGGCGCGTCTCGCGCTGGATATGTTGAAGCGCGTCCACGAGGGGAATTTCCTCAACGGTAAACATCCGATCGAGATTCGCATCGGGTTGAATTCCGGCTCGTTGATCGCGGGCGTGATCGGTCGGCGAAAAGTGTTCGCCGTCTGGGGCGATATGGTCAACACCGCCAGCCGCATGGAAAGTCACGGAGTTAAGAACCGCATCCAGATCACGCGTGCCGCGTATGAATTGCTGAAAGACGATTTCGAGTGCGAATATGTCGGCGAGATTCAAGTCAAGGGCAAGGGACAAATGGAAGCCTGGCACCTGCTTGGCGAAAAGGAGAAACGATAATTATGTGCCGAAGCATCAAAACCTTACGCAGCGAAATCCCCGCCACCGAGGAGGAAATCCGCGCGGCGGCGTTGCAATTTGTGAGGAAGGTCAGCGGTTATCGCAAGCCGTCGAGGGTCAATGAAGCGGCGTTCGAGAAGGCGGTAGATGAAGTGACTGAGGCGACGCGAAGTTTATTGAAGGGGCTCGCCACGAAAAGCCAAGCAATTGTTTCGGTGAAAAATTAATTTGCTCTGCTGGAACCTATGAACTCTTTGCGGTGTATTTGAAGTAAAGCAAGGAGTCGCAATGCAAAGACGATATTTCACCCTTTCTATTCTACATCTCGCGATACTTTTGGCTAGTTGCACAACTCTACTGCATCAGGAAACCAAGTCGCTCGAAGACTATCGGATGCCAACAGAGATTCCCGCGCCTGTCGAGTTGACGCAAACCGTCGAAGCCGAGATCGCGTCGAAGATTCCGCCAAAGGATTGTCTTGTCACAACGTTGAGCAAGTCTGCGTTCGCGGCGCCTGAGCCGTACTTGCCGTCCGCGCCGTTGGAGGGAATCTTCTGGTTCGGCTCGGAACATTTATGGACCGCGCTTCACAACGACGGCGTTTGGTCTGGATTGCCGAAAACTTCAGACGGCTTTACTCAAAAGATCATGTGGTGGAGCGATTTGTATGATCTGCCCAACGAACCTGAACCCGCGCTTGTTGTCACTGGTCGCAGGCTGGACGGCGAATCGCCCGACCTCCGCTTCTATGGCGCGACGAACGCGATGGCAGATGATATCGGCGAAGCCATGCTTACGGGCGTTGAATTTCCAACACTTGGATGTTGGGAAGTACGAGGAGAGTACAAAAAGTCCAGCCTGACATTTATCGTGTGGATCGCGCCGTAAAATAAATATGTCATTGCGAGGAGGGCGATAGCCCGACGAAGCAATCCCCTCGCACGATAAGATTGCTTCGTCGCAACGAACGCTCCTCGCAATGACATTTGCTATTCAATCGCCCCTCGTAATTTTCTCGCCAACTTTCCAAAATTGGACGTGTAGCGAATATCATCTTTGCGTGGACGCGGCAAGCAACTGTCGCATCCATTTTTATTTTGGCGCGTGCACCTTTTATGATACACTCCCGTCTGTGAAGAAAAGAAATGTTGGAAGCGCCTTTGACGATCTTTTGCGCGAAGAGAACTTGCTCGAACGCGCGCAAGCGACCGCGATCAAACGCGTCATCGCTTATCAAATTGCCGAGGAAATGAAACAACGCAAACTCAGCAAGACTGAAATGGCGGATAAGATGAAAACCAGCCGCGCCGCGTTGGAACGACTGCTCGACCCATCCAATTCATCGGTCACTTTGTCAACTTTGGAGCGCGCGGCTTCCGCGCTGGGGAAAAAACTCAAAGTGGAATTGGCATAGGCTACTCGATCGCCCCGCGTAACTTTCTCGCCAGCTTTCCGAAATTGGACGTATAGCGGATGTCGTCCTTGCGTGGACGCGGCAGGTCAACTGCCACGTCCATTTTTATTTTGCCGGGGCGTTGAGTCAGCACCAAGACGCGGTCTGCAAGAAATAACGACTCGTTGATCGAATGAGTCACCATGATGACCGTCTTCTGGCGCGCCTGCCAGATACGCGATAACTCCGTCCACATGCGTTCGCGGGTCATGGCGTCGAGGGAGGCGAAAGGCTCATCGAGCAGGAGCAGGTCGGGGTCATGGATGAGCGCCCGCGCAATCGCCACGCGCTGCGCCATCCCACCCGAGAGATCGCGCGGGAGCGAGTCTTCGAATCCTTGTAATCCGACCAACTCGATCATTTCGATTGCCTTCTTCCGTGCGCTGGCTTCATCCATTTGATTCACCTCGAGCGGAAGTTTGATATTTTCGATGACTGTCCGCCAGGGCATGAGGTTCGCCTGTTGAAAGACCATGCCGATACTCGGCTGTCTGCCGCGACCGAAGGTGAACGAGCCCGACGTGGGCGGAATCAATCCAGCCAAAATTCGCAACAGCGTCGTCTTACCTGAACCCGACGGACCCAACACGCACACGAACTCGCGCGGACGGACGTTGAACGAAACGTCATCGAGCGCGCGTAAGCCGCCGTTTTCGTTTTGGAATACGGCAGAGAGATTGCGGATGGTGAGGATGGGCGCGTGAGACATGTTTTGAACCGCGAAGCGCTCAAAGAACGCAAAGATTTTAAAAGGTTTTCTTGGCGATCTTCGCGCGCTTAGCGGTTATTTTTTACGGAATGAATTCGTTGGTGAATGCTTTACTCAAATCCATCTTATCGGAAAGCAAACCCATATCGAGCAGGACGTTTTGCATATTCTCCCATGCGGCAGGGTCGGAATAGCCGAGTCGCTCCGCCTGCCATTGCTCGATGGACACCGCCAGCACTTCTCGTTGTACGCCTTCATCGAGTTCGGAAAAATTCGGGATGTGTGATTTGCTTAACTCGAACGCTTCATCGGGATTCGCAACCGTATCTTTGAGTCCCTTCAGAAAAGAGCCGACGAACGCGCGCACCAGCTCGGGATTCTCCGCGATCACTTTTTCGCTCGCCAAAATTCCATTTGCCGCGAGTTGGGCATAATCTGCCACGCGCAACTCGGTCACCGCGATGCCCTGCGCGCGCAATTGAATCGGTTCGTTCGCCGCGTACCCAACGACGATATCTTGTTGCCCAGCCGCCATCAATTCGACTTGATTGAAACCGATCGCATCGAGCGTCACATCCGCTTCGGTGAGTTTGCCCGCGGCGAGCAACGCGCGCAAACCAATATAACTCGCGCCGAACAAACCGGGCAAGCCAATCTTCCTCCCCTTCAAATCCTGCGGCACGATCACGCCAAGTTCGCTCTTCGCCACCACCGAAACAGGATACTGCTGATACCACGCGGCGACATACGTGACGGGCAATCCCTGCGCGCGCGCCAGCAACACCTGTTCTCCCGAAACGACTGCGAACGGCAACTCGCCCGCGCCCACCAACGCGACGCCATCGGTCTCGAACGCGTAATCGAACTCAATCTCGATTCCCGCTTCTTTGAAATATCCCTTTTCAGCCGCGACATAGAACGGCGCGTATTGGATGTTGGGGATGTACCCCATCGGTAAGCGGATGTGGGTCAACGCTTCATTCTGGACGTTCGGACTGCCGCAAGCCGTCAGCGTGATCGCCAGCCCCAGCGTGAGTAAAACCATCTTGCGAAACATTTTGAATCTCCTTTTTTCATGTCATTGCGAGCCACGAAGTGGCGAAGCAATCTCCTGTGTTAATGAGATTGCTTCGTCGCAACGAACGCTCCTCGCAATGACATTAGTTTTGCCATTTCAAAAATTTATTTTCCAACAATCTCACTGCTCCGTACAACATCAACGCGAGCGCGATGAGGGTGAAGACCGCCACAAAGACCATCGGTGTGTCGTATTGAAAATCGCCGAGTTGGAGTAAAAAGCCGAGTCCGCTTTCCGCGTCCACCAGTTCGCCGACGATGGCGCCGATGACGGACAACGTCGCGCCGATGCGTAACCCGCCGAGGAACACGGACAGCGACGCGGGCGCTTCCACTTTCCAAAAGATTTGCGCGCGCGAAGCATGGAGCGAGTTCATCAAATCGTATAACGCGGTCGGCACCGAGCGCACGCCAACGATGGTATTCACCAACACGGGGAAAAACACGATCAACGCGCAGATGACCACCTTCGAGAGAATCCCGTCTCCCAGCCAGATGACCAGCAATGGCGCAATCGCAATGACGGGAATCGCCTGGCTTGCAACGAGATACGGCGACAACACTTTTTCCAGCGCGCGCGACTTGGCGAGGGCGTATCCCAAAACGGTCGCAAACAAAACGCCGACGATGAGTCCCAGCACGATCTCGGTCAAGGTGATGGCGGTGTGATGGAGCAGGCTTCCATCTTGCATCGCGCGGAGGAAACGCGACCACACGCTGAGGGGCGAGGGCAAAATAAAGTTGGGGATTCCGCTCAGGCGCGTGAGGAGGTCCCAGCCGAGGAGGAAGGTGAGGATCGAGAGGAGGATGGGGAAAAAGCGTTTGAGCATAATGACTTCACCCTCACCCTAGCCCTCTCCCAGCGGGAGAGGGAAATGGCGGGGGAAAAATAAAAAGCGCCGCGAAAGGTCGGGGCGCAGAATCAGACATCCCTGAGTCTGAAGCGTAAATAAAAGTCCCGAAAACAGCGTGTGTTTCCGGGGCGTTAAGTCGAATCAGACTCGCGGTGAGTCGATATCCTTCTACCATCCAGACTGTGACTGTCGGCTCCGGAGTTGCACCGAATCATGCTTGTCGTTCTTTCCGCAGTTCAACTGCGGAAAGAACGAATTGCTCGCGGGCTGTACCGCCGATCGGGAATTTCACCCTGCCCCGAAGGTTTGTATTAAGTTGGCGCGATTATATCGCAAGTTGTGCGCGCTTTATTTCAACTGCGCCTTGATCTTCTCGGCGGTGTCTTTGTATGCCGCGAGTTTCTCGCGTTCTTTTTGGACGAGCGCGGCGGGGGCTTTGTTGGCGAAGTCGCTCGAAAGCAATTTCTCGAGTCGTTCGATGTGCGATTCGGCTTCTTTCAATTCTTTTTCGAGGCGGGCTTTGTCGCTGGCGAGGTCTACCATGCCTGCGAGCGGAATGTGAATTTCAATCGAGCCGACGACGAGCGAAACAGAATCGTTGGGCTTCTCTGATAGAGACTTGAGATTGGAGACTTGAGACGACTCCAGCCCGGCGAGGAATGCAATGACGGAAAGTTGGCTGGTGATCAAATCAAGTTTATCGCCCGCGGAAATCGTCGCGGCAAGGCGTTTGGACGGCGCGACATTTTTCTCCGCGCGCACATTGCGGATGGAACGCACGATCTCTTGAACCAACTCGAAGTCGGCGATCTGCGCTTCTTCCCACCCTTCGGGCTGGCGCGGCTGTGGAAATGGGGCAACAATGAGGGCTTGGGTCCAATCCTTCGAGAGATTGGAGAGCGCAGACTCGCGCAGCGCGGCTCGCAAGTGTCCCCAAATCTCTTCGGTGACGAACGGAGTGAACGGGTGCAACATCCGCAGGCAGGCGTCGAACACGCGCGCGAGCGTTTTCGCCGTTTGTAGTTTGAGCGATTCGGTCTTCATCTGCTCTTTGGCGACTTCCACATACCAATCGGCAAAATCGGACCAGAGGAAATCGTACACCTGCTGACCCGCTTGCCCGTATTGGAAGTTTTGGAAGTTGCGTTCCACGTCGCGGATGAGGCGCTGAAGCTTTGATTCGATCCATGCGTCGGCGAGGGTCTGGCCCTCACCCCTAGCCCCTCTCCCGCTGGGAGAGGGGAACGAGGCAATCGCGTTAATCACGAATCGTCCCACGTTCCACAATTTGTTGGCGAAGTTGCGGTTGGCTTCCACGCGTTTGACCGAAAGGTTCATGTCGTTTCCGGGCGTCGAGCCAACCAAAAGGGTGAAGCGAAGCGCATCCGTGCCGAATTCGTCCATCACGGTGAGCGGGTCGAGCACGTTGCCGGTGGTCTTCGACATCTTGCGTCCGTGTTCGTCGCGCACGAGCCCATGCAAGTACACGGTGTGGAACGGCGCTTCGCCGGTGAATTCGAGTCCCAGCATGATCATGCGCGCCACCCAGAAGAAGATGATGTCGTAGCCCGTTTCCATGTAAGAGGTGGGGTAAAAATATTTCAGGTCGGGCGTTTGCTCGGGCCAGCCGAGAGTCGAGAAGGGCCACAAACCGGATGAGAACCAAGTGTCCAACACATCCTCATCCTGGCGAATGTCTTTCGATCCGCAGGTGGCGCATTGCGTTGGGTCTTCGCGCGTCACGGTCATGTGCCCGTCGGGGCAATACCATACCGGGATGCGATGTCCCCACCACAGTTGACGGCTGATGCACCAATCTTTGATGTTTTCGAGCCAGTTGAAATAGATTTTCTCGAACCGTTCCGGCACGATCTTGATGCGCCCATCGCGCACCGCGTCCAGCCCGGCTTTCGCCAGTGATTCCATTTTCACGAACCACTGCTCGGAGATCATCGGCTCGACAATCTCGCCGCCGCGTTGCGAGCGCGGGATGGTGGTGATGTACTTTTCCTCTCGGATGACGAGACCTGCGGCTTTCATGTCTGCCCAGAGATTTTTCCGCGCTTCGTATCGGTCCTGACCTTTGTACTTGCCTCCGTTTTCGTTGACCTTCGCCTCCACGTCAAGCGCTGAGATGATGGGTAGGTTGTGTTTCTGCGCGATGTTGTAATCGTTCGGGTCGTGACCTGGCGTGATCTTGAGCGCGCCGGTGCCAAACTCCATGCTGACGTATTCATCCGCGATGACGGGGATCTCGCGGTTCAGAATCGGCACAATGGCGGTCCTGCCGATGAATTTCTTGTAACGTTCATCGTTTGGATGCACAGCCACAGCCGTATCGCCGAGGATCGTTTCCGGGCGGATGGTTGCCACAGGGATATAGACCTCCGAGGTCTGTGAGACCTCGGAGGTCTCTGGGGCAAGCATATACTTGAAATAATACAGCGTGGCTTCCTCTTCCTCGTATTCCACTTCGAGGTCGGAAACGGCGGTTTTAAGTCCCGGCGACCAGTTGATGAGGCGCGGACCGCGGTAGATCAGTCCCTTTTCGTAGAGGCGCACGAACGCCTCCCGTACGGCGCGGCTCAGCCCATCGTCGAGGGTGAAGCGTTCGCGGTCCCAGTCGCAGGAGGCGCCGAGGCGGCGGATCTGTGTCGTGATGATGTCGCCGTATTTGCGCTTCCATTCCCACGTGCGCTTGAGGAATTCTTCGCGCCCGAGTTCTTCGCGCGTCACTTCCTCTTTTTGCAGGAGGTCGCGCTCCACCATGAGTTGCGTGGCAATGCCGGCATGATCCGTGCCCGGCACCCACAACGCGGAGTAGCCTTTCATGCGGTGATAGCGGATCATCAGGTCTTCGACGCTGACGAACATGGCGTGACCGAGATGCAGTTCGCCGGTCACGTTTGGCGGGGGAATTGAAATGACGAACGGTTTGACGTTCGGGTCGAAGTTCGCGCCGTTGGGATCGTTGCGCGGCTTGAAGAATCCGCCCGCCTCCCACATCGCGTAAATGCGCGCTTCGGTGGATTTGAAATCGTAGGCTTTGGGTAGTTCGTGTTTGGTCATTTCTTCCTCTTTCTGTTGTATCTTTGCGATGCCCATCCAAGTTTGACAGGGTACGCGGATAATTTTTCATACAGTTCGCCGGTGTGTTGCTGGATATGGCGGATGTTGTACAGTTGCAATTCAAATTTATTGGCGAGGGCGCCGGCAGCGCCGGTTTTGGCTTCCAGATCCATTAATACAATTTGTTCAACGACATCCCGTTCGACGATCGCCAGTTTTTCGAGAATCTCTTCTTTTGAAAACGGTCTACCCGGGCTTGAGTGCCATCGTTGCTCCCAGCGCGGATATCCTTTGTCGTTCGCCTTCAAATATTGATGGGCAAATCGCAGAGCGTGATAAGCGACGAACCAAAAACGATCCTTGTCATTCGGGTTATCCCATGCTTGGGGTGGGCATTGCGCGATCGCTCGCCTGAGCATCGCCAGAGCAGAGAGGTATTGCGATTGGAGTATGGGTTTGAGTTTCATGTATGCTCCAGAAAACAAAAACACGCCTTGTCCATGATGAGGACGACAAGCGTGTCGCGGTACCACCTCAATTCGTTGGTTAGTCTTTTTGGTCTCTTAGTCGAATGGTCTTGTATTTGTTCGACCAATTGACTATTAGACTATCAAACTATTTGACTAACAAACGCTCTTGAATTCGCTGTAACGGGCAATCCCGTGCTGGTCTAGTAATTGGTAATTATCAATTTTCTTCAGCAATTCAATTCAGACGACTTCCGCAATCTTTTTCTGTGAAGGCTTTCAGTCAACGGCCTTCTTTTCTGCCAGCGAGCCGATTGCGTACTACTCCTGAATGGCTGG
The DNA here is from genome assembly GCA_020847435.1 of Anaerolineales bacterium. Classification (GTDB taxonomy): domain Bacteria; phylum Chloroflexota; class Anaerolineae; order Anaerolineales; family Villigracilaceae; genus Defluviilinea. The sequence continues at coordinate 37,259 of JADLBX010000013.1, forward strand.
GATTATAAAGAGGGAAGCGGGACGCGTCAAGAAGCGAAATCGCTTTTTTGATATAATCTCGTCGTCGCCCTGGTAGTTCAATGGATAGAACAAGGCACTCCTAAGGCTTAGATGTGGGTTCGATTCCCGCCCGGGGCATAGATCTGGACAAGACGACTCGGTTTATTATGAAACGCTAATAAATCTCCTCTTGCAAAACCGGTAGGGATATAGTAATATTCAAAGCGATGAACGCTAGGGTGCCCCCCTCACCCTGGCGTTCATCATTTAAGCGCAAACCACCACCACGAGGGGTGACAATGCCATTATGGATCATTCGCGATTCGTTCTTCTGCCAGCCTGACATATTCCGGATCAACCTCATAGCCGACATATTTGCGCTCGGATCTCAGCGCGGCAATGGCAGTCGAACCGCTCCCCATAAAGGGATCGAGGACCACGTCGCCTTTGAAGGTGTACAACTGGATCAACCGATACGGCAATTCGACCGGGAACGGCGCGGGGTGCTTGAGTTTATGCGCGGATTCCGAAGTCATCGTCCACACCGATTTGGTCCATTCCATGAATTGTTCTTTGGTGATCGTGTTTTCCTTCCTACCTTTTTTGCGGTCGAACGCGCCTTTGGAAAAGACGAGGATATATTCGTGCGTGTCGCGCAAGACCGGATTCGACGCCGATTGCCAACTGCCCCACGCCATCGAAATGCCCGCGCTGGCGCCCTTTGCCCAGATGATCTCGCCGCGCATTTTGAATCCGATCTCAAGCATCATGTGAGAGATGTGATCGGATAAGGGGATGTAAGGCTTGCGTCCGAGGTTGGCGACGTTGACGCAGACGCGTCCGCCGTAGACGAGGACGCGATACGTTTCGCTAAAGACATTCCGTAGGAGGTGCAGGTATTCCTTGAGCGAGAGATCGGCGTCATATTCCTTCGAGACGTTGTATGGCGGCGACGTGACCATGAGCTGCAAGGAGTTATCGGGAATCTCCCTCATCCGCTCGGAGGAACCCAAGATGATCTTGTTCTCGTATTCCACTGGGAAAGCGACATCCTCCATCGGCGCGGCGGAGCGTGGAGGGCTGTCGAGTTCGGAGTACAGTTTTGAATCGTAATAGTCCGATGAATCGTGGCTGATGCGCCGCGAGATTCCAAAACTCGATGTCCGCGTGCCTTTTTTCATGGGGAGATTGTATCGTAAATCAAAAAATCCGAAGCCTGAACGCTTCGGATTTTTTATTCCAAGATCACAGCCTAACATCCATTCAATCGCGTTCCCGAAGACAATATCACAGTTCCTTCAACACCTCGGCGCGCTTTTGTTCATACTCCGATTCGCTGACGAGGTTCGCATCGCGCAGTTGCTGTAGCTCCTTCATGCGCCTGAGGGCATCTCCCACGTCCGCAGCTGCCCCTCCGAAATGTGGAGCGGGCACGCTGGTCCGCTTAATCGGTGTTGGCGACGCGCTAGCCGAGTTCTTGTCCAAACGGCTACCCCAGATCTTGATGCCGAAATAAATAAGCGCAAATAAGATTAGCCCATAGAAAATTCCCGCATACAAACTCATTGGGAAGAGACCGATCTTGGTTTTCTCGCCCGTCGTCCGATCCACACAATACCAAGTGAGCGTCGTGACTGTTTCCACCGGCGTGGGAATATATGTCTGCGTCTCCAATTGCATGTCTCCGCGCGGACAGACTAACGGCTTGGCGATCCGATTCATGGACGGAAAGATCGCACCGAATCCGATCGAGCCGGCGGTAATGCCCATGAAGATTGACCAGAGAAATATCAAGATCCAAATCAGCTTTGAATTTTTCATGCGTTCAACTCGGTGCGCGACCGTATTTGCACCTGCGCTTAAAAACGCAAGTGCTTAACCGACTCGCCTTTGTTGATCAACTCTTTCAGTGAATCGATCCCGATGCGCAGGTGCATATCCAGAAATTTCTGCGAGACTTTCTTGTCGCTTTTGGCGGTCTTCACGCCGCTGGGGACCATCGGTTGGTCTGAGACCAACAGCAACGCGCCGGTGGGAATTTCATTGTGGAATCCGACGCTGAACAATGTGGCGGTTTCCATGTCAATCGCCATGGCGCGCAGACTGCGCAAGTAGGCTTTGAATTTCTCGTCATGTTCCCAGACGCGGCGGTTGGTAGTGTAGACCGTGCCGGTCCAATAGTCGCGTCCGAACTCGTGGATCGTGGCGGAGATGGCTTTTTGCAGGTTGAAGGCTGGGAGCGCCGGCACTTCAAGCGGGAAATAATCGTTGGAGGTCCCTTCGCCGCGAATAGCGGCGATCGGCAGGATCAAATCGCCGATTTTGCTCTTTCGTTTCAGTCCGCCGCATTTACCCAAAAACAGACAGGCGCGCGGCTGGACCGCGCCCAACAGATCCATCACGGTGGCGGCGTTGGGACTGCCCATCCCAAAGTTGATCAAGGTGATGCCCTCCGCCGTCACATTGGGCATGGGCTTCTCGGCGCCGCGAATCGGGACGTTATACCATTCCGAGAACATATGCAAATAATCTTCGAAGTTGACGAGCAAGATGTATTTGCCAAAATCCTTGAGCGCGGTATCGGTGTAACGCGGCAGCCAATTGTGGACGATCTTTTCCTTTGTGTTCATCCTGATTCTTGTGCCTTATTTTTAAAAAACTTCACGACCGAAGCAGTTCGATCCGGGCGCTCAAATCCTCGCGCGGCTGAGCGCCTTCGCCGTTCGGATTCTATGTTTAGAAGGCTCTTCGTCCTTCTTCAATGCTCTGCAAAATCTCGTCGCGACTGAGATTCAACTTGATCCCAGTCACCGCCAGCGGAGACCCTGTGCGCTTTTGCGGCTTGATGACAAATACCTGACCATCGCGCCGCTTAATCCGCACCTCGCCATACTTCGCCGCCTGCTCCAGGACTTTCGCAAATTTTTCGCGCGCTTCGGTGTATGTGTATGTATTCATTCTGACACCTCCAATACTTGTATCTTCTTTTCCTTTGCGGCTTGAATCAATCTGGCATCCAGCGTACGGTGTGCATCTAGGGTATCGTTTCCTACAACTTCGCGAACCGACTCACCACCTTCGCCGCCGACGCGGGACGATCCATCACGCCGCCTTGGTGAATCAGAATCGGAGCGCCTTCCTTCGCGTACTTCAAATCCACAAACGCCTGACCGGTGATAAACCTCGCGCTGTCGATTGCGCAGGAAGTGACGAAGCCGATTCGTTCGCCGTTCGGGTTGACCACCGGGTCGCCGTTGTGCGCCATGCGGACGCGTTGCTCGTCGAACGTGAAGCGGACGACCACACCTTTGCGTTCCTTTTCGCGCGCCACGAACGCATCTCGCCCGATGAACCACGGCTTGTACGTTTTCACGTAGGAGCCGAAGCCGCCCTCGGCAACGCCAAGATCACGTTCGCCGGAGCCCTTCGACCCAAGCCCCATCTCATGCCCATACAACGGAAGACCCGCTTCGGTACGCAAGGAGTCGCGCGCTCCCAGCCCCACGGGTTTGACGCCGAACGGCTCGCCCGCCTTCAGAATCGCATTCCAAAAATCAACAGAGCGGTCGGGATGCACAAACAACTCGAACGCCATCTTCTCGCCCGTGTAACCCGTGCGCGACACGATCAAATCGAATCCGCCGATCACCGCGTTGCACAACTCCGTCCTTTTCAACTTGTTTACCTGTGTACGTGTTTCCGTATCCACACCCATCGCAAACAACACATCACGTGATTTCGGTCCTTGCAAAGCAATGTCCACGCGCATCGCGTCGCCCGCTTTGGGATCGCGCAAGTTGCGGATCTCCGCGTTGTAGCCGAACGTCCGCGCCCACGGACGCGCATGATCGATCAACACTTTTCCATCGCGCACCGCCTCCAACCAAGTCCGATCCTTGTCGTCGTTCGAAGCATTCACCACCACGAGATAATCATCCCAGCCGCGGCGATACACGAGCGTGTCGTCGATCACATCCGCATCGGGCGTGAGGAAATGCGTATACAGCGACTCGCCCGGCGTCAGCCCGCCGCAATCGTTGCCGCAGACCGCGTCGAGGAACGCCGCCGCGTCCGCGCCGCGCACATCATACACGCCCATATGCGAAACGTCGAACAACCCTGCCGCCTGCCGCGTCGCGAGATGCTCCTCGTAAATCCCCGTGTACTGCACCGGCATCTCCCAACCCGCAAACGGCACCATCCTGCCGCCGAGATTGCGGTGGACTTGATTCAACGCCGTCTTCTTTAATTCGCCCTCGGATTCATTCCACACAAACGGCGGCAACGCTTCCTTCGCGGACGTGGAGCCGACTCCCACAAACCAGGGTTTTTCCTCCCCTCTGCCTTCTGCTCGCCTGCCTTCCGCTTTCTTCTTCGACTCCATCACCACCGTCGGACCTGGAATCCTCCGCGCCGAAAAATCTTTCTCGCCGTCCAAATTCAACGACACATACCCATCGGACAGATCGCGCAGCCACGTGGCAACCGCCGACGCTTTATTCGCAGGCACAGACAACTGATACGCCGCGCCGTCAACATTTTTCAGCGTCGCTTTGACCTTGCCTTTCGGAGTGGCGATCTCCGTCGCTTGCGTTTCGCCCTTCTTCAACGCGCTCAAATCGGACGATACCGCGTAATCCAACATCTGCCGCACGCGCTGACCTGTCAATTCAAAAACTCTGTTGGACAATTTGCCAAATTGTCCTACGTCGTCAATAAAATAGTAATGCGGATACCCGCTCTTCTTATATTTGAAATCAATTCCCGCTTGCTCGGTCAGTTTGCGGATTTTCAACTTTGCATTGTTCAACACATTGAAATCCACTTTGGCGCGGCGTTGCTTGCCTTTTCGCGCGGTATCCACCGAGTGCGGCGCGCAGGCGAGCAAAACATCCGCCATGATGTCGGCGAGCTGGCGCGTTTGTTTTTCGTTGAAGCCGCGTTGAGTTATCCACGGCGTACCCAACCGAATTCCAGAAGGATCGAGGGCGTTCTTGTCGCCCGGAATCGTGTTGCGATTCACCACCACGCCCGCCAAATCCAAAATGCGCGAGGCTTGGTCGCCGCTGAGTTTCGTGCCGTCGGCGCCGACGATGCTCGTGCAATCCACGTTGACGAGGTGCGTGTCTGTGCCGCCAAACGGGACGCGCAGTCCGCGTTTGGTGAATTGATCCGCCATCGCTTTCGCGTTCTTCAGCGTTTGGGCTTGGAGTTGTTTGAATTGTCTGGTTTGGGTCAGTTTGAAGGTCAGTGCGAGAGCCGCAAAGACGTTGACGTGCGGACCGCCCTGCTCGCCGGGGAAGACGGCTTTATCGAGTTTCTTCGCGATGGACGCGTCCGTCGTCATCAACACCGCGCCGCGCGGACCGTCAATGGATTTATGCGTGGTGGACATCACAACATGGGCATATCCGATCGGCGAGGGGACGACGCCCGCCGCGACGAGACCGCCGATGTGCGAAATGTCGGCGAGGAAATACGCGCCGACCTCGTCTGCGATCTCGCGGAATTTTTTCCAATCGGGCATCCACGAATACGATGAATAGCCCGCGATCATCAATTTCGGTTTGTGTTCGTTCGCCAGCGCGCGGATGGCGTCGTAATCCAATTTTTCGTTTTCATCGATCGTGTAATGCACAGCTTTGAACCACTTGCCCGAACGATTGACCGACGAGCCATGCGAGAGATGCCCGCCGTGCAGGAGGTTGAGTCCCATCACGGTGGAGCCGAGTTCGATCAACGCGTGATAGACCGCGTTGTTGGCTGGTCCGCCAGAGAGCGCTTGCACGTTGACGTAAATTTGGTTGGCGGTGTATCCGTTCGCGGCGAAGGTCTGTGCGGCGCGGCGGCGGGCGAGGGCTTCGACCACGTCGGCATATTCCACGCCTTTGTAATAGCGCGGGTCGCTGTTGCGGCGATAGTGTGCGAGGCGCATCGGGTAATCGAGGATTTCATCGTCGTCCATCCAACGCGTCTCTTCGTCGGGATACCCCTCGGCATAGATGTTTTGAAACGCGGACGATAACGCTTCTCTCACCGCCAGTGGGGCTGTGGACTCGGAGGCGATCAATATCAACTTGCGGGCTTGCCGCTCCTGTTCGAGCTGGGTCAGTTCGTACACGTCCTTGTCGAGTTTTTCGAGCGAGCCGCGGAAGAGGTAGTCGGTCATGGATATATCTCCTTGGGGAGGCAGTGATTTTGTCAGACGGCTTGATTGTAGAGCGGGATGGAGGAAGGGTCAAGTGAAATCCACTCAAGGTATACGGCTTTCGCGAGTCGGAAAAATCTCAACGCGAATATCACGAATTCTCGAATGGCGCGAATTCGTGAAGTTTGAGAAGAGCAAAAATCAGGATGCTTCCCTCATGGAGTTTCGATACTGGATTAATCCCGCAGTTTCTACATCTCCCAACGGCGTTCAGGGGCGGACAGGGTTGAGTCTCGGCTTGATTTCTTGAACCGCCAAGCCCGCTAAGGGCGCCAAGTCTTAATTCTTTCTTTGCGTTCTTCGCGCTCTTGGCGGTAAATCTTATGACCTGTCCGC
>JADLBX010000014.1 GCA_020847435.1 Anaerolineales bacterium
ATGTAAACAGGTAAACACGTAAACAGGAAACCTGTGCGTACTTGTGTACGTGTTTCCTTGTTTACTTTTGTACTCCCACAATGCCCACCAAAATCATCCCTCCCTCCTTCATCACCCAATCGGAAGAGCAACTCGATAAGGGTTACGACCCCAACGTGGCGCGGGGATTGATGCGCTTCGTCAAGCCGTATGCGTCGCGTATGTTCTTCGCATTGATATTGATGATTATCGTCACTGCCGCCTCAGTTTCGGGACCCTACTTCGTCAAACTCGCCATTGACGAAGGGATTGGAAACAACAACCTGATCGAGCTGCGGAATATTGTGTTGGCGTTCTTTGCCATTTCCGTCATTCAACTTGTCACCAACTTTTATCGTGTGCGAATCATGTCTCGCGTGGGACAGCACGTGTTGTACGACGTCCGCACGGCGATGTTCGAGCATTTGCAAAAACTCTCGCTGGGATTTTATAACCGCTACAGCGTGGGACGCGTCATCACGAGAGTTATCAACGACGTGGGGACTCTGCGTGAGTTCATCACGTGGGCGGTGCTGGCAATCGTGCGGAATTTACTTGGCATCATCGGCACGTTGGTTGCGATGCTCGCCCTCGACGTGAAGTTATCTTTGCTCACATTTACAGTTTTGCCGTTTATGGTTTGGGCGACGGTAGTCTTTCGCAAAGCGGCGCGGCAAAACTATCGCAAAGTGCGCGCCGCCGTTTCATGGACAAACTCGGTGTTAGCGGAGAATGTCAACGGTGTGCGCGTGGTGCAGGCGTTCTCACGGCAGGAGAAAAATTATTCCAACTTCAGCGGCTACGTCAATCGTTATTATCTCGAAACGAGTCTCGACGCGGCGAAGGTCGCTTCGATGTTCACGCCCGTTGTGGACGTGCTTGGCGCAATCGCAACCGCCATTGTTGTGTATGTCGGCGGCAGGTATGTGCTTGGCGAGTCAATTACCCCAGGCGTGTTGATTGCATTCGTTTTATACATTGACCGATTCTTCGAGCCGATTCGTGATCTCAGTCGGCGCTTCGACACGCTTCAGTCCACGATGGCGGGCGGCGAACGCATCCTCGAACTGCTCAACCAGCCGATCGAAGTTCGGGATGCGGAAAATGCCGCAGGGTTAGAGGCAATCGTCGGCGGCGTCCGATTCGAAGATGTCCAATTTCACTATTCGGATGACCCGACTCTCGTCCTCGACGGAATCAATCTCAACGTGGACGCGGGGCAAACGGTGGCGCTGGTCGGGGAGACGGGTGCGGGGAAGACGACCATCGTCAAACTTTTGGCACGCTTCCATGACCCGACTTCGGGCTGGGTGCGCGTGGACGGCGTTGACCTGCGGACGGTGACTCAGCAAAGCCTGCGGCGGCAGATGGGCATGGTTTTGCAAGATCCGTTTCTGTTCAACGGCACGGTGAAGGAAAATATTTTATTCGGCAGGCTCGATGCGAGCGACGAAGATGTAATCCGCGCGGCGCGGGCGGTTGGCGCGCATGATTTTATTGTCGGTTTGAAAAATGGATATGAAACTTCGGTGGAGGAGGGCGGCGCGACGTTGAGCGTGGGGCAAAGGCAGTTAATCTCGTTCGCCCGCGCCTTGCTCGCCGACCCGCGTATTCTGATTCTGGACGAAGCCACATCCTCGGTGGACACGCAAACCGAGCAGATCATTCAAAATGCGCTGACGACTCTCTTGAAGGGACGCACGTCGTTCGTCATCGCTCATCGCCTGTCTACGATCGTCAAAGCCGATAAGATCGTGGTCATCCACGATGGAAAAATCGTCGAGCAGGGAACGCACGCCGAACTGCTGGCGAATCAAGGGATGTATTACGAGTTGTATCGGACGGGGTTTCAAGAATAGGGCAACCCCCTCCCTGCCCTCCCCCAAATCCGAAATAGAAATTTTGTATGTTCATTTATATTTTTCCTTCGGATTTGGGGGAGGTGTCCCGAAGGGACGGAGGGGGACGAGTTGTATCGAACGAGGTTTCAGGAGTAACGTCACGTGCTATAATTTCTGTGCGAGGTCGTCATGGCTATTCCTAACATCCTTCGAGAAATTGAAGCATTACCCCCTGAAGCGCAAAAGCAGGTTTCAGACTATGTGGCTTTTTTGAAAACGCGCTATGGGGTCGCTTCACGCAAAAAAACACGCCGTCGAAAATTGGCAGACGAACCTTTTTTTGGCATGTGGAAAGATCGAGAGGACATGCGCGACAGCGTACGATGGGTACGTGAGCTTCGTGAGCGTGAATGGGGACGGAAATGAGCCTTGTGCTGGTTGACACGGATATTTTGATTGACTTTGCTGGAGAAGTATCCGATGCAAGCGAAGCGTTGATGCAACTCGAAAGGGAGTCGGCGCTGGTTGTTTCTGCCGTCACTGAAATGGGGTTGTTGGTCGGATGCAGGAATAAAATTGAATTGCAAAATACAGATCGGCTTCTGGAAAGATTTCAAATCGTCCCCTTGTATGAGAGAGTCTCGATTACTGCCGCTTCTTTGATACGGCAATATCGCCTGAGTCATGGTTTGTTGCTTGCCGACGCGCTCATCGCCGCGACCGCACTAGATCTGGGATGTGAATTTATCACCAAAAATCAGCGGGACTATCGGTTTGTGGAAAGTCTCCAATTGCTATCCTATCCTTTGAAGTAGGGAATGTTCGCCGAGTTGCTGGCGAATCAACGGATGTATTGGGAACTGTATCGGACAGGATTTCAAGAGTAACGCCGCGTGCTATAATTTCGTTGGAGTACTTGCCATGGAAACCATCCGTGTAAACGTCACTTTTGACCAGATCAAGCAAGCCCTGCGACAATTACCATCGCAAGATAAGATCGCCCTCTGGCGTTTGCTTGATGAGGATTTGGATCGCGCCGCCATTGCAAAGAAATTCACCGCTTCGGTGAGCGCAATTCGGAAAGCGTATCCGCGCGTAAGCGAAAAGGAAGTAATGTCCGATGCGTTGAAAGCAACACGGGGCGCTCGCAAAGCGCGGCGGCGTGGTAAGAGTCGTTCTTGATACGAATGTACTTGTCAGCGGGGTGATTGCTTCGGGCTATTCTGCCCGAATTCTGGATGCTGTCCGTGATGAAAAGTTGATATTGACCACCTCTGCCCATTTGATGGATGAATTTAGCGACGTGATTTCGCGCCGCCGCATCGTTCGGAAATATCCTGCCATTGCCGACAATGCGGAGAGTCTCCTTGATTTTGTGCGCGCCTTTGCCGAGTTTGTGCCAGGTGTTCCCGAGGAAAATCAAATCAGTTTGGATCCTGATGACGATTTTGTCCTTGCCTGTGCAGTTGAAGGAGATGCAGATTTCATTGTTTCGGGCGATCCGCACTTGCTTGATTTGAAGACCTACAAGGGGATTCCAATTCTATCGCCGCGCGAGTTTGTGGAGCAAGTTTTGAAGTAAGCGGAGTGTAAAAACCTGACAAGTTTCCTGCGCGTCTTGGTTTGTCAAGTTGCTTGCGTGGACATGGATTCTTGATAGGAGGAGTTCTGCGAAAACCTGTCAGGTTTGGTTGACGTAGTAGGTGATTTGATACAATCTCCTCATGCCTCGACGCCTCAACTTGTTCCTTCTCTTCCTCCTCACCTCCTGCCAACCCTCGCAACCCCTCCCAACCCAAACTCTCCCGCCTCCTAACATTGTCATTGAAACCATAACACCGTCACCGTTTCCAACGGAAACGCTTGCTCCATCCGCAACACCTACAACCCAAGAATTGATTTTCCCCTACACCATCGAGGGACTGCGCGAGCATGACTACCAAAGCGGGGAAATTCGAATCATCGAAACGCTCAGCGAAAACGACAAATTCACCGCCTATCTGATCGACTATCCCAGCGACGGGTTACGAATCACAGGCGTGATGCAGATTCCAAAAGGCGACGGTCCGTTTCCTGTTATTGTGATGAATCACGGATTCTACGCGCGCAGTATCTACACCTCAGGCGATGGCACGGATCGCTCGTCGGCGTTCCTCGCTGAGCATGGATACATCACCCTCGCATCGGATTATCGCAGTTGGGGCGGGTCGGACGTGGGTGAGAGTCTGTTCTATTCGGGCTTGGCGATTGACGTGGTCAATTTGCTCGCGGCGATTCCGTCCATCCCGCAAGCGGACGTGTCACGAGTCGGGATGTGGGGTCACAGCATGGGAGGGGGAGTAACGATGAAGGTGTTGACAATCGTAGGGGCGGGGTCTTCCCGCCCAATTTCGTTGAAGGCGGCGGTGCTCTATTCCACCGTCAGTGCGGATCATGCGGATGTGATCGCACGCTGGGGCAATGGTTGTCTCGGCGATATTGCCGCAGGCGAGCAGGTTCTCGGATGCAACTCCGCCGACGTTGTTCCGCTTGATTTGCCGGATGAGTTGATCAACGCGTTTCATAACGCGCCGAGCGACCCCGAATTGATGATGAGCGTCTCGCCGATTTATCATCTTGATTCAATTTCTGCGCCGATTCAAATCCACTATGGCTCAAACGACGGACTCACATACAGCGGCACGCCGCCTGAATGGTCAATCAAGTTGAATCAGGCGTTGCTCGATGCGGGGAAGGATGTGGAAATTTTCCGTTATGAGGGCGAAGGTCACTCGTTCGTGGGTCAGCCGTGGTTTGATTTTATGGTGAGGGTGTTGGATTTTTTCGATGAGAATGTGAAAAACAATTAACATGTCGTTGCGAGGAGGAGCGGAGCGACGACGAAGCAATCTCCTCGATACAGGAGATTGCTTCGTCAGCCCTTCGGGCTTCCTCGCAATGACGGTAAAATGATTTTATGAACAACATCCTCCCCAAACTGAAAATGCTCACCGAAGAGCAAGTCAATGAGATTCACGAATACACGTTGACCCTGCTCGAAACGACTGGCGTGCGCGTGGATTCGCCGTCGGCGGTGGAGATGTTGACGAAGAGGGTAGGCAGGTCGAACGTCGAGGGGAGAAGCGTGCGGATACCGAGAGAGTTGGTCGAATGGGCGATAAGGTCCGCGCCGAGGCGAATCCAAATCTACGACCGCAGGGGGAATCCGCAATTCCAAATTGGAGGGGATGAAGATCGCACACGATTCGGAATCGGAGTCACTGCGTTGTTTTATCAAGAGCCTGAGACCGATACGCCTGTGGAGTTTCAACGCAAGCACATGCAAGACATGGTGCGTGTTGGAAATAAATTGCCGCTGTACGACATGGTCTCGACGATTGGCGTGTGCCGCGACGTGCCCGATTATCTGACCGACCTGATCGGCTCGCTCGAACATTTTGCGAACGGCACGAAGCCGATGGTGTTGTTGTGCTCCGACGAAAATAGATTCGACGATGTGTTGCGGATGTTCGAATCGCTTCACGGCGATCTCGGCGATAAGCCGTTTATCATTCCGTATTTCAATCCCGTTTCGCCGTTGGTGATGAACGCAGGCACCGTGGACAAAATGAAGATCGCCATCGAGCGCGGCTTGCCTGTAGTCGTTTCGAATTACAGTTTGTCGGGCGCGACCACGCCGATCACGCCCGCAGGGACGATCGTTGTGTTGCTTGCCGAATTGCTTGCGGGTTTGGTCATCGGGCAGTTATACAAAGAGGGCGCGCCGATGTTGCTCGGCATGTTGCCGATCTATCTCGACATGAAAACGTTGTTGAACTTTTACGATCCGCAAAGCATTCTCGTCAGTCTTGCGTGCGCCGAGATGATGGCGCATTATGGCATCCCGCATTGCGGCACGTCGGGGAGCGGCACAGGCTGGGGCATGGACTTGCTCGCCGCCGAAACATTTTGGATGAACACGCTGATGATGACTCTGACCAAAGGCGGCATCGCTCCGTTCGTCGGCGACACGCTGGGATCGAAAGCCGTCTCGCCGTTGACGTTCATCTACTGTCACGAGTTGATCGACCAGGCGCTGCGGTTCTCTTCGGGACTTCAACTTGACTCGCCCAGCGTCGGCTTGGACGAAATCCACGCGGTGGGACCAGGCAAGGGTTTCGTCTCCGCGCCGACGACGCTGAAAAAATATAAGACGGGCTATTACGTCAACCGCATCTTCCCGCGCTGGAGCATGGAAAAATGGCTGGAGGCGGGTCAGCCCTCCGCTCAAAAGTGGCTGAGAGATTATTCCATTGAATTCCTGAAAGACTTGCCCGCGCCAGAAGACCACGAGGAGTTGATGAAGAAGGGCGAGGAGTTTATTGAGGAGTGGGAAAAGAAGAGAAAGTGAACAGTGATCAGCAATCAATAAACAAAGGTGTATTCCAAACATGATTAATGTATGGCGATGTTTCGGCGGGCTGAAGCCCTGCCTCAGTTCGTGGAAGTCCGCTCAAAGCGGACTCGCCCGTCAGTCCGAAAGGACTTCCAAGCGCTGAGCGTGTGGCTTTAGCCCAGCGATCTGTGCCCGACGATCACGAGAAGTTGATGAGGCGAGGAGTTTATTGCGGAGTGGGAGAAGAGTCGGTAAGAAGGCGTGATAAAATCCTTATGTCAACCTGAAAGGAGTTAAGCGATGGCATTAGACACTTTTGAAAAATTGCTTAAGCAGGCGGATCGCCTTTCGCCGAATGAACAATTGCGCCTCGCGACTCGCTTGATCGAGCGGGTAAGAATGACTGCAAAACCCATGCGAGCAAAAGATTTGCTCAATTCTGGGTTAGTCGGCATTTGGGCGAATCGCAAGGACATTGGCGATAGCGTATCGTTCGCTCGGAAATTAAGGGAGCAGGCTCAGACGCGGGGCGGTCGGAATGATTCTGCTTGATACGGATGTGATGGTTGATATCCTGCGGGGTTTTGACCCTGCGATTGACTGGCTGAATTCCTTGCAAGAGGAGGGGGTTGGTGTGCCTGGTTTTGTGGCAATGGAACTCTTGCAGGGTTGCCAAAACTCGAAAGAACAGCGTCAGTTGGAAAAAGAATTGACCGAATACGAGTTGTATTGGCCCGATGCGGAAGATTGCCACCGCGCTCTTGAGACTTTTTCCTCCTATCGGTTGAGCGACAACATCGGTCTCATGGATGCGTTGATTGCGGAAACGGTTGTCGGGCACAAAGCGCAGTTAGCGACTTTTAATACCAAGCACTTTCGAGTGTTAAAGAGCCTCCAAAGCATACAACCGTATAAGCGATAAGAGGGGAACTGGAGTTTATTGCGGAGTGGGAGAAGAAAAGATGAATAAAATCGTTGTTTCCATCATTTTGACCATTCTCATTTTCGTATTCCTTTCATTCCTCCCAATTTTTCCCATGTTGGTTGAAGTAAGGGAATTCTCTTCATCGGGCGAGTCGTTGTATCAGAAGTGGCGGTTTGTTTCGCTGGGAGAGTATCACGACTCGGCGATCTTTGCCCGCTCCGCATGGTTGGAAATCACGAAAATTGTTTATTACACCTTGGCGGTTGTGTATCCTGTGGTGGCGATTTTTGTTTCGTGGTTTGTTGGGAGATTTGGGTTGAAGGCCTTGGTAGTAAAAAGAAATTGGTAACCGTTTTTGGAAGGTATAATCACTACATGATTCTGAACAAAGAAAATTTGCGAGAACGCTTCCTGCGTGACCCTTTGCCAAAACGACTCGGCGGGTTGGCGGCTACTTTGGGACGAGTGTCTTCCGTAGCCCGAACCTCGTCTGATCCAGCAAACGTGTCCCGTTTGCTGGAAGAAGCAAAATACCTCATTGAGTGGACAGCGGCGGAGGCTGAAACCGAAGTCGCCTCTGAGCTTGTCTCGATGCAAACCTTGATCAATTTGTGGCTTGGAGCATGGGGCAATGCTAGTCAAAACAAAGAACAACGGACTCTGCTTTCAGTCCAAGCAAAGCAGTGGTCTGATAAGGTGTTGGATTTTTCAGGGTTGCTAAATCAATCTGGCTAACATCCAAAAACGTACTACTTACATTCTGCAAGTACTTGCCCGCGCCGGAAGATCACGAGGAGTTGATGATGAAGGACGAGGAGTTTATTGAGGAGTGGGAGAAGAAGAGGTGATTTGTAATTGCTCTCGAAATGAAAACTGTAACAGCCAAATAGTTACGGAAGAAACAGATTCATGTAGATATTATGCTAGAATAAAAGAGCGTACAACCTACACGTGAAAAGGAGGTGTTAATCATTGATGCATACAGTGAAATCTAGAAAGTAGATTGCAATAGGTTGCTGTCAGAGAGATATACCAGTTCCAAATATTATGCACAAGGAGATGCATATGAACGCCCATAAAAAGTCGTTAGTTCTGCTTGTTTCCGTAGCGATCATCCTCAGTATGGTTGCCTTTACCAAGCCGATGCGAGGAATAGTGGTGAAAGGGCAACCCGGAGGGTATCTTTCTATGCCATGGGGTACATTCGTCGATTCTGCCAGTGGTCAGGAATTTGGGTTGACTATGCTCGCAGGTGAAGGGGAGGAATCTGCTGGAGCAGGCAACTTCACACTGCAAGTGTTGGGCCCCGGTGTATCTGTTTGTAGCACTCACGGCGGCGGCGTGGACATCGGTACCCAGGCGGAAGATGGAAACTATTATGGAATCGTCCCGATGACCGAGATCGAGTGCGGGACTTCCTTTGGCATGGCGGTCTCAATTGACGGTTGTACCGCTACAACCGAATTGCACGGATATTCCCATTCCGACTATCCCTTCACGATTTACTCTGGATCGAATACTGTTGAATTGAAGTTCCGCAAAACCAGCGCCATGACCGGTAATGTCAGCATCAAGGTGTATACCCCCAAGGGTCCCATTAAATTGGCTGGAAACGTAACCGGTTCTATGACGATGGATACCTGCCCCTAAGGTGAGTCGCTGCAAAATATCTTTTGTAAGACTCATTTATCTTCAAGGCACCAATCCCGCTGGGTAAACTCGGCGGGGTTTCGTTTATTGCTGTGCTACTTCAAAATCCCGGGGGTGTCCACGAGTGGAAGTAAAATAGGCAGATGACATGTCCAAGACGCGGAGCCAATTGGCGACAAATGAAAGCGGGCTTCAACCAGAATTGCCAAGTGACTTTGATCCTCAATGAAATTGCAGACGCGAATAGCATTGTTATCGTAGCGTGCGATTGCAACAGTTATGATACTTCCAGTTCGTATCGCTCGCTTGATCAAGTTTTGTATATTTCCGCGCGATCAAGTTATGGATTTGAACAGATTGACTTTCCTCCCAACGTGAAGCGCGATGTATCTCCATTGCACATTGACTATATTTGGTATAAAGGTGAAGTCCTGCCTGCTGGCACATATAAAGTTTCAGATAGCGGCGGCTCGGATCACTTACCTGTTCTTTCGATCTTTGTGATCAACCCTGAGGCAAAATGACAAACAACTATGACGTAATCCTCATCGGCGGCGGTGTGATGGGATGCGCTACAGCGTATCACCTCTTCAAACTTGACCCAACCCTCAACGTCGCCATCCTCGAAAAGGACCCGACCTACGAGCGCGCCTCCACGCCGCTATCGGATGGGAATACTCGCATCCAGTTCAACATCAAAGAGAATATCCAGATGTCGCAGTACGGACTGGAAGTTCTCAAATCCTTTGCCGAAGAGATGGAAGTGGACGGCGAGAAACCCGATGTAGCTTTTCGTCAGCAGGGAAACTTATTCGTCTTGGATGAAGCAAGCAAGGATGAGTCTCACGAAGGGATGCTTTTACAGCGAAGCCTCGGCTGTGAAGTCGAGTGGTTGACTCCTGAAGGCGTGCAAAAATATTTTCCGCTGTACAACTTGAAGGGATGCGTGGCTGGGACGTTCGGTCCGCACGATGGGACGATGTCCCCGATGGCGGTGTTGAACGGCTATCGTAAGAAGGCGATTTTTCTCGGGGCGAAATACATCCAAGCTGAAGTTGCGGAGATTGTGCGAGACGGCGACCGAGTCGCTGGTGTGAGATTGATGTCGAGCGAATCGCTTCACAGCGGAATCGTCATGAATGCGGCGGGCGCGTGGGCGGCTCCGCTGGCAAAATCCGCTGGGGTTGACCTTCCCGTCGTGCCGACGAAGCGGCAGGTCACGATTGTCGAAACGAACTATCGCGGTGAACACGTCTTGCCTTGCTTGTTCCTTCCGTCTGGCTTGTACGTCATTCACGAAGGCGAAGGTCTGTTCATGGTGG
>JADLBX010000015.1 GCA_020847435.1 Anaerolineales bacterium
AACACGCTCACCAAACCATGATCGAGCAGATCGTGAAAGCTATCAAAGCGATTGACCAGGAGATCCGCCGCCTGATTGACAGCGACCCAACGTTCAAACAAACGTTGCTCCTGCTCTTGTCCGTGCCTGGCGTTGGACTGCAACTCGCCGCGCACTTGCTCATTCTCATGCAGGAAACGCTTGATCCACGAGTGTTAGCGGCTTTTATCGGCATTTCACCGATCCAACACGAAAGCGGCACATCGGTCCACTCGGCTCCTACCTCGCGACACTTTGGACCTCCGACCTTACGCAAACTGCTTTATCTAGCAGCCTGCTCGGTGCGGACGCACAAGAAGCAGTTCCAGCATTACTTTTTCCGCAAAGTGGTGGAAGGTAAACACAGGAAATTGGTCTTGAACAATATTCAGAACAAACTCCTGAAGATTGCCTGTGCCGTCGTCCGCTCGCAACAACCCTACATTCCCAACTATGCACCTGTCAACCCCCTGGTTTTTCAAAAAACCTTGACACCGTCATAGTATTCGCAATGACATTAAATTTCTAGTACCGCGCCCGTGTCCGCGCTGGTGACAAAATGCGAATATCTCTTCAACCATTTGGATGTCGTTCTGGATTGGAACGGAGGCAGCGCCGCAAGCCGACTCTGAATCTCCGCCTCGCTCAACCCGACGTTCAAACTGCGCGCCGCCAAGTCAATCTGTATCGCATCCCCAGCCTTCAACGCCGCTATCGGACCGCCCGCCGCCGCTTCCGGCGACACATGACCAATACATGCCCCGCGCGTCCCGCCGCTGAATCGTCCATCGGTGATCAGCGCGACCTTATCGCCAAGCCCCTGCCCCATGATCGCAGACGTGGGCGATAACATCTCCTGCATCCCCGGTCCGCCTTTGGGACCTTCATATCTCACTACAACACAATCGCCCGCTTTGATCTTGCCCGCCAAGATTCCCGCCATGGCTTCGTCTTGTGATTCAAAAATGACAGCGGGTCCTTCAAACTTCATCATCGCCTCGCTCACGCCGCCGACCTTTACCACCGCGCCCTTCGGAGCAAGGTTGCCGAACAAAACCGCCAACCCGCCGCGCTTGGAATGAGCGTTGTCATATCTGCGAATCACTTCTTCATCTTTGATATCATGCCCTTGAATCGATTCGCCCAATGTTTTACCTGTTACTGTCATTCGGTCAAAATGCAACATACCCGTCCCCCATTGGATCTCGTTCAAGATCGCAGGGATTCCACCCGCGCGATGGACATCTTCCATGTGCCACTTGCCCGCTGGACTCACTTTGCAAATGTGCGGCGTTTTATCCGCCACCGCGTTGATCCGTTCCAACGGATAATCAACGCCCGCTTCGTTCGCCAACGCCAACGTATGCAGCACCGTGTTGGACGAACCGCCCATCGCCATATCCAACGCAAACGCGTCGTCGAGCGCCTCGGCGGTGACAATGTCGCGCGGCTTGAGGTCGCGTTCGATCAAGGTCACGATTTGCGCGGCGGCTTGTTTTGCCAGCGCTTCCCGTTCGGGCGACTTTGCCAAAGCGGAACCGTTATACGGCAAAGCCAAGCCAAGCGCTTCCATCAAACAGTTCATCGAGTTGGCAGTGAACATGCCCGAGCATGAACCGCACGAGGGACAGGCGAATTTTTCCAATATCGTTAATCGCTTTTCGTCAATCTTCCCTGCTGAAAATGCCCCCACGCCTTCGAATACGGAGATCAGATCAATTGTCTCGCCTTCGGGAGTCATCCCCGCTTTCATCGCCCCGCCTGAGACAAATATTGTCGGGATGTTGACCCGCATTGCGCCGAGCAACATACCCGGCACGATCTTGTCGCAGTTGGGGATGCACACCATCGCGTCGAAGCGGTGGGCTTCGATCATGGTCTCCACGCAGTCGGCGATCAGTTCGCGCGAAGGAAGCGAGTACTTCATCCCCTTGTGACCCATGGCGATGCCGTCGTCCACGCCGATGGTGTTGAACTCGAACGGCACACAGCCCGCCGCGCGCACCGCCTCTTTGACCAGTTTGCCGAAATCCTGCAAATGCGCATGCCCCGGCACCACATCCACATACGAGTTGACGACGGCGACGAACGGCTTGTTGAAATCCTCATCCTTCAAACCGGTGGCGCGCAACAACGCTCGATGTGGCGCTTTATCGAACCCTTTTTTGACTGTATCAGACCGCATAATTTTTCCTTTTCTTTACCGCAAAGCCCTCTAAGGGCGCAAAGAAAAAAAACATTATTCTTCGCGTTCTTTGCGCTCTTGGCGGTTAATATGTAACAAAAAAGCCGCCCGTGGTTAGGGCGGCTCTCTGCGTTTCGTAAGTGTGTTTTTTTACTTCTTCACTCTCACCGTTGCCATCCTAACCAAAAATAGATCCTTAATAATAAGGACCGCAATCAGGACGACAATAAGGGAGAGGCTGAAGATTTGTTGCATGTCGGCGTTGGGTATTTCGCCCGATTATAGGCAGAAACAAAAATCCGTCAAGGGAAACGAAAACTGGGGAGTGATGAAAAGGGTGGGGTAAATTCTTTCCTTGCCACAGAGATCACTGAGATCATTGAGAAAAAATTCAAAATCTTTGCGGGCTCTACCATCTCGCACCCGAGTACATGGTCGGCTTTTTTCGTGTAAATCCGTGTAATTCGTGGCTAAAAGCTCGAAAGATTAAATTCGGGGGTGAGTCATATATGAACGCTCACGGCGAGCGCTTCAAATTTCCACACGCAGATTTGAAATCTCTTACTTATGCCATTCGCCGTGCCGAATGGATTTGAGATCCTCCGCGCGAATCATCGTCAACAAGTCGGGGCGGGATTTGCGCGAGTAGACTTTGTAGAGCGCGTCTTTTGGGGATGAGACTTGCGCGTCGAAGTCCACGAGGGATTCGACGAGGGCGATCAACTCGAGGCGGTCCACGATGCGAAAACTTTTGGCGAGTTCGAAGGCGATCAGGTCGGCGCGCCCGGCGTACAGCCAGCCTTGGTCGTCCACGCGGACGCCGTGGAGTTCGATCCAGACGTACGCAGACTGCGTCCCGCCGTCCCTGCGCGTGAGGCGTTTGAGGCTTTTCACATCCACTTTGAAAGATTTGCCGTCACGTTCCATCACGTAGTCGAAATGTTCGTCGATGTTGCCGCGGCGGGTCGAAGCGACGATCGTGAACCCCTGTTTGAGCGCCAGCCGCGCAAATTGATCCTCCGCCTTTTGCCCGAGTTCGAGCGAATCTTTTTTATCGTAACGGTTGCGGGCGTTTTTGGTGAACATGCGGATTTGAGAATTTTGCGCGGCGGTTACTGTGCCTCCGCCCACTCGACGATGCGGCGGAAACCCGTTTCCACATCTTCATCCGAGGCGGCAAACGACATGCGGATGAAGCCCGCGCCCTGGTCGCCGAACGCGGAGCCCGGCACCAACCCGACGCTTTTCTCTTCGAGAATCCGTTCGCACATTTCAACGTCGTTCATGTGCATGGCGCGCAAATCGAGGAAGCCGTAGAACGCGCCTTGCGGCGGCGTGACGCGCACGCGCTCGCTTTCCAACTCGGCGGACAACTTCATGACGAGCGCGCGGCGGCGCGCGTACGCTGCGCGCATCTGCGCGGTTGCCTGCTGGACGCCGGGGTCGGTCAGCGCAAACGCCGCGGCTTTTTGGATGAACGGCGCGACGCAGGTGATCGAATTCTGCCCCGCTTTGATCGCGTTCTCGATCACCGGCGCGGGCGCGGCGAGGAAGCCCACACGCCAGCCGGTCATCGCGTACGTTTTGGAGAGGCTCTGCACGATCAACGTCCGTTCCTTCGCGCCTTCAAATGCCGCGAGCGAGGCAGGCTTCTCCTCGAAATACAAACTGCCGTACACTTCGTCGGTCACCACCCACAGATCGTGCGCTTTCGCAAAGTCTTGTAGTTTTTGCAGGTACGCGCGCGTGGGGACGATGCCGGTCGGGTTCGACGGATAATTCAAAACGATCGCGCGCGTCTTCGGCGTGACAGCCCGCGCCCACGCGTCGAACGAAGGGATGAATCCATCTTCCGCTGGGGCGGGGACGCGGACGACCTCCGCACGCAACATCATCGCCAGGTTGACGTGCGTCGCCCACGTGGGATCGGGAATCAGCGCTTCGTCGCCGGGGTTCAACACGGATTGCATCGCCGAAAAATACGCGTGGATGCCGCCGTGCGTGACGATGATCTCGGAGGCGGGGTCGTAGGCAACGCCTTCGTCGCGCGTCAACTTGTGTGCGATGGCAGACAGCAGGTCTGGGGCGCCGCGCGAAGGACCGTAGTGAGTCAATCCGCTTTGCAGGGCTTTCACCGCCACGTCAATCACCGCTTGCGGCGTGGTAAAGTCCGGGTCGCCTTGTTGCAAACCGACGATCTTCCGCCCGCTCGCTTTGAGCGCCGAGATGCGGTCGCCCATCGCGACCGTGGGCGATTGACGGAACAATTCAAATTGCGCGTTGAGGTTCATGTTTACCTGCCAGTTTGAAAAAAGCCCCCGCATCTGCGAGGGCTGGATGGACTATCCCAATGCCTGCTGCGCGGCGGCGATGACTTCGTCGTAATTCGGTTCTTCTCCAAGGGTGGGCATGTATCGCACGTAAGCGAGCTTTCCATCCCGCCCGACGATAAACACCGAACGGCGGAAGTAGCGACGCTCCTGGATCAGGACGCCATACTTGACGCCGAACTCCGCCTCGACCACGTCGGAAACGACTTTCACTTTGTCTACGCCTGCCGCGCCGCACCAGCGTTTTTGCGCCATCGGAAAATCCATGCTGATCGTATAAATGACAATGTCCTCGCTCAATTTCGAGGCTTCGACATTGAAACGCCGGGTCTCGCGGTCGCACACGTCGGTGTCCAGCGAGGGCACAGCCGAAAGGACGATGACCTTCCCCTGGTCGTCTTGAAGCGGGTTGACCTTGCCCCAGCCCGCCACAACCGAGGTGAATTCAGGCGCGGCATCGCCAACCTTGACCTCGTCGCCGAGCAGGGTGACAAAATTGTCGCCGATCTTGAAAACGTCGTTCCGTGCAGTTGTCATGTATTTTCTCCAATCCGTGTTTTGCAGGTAATTGTACTTGAAAATGGGGTTGGTCACGCGCCGCGCCGATTGATCGTTACTCCCCCGCCAACTTCATCCGATAGCGACCTCGCCCCAGAAACTGAATCGCATTCTTATCCCGCAGGAATTGAAGTTGTTGCCTTATCTTGGCTTGGACATTATTATTCAACGGGTGTTTCGCCTTCAAGAATCCTTCAAAAGCATACACGTCGTTCAACGAGTAATTCCCACAATAAAAAATTGACTCAACGCCCTCCTGCAATTGGGACAGAACCCCGCACGGCTGACCCACTCCTCCGTCATCACACGGATTCGCTGGGCGGGGCTTGAATAATGTTTTGCGATTTCAGCTGGTAGATTTAGTCGCATTTGCATTATCCAGAATTTAACAACTTTAAAATTTGCCTTGCTCTTTCTTGGGCATCTTCCCAGTCTTCGTAGTTTGAACAAACACAAATCTCCCGTTTTTCGACGGTGTCAAAAACAACAAAAGTTTGTGCATCAAGCTGGTACAAATCAAATCTGTCCATATTTTGCCTTCCATCTTTCCAGCGGCGTCAAATATTCATGACCCAACACTCGAACTTCATACCAGCAATTATCGCACAAATCAATCAGGTCTATCGAACCTTCCTCCCAACAAATTATCCTACAACATCTTTCACATTCCCAAAGTTCACCTTTGCATACGGAATGATTCGCGCTTTGACAACCTGCAATTCTATTCATGGTGCGATGATTATAAGAATCAAAGAAAAGAGGTTGTGCCAAAAACAGTCACAACCTCTTTTTGATACAGATTTAATCTGTTATCCGTGCTAATCCGTGCAATCCGTGGCTAAAAACCTTTGCGTCCTTCGCGTGCTTGGCGGTTAATAACCCAACTCCTTCCCCGCTTTCAGCGGGACAGGCATACTCTGCTCCTTGCTCCTCTTTCCTCCGCCTCCGAGCAACTCCTTCCAAAACTCCTCGTCATACCGCCTTGACTCCCCTACGGGCAGGCAACGGCATTGGCACTCCCCAGCCGAGCAGGAGAACTTCCTCCTTCGGTTGGAGTTTATCCTCCGCTTGGCAGTTGGCGAGACTTGAAATCCTGCTCGATCCGTTCCTGCAAGAACATCTTAATCAGGGATTGATATGGCACGTCGCGCTCGTTTGCCAATTGGCGCAAAGCATCCAAAAGCGATTCAGGCAGGCGCAAAGAAATCGCCTTGGTCGAGGGTTTTAAATTGGGGAAAAGTACGCGTTCGGCGCTCTTCCAATTGAGATATTCGGAGGAATCGTTTTTACTCCAAAAGTCCCGTTCTTCGTCTTCGTTCTTGAATTTAGGAATCGGCTTG
>JADLBX010000016.1 GCA_020847435.1 Anaerolineales bacterium
ACAATTTGCCGCATGGCTTCGATGTCGTAATAATCCAAACGATAGACCGCGCCGAAGCGTGCCCGCAACGGCGCGGTGACGAGAGCGAGTCGGGTGGTCGCGCCGACGACGGTAAAGCGAGGCAGTTTCAAACGGAGGGAACGAGCCGAAGGTCCCTTGCCGATGACGATGTCCAGCGCGAAGTCTTCCATCGCGGGGTAAAGCACTTCCTCCACCGCGCGTCCGAGACGATGCACTTCGTCAATGAACAGCACATCGCCCGCGCGCAAGTTGGTGAGGATGGCGGCGAGATCGCCCGCGCGTTCGATGGCGGGACCCGCCGTCACCTTGACGTTGACGCCCATCTCGTTGCCCAGCACGTGCGCGAGCGTGGTCTTGCCCAGCCCAGGCGGACCGTAAAACAAGACATGATCCAACGCCTCGCCGCGATGTTTCGCCGCGTCAATGAGGATCGAAAGATTCTCCTTCACTTGATCCTGACCGATGAGGTCGGCAAGTTTTTGCGGACGCAACGCGTTGTCCACGCGGTCGTCGGGTTTTGATTCAGGGTCGAGGGGACGGTTTTTTGGCGAGGGCATAAAGAGATTATAGCAAATAAAATCGGGACGACCCATCAGGTCGTCCCGAAACATCTTGCCATTTTCAAATTCGGAAAATCTCAACGCGAATACCGCATATTTTCGAATGGCGCGAATGCAATCTTGAAAATTCGCGGAATTTGCTCATCAGCGACATTCGCGTTTCAAAGCCGCCAATTTATCAAGCGACTTTGAAAAGACCATACCAAAACATTTCACTTCAACGGTTCGAACGTCACTTCAACCGTCATCCCCCACTTCGCGCGCGGGTCAACTTTATCCACAGCGATTCTCACTGTGTAGATCACGTCGCCGCTTTGCAACACGGACGATCCGCTGATCTCGGTGACGACGCCGTTCATCGTGACATCGGGCAACGCGTCAGCGGTGAATGTGACATTTTGTCCAACTTTCAACTTGACGACTTCGAGCTCGGTGACGTCGGTCGTTTCGACCACCCACGCGGACGTATCTGCGACGCTTACGATTCGATTCTCAGGGGAAATCTGATCGCCCGCCTTGACCGCCACCTCAGCGACAACGCCGTCGAACGGCGCGTAGAGGATGAAGTTGGAAAGGTTCTCTTGCGCGGCTGAGACTTGCGCCTGCGCGTTGTCCAATCGAGCCGTCGCCAACGCGAGATCGTCGGCATTGACTCCGTCCGCAGAAGTTTCGTATTGATATTTCGCTTCGGCTTCGGCGGCTAACGCGCCATCCAACGCGGCGCGGACAGTGTCGCGCTCGCGCGTGATCTCATCCAGATCGCGCAAGGCTTCGTTGTAATTTTCCTGCGCGGTTTCGAGATTATCTTCGGCGGTCACGCGGCGGGAATTATCTTTGTCCAAATCTTTGTATTTATCGAATTCATCTTGCGCGTCTTGCAAATCTTCCTCGCGGTCTTGGACTTCCGCTTTGGCGTCCTCGATGCGATCTTCGATGTCGTCCACGTTCAAGCCTTCCCAGTCGCGTTCCGCCTCCACGCGGACTTCCTGCGCGTTCATGTATGCCGTCCACGAGGCGGCGAGGTTGGCGGATCCGTTGCGGTTCAACGCGTCCAACGCTTGCTGCGCGCCGACGAGTTCGAGGTTAGCCGCGGCGAGTTGTGCTTCGGCGACGCTGGCATTCGAGAGCCGCGCCAACGCGTCGCCCTTCTTGACCGAATCGCCGATCTTCACGTTGACCTCTTCCACGATGCCGATCGCTTGAAACGTCAGATTCACCGCGTGGATGGGTTCGAGCCTTCCCTCGGCGATCACGTTGTCAGACGCCGCGACGTTGTCCACGGTTGGGGCAGGCGTCCCTGCGGTTTGATTCGCACAGGCGGTGAGGATCAACGTCGCAGTCAATCCAATCATCAATATCTTGTACATCGTTTTTTTCATAGTTACCTTCCTTTGGGTAGGTAGACAGGTAGACAGGTAGACAGGTAAACATTTCCTGCGTGTTTACATGTTTCCTTGTCTACTTGTTTCCTTGTCTACGTGTTTCCTTGTTTACGTTTTCCTCACTCATACGCCAACACTTCACGAATCGTCAGGCGCGCAGCGTTGCGCGCGGGGATGATGCTCGCGAGGGTCGAGAGAATGATGACCAGCGCAAGCCAGATGAGATAGCCTTGATAAGTGAAAACTACGTCAATGGCAGATTGGAAGATGGCGAGGCTGACGATGGTCGAAAGCAAATACGTGAATGGGACGGAAAGAATCATCGCCAGCACAAACGAGATCGAGCCGATGACGATGCCCTCCGCGATGACGGTGCGCATCACGGCGCGGTCGTCTGCGCCGATGGCGCGCATGATGCCGATCTCGCGCGTGCGTTCAAGAACGTTCATGCCCATCGTGCCAGTGAGCCCCATCGAACCGACGATGGCGGTGAGGACTGCCATGATGAGCAAAAAGACGACGAGCGTGTCGAGGCTTTCCACCGCCGTATCCAACGAGGCGCGCCCCGCTTCCGCCACACGGACTTTGTAGCCGCGCTCGCGGAAGAATTTATCCAACTCCTCCGCTTTGGCGTTTTGATAGGCGCGGTCGTGTTGCGCGGTGACCAGCCTGAACGAATACGAACGGTTCGCTAGATTGCTCATCTGCGAAACATATTCGTACGGCGCGTATGCCAGTACGCCTTCGCGGTCAACGAATTGAAAAATGCCGACCACTTCCCAAACTTCCTCGCGCCCCTCGAGCTTGATATGCACGAAGTCGCCCGCTTTGAGGTCGGGGAAATATTCACGCGCGCCTTCGCTGATGGCAAGTTTCTTCACATCGTCCGCGCGAATCCAACGCCCATCGAGCACGATCGGGTCCACAAGTTCGCTATCGGCGGGCGGACCAAACACATTGAGGTTTTCCATCACGTTGCCGTTCGCGTCGAGCAACTCGCCGCTGACGAATTGCCAACCTTCCACGCGCTCCACGCCATCCACCTGCATCGCAACCTGTTCGATCTCACGCAAGCGATACGGCTCATCGAAATCCAGCGACACATCCGCGACAAAATATTTTCCGATCTGCCCGATGTGATCGTGCAACGTCACGCGCACGTTGAAGACTGCGATAAAAATGGCGCCGCCCATCGTCAGCGTGAACAACGTCAGCGCGAGACGGCGTTTGCGGCGGAACGTGTTTCGCAGTGAAATGACAAACGGACGCGGGATGTGGATTCCGCGCGCGGCAAGGACGCGCGTCGCCTTGACCTGAATCCAATCGAACCACGGCAGACGCTTCCCTTCCTCAGGGGAGGCTGAGTTCTCGTCGTCAGCCAACCCGCCGCTGAGAGCGCGCAAGACCGTGATGCGCGAGCCGCTGACCACAGGCGCGAGTCCCGCGATCAACGGCACGAACAGACCGACCAGGATCTGAATCACAAACGCCATCGGTACGATGCGATAACCGAGCAACGTGAAATTCAATTCATTTGCGATGAACAACGCCAGCCCATACGCGCCCTGCCCTCCGAGCGGAACGGCGATGAACAGCGCCATGACCCCGAACGCCATGATGAGCGTGATGTACATCCGCAAGACCTGACCGCGCTGTCCGCCCACGAGTTTGATCACACCAATGTGGCGGAGATGTTGATTCAACAACGCGCTCAACGTGTTGGCGATCAACGAACTGGAGAGGAGCACGATCAATATTCCCAGCGCCATCAAAATGCCGAGCACCGCGTTGATCGTATCTGCCAGCGGATGCTTATGTGTCTCCGAGAATCTCGAACGGATAACGAGGCGCCCGTCCTTTTCGAGTTTGTCCTTCAACTCCGCGCCCACCTCGCGGACGTAGGTAATGTCGTCGCCGTCGCCCGAAACGGTGATCAACGCGCGGTTGAACGATTCAGGCTCACCGAGATATGGAAGCGTGTCCATCGTGACGTAGGCGATCGGCGAGGCGAGGAAATCTCCCGCCGCCGAAGCGGTATCGCGCACAATGCCCGCAACGGGCAAGGTTTTCGTCGAGCCGTCGGGCAATTGAAATTCGAGCAGGTCGCCGACTTGCACATCCAGATCTTCCAACGCGTTTACTTCCAGCAACACCTCGCGCTTGTTCGGAACGGGCGCGCCTTCGAGAGGAATCAGCAAATTCACCATGTTCTTCTCGAAACTATCGAAGGCAGCTACGTCGAGGGTCGTCCATTTTTCCGTGCCAGGCACGCGCACGCGCATGTTGAACACGCGCCGCGCTTCGGCGTCTTTCACATCCCGTTGGTTGCGGATCGAATCCAACGCGTCTTCGTCGAAGTTCGTCATCCGCAATTCGATGTTGGCGGGCGCGTTCGCCGCATACGAAACGCTCATATCCTGCGAGATGATCTGATACGCGCCCGCGATCACGCCAATCGAAAACACGCCCACCGCGATGGAGAACACCACCAACAGCGTGCGGGCTTTGTTATCAAAGAGATCGTGCAATACTTTTCGCCAGCGAGGTTTCATTTCGATTTACGATTTACGATTTCAGATTTACGATTTCAAAATGGTGGTCGAGTAGCCCTGAGCGGTTTTTGCGAAGGGCGTATCCGCTGGGTTGAGCTTGTCGAAACCGAGACCACACCAACTCTCTTCATTTATCCAATATTCTGCAGGTTACTTGCTGGTCTCGATACGCCCCTCAAAGAGCATTCGGGGCTACTCGACCAGCGGCGTTATTTTCTCCGACTATCTCCAACAATCAACCCATCCGCGATAGTGATATTGCGCGAGGTGCGCGAGGTGAGCGACGGATCGTGAGTGACCATCAACACGGTCTTACCGCGCCGCGCCAATTCTTCGAACAGGTCAATGATGATGTTCGCCGATTTGGTATCGAGATTCCCAGTCGGCTCATCGGCGACGAGCAAAGGAGGGTCGCACGCCATCGCCCGCGCAATTGCGGCGAGTTGCTGTTGACCTGTTGAAACAAGCACAGGCAATTTGTTCGCAAACTTTTCAAGCCCAACGAGTTTCAACATCTCCATCGCATGGCTGGGACGTTCGTCGAAGTCGTACATGTCGGCGTAGTCCATCGGAAGCATCGCATTCTCTAGCAGCGTCAGCATCGGAAGCAATTGGAAAAACTGAAACACGATTCCCAAATTTCGCCCGCGCCACTTCGAGCGTTGGCTTTCACTTACGCCCGTGTAAATGTCCGTGCCGCCGATGACCACCTTGCCGTCCGACGGATGGTCAATGCCAGTGATCATGTTCAACAACGTAGACTTGCCGCTCCCCGACTTGCCGACGATGCCGACAAACTCGCCGCGGTTGATGGTCAGGTCAACGCCTTTCAACACGGTGAACTCACCCGCCGCGTTTTTGAATCGCTTGACGACGCCGTGCAGATCGATCATCGCCTCAGGCGACGACATGGCATGATGGTTAGAAGCAGACTTCCCCTTGGTCCGACGCGGGCTCATTTCCGCCTCCACCACGACAATCGCCGTTTGGGATTCGATCCCGCTTCATTCTCGGACTTCGGCTTGCCCTCCAGTGGACGCGTCTCCAACTCCCCATCCGTGATTCGCATGGTGCGCGAGAAACGCGTGGACAGCGACTCGTCGTGCGTGACCATCACGATGGTTTTGCCTTGCTCGCTGACGAGGCGTTCGAACACTTCGAAGATGTGCTCCGCAGTGACCGAATCGAGACTGCCCGTCGGCTCGTCAGCGATGAGGATGGGCGGATCGTTCGCCAGCGCGCGCGCAATCGCCACGCGTTGTTGTTGTCCGCCCGAGATGTACGCGGGAAGTTTGTCGGCGTGCTCTTCGATCTCGACAAGGCGCAACAATTCAAGCGCGCGTTGACGCGACTGCTTCGGGTTGAAGTTGCCACACAAGTCCATCGGCAGGGTAATATTTTCGACGAGCGTGAGCATCGGCAAAAGTTGAAACGACTGAAAGACGACGCCCATCGTCTGCCCGCGCCAGAGAGCGATCTCGTCTTCCTTGTTCTTGTGGACCGAAATAGGCGCGCCGTTGGCATGGACGATGACTTCGCCCTCGCTGAGATGGTCCACGCCTGTGATCATGTTGAGCAGTGTGGATTTGCCCGCCCCCGACTTGCCGACGACACCGAGGAATTCGCCCGCGCCAATTTGCAGGTTGATGTTTTTGAGCGCGGTGAAATCGCCCGCCGCCGTGGAGTAGGTCTTCACCACGCCGTGCAGTTCGATCAGATGTTGGGTTGAGGCTTGGGCTTTCATTCTGTTCTTTCTTTCTCGAAAATTCCCCGAAGGAACTTTGGCACGATTGTACCCTCTCCATCCATTTGTGACAAATTTCCTAATCGGACGCTTATAGAAGAAAGACGGGATGGCAGATTAACCCATTTGGCATTCAATGCGCAACGAAGAAGAGTGCGAAGGTCAAACGGCTTGGAACGCGAATGCCGCGAAAAAGCGAATTTCGCCAATTTTCGTAACTACTCAGCCATGTCGTTGCGAGGAGGGCTCTTGCTCTTCCCGACGAAGCAATCCCCCGCTATCGGGAGACTGCTTCGGCAAAACCAAGAGCGCCTCGCAGCGACATGCTCGAGTATGACTCAAACACCTGAGCAGTTACTAATTTTCTTGTTTTTATTCGCGTCATTCGAAAATTAGTTGCATTCGCGTTTAGAATCTTCGAAGGCTGAAAGGCAACGCCGCTCCTCGCAACGACAAGGCATGAGGCTATAATCGCAACAAACAACCGAGGAGAGTCCCATGTCGAACGTCTTTGAATCCAAACACCCGCTGGTCGCCCACAAACTTTCACGATTGAGAGATAAAAACACCGAGCCGAAGAAGTTCCGTGAGTTCGTGCGTGAGATCGCCGCGCTGCTCGCCTACGAAGCGACCGCCGACCTCGCAACAACGCCGCGCGACTTGGAGACTCCGCTGGCGAAGATGCAAGGCGCCGAACTGAAGGAGAAGATCGGGCTCGTTCCCATTTTGCGCGCGGGGCTGGGGATGGTCGAAGGCGTGTGGGGACTGATGCCCAGCGCGGAAGTCTGGCACATCGGCTTATATCGTGACGAGCACACGCTCCGCCCTGTGGAATATTACAACAAACTCCCCACCGAGCCGACCGTGTCGGTCTGCCTCATCCTTGATCCGATGCTTGCAACGGGAGGTTCAGCCACTGCAACCGCTGATGTACTCAAACGCTGGGGCGTGAAGAAGATCAAATTCGTCGGGCTGATCGCCGCGCCCGAGGGAATCAAAGCGATGCAGACGGCGCATCCCGACATTGACATCTACATCGCCGCAATTGACAGTCACCTCAATGAACGCGCGTACATCGTGCCAGGGCTTGGCGATGCGGGGGATCGGCAGTTTGGGACGGGGTGAGGGAGTAAGTGGTAAATGGTAATTGGTAATTGATGAAAGAGAATTGGAGAATTGGAGAATTGGAAATTCGCTGGTCGAGTAGCGACGAGCGGTTGTTGCGATGAGCGTATCGAGACCAGAGGTTAGAGACTGGCAAGTTGAAAATCTTTTAAGCTGTAATCGGAGGCTAACATGGCGAAGGCTGAGATGAAAACAAAAGCCAACAACGCGAGCGTCACAAAGTTTCTGAATGGAGTGGCAGACGAGCAGAAACGCAAGGATTGTTTCGAGATCGTGCAGATGATGGAGAAGGCTTCCAAAGCGAAGCCGAAGATGTGGGGTCCGAGCATTGTGGGCTTTGGCGAGTATCACTATAAATACGAAAGCGGACGCGAAGGCGATATGCCGATCATAGGATTCTCTCCGCGCAAACAAAATATTACGTTGTATGTTTCCCAATCATTCGACAGTCCATTGATGAAAAAACTGGGTAAACATCAAACAAGCAAAGCCTGTTTGTACATCAAAAAACTTGCCGATGTAGATAAAAGCGTCCTGCAAAAATTGATCAATGAGGCGGCAAAAGCCGACCTATCAAGATACGGAGGCTGACATGGCTAAAAACGATCTAAAGACCAAGGTCAATACTGCCAGCGTGGAAAAATTTCTCAATGCCGTTAAAGATGAACAGACACGCGCCGATTGTTATGAAATTCTCAAAATGATGAAGCAAGTCACAAAAGAAGAGCCGAAGATGTGGGGTTCGAGCATCGTCGGCTTCGGCAGTTATCACTACAAAGGCAAAAGCGGGCGCGAAGGCGATTGGATGCTGACGGGCTTCTCGCCGCGCAAACAAAACCTCACGCTCTATC
Organism: Anaerolineales bacterium; assembly: GCA_020847435.1. Classification (GTDB taxonomy): domain Bacteria; phylum Chloroflexota; class Anaerolineae; order Anaerolineales; family Villigracilaceae; genus Defluviilinea. Next base: position 8,236 of record JADLBX010000016.1, read on the forward strand.
TCATGGGCGGCTTCGACGCGCACAAAGCCCTGTTGAAAAAACTCGGCAAGCACACTGCCAGCGTCGGCTGTTTGTACATCAAAAAACTGGACGACGTGGATAAAAAAGTTTTGAAAGAACTCGTCGCCGCTTCGGTCAAACGGATGAAACAACTCAACCCATGACCGTTCAAAAAGACGCGCAAGGCAACGAGAAAAAGTTTTTGCATGAATTTGCAGACTTTCGGAATCAACGCGTCCTCGAGATCGGATGCGGCGAAGGGAGGCTGACTCGCCACTACGCGCACGCTTCCTCTCTGACGGTCGGGCTGGACTCAGACCCCGACGCGTTGCGCGTCGCCTTGATCGAATCGCCGCACGAAGCGAAACACAAATCCGCTTTTATCAACGCCCAAGCGGAACATCTCCCCTTCTCGAAAAACAAATTCGACATCGCAGCGCTGGCGTGGTCGCTTTGATGCATTGAACACGAGGGCATGGTCCATGCCCTGAGCGAAATTCGGCGTGTGTTGATTCCAAATGGAATCCTGATTGACCTGCGCCCCGTGTTGGATCGCTGGACGGTTGAAGTGGCGTCCGCACGCGCGACCAGCCAAACGGGGAGAGTGACCGATTTTCCCGTCGGGTTAAAGGACGACGCGGCGGCGAATCAAGCCATGGCGGAGTCCGAATCGAAGGGATGGTTCATCCGCGAGCGCGAGGAATTTTTTCCGTTCGTCTACTCGTGGGATTCGGCAAACGAACTCGAAGAATGGATCGCCGAGGAGTGGGAGGATTTCGTCGCGTTGGATGAAGAGACGCGCCGCGCCACGCGCTCGGCATGGGCGCTCGCAGACGCGGACGCGCGCGTGCAACTCAATTTGAAGATGTTGATCACGCGGTGGAGGGTGGGAGGAGAATTGGAGGGTGGGTAATTGGTAATTGGAGACTGGAGAATTGGAGAATTGGAGATTGGAGATTGGAGGTCTGGCTTTTCATGTATGTTCCTGTTGCAAACCATTGTCAAAAGGTGGAGGCGGGCGTATAGTATGGGCATAATTTCCGTATATGCTCTCGCAGGAGGGTCATATATGGCAAATCTTCCGTATAATACCCCAAATCGGCGTCATATACGGAAAACGTCCGCATA
>JADLBX010000017.1 GCA_020847435.1 Anaerolineales bacterium
GGGAGTGACTAAACATGAAATGATACAAAGTCGACCAGATGAAAGGAGTATTTCGGATAAAGACGTTTCATCAGTTGACGCTGGTTGTAACAATAGACAAAGAGTTGTAGGTTTCTGATCAAGGCATTCAGTCGTCTTGAAAAGCATCTTGATTTTCGAGCTAAGCGTTTCAGATAATGCCGCAGGTCTGCATTGACCGCTTCGACCGAGTAAGTTTCCTGTTTGTCCGTTCTCATTTCATAGGGAGCGCCGTAATACAACGTATCGTAGACTGGAAAGGCATCGCTATAGTACTGTTTGGCTTGCGGAGCCCGCTCCAGACAGGCTTGCAAAGCGGCGCTGGTTCGTTCGCCGACCACATCCCAACTCAGGATACAGCGCGTGTCTCGGTCAACTATGGTCAGAACGTAGATTTCGTTTTTTTCTGCCCGACAAAGGTATACAACTCGTCCAACTCCGCCTTTCTTACTTTGGCCGGCACGGGAGCGGACGGCAGATTGGCGGTATGCTGACGAACCCAATTCGCAACGCTTTGCGTGTTGACCTTCAAGATCCGGGCAATGGCGCCATAACTGTTGCCTTCCACATACATGCGAATTGCCAGGAGTTTAGTTTCCTTGGGATACCCGTTCGGGTTCGGTTCAGGCGTGTAGACGGTTCGACAGTTTTGGCAACGATATTTTTGGCTACCTGATGGATTTAAGCCATTTTTCACTTGCCGTTTGTTCGCTTTACAGTTTGGACATCTCATCCTGCCATTCTATATCATTTTTGGTTTAGATACTCCCCACATCACGCGCCGCAGGATAATTGAAACATATGTGCTATAATTGAGTTTTGAGGAGTTCCATGTCATCCAATGTCATCCGTGTGGTGGGGGCGCGCGTCCACAACTTGAAAAACATCACCGTTGAGATTCCCCGCGACAAGTTTGTCGTCATCACCGGCTTGTCCGGGTCGGGCAAGTCGTCGCTGGCATTCGATACGATCTTTGCCGAGGGACAGCGGCGCTACGTCGAATCGCTTTCCGCGTATGCGCGCCAGTTCATCGGTCAGATGGACAAACCCGACGTGGATCACATCGAGGGACTCTCCCCCGCCGTTTCGATTGACCAAAAGTCCACCAGCCACAATCCGCGCTCGACCGTCGGCACGGTGACGGAAATCTACGATTACATGCGTTTGCTCTTCGCGCGCGCCGGCATCCCACATTGTCCCGTGTGTGGGCGCGAAGTAACGAAGCAATCGGCGCAAGAGATTGTGGACAAGGTACAAGCCCTGCCCGATGGCGCTCGTATCCTCGTGCTTTCTCCATTGGTGCGCGGACGCAAGGGTACATACCAAGCCGTCTTTGAAGAGATTCGTAAGGCAGGCTTTACGCGCGCCCGCGTGGACGGAACGGTGCATTCCCTCGACGATGAGATCGAACTCGACCGCTACAAACAACACACCATCGAAGCGGTGGTGGACCGTCTCGTCATTTCTCAGGAAAGTTCAAAAGAGGATAAAAAATCCGCGCTCACGCGGCTGACCGACTCGATCGAAACCGCGTTGAAATTCGGCGAGGGCTATCTGACGATCCATCTCGTGGATAAAAAAGAAGATATCCATTTTTCCGAACATCTCGCCTGTCCCGAACACGGGACCACCGTCCCTGAGGTGGAGCCGCGCACATTCTCGTTCAACACACCGCAAGGCGCCTGCCCGGATTGCCAGGGACTCGGCTCAAAATTGGAAATTGACCCGGAGCGCATCATCCCGGACCGCGACCTGTCTCTCAACGAGGGGGCGATCGCCAGCATGGAATGGAGCGGACCCAAAGTCGAAGGCGGCTTCTATTGGCAAAGCTTGACCAATGCCTGCCGCGCGTTCAAAATAGACATGGACAAGCCGGTCAGGGAGTTGACGAAAGACCAGTTGAAGATCGTCTTATACGGCACAGGCGATAAACGGATCCAAATGACGTATCAGAGCGCCAACGGCAACGAGTTTAAGTTCTCGCGCGCGTTCGAAGGCGTGATCACGAACCTAGAACGAAGGTATCGTGAGACCAATTCGGAATACATCCGCGAGAAAATATCCGAGTTTATGTCCGATCGCCCATGTCCGACATGTAAAGGCAAACGCTTGAACCCCGCCGCGTTGGCGGTAACTGTGGACAACGTCAACATCGTGGAAGCCAACTCGTGGCCCGTGTTGCAGACGTTGGACTGGGTGAAGAAACTCACGCACAAGAATTCGCCTCTGACTTCAAAACAAAAAACGATCGCCGAACGCGTGATCAAGGAGATTCACGAACGCCTGACGTTTCTCGTCAACGTCGGTTTGGATTACCTGACTTTGAACCGTTCCGCCGTGACGCTTTCCGGCGGCGAGGCGCAACGCATCCGCTTGGCGACGCAGGTCGGCTCGCGGCTGGTCGGCGTGTTGTATGTATTGGATGAACCTTCGATCGGTCTGCACCCACGCGACAATTCACGCTTGCTCGAAACGCTCAAAGGCTTGCGCGACTTGGGGAATACGGTGTTGGTCGTCGAACATGACTCGGAAACGATTCTGGATTCGGACTGGGTAATCGACCTCGGTCCCGCGGCGGGCGAACACGGCGGCGAAGTCATCGCCAAGGGAACGCCGAAACAAATTTTGGCGCACCCTAAATCGCTGACGGGACAATATCTCTCAGGGCGCAAACAGGTCGAGGTCCCGAAAAAGAGGCGTGAGGGGAACGGGAAAAATCTCAAGATCGTGGGCGCGTCCGCGAATAATTTGAAGAATATTGACGTGACGATCCCGCTTGGGAAACTGGTCTGCATCACCGGCGTTTCAGGCTCGGGCAAATCCACATTGATGAGCGATATTTTGTATAACGCGCTCGCCGCGCAATTAATGGGCGCGCGGACGCAAGCCGGCGAACACAAGAAAATTCAGGGCGTCGAGCATCTCGATAAGATCATCAACATTGACCAGTCACCCATCGGGCGGACGCCGCGCTCAAACCCCGGCACCTACACCGGCTTGTTCGACGAAATCCGCAAGTTGTTTGCCGAATTGCCGGAGAGCAAAGTGCGCGGTTACAAACCCGGTCGCTTCTCGTTCAACGTCCACGGCGGGCGTTGTGAAGCCTGCCAGGGGCAGGGCGTGTTGCGGATCGAGATGCAATTTTTGCCGGATGTGTATGTGCCGTGCGATGTGTGCCATGGAAAACGCTTCAACCGCGAGACATTACAGGTGATGTTCCGCGATCAATATTCAATCGCCGATGTGCTGGATATGACCGTTGAACACGCGCTGGAAGAATTCAAGAATTATCCGCCGATGCTGAGTAAGTTAAAACTGTTGCAAGAAGTCGGCTTGGGCTATGTGCGTGTGGGACAACCCGCAACGACGCTTTCGGGTGGCGAGGCGCAACGCGTGAAGTTATCGAAGGAACTCTCGCGCCGCGCAACCGGCAGGACGCTGTACGTGTTGGACGAACCGTCTGTGGGACTCCACGCGGCAGATGTGCATAAATTGATCGAGGTTCTGCAAAGACTCGTGGATACGGGGAATTCCGTGCTGATCATCGAACACAACCTCGACATCATCAAAGTGGCGGATTGGATCATTGACCTGGGACCGGAAGGCGGCGGGCGCGGCGGGCGCCTGATTGCGGCGGGCACGCCTGAGCAATTGACCAAGGTCAAAGGCTCGTACACGGGGAAGTATTTAAGCGAACATGTGGGCAAGTAGACACGCGCATACCTGTTTACGTGTCTACCTAATTCCGCGCATACGCTTTTCCCTTTTTCAGGTAGAATTATTTCAATGCTCTAAACAACCCGGCGTCTTCAACAAGCAAAAGTTGTAGGGCGAAGCGCCAATTTGCCGAAGGCAATTTAGCAAATTACGGTACACGCTCGCCAAGTTTCAACACTCGCGCGCTGGGTTGTGATTTTAAAAGGAACATACATGCTAAATAGAAACCCATCGGGTAATTCATCCAACGCGCTGAACTCCTTCCGCAAGCGCAAGCAACAACAAGGCGCGCTGTTGCGTTACGGAGCCATCGGGCTTGTAGTACTGGGCATCCTCTTCGTGATTGTCTGGTTTACCGTCGGATCGGACGCGCCCCTGGCACAAATGCTGGCAACCGACACGCCGACCGCGACCGCCACCTTCACTCCAACAAATACACGCGTGCCGACTGAAACTTCGACAGTTACTTTTACGCCGACCATTACTTCCACGCCCACCCCCTCCGCGCCGTTCCCTTATACGGTAGTGGAAGGCGATTCGCTCGCAGTGATCGTGGATAAATATTCCTTGGGCGAAAGTGGGATCAAGTTAATCCTTTCACTGAACCCGTTCAACCCGGAAACTGGCGGAGGGGTGGATCCAGCCACACAAATTGTTTATCCCGGGCTTGTCCTGCTCCTGCCCTATCCGGGTATGCCTTTACCTACAGTCACGCCACTCCCTGCGAACTTGCGCCCCGGAACCGAGATCGAATATTTCGTGGAGTTGGGCGATACGCTGGCTGGGATTGCCGCAAAATTCAACAGCACTGAAGACGCCATCATAAAAGCGAACGAGATCGAGAACGCCAATGCACTGCTCGCCGGGCAACTTTTGCGCGTTCCGATCAACCTGATTACCGCCACCCCCACCCTGCCGCCGACCAGCACGCCAATCACACCGACGCCGCTCGTCCAACCGACAAGCACGGCATTGCCGACCTCCGGCGCTTCCGTCACGGGAACCCCCGTCGCCAGCGGCAACTGCTCCTTTACCGAAAATTCATCCTTTGGCGCTCAACTCCGGGACCTGATCAACACCGAACGGAAGGCAAATAATTTGCCGACGCTCACGGCAAACCCACGGCTTGCCGCCGCCGCCAGAGCGCACGCAATTGACTTGCTCTGTCACAACCAATTCAGCCATGAAGGATCGGACGGCTCAACGCCGGCGGAACGCGTCAAGGCGCAGGGTTACCTTTCAACCACACTCTTCGAGCAACTCTTTGCCCGCTATCCCGCTTCCGCCAGCGACCCGGCGACTGCCTTCAACTGGTGGATGAACAACCCACAGATCCGCGCCGAAATCCTCAACGCCACCGTCACCGAACTCGGTATCGCCTACGTTTCATCGGATGAGAGTCTGCTTGGCGGTTACTTCGTATTGGTCATAGCCGACCAGTAAAATTTCTGGACAATTCCAGCGGCATCATGTAAAATACCGCTCCTGTGTCGAGAAAACGACTCAAATCAACAAAGTAATGAAAGAGGAAGACCTTGGCTAACATTCAATCCCAGATCAAACGGAACCGCCAGAACGAGAAGCGCCGTTTGCGTAACCGTAACGTCCGCGGCTCCGCCCGCACCGCCGTCAATCAGGCTCGCGCCACAATTGCAAAGAACGCGCCCGAAACCAAAGAGACGGTGATGCAAGCCATCCGCGAGTTGGATAAATCCGCTGGCAAGGGTGTCATCCACGCGAACAAAGCCGCCCGCATCAAGAGCCGCTTGATGAAACGCCTCAACGCCCTGAGTAGCGCGGCTCCCAAAGCTGAATAACCAACGCTCTGCACGCCAAGCCTGAAGCGCAGGCTCACAAAAATACTTCGTTAACGGGAGCCTGCGCTCCCGTTATTATTTTCCAGGCTGATATAATCTCGACCTATTCACAGGATTCGCTTCGCTTATCCACAGGATCGCTACGCTGATGTTTGAACAAGAACAACAACTCATCGAAGAAAAAATAAAAACCTATTGCGCGGCGAACGGCATTGCGCTTGCGCCGTTGAAGTGGATGGCGATTCCCTTCGCGGGCGAGTGGGGAACTTCCACCTCGTTTTTTCAGACGGCGGCCGATGAAGCGCGCGTTCGTCCAGCAGTTCAACTGCTGGACGAACAGAAAAAACTCCCCGTACCGCAACGCGCTCAAGAAATCGCGGAGCAGGTCAAAGGTCAGATTGGAAGCGTGGCAGGCGTCAGCCGCGTGGACGCGGTGAAGGGCTATCTCAACGTCTACTTCAAGACATCCGATTACGCCCGTCGAGTGGTGGATGAAGTTCTCGCTTCGCGCGCGGACTTTGGGCGGGGCGTGCCAAAGGGCGAGCGAGTCATGGTGGAATATGCCCAGCCGAATACACTCCATTCATTTCACATTGGGCACGCGCGCAACACGATCCTTGGCGAAGCGTTGGCAAGGCTGACGGAATTTGCAGGGTTTGAAACCATCCGCGCCTCGTACCCCGGCGACTTGGGGCTCAGCGTGATCACCGTGTTGTGGATGTACAACAAGTTTTACAAGGGGCAGGAGCCGCAGGGTGTGCATGAGCGCGGGCAATGGTTGTTGAAGTTGTATGTGGAAGCGAACGTTTTGTTGGAAAAGAAAGAAAACGAAACACCCGAACAGACCGCCCAGCGCGAAGCGTACGATGCCGAGCGCCGCGAGATGTATCGCAAGTACGACGCGGGCGACCCAGAAGTGCGCGAGTTGTGGCGCGTGACGCGCGAGTGGGCGTTGGATGAATTGCGCGAAGTCCTGCGGATGCTAGATGTGAAAATTGACGTTTGGTTTTTCGAAAGCGAAGTGGACGAACCGTCGAAAGCCATCGTGGAAGAGTTGATCGCCAAAGGCGTTGCCGACGACGAACGCCCGCAAGGCGGCGCGGTGATCGTGAAGATTGACGAGAAACTCGGGCTCACAAAAGAAAAATATCGCACGAACGTGATCCTGCGCTCCGACGGCACGACGTTGTATCTCACCAAAGACCTCGCTCTCGCGAAAGAGAAGTTCGAGAAATATCACGTTGACCGTTCGATCTATGTCGTGGACGTGCGGCAGTCGCTTCACATGCAACAGGCGTTTGCGATTCTCAAACTGTGGGGCTTCCCGCAAGCGGAGAAGTGTTATCACCTCGGCTATGGCTTCGTGACTTTGCCTGAAGGCGCGATGTCTTCGCGGCGCGGACGCGTGGTGCTATTCAAAGATGTGTACGATGAAGCGATCAAACGCGCGCTTTCGGTTGAATCGGAACGAAGCGGGAACGTTCCCGAAGCCGAGCGCGTCAAAATCGCCGAACAGATCGGCTTGGGCGCGCTGGTCTATTCCATGCTCGCGGTGGACAACAACAAGGATATCGTCTTCGACGTCAACGAGGCGCTCTCGTTCGACGGGCGGACGGCTCCGTATATTCAGAACGCGCATGTGAGGGCGAATAGTATTTTGAAAAAAGCAGGGATACAGGTAGACACGTACACAAGTAAACAGGGAAACAATTTATTCGATTATGAGTTGGAGAAACACGAGATCGAGTTGATCGAACAGGTTTCGCAGTTCCCTGCAAAGGTTCAACAAGCCGCGAATGAGTATCGTCCGCTGGTGATGGCGCAGTACGCGTATGACCTAGCGAACGCGTTCCATTCGTTCTATCACGCGGTTCCCGTGCTGCAAAGCGAAGACGAAAATATCAAGTCCGCGCGACTGCAATTGGTGATGGCGGCAAAGCAAGTTATCGCCAACGCGCTGAGATTGCTCGACATTCAAGCGCCAGATGTGATGTAACGCAACACACACATTTCGTCGCACCTTCTTGAAAAACAATCCGCCAATCCTCGCTAATCTGATTCAAATTCGTGAAGATTAGCGGACAAAAGGAGTCATCCATGACCACCCTCGCCCCCACACTTTCCAATCGCTACTTCCCAACAATCTCTGCGCGCGTGCGCGACATATTTCTCATCGTCGCGGGCAGTCTGCTGGTTGCCGCGCTGGCACAGATCGAAATTCCGCTGCCGTTTACGCCTGTGCCGATCACCGGGCAGACGTTTGGCGTTCTGCTCATCGGCGCGGCGCTGGGGTCGAAGCGCGGCGCGGCGGCGTTGATTCTCTATCTCATAGAAGGCGGAGTCGGACTTCCGTTTTTTGCGGGTGGCGCGCGCGGACTGGGCATCCTCACCGGCGCGACCGCTGGTTATCTGGCTGGCTTCGTCGTTGCCGCGTATGTTGTGGGTTTGCTGGCAGAACGAGGCTTGGAGCGAAGCGTCCGCACGTCCATCATCCCCTTCGTCGTCGGCACGGTCATCATTTATCTTTTCGGCGTTGCGTGGCTGGGAATCTCCCTGAAAAGTTTTGAGCAAGCCATCCAACTGGGACTGTTCCCCTTCTTGATCGGTGACGCGGTCAAGTTAATCCTTGCTTCGCTGGCATTACCCGCGGCATGGAAAGGCGCCCAAGGATGACGCGCCACAAAGCCAACCTTTTTTAGCCACGGATTTCACGGATTATCACGAAAAAAGCCGACCATGTAATGACTGGTCGGCTTTAGTTTTGAATAATTTGGGCTATAAACAAAAGTTAATCGGCCGCGACGGCGGGTTTCAAACTTGCCGCCACTTGTTCGCGATAGCCCACCGTGTTGTACGTGCAGAAGGGGATCATCCGCCCATCAGGGATGAGAAATTCCACACAGCATTTCATCGCGTTCTTCACATTGAACGTGTACGGGTCCATGAAGTCGCGGGTGTTGATCATGAACACATGCCGACCGAGGTCGCGCGGCGCGTGCTCGCTGAGCGGCAGATGCGCGTGACAGGACGAACAACGCTGACCGGCGCGCGTCTCCTCCACGGTGGAATGACCGTTATTTCCGTTCGACTTCCCTTTGAGCATGTCCGTGATGTCCTGCGCGGCTTCGTCCGAACCGACCTTCGCCGAACTGCTCCACAGTCGTTCGAGCGTTTTGAGCAAGTCGTCGTTTAGCGCGGGCATCGTGCGGTTCTTGATGTAATTCAGGTAATGCGAAATGTCGAGGATGCGCGTGATCGGCGTGACCGTGTCGCCTTCGATCATGGCGTAGGTGACGAAGTTGCACGTCGGCATACAACACGGCACGGGGACAAAGTCGTCGAGTTTGATCAAGCCTTTCGTCTGCTCTTCCAAATTCTTCAACACATCGGGGATGGTCATGCGCGTCAACGGGTCGGCGGGGATGTGACGCTGGGCGCGGAACGCGGGCTGGAAGTTGACGCCGAACACGGCGGGATGACTCAACCCGAATTCGACGATCCGCCCGATCTCGTGCTCGTTGATGCCGCGCTCGACCGCCGCGACCAACACGACGCGCATGTCGTGTTTCGCCAACCGTTCCAGCGCTTTGAGTTTGATGTCAATCAGATCCGCTTTGCCGCGGATGAGTTCGTTCGTACGCGCCTCGAAACCGTCGAACTGCAAATAGACGTGCGCTTTCGTTTTCGCCAGCGCTTCGAGGAATTTATCGTCGCGGGCGATGCGGATGCCGTTCGTGTTCAGCATCACGTATTTGATTCCCTTGCGGTTCGCCAGCTCGATGAACTCGATGATCTGCGGATGCAGACTCGGCTCGCCGCCTGAAAATTGCAAGACTTCGGGGTTGCCCTCCGCCGCGATAAAGCGGTCAATCATGAACTCGACCTGCTCGTAGGTCAACTCAAACCCGTCCTGCGCGAGATGCGTCCCTGAATTGGCAAAGCACAGCGGACAATCGAGGTTGCATGCCTGATTGACTTCGATCAAACCCAGACAGGCGTGTTGTTGGTGATCTGGACACAATCCGCAATCGAGCGGACACCCGTCGTGGACTTCGGTCGCAAACTCCAGCGGAATCGTCCCGGGCTTGTTGTACGGCGCGATCTTCACGTATAAATCGGCGTCGCCGAAGAACAACGCTTCGAATTGTCCGTGCTCCGGGCAGCGCTTGCGGATGAAGACCTTCCCGTCCCGCAGAAGAATGCGCGCGTCAACGACCTTGCGGCACTCCGGACAAATGGACTTGGTTAACTCCCAGAAAATTTCCTTGCGGTCTTCCTTGACGGTGGTCGGGTTCAATGCAGGCTCCGGGCAGGCTGGGATGAGCGATCAATTTGTCGAACTGAGCGCAACAAAACACCAGATCGTAAACGCGATGCCAAGGCAAATGACGATAAAGAGCGCGATGCCAAAGCCCGCCACCATGCCCAGCGCGATCTGGCTACGCGTGAAGGCAAAGAAGACGATCAAGCCAATGTTGACGATCCATGGGAGGAGCAGCAAAATCCAATAAAAGATTGTCGTCAGCGTTGTAAAGATCGTTTCGGGAGGCGCCACCTCAGGCACGACTGTCGCCGCTCCAAAGCCAAAGCCCCATTGACATAAGGTTAACGCGATGTTCAAGACAAAGAAAAGCACAACGCCGATCCAGAAATCCTTTCTCTTCTCGGCGGCATCGGTATATTCCTTGCGCGTGAGCCAACGCGGTTTTGATCCGCCGTTATCGGACGAGGGAGGCTCGCTGGATTGGATCGGCTCGTTGGATAGGTCGTTCATGGTTTTCCTCCTCGCGTCGTTTTCATTGCGCCGCTTGCGCGGATCGGAACAACTTTTCGCGGTTCATCACAAAATAGACGACCACCGCCACAAACAGCGCCGCGCTCGCAAATTGTTGACCGGTCAGCCCGAATGCCAACTCGCGGTTGTTGCGGACGAATTCCACGAAGAAGCGGAAGAAGGCATAGCCCGCGACGCCAAACTTCAATAAATTTCCGTTCTGCATCCACTTGTGATCGCGCAAGGAAAGCAGGATGCCAAACCAGAGCAGGTTGAACGCCATGTCGTACAACGGCGCGGGATGGACGAGATACTCCCCACCGGAAACAGGCACGCCCCACGGCAGAGTCGTCGGTTTGCCCAACCCATCTTCGAACGAGAGGAAACATCCCACGCGCCCGACCGCCGTCGCCAAAGCCATCGCGGGTGCGAACGCGTCGCACGCACAAGTCTCCTTGCCGATCGCCTTACTGGCGATGTAGCCGCCGATGTACGCGCCAGCCACCCCGCCGAGAATCGAACCGGGTCCGACGCGCGGGTCGAACAGCGCGTACATGTTCAACACGAGCGGGGCATATTCGAATCCGTTGAAGAACAGGATGGAAAGCCGCGCCCCGACCATCCCGCCGACAAACGCCGCCAGCGTGATCGGAATCACTTCCTCCCGCGTCCACTTCCTGCGTCGGGCTTCGATGGTCAGCCAGCCCAAGCCCGCCAGCAAAGCAAGCAACAGAAAAAACCCATGCGAATAGATGGGGACGCCGCCAACTGTGAACAAAATGGGAACCGGGGACATGTTTACCTCCACAACGAACCGGGGATTTGCGAAATGGTACATGGAAATAATATAAAAGTCAACAAGCAGTTTAAAAAATCCCATTGCGTCTATAATAGGCGCATGTCAACTCGCAATCGCATCGCATCATCTACGTTTGCAATTCTCCTCTTCGGCGCGCTTCCCATTCTCGTTTACTTTGCGGCGCGCGGCAACCTCGGCGTTTCAACGCTGACCAGTCTCCAAGCGCCGAACGCCTCGGATCAAGCCGCGTTGATCGCGTCGCTGATCGTCGTCAAACCCCTTTACATGTTACTTTCGGTCGCGATCATCCTGATCCTCTTCGACCGCGCCGCGTTCCCGGCGCGCGCCCTCGTTTGGGGCTTCACCGCCCTGCTCAGCGGCGAGTTGATCTGCGGCGCGGTCTTCTCCGCGTTCGGGCGTGAACTGATCGTCTCCGAACACATCCACAGTTACGGCATGGCGCTGGAATATTTCTTCAGCGCCTGCGCGTTCTTCGCCTTTGTAGACGGACGCTTCGCACCGGATCCAAAGCGGGTTCGCCCCTTGTACGCCTTCGCGTCCGGGCTGGGCATCCTCGCCGCGTTCCTGCCGCTGTCCGTCAACCCAACTCCGGGCGGCTATCAAACCGACCTCTACGGATTCCCCTATCTCTACGCCCGCTTCGAATTCAACCAATGGGTCGAGAGTCGTTTTCTGCCGATTGCCGCGCTCATATTTTTTGGATTGGCATTTTTCAGCGCGCTCAATTCAACACGGATGAGTCTTTCGCGCGTCTTCCTTTCGGCGGGAACAAGCCTGCTGGCGTTTTCAATCATCCGCCTTTCACTGGGCGCGCTCTTCGCCGAACGCCTCGTCTGGTTCGAATTTTGGGAGGAGATGATTCAACTCCTCGTAATTTCCACCGTTGCGTTCCTGCTCTGGCGCGTCAAACCCGAATGGATCACAGACCGCGTCGCCTTGTTTCGGTAAAGAGCTAATTTACCGCAAAGAGCGCAAAGACCGCTAAATAAAGATTTTCTTTGCGTTCGTCGCGGGCTTCGTGGTTTAATCTTCGGTTTTTAGCCGGATGAGTGAAACCTCACACATTTTTTGCCACGGATTTCACTGATTTTCACCGATTTTTTAAAAATAATCCGTGCGAATTCGTGAAATCCGTGGCAAAGGTCTTAGGGCTTTCCGTTAAAACCGGTAGAGCCAAAAAATCTATATAAACATTCCCCCAAATGACACACACGATATAATCGAACCATGTTTACCGACCAAGTTGAAATCCACGTGCGCTCGGGCAAGGGCGGCGATGGGATGGTGCATTTCCATCGCGAAAAATTCATCCCGCGCGGCGGACCCGACGGCGGCGACGGCGGCAAGGGCGGCGATGTCGTCTTTGAAGTGAAACACACGCTCAACACGCTTTCGGCATTCCGCCAGAATCAAAAATTTAGAGCGGAGGACGGCGTAAAGGGCGGACCGTCGCAAATGTCCGGACGCGCGGGCAAAGACCTTGTGATCCACGTGCCGCCCGGCACGATTCTGTTCGACGCGGAGACGAACGCGATCATCGGCGATCTGACGCAACCAAGCCAGCGACTCGTCGTCTGCAAAGGCGGGCGCGGCGGACGCGGGAATCAACACTTCGCCACATCGCGCAACCAGGCGCCGCGCACCGCCGAGAAGGGCGCGCCCCACGAAGAAAAACGCCTCCGCCTCGAATTGAAATTGATCGCCGACATCGGCTTGATCGGCGTGCCCAACGCGGGCAAGTCCACGTTGCTTTCGGTGTTGACGAACGCCAAGCCGAAGATCGCCGCGTATCCGTTCACCACCCTCGAGCCGAATCTCGGAGTCGCTGAAATTGACGTGAACGCGTCCGTTGTGCTGGCAGACATCCCCGGTCTGATCGAGGGGGCGAGTCACGGCGCGGGGCTGGGACATGATTTCCTGCGCCATGTCCAACGGACGCGCGTCCTCATCCATCTGCTGGATGGTTTATCCGAAGACCCTGTCGCAGATTACAGCCAGATCAATTCTGAGTTATCGCTGTTCGACCCAAACCTTGCGAAGAAGCCGCAGATCGTGGCGCTCAACAAGATTGACCAGCCCGATGTGCAGGAAAAATTGACTGAGATTCAAAAGCAATTCAAGAAGCGCAAAGTGGAGTTGATGACCATATCGGCTTTGGCGCGCACAAACACGCGCGACCTGCTCGTCAAGGCGCATCAAAAATTACAGGACGCGCCTCCGCCGGAATCGTTCGACGCGCCAACGCCGGTCTACAAACCGAAGGAAGACCCGCGCGAGTTTGCCGTCAAGCGCGAAGGCGCGCACGAGTGGAGGGTCACTGGCGCCGCCATCGAACGCGCCGCAAAAATGACCTATTGGGAACACGACGGCTCGCTGCGGCGCTTCCAAAAGATCATGGAAACCCTCGGCGTGGAAGAGGCGTTACGTCAAGCCGGTGCGCAGGAGGGCGATACGGTCGCGATCGGAGATTTCGAGTTGGAGTGGCAGGATTAGGAGCAATTGGTAATTCGCGCTGAGCGGAGGGACGTGTAGTTCGTCCCGAAGACGAAGCGGATGGGAATTGGAGAATTTCCATTTCCAAACAGTGGTCGAGTAGCCCCGCGACCACACCAAGTGTTACATCTTTTCTTGTTCTGAAGCCAGCAACGCGATGACCTCATCCGTCTTCATCACTTTGCCATACCATGTGAGCGCGGCGAGAAAGGATTTGTGGACCAAGTCGGCGGGGATGGTTGTGCCGCCGTATTCCAAATCACGGCTCGCGCAGGCGTCCTCCGCGACAATGACGTCGAAGCCGAAATCCACAGCCGCGCGGGCGGTCGCGTCCACGCACATGTGAGTCATCATACCGGTGACCACCACGCGTTGAACATCCCACTCTTTCAACATCTCAAGTAAATTCGTCTCGAGGAACGAGTTGGGGAAATGTTTGTACACGATCGGCTCGCCCTCAAAATGCGCGACCGAATCGTGGATGTCCGAACCGCTGTCGCCTTTGATGAAAAAGTCAGCGTCGGGTTCGGTTGAGATGTGCTGGATGTGCACATGCCGCCCGCCATGCTCGCGGAAACACTGAAGCAATTCGTAGGCTTTCTTCGCCGCCTCGAGCGGCTTCACCAGCGGATATTTGCCGCCGGGGAAATAATCGTTTTGTATGTCAATGATGAGTAAGGCTGTTTTCATGGTTGAAAGTATACACGGAAACACGCGAACAGGCAGTCAAGTTATAATCAAAGTATGAAACTTCGACCGCGAGTCCGCGCTATGAAATTAGCCGCCAAGGTCCGTCAGCGTCTAACCGATGCTCTGGGTCAGCCTGTAAGGGTGATCCTTTTTGGTTCGCAGGCGCGCGGCGATGCGACAAAAGACTCCGATATTGATCTTTTCGTTATCCTGCCTGCATTGGACGATAAGACACGTTTCCTTGTTTCAGATATAACCTGGCAGGTGGGCTTTGAGGCGGGAAAGGTTATTTCCGCAATCCCAACAACCAGCGAGAAGGTGAAGCGCGATGGTTTCCTGCCGTTATATCAAAACGTAAAAAAAGAGGGGATTCCCGTATGACAAAAAGGGATTCGCACACACGGGCATTAATTCAATATCGCATGGAGCGCGCACGCCAAACTTTGAATGCGGCAAAACTTTTACGCGAAGAAAAAGCCGATACAGCCAGCATTGTCAACCGCGCTTATTACGCCATGTTCTATGCCGCCTTAGCTTTGTTAGCGACCATCGGCGAGAAAACCTCCAAGCACGGCGGCGTGATGGCATTATTTGACAAACACTTTATCAAGACCGGCGTCCTGCCCACCGAGATGGGGAAATTCTTGCACACTGCTTTCGACGCGCGCCAGATCGGGGACTACGAAGATAGGTCTGAGATTTCAGAAGCCATGGCAGAACAAATTTCGGAATTCGCCGCGAAGTTTGTCAACTCGATTGAAGAAAAGCTTCAACATTAATCCCAATGGATACAGGTAAACACGGAAACACGTAAATAGGTAGACACGGAGACAAGACAGCAAACGCCCCGCGGCGGGGAGACTGGCTCCCAAGCCGCGGGGCTTTTCTATATTTGACTAATGCCGCAAAATCTCCGAGTTCTGGCAGAACTCGGAGATTTTGACACCAGCCAGGACTTGACCGCGCTGTCTCTCCTGTTTTGCCTCGGCTTCCGTCCGTAAACGGAGAGCATTTCTGGCTCGCAGACCTCCGAGTTCTTAAAGAACTCGGAGGTCTCGCTTACGAAATTTTCAAAATCGACTCGCCTTCGGCGAGAAACGAATCAGAGATTCAGAGTGCAGAGATTCAGATTTCAGATGTAATGATGGGAGAAGCACAAACCCGAAAACCGATGAAGTAGTTGAAGTGGTCCGGGCTGTACCAGTCGCGGAACGCACAGCGGGTGCTCCTCTGATTACTGAGGAACGAGCCGCCGCGCAACACGCGAAACCCAGAAGCCTTTTCATCCTCGCGTCCGTCGCTGGCGTTGTAAGGATATTCTTTGTAAACACTGCGCGTCCATTCCCAGACATTGCCCGACATGTCGGCACAGCCATACGGCGAATCGCCGCGCGGAGAGAAGGTTCCAACTGGCGTAGTGGCTCGTTTGCCATTTTTACGCCGAATACGATCCCAAAAAGATTGAGGTTTCTGCCAATATTCGTCGGTGTTTGCGTATCCGTCTTTCCAGTCGTTTCCCCATGGATAAATGCGCCCATCCGTGCCGCGCGCGGCTTTTTCCCATTCGGCTTCGCTCGGCAAGGACACGCCTTTCCATTTGGCGAAGGCGAGCGCGTCGTTCCACGTCACATACACAACGGGATGGTTCTCCACACCGCCGAGCGAACGCTCGTCACTGGTTTTATATCCGCTCTCCTGCACGAAGGCGCGGTACTCATCCACCGTGACGGGATATTTGGCGATGTAGTAATTGGGCAGGTATAAAGTGTGCTGCGGCTGTTCTTCATCGTATTTTCGTTTATCTGCATCGGAACTGCCCATCAAAAATTCGCCAGCGGGGATCGAGAGCAAACCCAGTTCCTCGCCGCGTCCCAATTCGCAATATGCCCAGACTGCGGCGGCTTTAAGTCTTTCGTCAGCCTGTTTGCGCGCCGAAGTCAACGCGTTCCATAAGTCCGCGTCGGGCGAGGGTTTGAGTTTTGCAAGGACGAGCGCGCACTGCGCGCGTAAGTTCGCGTCGGCGTGCGGGTCGGCGAGGGCGCTCGTCAGGTTGGGCAGAAACGGTTTGCTTTGCTCCAGCCCGAGGTCGGGGATGAGCGAGGCAAGCACGCGTTTTTGGAGGTCGGGGTTATTCCCCGACAACACCGAGCCAACCCAACTTTGCATGGCTTGCGGGTCGGCGTCCGACAAAGCCGAACTCAATACGGCAAAGTCGCTGGTTGTTTGAGCGCGGTCCAGGTGCGCGGTCAATGTGTTTGTCACTTGCAGGCGCAGGGCAGGCTCCACCTGAATGCCTTCGGCAAGGCTCCAACCTGCCATCGCCAAACTCGCCGCGCTGGTATCGGCGTGGGCGAGCAGAGCCTTCAACAAATTTTCACGCAGGTCTTTCGTCACCAACCTCACGGCGATCAGAATGACTTCGCGCCACTCAGCGCTATCGGCGTGTTCGAGCAAGAGGTCGGTGAATTTCTCGTCCACAATCTGGTCGGCGGCGAGGCGGTCTTGCAGGGCACGGTGAGCAAAGCCGTATTGGTACACGCCGAAATCCACAAGGATTCCCGAACGGCTCGAAATCTGTCGGACGAATTCTTCGGCGCTCATCGGCAGGTTACGCTTCGACAACAGCGGCGCGATCAACCCGCACAAGTCGGCTATGTTCATTTGCAACAAGTTCCGTTTGAGAAACTCAAACGCGATCGCCATCAGAATGGATTTCTTATCTTCATACGCCAGGGCGTTGAGCGGCGAATCGATATCCCTGCGCTTGTCCCAAATGCTCAGCAGGATCTTCAAGCACTCCTCGTACAACTCCGCCCGCCCGCGCGGCAGGCTGTGCTGATATTTATAAACCAGCGCGATCAATACGAGGATTAACGGTCGGCGCGCGACCTTGAGCAAGCCCTGATTTTTAGACAGCGCCGTCCACAGTTTCTCCGCTTCATTCGAAGCCGATCGCAGCGCGGCTTCGCGGGTCAGGCGCAGTTGGTCGAGGCTTGGCTTTTCGGGCAGGTTCTTGTTCGCTTCCGCCGCTTTTACCACGCGATACCAATCGCCGATGAATTTCCGCACGGCGTCGTCGCTCAAATCCTGAATATCATACTCGTCAAAATCGGGGAAGAACTGTTTGCTCCAACCCATCGGGCGCGAGGTGACGATCATCCAATTGTCGGCGTATTTCCTGGCGAACATTTGAATTTGCCTGACGGCGTGTTCCTTGTCCTTTTCATCCAACACTTCGTCCAAGCCGTCGAACAAAACAATGCACTTTCCCCGCTCCAGGCGTTTTTCGAAATAGCCGTAGTGGATTTCCTCCTCGCAATGCTCGCGCGTGCCGATGAATTCCTTGAGTTGTTTTTGCTTCAACGTCCGCAAGCGCACGTAGATCGGCAGGGGATTCCCCAGTTCTTTTGGCAGGGCGTGTTTGATGGAACCCGTGAAGATCAGGATGAGATAATCGAGCAGGGTGGTCTTCCCCGCGCCGGGCATGCCTTTGATGGCAATCTGCCTTTTTGGCGTTCTGAAAACCTTCGTCCAATCGTCCGCATGTGAGTCGGTCTCCGAATCCAATTTCAGCGAAATGTACACATTCTCCAACTTGGGCGGCTTCTCGCGGTCTTCATACGCGCCGATCAATTTGAGGTTCTCGCGGTTCACGGTCAGCGCGGCGAAATAACGCTTCGTCACGCCAAAGCCCACAGCCTGAAAAAAACCATCCAACCACTCGCCGATCTTCCTAAACCCCGCCTTGATCGGCTCCGAGAGAATCAGAATCACGATCGCGGTGACGACCCCGACTACGATTTTTTCGATGCTTTCCTGCGACAGGTCCATGTGATTTCCTTGTATGCAAGTATACACGTAGACAGGTACGCCCGGAATCAATTCTTCAAATCGTGTTTACCTGTTTTCTTGTTTACCTGTTTACCTATCTACTTCCTCCCAAAATCCGCCGGGTTCTCGCCCCACTCGCCCGTGTTCCATTTCAGCGCCGCCTCGTCGTCCAACTCATTTTCCGCCAGCCAATTCTCCGCGCTGCGGATCATCGCAAAGACGATCGCGTTCTTGCCGGTGTGCTTCAACCGCGTTTTGCACACGCCCATCTCGACCCATGCAATTGCATTTTCCGAATCCGAATAGATCGGCAACTTCCTTTTGTGTTTCACCAACCACGTCAGCGCGCGCACGATCGCTAAAAATTCGCCGACGTTGTTCGTCCCATCCGGGTATGGACCCGCGCGAAAAATTTCCCTGCCCGATTCCGTTTCGACGCCGCGATATTCCATTTTGCCGGGCGAGCCTTTACACGCCGCGTCCACGCAGATGGATGGAATGATCGGCGGCTCTTCGGACTTCCTCCACTTCCCCGACGTGGACGCCCTCCCCTTAAACGCTTCATACTTCGACTGGAAGGCTGACTCGGCTTCCCGGCGCGTTTCAAACGCCTTGAACTCCGCGCCGACGAATCCCTTCACCAGCGTCTCACACTCCGCCCACGAAGTGAAGATACCGGTCTCGCGTCCCTTCCAAACGACGTAGAACTTTTGCTTTGGCATAATTCTCGTAGGGGCGGGGTTTCCCCGCCTGCGCATCGAACGAGATGACCGCGCCCCTAGCCTCCGTATTCGTCCACCCAGCCGGTTTCCTCGACCGCCATGAAAATATCGGTCGCGGAGATCATGCCGACCAGCGTGCCGTGTTCGTCGGCGATCGGCAAGTGATGGAATTTATGCGCGTGCATCACCTGCGAACATTCGGCGAGCGTCCATTCCGCTTTGCCGGTGATGATGGGACCCGACATGATCTCGCCGACTTGCGTCTCGGCGGGGTTGCGGTTCGCCGCCGCGATCTTGTCGCGGATGTCGGTGGTCGTCAGGATGCCATAGGTTTTATTCTTCGCGCTGACATCCACAATCACGCTGTGAATATTGCGGCGGCGCATGAGGGTCATGGCATACGACACGGTCGTGTCCGGGTCAACGACGACAACGGGACTGCTCATCCAATCTCGAACAAGGTGGGGCATGGTTTCCTCCGAATAATTTGCTCTCGCCGCCGTCTTCGGCGTTGAGGCTTCCGCCGTGGACGGCGGAACAGCGTACGGTTATTTTACAACCAATTCAACCGAATCCATCGCCAGCAGTGAACCGTCCTTCGCGCTGATATCTTGAATCTCGATGCGGATCGTCGCGCCGGAGAGGATGCCGCCCAACAGGATCGTTTCATTAAATGTGCCGGGCGCGCCGAGGTCGGTTGTGGTCACCGTCAAGGCGCCAGCGGAAAGTTCGACCGCGCCGATGTCGTAGATGCGATAGGCAAGCGTATTCTCGAACGGCGAGATGGCGACGCTGCCCTTGATCTGCACAGAGCTGAAGGCTTCCGCCCCGTTGGCAGGCGCTTCGATGGTGATCGTGCGCGGCTTGCCGTCGGGTGTGAAGGTGACGTAATCGCTCATGACCAGTTGGCTGTTTTCCCAACGATAATGCCGCGCGTTCCGCAAGGTGGGACAGCAAAACGGGTCATCGGAAGCGTGCGTGATCGCGTCGAGGAAGATTTCGCCGCCTGCGATTGAAAGCGCGTTGATGGCGGGTCTATCGTCCACCAGCGTGGAAGTTTGAAACACGGGTTGTCCGTTGATTTCCGCGTAGACGGCGATGAAAACGAACACGCCTGTCCCGCCGTAATTTTCCGCGACCGCCACTGCAATTTCATCCACGCCGTCGCCGTTGAGGTCGCCGTGCGCGATGTGATCCATCACGGTGACGGAGGTTTTATCGGCAGGCGTGGGACCAATCTCCTCGTATTTTCCGTCCACGAGTTGGACGAGGCGCGGCGAATCGGGCAAGCCGAGTTGATATTGCGCGTTGCGGATCTGCGCGACGTAATCGGGCGCGGGCGTGGGTGCGGGCGCGTCGGTGGGAGGAAAGGTTGAAGTGGGCGGGGCAGATGTCCCTGTGGGCGAAGCGGGGGTACATCCAATTAAAAAGAGGAGGAGCAGGAATATCGCGAGGAGATTGCTTCGCTTACGCTCGCAATGACATGTTAGGGAATTACGGGAAACCATGTGGCGCCTCCATCGTCGGTGCGGTATAACGAACGCTGATTGGTGGTTGGGTCTTGCGCGATGAGGTAGCCAGTGGATGCGTTCACGAAATCCATGCTGG
Organism: Anaerolineales bacterium; assembly: GCA_020847435.1. Lineage (GTDB taxonomy): Bacteria > Chloroflexota > Anaerolineae > Anaerolineales > Villigracilaceae > Defluviilinea. The sequence continues at coordinate 20,491 of JADLBX010000017.1, forward strand.
AATACGCATCGCCGAATTTGATGTCGGGTGAGATGACGCTCCACGTCGCCGCCGCGTCGCGCGTGACGTAAAACTGGTCGCGGTTATACACGAGCATTTCACTCGCCGACAGGAAGTCGGCGTCGCCGCCGCCGGGAATCAATGTGGGCGTGAGCGACCACGTGTTGCCCGCGTCGTTTGACGTGTAGACGATGAGATTACTCGCATCGGCAAAGGCGCGCATCTTCAGATAGGCGCGGCTCAGCGAAACGAACGCCATTTGCTCGATGCCCACGTCGGCATTTTCGAAGCCAGTCGGAAACGGCAAAGCGATGTGCGACCAGGTTGCGCCGCCATCGTCTGTCCGATAAAGATACGACGTGCCCGGCGCATAGACCACGCCGTAGACCCATGCGGTTTGCATGTTTAACGGCGCAATCCCAGATTTGAGTCCGCCGAGCGGAAGTGAATCGGACGAACCCTCACGGTTCGGGTCGTTGGTGTATTTTTGCGCCCACGTCGCGCCGCCATCGCTGGTTTGATAGATGGCGACCGCGTTCGAGCCCGCGCCGACTCCGAGATCGGCTAATGCCCAGCCGTTGTTCGCGTCGAGGAACGAGATGTCCGCGCCGCTGTATTGAACGTCGATCTTGCTCCAGTTGAGTCCGCCGTCGGTCGTGCGGAATTGGAATCCGCTGAACGGGTAATTTGCATTGTCGGGTTTTTGAATCCAAACGTGGTCGTTGTCCAGCACAAACCACTCCACGCTGTAGCCGACTTCGGTCAATTCAGGCGGGGTGACGTTGTACCACGTGATGCCGCCATCATTCGTGCGGACGATGTGAGACTCGGTGATGCCCCAACCGTCGAGCGCGCTGATGAATTGAATTTTGATCAGTTCAGGCGCTTCGACCAACGGCGCGTCGATTTCAACAGGCGCGGGCGTTTCGGGGATTGATGTGGATGGAATCGCCAACGCTTCGGGAGCATCGGGAGTAGGCGAGGCAGGCAGGTTGCAGGCAACAAGGGAGGAAAGAAGGAAGAGGATTGAAAGAGCCAAGAGGAATCGTTTCATTTTTATTAACCAAATCGCCTTACGAGGTTTTGTTCGTAACGCGAGACTGCGAAGCGTCTCGCTTTTCAAGCGTCACTTGCGCAAGAGCGACATGAATGTCGCGTTACGATAATTAACCGAGATATTCGATGACGGTCGCTTCACCTTGACCGACGCCGACGCAGAGGGTGGCAAGTCCGTATCGCACATTGCCGCGTAATTTCATTTCATGCACAAGCGTTGTTACCAGCCGCGCGCCCGAACAACCAAGCGGATGCCCGATTGCAATTGCGCCGCCGTTGACGTTGACGATCTCGGGGTCGAGTTCCAGATCTTCCATCACCGCAAGCGATTGCACGGCGAAGGCTTCGTTGAGTTCAACCAAGCCGATGTCTTTCATTTGCAAGCCCGCGCGCTGCAAAACTTTCCTTGTCGCTGGCACGGGTCCGTAACCCATCACGCGCGGCGGGACTCCAGCAGACGCAGATGAAACGACGCGCGCCAACGGTTTGAGATTCAACGCCTTTGCTTTTTCTTCACTCATCATCAACACTGCCGCCGCGCCATCGTTGAGTCCAGACGAATTTCCCGCCGTCACGGTTCCGCCCTCTTTGGCGAACGCAGGCTTGAGTTTCGCAAGCGATTCCATCGTCGTGTCGCGGCGCGGGCGTTCGTCGGTATCAACAAGTTTCGGCTCGCCTTTTTTCTGCGGGATGGAAACTGGGAGAATTTCTTTCGCCATTCTTCCCGAATCGATTGCGGCTAGCGCGCGTTGATGCGAACGCAACGAAAACTTATCCTGCATCTCGCGCGTGATGTGCGGACGTTCCTTCGCGATATTTTCGGCTGTCTCGCCCATGGACTCCGTTCCATACTTTTCTTTCATTTTCGGATTCGGATAACGCCAGCCCAACGCGGTATCCCACGCGGTGAGGTTGCCGAACGAAAACCCCGCTTCGGCTTTCGGAATGGAGTACGGGGCGCGGCTCATCGACTCGACACCACCCGCGATGTAGACCTCTCCCTCCCCGGCTTTGATGGCGCGCGCCGCTTGGTTGATCGCGCTCAAGCCCGAAGCGCACAAGCGGTTCACGGTCACGCCCGCGACTTCAACGGGCAATCCCGCGAGCAACGCGGACATGCGTGCGATGTTGCGGTTATCTTCGCCCGCTTGATTAGCACAGCCGAGGAAGACTTCTTCCACGAGCGCGGGGTCAAGGCTGGAGCGTTGAATCATTTCACGGATGACTGTAGCCGCCATATCGTCGGGGCGAAGCGGGGAGAGAATCCCGCCGAGAGCGCCGATGGGCGTGCGGATGGCGTCTATGATGACTGCGGATGTCATAAATTTCTCCAAATGCAATTACTCAAAAAATGTTCGTTCGGGCGGTAGTTGTACTGCCGCCCGCCTTGACGCAGTGCAACTGCGTCAAGAACGATTTCCATGTATTTCTCCTACTCAAAAAAAAGACGAGACTGAATGTTCGGGCGGTAGTTGCACTGCTGTCTGCCTTGACGCAGTACAACTGCGTCAAGAACGTGAAAGTCATTTATTTCTCCTACTCAAAGAAAGACGAGACGGGAATCCTCAGCCCGTCTGCCCAGGCGTAAACCATCACGCCCAGAACCAAAATATGAAAGAGCATGAAAAGCCAGTAGAAGATCGGTCGGTCGCTGCGTTTGATCGAACCAAACCAGCGGATTGGGATGTTGCCCGAAATGAATTCATACGCAATAAACGCGCCGAAGATGAGAATTGCGATCACGAAAGTGTCCAACGATAACAACCAATCATTCATGTCAACCTCCACGCATGAATTATACTCGTACACTGAAACACGACTCGATTCCTTGAATCCATGTTCAACGCGGCTATAATTTACAAAACTCGGATGCAACACAGAGGTCGCCATGTCAGACTATGATTATGACTTGCTCGTCATCGGTTCGGGACCTGCGGGGCAACGCGCGGCGATTCAAGCGGCGAAACTCAACAAGCGCGTGGTGGTCGTGGAGCGCAAAACGATTCTCGGCGGGGTGTGCATCAACACGGGAACAATTCCCAGCAAAACTTTGCGCGAAGCAGTGTTGCATCTTTCGGGTTATCGCGAACACAGTTTATACGGCGCGTCGTACGCGGTGAAGCAAAACATCACGATGAGCGACCTGCTCTATCGCACCGACCATGTGATTCAACACGAACTCGACATCGTGCGCCATCAACTCCAACGCAACCGCGTGGAGTTGCTCTCCGCCGAAGCCTCGTTCCTGGACGCGCACACGATCCGACTCAAATCGGTTGACCAACACGGCTGGCGCGACGTGACCGCCGCCAACACGGTCATCGCCACAGGGACGTCTGCCACAAGAAGCGCGCATATCCCCTTCGACGGAAAACGCATCCTCGTCAGCGACGACCTGCTTCAGTTGGATCATCTGCCGCGTACGCTGGCGGTCGTCGGCGCGGGCGTGATCGGACTCGAATACGCGTCCATCTTCGCCGCGCTCGGTGTACGCGTCACCGTGATTGACAAACGCCGCCGCCTGCTCTCCTTCGTGGACGCCGAAATCATCGACTCGTTGACGTATCACCTCAACCAGCAACGCGCCATTTTCAGGCTGGGCGAGGAAGTGAAAGACCTCGAGCCGATCAACGACGAACAGGGCGAACGCGTCAAGATTACGCTCGCCAGCGGAAAGCAGATCGTCACCGAGATGGCGCTGTACAGCATCGGCAGGACGGGCGCGACAAAAATGTTAAATTGCGAAGGGGTGGGGCTTGAAAGCAATGAACGCGGGTTAGTGAAGGTCAATGAAAATTACCAGACGAACGTCCCGAACATTTACGCGGTCGGCGATGTGATCGGATTCCCGTCGCTCGCTTCCACTTCGATGGAACAAGGCCGCCTCGCCGCGTGTCACGCGTTCGGCGTGAAGACAAATTCGGCGCCCGAGTTATTTCCGTATGGCATTTACACCATCCCTGAGATTTCGACCGTCGGCAAAAATGAAGAGGAACTCACCGAAGCGGGCATCCCCTACGAGGTGGGCAAGGCGCAATACCGCGAGATCGCCCGCGGACAGATCATCGGCGACAAAACAGGTTTGCTCAAATTGATCTTCCATCTCGAAACGCACGAACTACTCGGCGTGCACATCATCGGCGAGGGCGCCAGCGAACTGGTCCACATCGGGCAGGCGGTGATGGCGCTCAAAGGCAAAGTGGAATATTTCATCAACACTGTGTTCAACTATCCCACACTGGCAGAGTGTTACAAAACCGCCGCGTTCGATGGGATTAATCGGTTGGGGGTTTGAGGGTGCAATGTAGGTGACTGTCACTTTGCAAGTGACAGTCACCTTAATCCAAAAATCATCCCGCCTCGTTTGGCGGGATTTTTCTTGTGTACAATTGGAGTCATGACTAAACGAGAGACAAACGCAGCCACATCGGAGAATCCATGCACGAGATAACGCTGTTGATCAACATCGTCGTTGCGCTGGTTGTGGCGTTCATCGGCGGGGTGATCGCACGGCGCATCGGCTTGCCCACCATTGTGGGATATTTGCTGGCGGGAATCATCATCGGTCCGTTCACGCCCGGGTTCGTGGGCGACACGGAAACTATCGGTCAACTGGCAGAGTTAGGCGTTATCTTTTTGATGTTCGGCGTGGGTCTGCATTTCTCGCTCGACGATCTGTGGAAGGTCCGCTCGGTGGCGATTCCGGGCGCGGTGGGACGGATGATCCTGACCATCTTGTTGGGGCTTGGATTCAGCCGACTATGGGGCTGGGCAGTGACCTCCGGGGTGATGATCGGTCTGGCGATTTCGATTGCCAGCACGGTCGTGCTTCTCCGCAATTTGACGGATAACGGCTTGCTAAACACGCCGCCCGGCAAAGCCGCCATCGGCTGGGTGATCGTGGAAGATTTGGCTACCGTTTTGATTCTGGTGCTATTGCCGACCCTCGCCAACACATCCGAGAGATTCGATTGGACAGGCTTGGGCGTCACATTGCTCAAAGCCGCAGGGTTCGTGCTGGTGGCTTATTTCGTCGGAAAAAGACTGATCCCCTGGATTCTGCTTCGCATCGCTCACACACGCTCGCGCGAGTTATTCATTTTGGCAGTGCTGGCGATCGCGCTCGGCATCGCGCTCGGCGCGGCGGAACTCTTTGGCGTTTCGCTGGCGTTGGGCGCGTTCATCGCTGGGGTGGTCGTCAACGAATCGCCGCTGAGTCATCAAGTCGGCGCAGACATTTTGCCGTTTCAGGAAGCGTTCGCCGTCCTGTTCTTCGTTTCGATCGGGATGCTCGTCAACCCGGGTTATATTTTCAACAACATCACGACCATCCTGGCTTTCACCGCCTTGATCGTCTTCGGCAAAGCGTTCGTGACGATCTTCATGGGCTTTTTATTGCCGTGGCCCGCGCGCACGACTTTGGTCTTAGCCGCCGTTTTGAGTCAGATCGGCGAGTTCTCGTTCATTTTAGGACAGGAAGGCTTGGCGCTCGGATTACTCGACCGTGATCAATATTCGCTGATCTTGGCTGGCTCCCTGCTTTCCATAACGATCAACCCGCTCATCATGCGGCTCACAACTCCGACCGAACGCTGGCTGCAAAAAACGCCGTCGGTGTGGAAAATGCTGGATCGGCACAGACCAGCTTCCACGTCCGCGAATGAAGCGGTTGAAGGTCACGTGGTTATCGTCGGCTATGGCAGAGTCGGGCGTCACATCATAAATCTGTTGGGGCAAATGTCCATTCCACATCTCGTCATTGATCTGGACGCGGAACGCATCGAGGAACTCAACCGCAGAGGCGTGCCAAGTTTGTATGGGGACGCGTCCAACTCGGAGGTGTTAACTCACGCTGGCTTGGAACGCGCCCGCGCGCTCGTTGTGGCGGGACCCAACGAAGCCGCGAGCGAATTGGTCGTCGCCGCGGCGCGCGATCTTTCGCCCGAACTGCCGATCGTTGCCCGCGCCACCACCGAGGAGGGCATTCAACATCTCGCGCAACTCGGCGCGCAAGATGTCATTCACCCCGAACTCGAAGGCGGACTCGAGATCGTGCGGCACACGTTGCTCAAACTCGGGTTTCCTCCGCAGGAAATTTTTCGCTACACCGACGCCGTTCGGCACGACCATTACGACGCGCAGATCAACACCGAGGATGAACATCGCCTCTTGCACGATCTGATTCACGCGAGCGAACGCATCGAAATCACCTGGCTGAGACTCGAGGAAGACAATCCGCTCATCGGCAAGACGATTGCCCAAGCGGATCTCCGCGCTCGCACGGGCGCGTCGGTGGTGGCGATCATGCGGACGGGACAGCTGGTCGCTAACCCTAAATCGTTGACGCGCTTTGAAGCGGGCGACCGCGTCGGCTTCATCGGCGACGCGGAACAGATCGAAGCGGTTGAGAATCTTCTGAAAGAAACGGACTCCGCCAACGCAGGCGTCGAATGGGAAACATGAAACACGAAACTGTACACAACATAACCCTCCCCAAGATCGGATTCGGCGCGTGGCGCATCGGCGGGAATTCATCGTCCAACCCCGCGCTGGACTCCAAATCGTTGACTGCGCTTCGCTCCGCCCTTGCGGCTGGCTACACCCACTTCGACACCGCCGAATCGTACGCGGGCGGGCACAGCGAAGAATTGATCGGACAGGCAATCCGCGAGTCGGGGATGAAACGCGAGAATGTTTTCATCACATCCAAAGTTACAGAAAGTCACTTGAAATACGACCATGTGCTGACAGCGTGCGCAGGCTCCCTGCGCCGACTCAAGATGGATTATCTCGACCTGTACCTCATCCACTGGCCCGGGACTGGCACAAATTACGAGGAAACCTTTCGCGCGCTGAACAAACTCGTGCGCGACGGCAAAGTCAAACATCTCGGCGTCAGTAATTTCGATTTGAAACTTTTGAAACAAGTGCAGAAACTTTCCGAAACGCCGCTACTGACGAACCAAGTCCCGTTCAGCGTGTCGGATCGTTCGTACGTGGAAAACGGCGTACTCGATTATTGCCAGCAAAACGAGATTCTCCTCACCGCCTACTCCCCCGTGGACCAAGGCAAACTCCGCTCGAACAAAGCGCTCGAAGCGATTGCTAAAGCGCACAATGCGACAATCTTTCAGATCGCCCTCGCGTGGGTCATCTCGCATCCGCGCGTGATCACAATTCCCATGTCGTTCAATCCGCAACATATCCAAGAAAATTTCGACGCGGCGGAGATCGAGTTGACATCACAAGAAATAAATTCCCTTGCCAATCTCAAATGAAAATCGGTGACAATCCGTGTAATCCGTGGCAAAAATGAATTTGCAGCCCCTCCCCGAAATCGAAATCATCGAAGACTCCGAGACCGAACTCGAGCCGCTCTACAAGGTCGTCATCCACAATGACAACGTCACGCCGATGGATTTCGTCGTGCATATCCTCAAAACCATCTTCTTCCTCGGCAACGACCGCGCCTCCGAGATCATGCTCGCCGCGCACGTCAACGGCAGCGCTTACGTGCAAACGCTGGCAAAGTCCGAAGCGGAAAAACGAATCGCCAAATCGCATTTCGAATCGAACAACGCGGGCTACCCATTGCAATTCACCATGGAACCCGAATGACCGACTCCTATTTCTAAGCGTTCGTCCAACAGTTCAACTGCTGGACGAACTTCACCATAGAATCTGAATGACGGTTTCCCAACTCGACCAACTCACACAGATCAACCTCGACGATCTGGTCTCGTCCTTCGGCGCGAAGGAAGGCTCGCTTCCCGCGCGCCTCCTCCAAAAAGTTTTTTTCAACCACGCGCGAAAATTCGCACGCGACATGACGGACTTCGACATCGAAGTCGGCAAGAACGGATTGGCAGAAGCCGCGCGCCGCACACTGCGGAAATACTTGATCGACATCCGCGTCCACAATGCGGACCGTGTGCCTGCCTCGGGCTTTTTGGCGCTATCCAACCACCCAGGCTTAAGCGACTCGCTCGCCGCCTTTGCCGCGCTAAATCGCCCCGACTTGAGAATCATCGCCTTGCAACGTCCCTTCCTCGAAGCGCTGACAAACGTTTCCAAACAACTTTTTTATGTGACCGACGATTCATCCTCACGGGTGCGGCTGGTTCGCCAAGTCAGCGCTTTTCTGCGGGACGGCGGAGCGATCCTAACCTACCCTGCGGGTCACATCGAACCCGACCCCGACGCGCACACGGACGCGGTTGAATCGCTGACCTCGTGGACCGACAGCGTCGGCGTGTTCATTCGCATGTCGCCTGAAACGCCAATTTTGCCGATACTCGTGCGCGGCGTGGTATCGAAGAAAGCCCTGCACCATCCGCTGACCCGCTTGCGGAAAACTCGGATCAAACGCGAAGCGCTCGCCGCGGCATACCAAGCCTTTCTGCATATACGCGGAAACACCTGCGGTTTGCGCATCCGCGTGCAAATTGGGAATCCGATCTACGCGAAAGATGTGGGGTCAACCGAAACGGTAGACCTGCACCGCGCGGTTCTCGCCGAGATGACCCGCCTGATCGAAAATCCGCCGCGCGAAGAAGGAATGTCTCTTCTTTGAAAGCCCCCACCCGCCAACCCCTCCCGACGAATCAGAAAAAAGCCCGCGCGTTCCGACTCGTTGCGGTTTATATCGTACTGTTCGCGCTCCTCTATTTTGCTCTCCGCAACGCGCCATTTGTCGAAATTTGGCAAACGCTCACCTCTCTCAAACTCTGGCAGATCGGCTCGATCCTGCTCATCAACGCGTTCGTCATCGTCTGCATCACCGCCCGCTGGTGGATCATCGTCCACGCGGACAATCCGTCCATGCCGTTCTTGCCGATGATTCGCTATCGCTTGGCGGTATTTGGGCTGAGTTACTTCACGCCTGGTCCGCAAGTGGGAGGCGAGCCGCTGCAAATCATTTATCTGCAGCGCAATCATGGCGTTTCATTTGCGCGCGCCGCCTCCGCAGTCATCATGGATAAATTGCTCGAGTTCCTCGTCAACTTTGTGTTGATCGGCGTCGGCGCGTGGGCGATCGTCCGCGTGGGATTAATTTCAGGTAGCGGAATCAGGTTGACCCTGAGTCTGATCGGGCTGGGGGTGGCGCTCACGCTTCCGCTGGCGTACAACGTCCTGCTGTATCGCGGAATCCATCCGCTTGCAATAATTCTCAAGCGCCTGCCTTTCATCCAGAAAAAAAATAAAGCGACGCGCCTGATCGTCGCCGCCGAACAAATGGCTTCGACCTTTTGCAGAAAACACGCGCGCGCCATGTTCGCCGCGCTGACGATTTCCTTCGCGTCGGTGGCGGGCATCGCGCTGGAATATTATTTGATGGTGTCGTTTCTCGGAATGAAAATCAACGTGATACAAATTTTCGCCGCGTTGACCGCCATGCAGATCGCCTTCCTCATGCCATTGCCAGGCGGCTTGGGCGCGCTGGAGGCGAGTCAGGTGTTCGCGCTCGGCGCGTTTGGTCAGCCCGCATCCGCCGCGCTTAGCCTGACATTGCTCATGCGCGCCCGCGACATTTTGAACGGCGGCATCGGGTTGCTTCTGGCAGGACGCGGCATGAGCAAGTAAAATAAAGTTTATCTGTCGCGTCTACTCAACATACAAAGGAGACGATTATGAACCTCGATTGGAAAAAACTCGGCATCATTCTCACGAATCTTGCTACCGCGTTCCTGCATTTATCGCTCTATCCGCAAATGGGAATGGACCCCATCGTGATGAACGGCGCGGGCTACCTCGGTTTGCTCGCCGCGTATTTCATGCCGATGGAGCCGCTTCAAAAGAATCACAAAATGGTGTGGTGGGGCATGTTTGGATACGCCGCGCTCACCATCGTGTTATGGATCGTCATGGGCGATAAAAACTTTGTGGCAGGCACGTCGAGCGCCACAGGTTATTACGCCAAAGCCGCCGAGATTCTTTTGATGGCGTTCCTCTGGGCAGATAAAAAATCGTAAGCCATGATGTACAATGGGGGACGTGAAACGAAGGACAGTCTACTTCACCGCGCCGCGACAGGTGGAACTCCGCGAAGAGCCCATGCCTGCCCTCGGCGCGGATGACGTTCTGGTGGAGACGACCTGCTCCGCGATCAGCGCGGGGACGGAGATGCTCGTCTACCAAAACCGCTTCCCGCGCGACGTGGAAACTGATTCAGTCATCTCAAGTTTACGCGGCGCCTTCGAGTATCCGCTGGCGTATGGGTATGCTTGTGTGGGAGTAATTCGGGAAACAGGGAAACACGTAGACAAGTCTTGGCGAGACAAAGTCGTTTTTTCTTTTCAGCCGCATACTTCGCACTTCGTTGCGAAAACTGATTCTCTTTTTCCAATTCCAGAATCAATCTCACAAGAAGCCGCATGCTTTCTTCCGAATATGGAAACTGCCGTCAATCTCGTGCAAGACGCCGCGCCGATCCTCGGTGAGCGCGTTTTGGTTTTAGGGCAAGGCATCGTTGGCTTGCTCGTTTCCGCGTTGCTCAAAGAGTTTCCTCTTGAGGCGTTGATCGCCTCCGATCGTTTTGAATTGCGCCGCAAAGCCTCGCTTGCAATCGGCGTGGATGATTCGTTTGATCCTGTCCAATTGAATGAAGAGGATTCAAGTGAACCTTCACAAAAACACCAATCTGGCTACACGCAGAAATTTGATCTCACTTTTGAACTCACTGGCTCCCCCTCCGCGCTCAACGATGCAATCGCCATGACCGCGTTCAGCGGACGAATCGTCATCGGCTCATGGTATGGAGACAAGCGCGCGTCGATTGACTTGGGCGGCGCGTTTCATCGCTCGCGAATCAAAATCATTTCATCGCAAGTCAGCACGATCGCTCCAGAGTTGCGCGGGCGCTGGGACAAGGCGCGCAGGTTCACCGTCGCGTGGGAAGCGTTGGGGCGTATCCAGCCGCAGAGGTGGATCACGCATCGCTTTCCCATTGACGACGCGGCAGATGCGTATCGTCTGCTGGACGAAAATCCACAAGAAACAATTCAAGTTGTTTTCCATTACCCGCAATGAAATTTCATTACACCAACCTTGAAACCTGCCATGAAGCGACGGGGATGGTCGTGGTCGTTGACGTGTTACGCGCGTTCTCGAATGCGGCATATGCTTTTGCGCGCGGCGCAAAAGAAATTTATCCTATTGCCAACGTGGATGAGGCGTTGAAGTTCAAATCTGAAACGCCATATTCGTTGGCGGCTGGCGAAGTGGGAGGGCTCCAACCCGAGGGCTTTGATCTCGGCAACTCCCCCACCCAAACAAAGGACATGGATCTGAGTGGCAAGGTCATTGTGCAAAGTACAGGCGCGGGCACGAAAGGAATCGTCCGCAGTGTGAAGGCGGAGACAATGTTAGCGGCTAGTTTCGTTGTAGCAAGCGCAACGACGCAATTCATCCGCAAACTTGAACCAGAGGTTGTGACGTTCGTGATCACTGGACAATACCGACCTGGTCACGGCGATGAAGACCTCGCTTGCGCGGAATATCTTGAAGCGTTGTTCAATGGGCAAAAGCCCGACCCACAACCGTTCATCAACCGTGTGTTCGATTCACGCGATGCCATCCAACACCTTGACCCGAACCAGACGGCATTTCCACTTTCCGACCTTGACCTTTGCACTCATATTGACGCATTCGATTTTGCCATGCTTGTTTCCAAAGAAAATGGGCGGCATGTGATGCGCGCCATCAAACCCTAAGCGGAGAGTTTATGTATACACTTGGCGTTCGGCGTGATTTCATTGCAAGGCATTTTCTCATCGGCGGGGATTGGGGACCTGAAAACTTTCCGAACTCGCATCACTATGTGCTTGAGTTGCAACTGGAAGGAAACGAATTGAATCAGCATGGTTATCTTGTGGACATTGTGGATGTGAACGAGTGTCTCGACGAGATCATCGGCATTTACAAAGAACAGATGCTGAACGATTGCCCCACGTTTGCTGGGTTGAATCCATCCATTGAACATTTCGCACGAATTTTGGCGACCTCGATCAGCGAGAAAATCAAAGCGGGGAATATTTCTGCAGTGAAGGTTGTGTTGTGGGAAAACGATTCGGCGTGGGCGGCGTTTCGAGTGGAACGGTGAGATATGAGTTACAAGATACAGGATACGCAAGACGTACTACGTAGTGCGTAGTGCGTAAACGCTTATGAAGGTTGGATTTGTGATTTACGGCTCGCTGGATACGGTCAGCGGCGGGTATTTGTATGATCGGAAACTGGTGGAATATCTTCGAGCGCAAGGAGATACGGTCGAGATTATTTCACTGCCCTGGAGAAACTACGCGGCGCATTTGACGGATAATCTTTTTGATGTCGTTGCGAGGAGGAGCGAAGCGACGACGAAGCAATCTCCACGCAATCAAGGATTTGATATTTTGATTCAAGACGAATTGAATCATCCATCATTGATAGCGGCGAACGCGGGGAAACATCCCTACCCCATCGTAAGTCTTGTCCATCACTTGCGAAGTTCGGAATTGAGACCATATTGGCAAAATTGGTTTTACCGAATCGTTGAGAAGAAATATCTTCAAAGCGTTGACGGCTTCATCTTCAACTCACAAACGACAAAGGGCGTTGTCAATAACTTAATAGGAGATAACAAGCCGAATGTTATAGCCTATCCGCCAACGGACAGGTTTGGAGAGGCGATTTCGGAGAAAGAAGTTATTGAACGAGCGAAAGACGAGGAATTCCGAATTCTGTTTCTTGGAAATGTGATCTACCGAAAAGGACTGCACACGCTTCTCAAAGCGGTCACGGGTCTCAAGTCGAAAGTCAGGGTGGACGTGGTTGGAGGGCTGAACGCTGAGCCAAAATATGCGGGGGAAATCCAGCGTCAGATCATTGTAAATCATCTTTCCTCTTTCGTCTTTCTTCACGACGCCCTCGACCAAGCCCCCCTAGCCGAAAAGTTTCGGAACGCCCATGTGCTCGTCGTGCCATCCAGCTATGAGGGATTCGGCATCGCCTATCTCGAAGGGATGGGATTCGGTCTGCCCGCCATCGGGACAACGGCAGGCGCGGCTGGAGAAATAATTGAAGATGGCAAGACAGGCTACTTGATTCAGCCGAATAATTCAAAGTCTCTCGCAGATCAGTTGAGAGAATTGGCAAGGAATAGAGAATTATTGACGAGGTTATCGTTGAACGCCTTGAAACGATATACGTCCCAGCCGAGGTGGGAGGAGACGGCGAAGTCTATTCGGGAGTTTCTGCGCTTCCTCCGCTAGGTGTATAATTTCGACGAGAAAAAAATGACAATAGATCAATCTCCTTCTCCAAACCAAAACGACAAAATAATGGCTGCGTTGGCGCACGTATCGGCAATCTTACCGTTCATGGGGGTAATTGCGCCGATAATCATATGGGCGACTCAAAAAGATAAATCTGAGTATGTGGCGTTTCAAGCTCTGCAGGCAGTTGTATATCAGTTATTAATGATTCTTGCGTGGTTTATTGGCATGGGCTGTTATATGGCGTCATTTTTTGTCACATTCTTCACTATACCGTTCGCAGGCGGTAACAATGGAGAAATCAATCCAGCGGTAGCGCCGTTCTTTATGCTGAGTTTTTTTATTCCATTCATTGTTTTTGGAGCTATATTTATCGGTGGAGCAATCTTTGTGGTCTACGGATTAATCGGAACAATACAAGTTTTTCAAGGCAAAGATTTCCGATACGTTGTTATTGGCAACAGGCTTGATAACTATTTGAAAAAGAATAAGTAGGGCATGGAACTCGTCTTGATGAGCGACGAGTTTTTATTTTCATCAATATTTCGACAGGAGGAGCGAAACGACCGCAAAGTAATTTTCAACACAGTGACGGGGATTGCTTCGTCGGACTTCGTCCTCCTCGCAATGACGTAAAGCCATATAGTGTATAATCCTTCCATCAACATTTCTACATCAGCAGTCCACCGCTGTTTTTGACTGAGGGATACTCACTCGTTACACGTGCAAGACTTCTGAAGAACAGGAACAATTTTGAACTTCGAACAATTTAATTTGGATTCCCGCCTCATGCAGGGA
>JADLBX010000018.1 GCA_020847435.1 Anaerolineales bacterium
CTGAAGGTGTCAACAATAAAATCAAACTGATTAAGCGACGTGCCTTTGGGTACACCAACTTCGACCATTTCCGCTTGCGTATCCTGGTCGAGTGTGCCCCTGACCCCACTTAATCCCAAAGAGCCATAAAGGTTTTCTTCGCGCTCTTCGCGAGCTTAGCGGTTCAAAGAACTTTTCAAACACGCCCTCACCGTAGAATCTTCTCCATCGCTTTGCCTTTGGCGAGTTCATCAATCAGTTTATCCATATAGCGGATCTTCTGCATCAGCGGATCTTTCATTTCCTCCACGCGGACGCCGCAGATGACGCCTTTGATCAACGACGCGTTCGGGTTGATGGCTGGCGCTTGACCAAAAAAGGTCGCCAGATCATTCCCTTGTTTGATCTGCTGTTGCAATCCCGCCTGAGAATAACCAGTCAGCCAGCAGATGACCTGGTCCACTTCTTTTTTCGTGCGATTTTTTCGTTCCGCCTTTGCCACGTACATCGGATAGATGCTTGCGAATTTGTATCCGAAAACCCGTTCGTTGGATTTGGTGTTCATTGTAAGAGTTCCTTATATCTTTTTGTTTTGCTGGGAAACACCTATTGGCTTGCCTTATATCCGTACGAGGCACATATGCGTGGGCTAGGATGATGCCTGAGAGCAGGAAAACCCTAGGGTCTGATTTAAGAAACATTCTCGCCAATAACCAAAATAGGATAGCGTTGTTTCCATGGGCATTTCATTAAGTCTGTGTATCTGTGTATAAGGCTAACGGCTGAATCGTTGATTGCCGAACAGGTTTTTGACCGCGAGGAAGAATTCAGGTATAAGCAGATGGGTGAAATGGTTTATGGAATTTTATGCTCTAATCTCAATGGAACTGGATAGGCGTCAACTCTATTTTTATATATGAATTTGTACCATTCGATTGGGCCTGAGCAAGAACCCCCTGTATTAATTTGAATCCTTCCGCTAAACGGTCCGGTAATGATTAATAAACCATCCGAGTCGTACACGCCATTATCCCATTTTGCTTGATAGAAATCCCACATCATTACCCAGCCGTGTGGCACAACAACATCATAAACCTCAATATTGTTTTGATAATCCGTATTGCCTGTGTGAAATTCTTGGGCGACGCAATAATGAGTAGAGTCTGGGTCAGGCATTGAATATGATACACCGTTAATAACCAGATTGGGTGACAACAACCTTGAAAGTGAAAAGACATTTTCTGAAAAGAACAAGTATATTGGCTGTCCAAATCCAATAATTCCAGCAAATAAAGTTCCAATTGCTAAAACCCCTGCCATCCTTCGCTTGTTGTCTTTCAACAGAATGGCTAGGAAAATAAAGAGAAGTTCGGCGACTAATGACCAAAAGACGTTCTGTCCTATTTCCACCATGCTTTTGTTCACCTCTGTGCTGGATATCTTAGATCGAATTGTTACTGAGCAAAAAACTTAGTGGCAACAATTCCCAGGATAAAGAAAAATGCCCCTACGCCAAAATTGATTAGAATATCAGGAATATAGGATTTCTTTTTAAGAGCAGAAACCTCTTTTGTAAGGATTTGACGGACGGCATTTGCTTCGTCTGATGTTAGGTTGGCGAGTGATTTGTTTTCTTCGTACTCTCTCCTTAAACTTTCGATAATGGCGCGGAGTTTTTCAGACTCTTTCTGCTTTTGTTCAACAGTTAATTGAATTTCACTCAGGATTTCGTTGACGCTGTTAGATGCAGTTGAAAGTTGTCCAATAGCTTTTTCTAGACGTTTCTCCAGCGTGTCAGTAGATGCGGGTTTTCCTAAAAGTATACCCTCGATCCTTTGAAGAAATTCAGCATACGGTGCTGTCTTTTCAGATGATTTCGCGATTTGTGCTAGCGCGCTTAGAACAACACTGAGTAAACCAACTGCAAGCGATGTAATGGTAAGAATATCCATTCATTCTCCTAAACCTCATTCGAGGATTTGCAATGAACATTTGCTTTATAATCCTAAAGTGCTGATTATTATACATATTCTTCCAAGTACCTACATTAAAACTTAAAAGATCCCTCCCTCATGCGCCTCAAAGCCGACCTCACCCTCCTCCTCGTGTCCATCCTTTGGGGATCGGCGTTTGTGGCGCAGCGCGTCGCGGGGCAGATGGGCGGCGTGTACTACTTCAACGGGTTGAGGTATCTACTTGCCGCGTTGGTGGTCCTGCCGTTCGTAGGTCAAATTGCCAATTTGACCCACGCGCCCAAAGCGCAATTCAAATGGATGTTCCTCGCGGGCTTCCTCCTCTTCATCGCAAGCGCGCTCCAACAGGCGGGGATGCAATACACCACCGCAGGCAACGCGGGCTTCATCACCAGCCTCTACGTGGTCTTGATTCCCATCGTCCTGTTTTTGTTTTGGCGCGAGCGGCAACACTGGACGTCCATCGTCGCGGTGGCGCTGGCTGGGGCGGGGGCGTTCTTGCTGTCTACGGGCGGGCAGTTCGAAGTCCGCGCGGGAGACGCGCTCGAGTTGGGCGGCGCGGTCTTCTGGGCGATCCACGTCATCGTGTTGGGGAAGTTCGCATCCAAATTTGAGTCCATTGGATTTTCGGTCGGACAACTCGTCGTCTGCGGGATTCTGAATCTGCTCGTCGGCTTTTTCGCGGAAGACGGAATCACGCTTCGCGCGCCGATTTTATTTGCCATCGCCTACACAGCCTTTCTCTCCCTTGGACTTTCGTACACGCTTCAAGTCTGGGCGCAGAAGCACACCCCTCCCGCCGACGCGGCGTTGATCCTGAGTCTCGAATCCGTTTTCGCGGTGTTGGCTGGTTGGCTCATACTCGACGAACGCCTCAACCTGATTCAACTCTTCGGCTGTGTGATGATTTTCGTTGCAGTTGTGCTGTCGCAAGTCCGGCAATGGATTTCAGGTACAATTGACCGCGATCATTTGATCGAGGGACGCTGATCTCGAAAAAGATTCTGGGTCTGCTATTTTGGACAAGGCTTACCCGACCAAGAATATTCTTAGCCACGAATTCACACGGATTTTCACTGATTTGTTTTTAATTTCCGTGTAAATCCGTGAAATCTGTGGCAAAGGTTTTTGCTTTACTCCTTAATTACGATAGACCAAAATTCTTAAACCTTAGCGACCTTCGCGCCCTTAGCGGTAAACAAAATTATGACAGCCAAAGTAATCCTCAACCCTTACTCGAATCGCTGGAACTCACAGAAACGCTGGGCAGAAGCCGAAGCCGCGCTCAAATCCGCAGGCGTGGATTTTGAGTTGGTCGTCTCGGAGCGCAAAGGACACATCATCGAACTCGCCGCGCAAGCCGCGCGTGAAAAATTCTCACCGATCATCGTCGCAGGCGGGGATGGCTCGGTGGGCGACGCGGCAAATGGATTGATGCAGGCGCTCGCGCTGAGCGGAGCCGCAGGCGCAGACGAAGCGAAAAGAAACGAAGCGATTGGTCCGCTGGGAATCATGCCGACGGGTTCCGCCAACGACATCGTCTACGCGCTCGGTCTGCCGACGAATCTGAACGAAGCCGCCCGCGTCATTGCGAGCGGGAAGACGCGCGCAATGGACCTCGGTAAGTTCAACGGGAAATATTTTGTCAACAACTCGGGCGCAGGGCTGGAGCCGTACGTCACGATCAAGCACGAAAAAATTAAATGGATCAAGGGCATTGCGCGCTATCTCGTCGCAGCGATGCAAGCCATCATGGACAAACCCGAATGGGCGGGAAGAATCAAATGGGACGACGACGAATACGTTGGAAAATTTTCGTTCATCTCCATCGGCAACGGACGCCGCACAGGCGGATTCTTCATGACGCCTCATGCGAATCTGTTCGACGGGAAGTTGACTCTCGCCTTCGGCTACCGCGCCACCCGCCTCGGGCTCTTCCAAGCCCTGCCGCGCGCGTTCAATGAAGACAAGGGCAGTTACGTCGAGTTAGACGGGATGCGCGAAGTGAACTCGACCAAAATTTCCATCCATCTTGAATCGCCCTCTCCCGCCCACACCGACGGCGAATTGCTCAATGAATGGATTCAAGATTTTGAGTATGAGATTTTGCCGAAGAAATTAAATGTATTAGTGAAGTAATCGGTGGTCGAGTAGTCCTGAGCGAAGCGCAGCGGAGACGAAGGACGTATCGAGACCACAGGTAAGCAAAGCAGTTTTTGTTGCAAGAATTTACTTGAACATCGCTGGTCTCGGTTTCGACAAGCTCAACCCAGCGGATACGCCCCGCACGCTTCGCCTTCGCTATCGCTCCGCTCAGCGCGTGCGGGGCTACTCGACCAGCGGAACAAAAATGAAATGACCGAACTCTCCTTTCACCCTCTCACCCGCAACCTCTGGAACGACCTCGAAGAACTCTTCGGCTTGCACGGCGCGTGCGACGGTTGCTGGTGTATGCACTGGAAACTGCGCGGCAAAGCGTACGATGAAGCCAAAGGCTATGAGACGCGCCAATTGCACAAGGAGATCGTTGATTCGAAAACGGTCACGGGCTTGCTTGCCTATTTGCATGGCGACGTGGTGGGGTGGGTGGCTGTCGAGCCGCGCTCCGCTTATGAACGGCTGGCTCACTCACGCGTCCTAAAACCCGTTGACGAGAAGGAAGTCTGGTCTGTCCCGTGTTTTTTCGTCGCAAAGAAATTTCGCAGGCAGGGAATCAACGTCGAGTTGTTGAAAGCCGCCGTAGAGTACGTCCGATCGCAGGGCGGACGAATCGTGGAAGGTTATCCGATAGACAACGGCAAACAAATCCCCGCGCCGTTTGCTTTCACTGGCACAGCCTCCGCGTTCGTCAAAGCGGGCTTCAAAGAAGTCGCGCGCAACTCGCCCACGCGTCCCATTTTTCGGTATGTGATTGAGTGATTATTAACCGCTAAGAACGCGAAGGTCGCCAAGATTTATTTTTTCTTTGCGTTCTTAGCGAGCTTCGCGGTTAGAAGGTTTATGTACGAGAAATTATGTCCTTCCAAGATATTCGCAAGATTCGCAGGGGACTGAGCCCCGAGGAGATTCGTCTTCTCGGGTTGATTCTGCTAGGGATCATCCTTTTGCTTGCGCTCAATATTTTTCTCGCTCGCATCTTGCCTGGCGGCGAATGGCTGTACTTGCGCTGGAACGGCGCGCGCGCGTATCTTTTTGAGCAAGTCGAGCCATACAGCACAACAGTTGCGGAACGCGTCCAACATTTGGTTTACGGGCGCAACGCGTTCTCAAGCGAATACGGCTACGTGTTGAACGATCCGTTTTACATCGTCTTGCTTTACACGCCTCTCGCGCTCTTCTCCGATTTCTCCCTTGCGCGCGGAATTTGGATGTTCCTCTCCGAAGCCGCGCTGATCGCCTCCGTCATCTTTTCGATTCGACTCTCCGAATGGGAGCCTCCGCGCTGGATTTACATTTCGCTCATCGCCTCCGCTATCTTTGGTTACTACAGTCTCCAGTCTCTAGTCTCCAATTCTCCTACCATCTTCCTTCTATTCATCTATCTCTCCATCCTCCTCGCCCTTCGCTCCTTCAACGACGAACTCGCGGGCGCGTTGCTTTTCCTCGTCGCTTATCAATGGGAAGTTGGCGCGGCATTCTTCCTTTTTATTTTGTTCGCCTCGATTGCAAGCAAACGCTGGCGGGCGCTCGGCGGTTTAGGAATGTCGCTGTTCATCCTGCTCGTGGTCTCGTTCCTTGCCTATCCGAGTTGGGGACTTCCCTATGTCCGCGCGGTTCTCTCCGATTGGTATCGCGGCGTGAACTTAAATTTGAATTCACATATTTCGTTTTGGTTTTCCAATTCGCGTTTTCCCATCGCTGCGTGGGTGGCTCTCTTGTTGGGTATGTTTGTTTTTCTTGAAACGCTTGGCGCGTTGCGCTCGAGTTTTCGCCGCATCTTCTGGGTCGCGGCCCTTTCGTTGGCGGTCACACCGTTGTTGGGCTTTGCCATCTTCCAATCGAATTATGTCGTTTTGCTCCCGGCGCTTGTCCTTGTGACTGCGCTGGTGTGGGAGCGTTGGCGTCGCCGCCGCGCGCTTGCCGCCGCTTTGGTTCTGATAATCGCGTTCGCCGCGCCGTTCATCGTTTCCATTTACAATGTGACTATGAACGAACGCGTTTATTCCGCCCTGTTGACTCTTCTGCCGCCCGCCGCCGCGATCGTCGCGCTGTATTGGATGCGTTGGCAAGCCGTACGCGCCTCGCGTCCGTGGATCGAACAAGTAGGGATTCGCCCATGAGCCGTCGCAATTACATCCTCCTCCTTCTCGTTGGTCTGATCGTCCCGTTTATCGTTTCGCGCTTCCAGGAATTGCCGGGCTACATGGACGCCGATTATTACTTCGCGGGCGGCATTCAACTCGCGCAAGGCAAAGGCTTCACCGAACCTTACATTTGGAATTACCTCAGCGACCCGCAAGCGCTCCCGAATCCCTCACACACCTATTGGATGCCGCTCGCCTCGATCGTCTCCGCGTTGGGGATGTGGCTGACGGGTTCCGCGTCGTACGCGGCGGGACGCGCCCCGTTCATCCTCCTTTCAGCCTGCGTGCCGCTCCTCGTGGCGACTCTTGCCTTCAAGGTTTCTCACCGCTCGCGCTTCGCGTTGGTCTCCGGCTTGCTTTCGATCTTTTCGATGTATTACGCGCCGTTCATGCCGGTCCCCGATAATTACGCGCTCTACATGCTTCTCGGTGCGACGTTCCTGCTTCTTGCCCCTCGCTCCGAAAAATGGATTCCCATTGCGCTCGGCGCGCTGGCTGGCTTGCTCACCCTTGCGCGTAGCGACGGCTTGCTTTGGCTGGGTCTCGCGGGCTTGGTCATGTTTTGGAAGAACCAACTCTTTCTCCGCTGGCAAAAGGTCAAGATCGTGGAACCCGTTCGCACGACCATCCTCGTCCGCGGACTCTTGTTTTCGTGGTTGTTTGTGTTTATCGGCTACCTGCTCGTGATGGGATTTTGGCATTATCGCAATTACACCTTGTTCGGCTCGTTCCTCGCGCCGGGTGGGGGGCGGTTGCTCTGGCTTGAAAACTACAACCAGACCTTCATTTACCCTCCCGAGGCGCTTACCCGCGCAGGATTTTTGCAAGCCGGCTTGAGCGCCGCTTTGCAGGATCGAATCGCCGCCTTGCAAACGAACCTTTTCTATCATGCGTTTGGCGCGCAAGGCGAGATCTTTTTATTCCCGTTCATCCTGTTGGGGTTATGGCAAATACGCCGCAATTTGCGGGCGCGCGTTGCCGTCACCGGTTGGTTGATGCTCTTTGTCGTGATGACAGTCGTTTTTCCGTTCGCGGGTCCGCGCGGCAGTTTCTTCCACGCGGGCGCGGCGTTCCAGCCGATGTGGTGGGTCGCCGCGCCAATCGGCTTGGACGCGGTCATCCACTGGGTCAGGCGGCGCGGCTATTTCCTGGACCGGAACGCCTCCATTGTGTTTCCCGCCGCGCTCGTGTTGCTTACCGCGTTGATGACGCTTTATCTGGTCAACCTGCGAGTCGTTGCAAGCGGTTGGGCTCAGGATGATTCGATCTACCCGTCGGTGGAGAAAATGTTTCAGGATAACGGGATCAGCCCGAACGACGTGGTGATCGTCCGCAATCCACCCGGCTATTTCATCGCTTCGGAGCGTCCCGCGCTGGCTCTGCCGTTTGGCGATGAGGCGACGATCCTCACGCTGGCGGAAAAATTCAACGCGCGGTATCTGGTTTTGGAAGAAAACGGCACGTTCGACGCGATCCAGGATCTGTACGATGAGCCGACGATAAACCCGGCGTTTGAATATCTGGGAGAAGTGGATGGCGCGCGCCTCTACCGCATCGAAAGCGTTCGTTGACTGGCGGATTCTCATCGCCGTCGCCGCGTTGCTGGCGGTGGGATTTTATTTGCTCCTCTCTGCGTTGACCCTTCGCGTCGGCTTCCCACTGGATGACGCGTGGATTCACCTGACCTACGCGCGCAATTTTGCCGAACACGGCGAATGGGCATTTCGCCTCGGCGCGAATTCGGCTGGCTCCACCGCGCCGCTGTGGACGTTTCTGCTCTCCCTCGGTTTTTTCCTCCGCCTCGCGCCCTATTTCTGGACCTTTTTCCTCGGCTGGCTGACGCTCGCCGCGCTGGGAATTTCCGCTGAAACTTCGGCGCGCAAACTCGTGGGCTCGTATAAAACGAGCCTGCCCTGGGTGGGACTTTTTTTTGTGCTGGCGTGGCATCTCACATGGTCGGCTGTCTCCGGCATGGAGACCCTTCTGCATGGGTTATTCATTTTTATCGCGCTTGCCGCGTTGCTCACGGGTACGCGTCGCTATCTCGCGCTTGGGGCGCTTGCCGGGTTGAGCGTGTGGGTGCGTCCCGATGGCGCGACCTTGCTCGGCCCGATTTTGTTTACCGCGTTGTTGGTCGAACATACATGGTCGGCGCGCGCAAAGGCGGCGTTCAATGTAGCGATGGGCTTCGGCGCGCTGTTTCTTTTTTACCTGCTCTTTAATCTCGCGTTGTCGGGCAACCCATTGCCGAACACGTTTTATGCGAAACAGGCAGAATACGCGGAATTTTGGCTTTCCAAACCCGCGTGGGAACGTATCGGCGACTATCTTTTGCCGATCCTTGCCAGCCCGTTCGTTGTTCTTCTGCCGGGCGCGGCTTGGTGGTTGATGAAAGCGATCTCTGCCCAGAATTGGGGCGCGCTCGCGGGGCTGATCTGGTTCGTCGGCTATTTTGCGCTGTATGCAATGCGCCTGCCTGCCTACCAGCATGGACGATATCTCATCCCTGCCCTGCCGATTCTGTATTTTTGGGGGATGCTGGGCTTCGTCGAATTCATTAGCCGCGCCAAGTCGAATGCGCGTCTTGTATTTCTTTGGAAAAATCTTCTGATCGTTTTGTGCGCCGCTTTCACATTAATTGGCGCACAGCAAAATGCGCGCGATGTGTACTGGGTTGAAAGCGAGATGGTGTTGACCGCAAATTGGGTCCGCCAAAACCTGCCGCCGGACGCGTTGCTTGCCGTTCACGATATTGGCGCGATCGGGTATTTTACCGACAACCCTCTGCTCGATCTGGCGGGATTGATCAACCCCGAGGTAATCCCATTCATCCGCGATGAAGCGCGGCTGGCGGAGTATCTCGACGCCAACGCCGCCGACTATTTGATCACGCTTCCAAGTTTTTACCCAAGCCTCACGCCCGGAAAAGAACCGATCTTCGTCGGCGGGGGAGATGAGAGCCGACCCGGCGAGGGCGAGCGCATGGCGGTTTATCCCTGGCGTTGAAGCGTCACGAAACTGATATGGACATGTGAATTGCGTAAATTGCCCGTAGGTATCACCTGTGCTATACTCCCCTGCGATTGATTAAAAGGTTACTGATGAATGAAATCACATTGATCGTTGCAGACGATCATCCTTTGTTTCGCCAGGGCGTCGTAGACGCGTTGTCGTTGGAGCGCGATTTTCGCGTGCTGGCGCAAGCCGCCAACGGGAGCGAAGCGTTCGACCAGATCGTCTCGCTTAAACCGCAGGTCGCCATTCTCGACGTGAACATGCCGGGCTTGAACGGTCAGCAGGTGACGCATCGAGTCGCGTCGGAGCATCTGCCTACGCGGATTGTTTTGTTGACGGGTTACGACGATATCGAACAGGCGATCCATGCCATGCTGGCTGGCGCCGGGGGCTATTGTGCGAAAGATATCGAGCCGCGCGTGCTTGCCAATATGGTGCGCGCCGTGGCGGAGGGGAAATTCGCGGTTGCGGGAAATGTTTTCAACCGCCGCGAACTTGACCATTGGATGGACGAACAGATCGAAGGCGCGCGGCGATCGTATAGCGAGCCTGGCGCGCCGTTTCATCCGCTGTCCGATCGCGAGATGGAAGTGCTGTCCTGCGTCGTGCGCGGCATGAGCAACAAGGAGATCGCCAGTTTGCTGGGCATCAGCCATCAAACGGTCAAAAACCATGTGACCTCCATCCTGCGCAAGTTCGGAGTGGAAGATCGGACTCAGGCGGTGGTGTATGCCCTCAAGCGCGGCTGGGTAAAATTGCAATTCGAGCAGGAACGGAATTAGGAGAACCCTATGGTATTGGACGAGCCAACCACCGGCGAATTGAACCTCGAGACCGAACTCGACGAAACACAGCGGGCGCTGCGCGAAGTCACATTGATGATCGAACAAAGCCAAGGGGAGGTTTCCAAACTATCCCAGCGTAATGCGGCGATCACCACGCACCTGCAACAAGTCCAAGGTCAACTGGAAAATATGCCGCAACAGGAGATCCGCAACGCGTACGATTCCGCGTTGGATGCGCAACAACGCTTGTTTGTAATGCGGGGACAATTGGAAAAACTTCAGAGTGAAAAAAACCACCTCGAACGCTTCAAAACGACCTTGGAACGGGCGCGCGCCCTGGCGACCGGAGGCGGCGCCTCAGCCTCCGCTGGTGGGGCGAAAAGCCCAATGGCGAGCGTGGAAATGCTCGTCAACGCGCAGGAGACCGAACGACAGAGGCTTTCCCGCCAGATGCACGACGGACCCGCACAAGCCCTGTCTAATTTCATCTTGCAGGCTGAGATTGCCATGCGCCTCATGGAAGTGGACGTCAATCAAGCGCGCGATGAACTAAATAACCTGAAAACTTCCGCCATGGGCACGTTCCAAAAAGTCCGCAATTTCATATTTGAATTACGCCCCATGATGCTGGACGATCTCGGTCTCGCGCCGACCATCCGTCGTTACGCCGACGCCTTCAAAGAGCAGGCTGGGATGGACGTGAACGTGACGATCACCGGTAACGAACGCCGCCTTCAGCCGTATTTGGAGATCATGCTGTTCCGGGCAATTCAAGAACTGCTTGGGAATGCCGCGCGTCATGGGCAGGCAACGCAGGTCAAGATTTTGGTTGACATGGGCGATGACCGAATCCGCGTGAGTGTGGACGATAACGGTAAAGGCTTCGATCCCGACGCCTACCATCAGAGCAACAGTTTGGGGCTGAAGTTAATCCGTGAACGCGCTGAAATGATGGGCGGTAATTTTGAAATGGATAGCCAACCCGGCAAAGGCGCGCGTATTTCCTTCACCGTCTCAGCCAGGTCCTGATGTTTTCAAAGCCGTAAGGGGCGGATAACAGGATTGTAAGCGTCAGCAGGCTTGCAACTCTTGAAATTCCGGGCGGATTGCGTACAATATGATTCAGAAATCGAGAACGGTTCTCGATAAAAACCACCTCTTATTTAGAAAGGAATTACTGCCATGTTATTCGCCCCCAAAGAAAAAGGTCAAGGCTTGGTCGAGTACGCCATTATCCTCGCCCTCGTCGCCATCGTGGTGATCGCGGTTATGCGTTTGCTCGGACCGAAGGTCGGCAACACCTTCAGCACCATCAACAGTTCGTTGCCGTAGTCTTGAAATCCCCTCGATCTAAAGGACTCTGCCGTAAGGCAGAGTCCTACTTTTTTACTAATTTGACATTTTCGTTTTGGGTTTATGCTGTATAATATTTCATCGTAGGTTATACCCACTTGACCGAAAAGTCGTCAAGAGAGGAGAAAAAAATATGCGTCGCGGACGATTGTTAATTTTCCTGGTGTTGATCGTGGTGGTTGGACTGGGTGTGCTTTTTGCCGTCCTAACTCTGCTTCGACCGGGAACCACCCAGCCGGCGGCACAGCCGACTGCCCTCACTGAGATTTTTTATGCGGCACAAAACATCCCGCAAGGCACGAAGATAACCAAGGAGATGCTCGGTACATTTTCCATTCCTTCGGATAAGGTTGCCGAGGTGATGTTTGCTGTTGGCGAAGAAGGTAATTTAGTTGACCAGAGCGCTCGCGTCACGCTTGAACCAGGTGTGATCATCACCACCTCGATGGTCGGCGACCAGGTTGAGATAACAGGTCCCGAACACGCCACCCAAATCCCTACGGGAATGGTTGCAGTGACGATCCCTGCCAACCGTCTGTCAACAGACGGTTATGCCGTGAACGACGGCGCGCGTGTTAACGTGATTGCATGTCTCAGTTTTGTTGATATTGACCAGGATTTCCAAACCATCCTTCCAAACAATACATCGGTAGTGACTGGCGCGGGTCAGATGCCCGGCGCTTTGCCTATTCTTTCAGCCGCAGTGGTTTCAGGCGGGGAAAGTTCGGTGCAAGGCAAGGTGGTGATCGACAAAACGCTGCTCCAGCCTTTTTATCCCGTTCCCTCTGAACCCCAACGCCCGCGCATGGCGTGCCAGATTATCTTGCAAGACGTAAAAGTTATGAAATTAGGCAATTTTTCCCTGCGACCTGCGGCGGCTGACCCAAACGCGACGCCTTCTCCAGCCCAAGCTCAGCAAGATGCGGCTCCAGATATCGTTACCCTGATCGTGAACCCGCAGGACTCCATCTCGCTTAATTTCTTCGTGTATAACAGCGCCATCCTCACTTTGACGCTGCGGCATCCTGACGATCATTCTTTGATGGATACGCAGGTCATCAATTTATCCAGCCTGCTTGCCTACTACGGTATTTCGGGTCCCCCGGATAGGCTGAACTATGGTTTACAGCCGCAAGTTGAAATCCTTCCGCCTCCCATTTTGCCCAATGATATCAAGCCTGAGCAGTAACTCGGCGTGGAAGATTAGGTATTGATATGGCTCCTGGCGATAAGATCCGTGTGCTGATCGTAGACGACGTTTCTGAGACGCGCGAGAACGTGCGCAAACTCCTCCAGTTCGAGTCGGATGTGGACGTGGTCGGGGCGGCGCGGACCGGGAAGGAGGCGATCCAAAGCTCCCTTGAGTTTGACCCGGACGTCGTCCTCATGGACATCAATATGCCCGACATGGACGGCATCGCGGCGACGGAAGCCATTCGCGCGCGTCAGCCTGCCGTGCAGGTGGTGATCCTCTCAGTGCAGAACGATCAGAATTATATGCGCCGCGCTATGCTCGCCGGCGCGCGAGACTTTCTGACGAAGCCTCCGATGGGCGACGAGTTGATTTCAGCGATCCGCCGCGCAGGCGCCATGGCGCAAAGTGAGCGTTCGAAATCTGTAGCGGCGCAACCGATCGCTCCGCTGGGCGGGGCGCCGGGAGTAAACTTCGGGTATACCCCTCGCGGCAAGATCGTCACCGTGTATAGCCCGAAGGGTGGGGCGGGTTGTACCACCTTGGCGGTGAACCTGGCTGTGACGCTTAACAACGATGACACCAAGGTCGCGCTGGTTGACGCCAATTTACAGTTTGGGGATGTGGCGATGTTCGTAAACGAGCAGGGGAAGAACACGATCGCAGACCTCGCCCCGCGCGCCGACGAATTGGACCCCGAGATCGTGGAAGAGGTGATGCTGAAGCACGCGGCGACAGGCTTGCACATTCTCGCCGCGCCGAGCCGTCCCGAATATGCCGATAAGGTTACGAGCGGGCAATTGTCTCGGGTCCTCGAATATCTTAAGCAGATGTACGCGTACGTGATCGTGGACACTTCCGCCTATTTGACTGACAACACTCTTGCCGCCATTGATGTGAGCGACTTGATCGTGCTGGTCACCACGCAGGATATCCCGTCCATCAAAAGTTGCAGGCTGTTCCTTGACCTGTTGCAGACCCTGGGAGTCGAACGTGAAAGAATATTGTTTGTCATGAATCGCTTCGATAAACGGACCAACATCACTCCTGAGCGAGTGGCGGACAACCTCAAACAGGAAGTTGCCTCGGTGATTCCGCAAGACGATCAAACGGCGATCAAAGCGGTGAACCGCGGCGTACCGTTCATGCTGGAAAGCAGGAACCAGCCCGCAGGGAGAGGGATTCTCTCGTTGGCTGAAAGCGTCCGGGCGCGTGTGTCGGCGCTCGAGTCTGGCGGCGAGACGGATCGGCTCGGCAGGCGTTAGTTTTGTCGGCTTGGCTTGCGTGAGACTGGAGGGTTTTGCTTGTTGGCGTAAGGTAATTTGAGAGTTGACAGATGAATCACTTGAGCAACGTAAGACATTAGTCAGGAGATATAAATGTCTCTTCTAAAACGAATTGAACAAGGTCAAGGCGGAAATGCCTCCGGGGTCGCCGGCGGGCAATCGGGGAATCAAGGCGGCGGCGAAGGCTCGCGTCTATCCAACTTGCAAGCGCGCCGCGTGAACGCGCCGATCACCTCGCCTCAGGCGGGCTCCTATTTTGATTTGAAGACGCGGGTCCAGAATAAACTGCTCTCCGAGTTGGACCCGTCCATGGATATTTCGCGGACCGATGAGGTGCGTAAGACTATCCAGGAATTATTCGAGCAGATCCTGGCGGAAGAAAATATCGTGCTTTCGCGTCCTGAGCGGGCGCGCCTGTTTGACCAGATCACCGCGGAAATCCTCGGGTTTGGTCCGCTCCAACCATTGTTGGAAGACGAGAGCATCACCGAAGTCATGGTCAATGGCGCGAAGAACCTGTATATCGAACGTAAAGGCAAGATCCATCGCGTGCCGGTTACGTTTGAGAATAACGACCATGTGATGCGGATCATTGACCGCATTGTCGCGCCGTTGGGCAGGCGCATTGACGAATCCAGCCCATACGTTGACGCGCGTTTACCGGATGGGTCGCGTGTGAACGCGGTCATCCCTCCCATTTCGCTGATCGGTCCCGTTTTGACCATCCGTAAGTTTGCAAGAAACCCGATTACGGTTGACCAGTTGGTCCAGTTCGGCTCCATTTCGGCAGAGGCGATCCAGTTCCTGAAAGCCTGTGTGGAATCGCGGTTGAATGTGGTGATCTCCGGCGGCACAGGTTCTGGGAAAACCACCTTGCTAAACATCCTGTCGAGTTTCATCCCTGCGGATGAAAGGATATTAACCATCGAGAACGCGGCGGAACTCCAATTGCGCCAGGAGCATGTGGTGACGTTGGAATCCCGCCCGCCGAACATCGAAGGTCGCGGCGAAATCACCATTCGCCAGCTGGTGATCAATGCCTTGCGGATGCGCCCCGACCGGATTGTGGTAGGGGAGATCCGCGATGAGGCGGCGCTGGATATGTTGCAGGCAATGAACACGGGTCACGACGGTTCGATGACCACCTTGCACTCGAACAGCCCGCGCGATTCACTCTCCCGTCTTGAAACCATGACGCTGATGGCTGGCATGGATTTGCCGGCGCGCGCCATCCGCGAACAGATCACTTCGGCTGTGGATGTTGTCTGTCATCAGGAGCGCATGCGCGATGGGACGCGCAAAGTAACCAACGTCACCGAGGTGAGCGGCATGGAAGGGGAGGTGATCACCATGACCGATATCTTTGTATTCGAACAGACTGGGATCGAGAACGGTCAGATTGTTGGGCGCCTCAGACCGACGGGTTTGCGACCCAAATTTATGGATAAAATCGAAGGCTCCGGAATCAACCTGCCCCCGTCCATTTTTGGTATCGGCGACAGGCGACGTTATTGATGTGGAAAATTGGTGACTGAAGATGGATCCTGTTCTGATTCTCGCGATCGGCGGCACCGCCTTGTTAGCGCTCTTGATCGTCGGGGCGGTGGTTACGGTCATCAGCGATCGTTCTCTTGTGGAAGATCGCTTGGGGAAATTCCTAGACGAGGATAAGCCGGCCGTAGACGGCGGCGATCGCGGCTCAATCGTCACAGAGTGGCTGAACCGCAAGGTCACGCGCTCCTCGTGGGGCGACCGGGTAGCGCGTGAATTAGCGCGAGCGGACATGAAGTTAAAGGTCGCCGAATATTACGCCTTGATGTTTATCTCGACGATTACGGTCGGCTTGGCTGGTTATTTACTCCAATCCAGCGGACAGCCGACCCAGCGAATGATCTCAGCCGCGATCGGCGCGGTGATCGGTTTCTTTGCGCCGCGTTTCTACGTCAAGCGGATGCAGACTCAACGATTGCATCGTTTCAACGACCAGCTCTCCGACATGCTCAACCTGATGGTCAACGGCTTGCGCGCTGGCTATTCCACCACTCAGGCGATGGAAGCCGTGAGTCGTGAACTGCCCTCCCCGATTTCGGATGAGTTCCGGCGCCTCGTTCAAGAGATGCAGATCGGCATTCCGATGGAGAAAGCGCTCGATAATCTCCTCCGCCGCATCCCCAGCGACGACCTGGATTTTGTTGTGACGGCGATCAATGTCCAACGTGAAGTGGGCGGTAACCTTTCCGAAATTCTCGATACGATTTCCTTCACCATCCGCGAGCGGGTCCGCATCAAAGGTGAGATGCGGGTGTTGACCGCTTCGGTGCGGACCTCCGGCACGGTGCTGTCGCTCATCCCTGTCTTTCTAACCATTGCGCTCTGGTTTGTCAGCCCCGAATACATCGGCAGTTTTTTTGACGATATCGGAGGCATTCCCCAACCCTTGTGCGGCATCGCGGCGGTCGTGACCATCGTCGGGATGATCGCTTCCGGTTATTTCGTCATGATGAAAATTGCGGATATCGAGGTCTGAGATGACGGGATTGATTATCTTCCTTTTTATCCTCTTGATCATCGTGGCGGCGGTGGTTATCTTTGCCCGACGGCGCGCAGCGGCGGAAGGCAACGAGGACGACCCGTTGCAAGCGCGCCTGGCGGAATTTATTCAGCGCGGCGACGATGTGCAATCGCTCGAACAGATCGAAATGTCACAGCCGTTTACCGAGCGGGTGTTAATCCCGCTGGCGAGACGGTTGGGCGAATTCTCTGCCCGTTTTACGCCGCAGAAATTGATTCAGGACACGGCGCGCAACTTGGAACTCGCAGGGCATCCGTGGCCCGTGGATGCGCCGACCTTCCTTGCCATCCGCTTTATTTTGGCGGTGGCGCTCGGCGCCCTGGCAATCTCCTACGTGGCTTTTGCAAATCTGCCTAACCCAACCGACAACTTTTTGTATATTGGCGGGGCGATCTTTGGAGGTTTCTTCGTCCCGCATATCATGCTCACCAGCCGCATCACGCGTCGACAGACTGAGATTCGGAAAGCCATGCCGGACGCGCTCGACCTGCTGACCATTTGCGTGGAGGCGGGTCTCGGTTTCGACGCGGCGCTTTCGCGTGTGAGTGAAAAATGGGAGAACGAATTGTCGCTGGCGTTTGCGCGCACCATCCGTGAAGTGCAACTGGGCAAGACCCGCCGCGAGGCATTGCGCGACATGGCGGACCGGCTGGGCATCCCCGAAATGTCCAGTTTTGTAGCGGCGATCATTCAAAGCGAAATGCTCGGCGTGAGCATGGCGCGGGTGTTGCGCATCCAGTCCGATCAGATGCGCGTGAAGCGACGCCAGCGCGCGGAAGAGGCGGCGCACAAAGCGCCGGTGAAGATGATCATCCCGATGGCGTTGTTGATCTTTCCATCCATCATGATCATCATCCTGACCCCAGCCGCGTTGCAGATCATGGCTACATTGTAGAGGCTCGAACATAGCTACTTTTCCGTGAATAAAATCCCCTGGTCGTATCGCTTTTACCGATGGACCTGGAACGGGTTGGACCTGCTGTTCCCGCCCGTCTGCGGAGGCTGTGGCAGGAGCGGCTCGCGCTGGTGTGCGGAGTGCAGGGGGCGCGTGTCGAGGATCCGCAAGCCGTTCTGTGAAAAATGCGGCATTCCCACCCGCGGCAGTGAAATTTGCGAAAAGTGTAAATCGAATCCGCCTGCGTATCGCGCGTTGCGTTCGTGGGCGGTTTTTGATTCTCCGGTGCAGAATGCCCTGCACGCGATCAAATATCGCCGCAACATCGGGCTGGCGGACGCGTTAGCCGCCGACCTCGTGGAGTTTGTCCGTGCGTTGCAGTGGACGGCGGACTTGTTGATCCCGGCGCCGCTGGGAAAGGCTCGCTTGAAGGAGCGCGGATATAATCAAGTTGGGTTGGTCGCGCGCCCGCTGGCGTATGAACTTGGGATCGAGTATGCGCCGAACGGTTTGCGGAAGACGCGTGAGACGCGCTCGCAGGTAGGGCTGAGCGCGGCAGAACGGCAAGCGAATGTCGCGCAGGCGTATCAGGCTGACCCGTCGGCAGTGAAGCGGAAGTCCATCCTGCTGATGGACGATGTGGCGACGACCGGTTCCACGCTCGCTTCCTGCACGGCGGCGTTGATGTCCGCTGGCGCGGCGGAGGTGCAGGCGTTGACGATCGCGCGGGCGCTTGCGCATCACGGTTTGAATCGAGTTTGACAACGGCGTTGGCTGTCGTTGATATCACAAGTTCAGGAGGTTCCCCATGTCTGACAAGATTGACGTTCAGGCTCGCAATATGCGTTTGACCGATAACACCCGCGAGTACGTCGAGAAGAAAGCCGCCAAACTCGAACGTTACCTTCAGGAGATTGATGAGATCCGGGTGGAGTTGACCCATGAAAAAACGGCGCGGCAGGCAGGCGACCGGCAAGTGGCGCAGATGACCGTGCGCGGAAAAGGTTTTCAGTTGCGCACGGAGGAACGGTCGGATGAACTGCACACCGCGTTCGACTCCGCGCTCGATAAGATGCAGAGGCAGATCGAACGCTACAAAGGCAAGCATTATCGCGGGCGCGGCGACGGGCGCTCGGCGGCGGAAGTGACGGAGGAAGAGGCGTGGCCCGTAGACGAGACCGGCGAACTCCTGCCGTTGATCGCGAAGCGCAAGAAATTTGTGATCATGCCGATGAACGAGGATGAGGCGGTCGAACAGATGCGCTTGCTGGGACACAACAATTTCTTCATCTTCTTCAACGCGGAGAAGAATGCGATTCAAGTGTTGTATCGCAGGCGCAACGGTTCGTATGGTTTGATCGAGCCGGTGGTCGGATAGCGCAAGAATAAAATTTGCCAGCCCGATGTTTTCATCGGGCTGGACTTTCGTAGCGGAGGAGCGCGAATGACTTTTGACGACGATATGGATGACGCAGACACCGGCACGATTGACCTTGAGGTAACGCGGCGGCTGGTCTATGAATTGATCAAGTCGGTGGGCGAAGACCCCGAGCGCGAGGGTTTGAAGAACACGCCCGACCGCGTGGCGCGCATGTATACCGAACTGCTGAGCGGCTACAGCCTCGAGCCTGAAAAAATTATCAACCGCGCGCTCTTCAACGTCAGTTACGATGAAATGGTCATCGTGCGCGATATCGAATTCTACAGTTTGTGCGAGCATCACATGCTGCCTTTCATTGGGCGCGCGCACGTGGCTTACATCCCCGCTGGCAAAGTGATCGGCTTATCCAAAATTCCGCGCATCGTGGATCTGTACGCGCGGCGCTTGCAAATCCAAGAACGCATGACGCGCCAGATCGCGGACTTCATCCAAGACGCGCTCAAACCGCAAGGCGTGGCGGTGGTGGTCGAGGCGATGCACATGTGCGCGATGATGCGCGGTGTGAAAAAGCATGACGCGCGCATGACGACCTCCGCCATGCACGGCGCGTTCCGCGCGAATTTAGCCACGCGGCAGGAATTCTTGGATAATATTTCGCGGGGATCGAAACCGGTTCAATTCTAAGGGACGGCTGTCCCGCCCTCGTCAGCCTAACGCAAGCGGACGCGTCTCCATCCAAACCTCGCGGCGGAGGCGCGCGGCAATCTCTTGAATGGTTTCGCCAGCGGCGGGGGTTTGAATCTCGGGCAAAATTTCCGCCAGCGGCACAACGACGAACGCCTGCGCCAGCCAACGCTCGCCGACGATTTCTCCGTCGAATACGAGGATGTCAATGTCAATCGTGCGCGGGGCGAACTTGTCCGCGCTGCGTTTGCGTCCGAGTTGCGTTTCGATGGGGCGGAGGACGTTCTCTTTCAATGCCGTCTGCGAAAGCGATGTTTCGTATTCGAGGCAGGCGTTCAGATAATTGCCTCCGCCGCCTCCGCCGACAGGCTTGGTTTCCCACACGCTTGAAATTTTCCCGACCTGCCCGTGTTGCGCGAGCAAGCGCGCCGCTTTCGGCAAATTAGACTCAGGCTCGATGTTCGACCCCAGACTCAAATACGCGAGATGCAGTTCATTCATCGCGGCTGCGTTCGATCTCCACGCCGACCGATTCGGCGAACCGCACCGCGCCCGGCTTCTCCACGCGGACAATGACTTTTTGAACCAATTTATCTTCAAGACACAATTTTGCCAGATCGTTGGCGAGGGCTTCCACGGTTAGTCGTTGCGCGGTTTCGGCGTGCGCCATGACCTTCTTCGACATTTTGCTGTAATCTGCGCAGTCGTTGATGTGATCGGTCTCGGCGGCGCGGCGCGTGTCGGTGAAGAGGGTGAGGTTGATGAGAATATTCTGGGCGCGGTTGCGCTCCCAATCGTTGACGCCAATCACGCCGCGGGCGAGCAGGTTTTTGATGATGACTTTGTCCATATATTTTTCCTTGTTGTAGGACCGACTTAAGTCGGTCCTACTTGCTAAATAAGATGTCTCCCTCCATCCACGTGGAGAATCTCGCCAGTGATATAGGTCGGCGAGGTGAGCAGGAATAACAGCGCTTGTTCGACTTCGTTTTCTTTCGCCCAGCGTTTCATTGGGATGCTCTCGACGATTTTAGGGTTTACGTTCCCATCCGCTGGCGGGAGGATGGCGCCGAGCGCCAACCCGTTGACGGTGATACGCGGCGCGAGCGCGACTGCCATTGATTTTGTCATCGCCGCGAGGGCGGATTTGCTGACGGTGTAGGGGAAGTGGTCTGCGGCGGGGCGCAGGGCGCGCCAATCGAGGATGTTGACGATGCGCGCGCCGTCGTCCGCTTGGCGGGCGAAGGCTTGACTGAGCAGAAATGGGGCGGTGAGGTTGAGGGCGAGATGGTTGTTCCAGTGTTCGAGAGTCGTTGAATCGAAGGTGAGGGACTCGAAGATCGCCGCGCTGTTGACGAGGAAATGCAGAGGCGTGGATTCGTTGACGAGGCGAATCAGGCGTCCCGTCGAGAATGAATCGGTTAAGTCCGCTTGAAAGACCCAGGCGCGTTGACCGAGTCTCACAATTTCGGCGCGCAAAGATTCGGCGTCCGCTTCGGAATGGGCGTGGTGAATCGCAACATCCGCTCCTGCGCGCGCACACGCGAGGGCAAACATGCGACCGAGACGACGCGCCGCGCCAGTGATGAGGACGGTTTTGTTTTTTAGCGGTTGGTCGGGCATGTTTGGGATTGTAATCCAGATTGGTAACATGCTGTAACTTGACGCTCGCATTTGGCGGTGATATATTTTCTTCGCAAGCCGACCCTTCCATTTGAAGAAAGGTGAGATCATGGCTACAAATCAATCGCCGACTGTTTATACGGGGGAAATTGCCGAGCAACGCATTGACGCATCGAAAGAATACACGACTCAAAATCAAGAGATTAATTTTTCTGCCGAACAGCACGCGATCTGGGCGGACCTGTACGCGGGCGTGCATCAGAGTTATCTGCTTGAACATATTTGCGCCGAGTGGAAACGCGGCATGGAACTGTTGGAGTTGAGCCCGAAGGGGATTTCGACGGTGGCGCATTTGAACGAGCGCATCACACCGCGCACGGGCTGGCGCATCGAACGGACGGTGATCCGTTACACGCTTGCCGACGATTGGTATAAAAAATTCGCCCAGCGCATATTTTTGATCACGGATTATTTGCGGACGCGCGACCAAATGGAATTTACGCCCGAACCAGATATGTTCCATGACATCTTCGGGCATCTGCCGTTCTTGACGCAGGAGTTTTACGCGCGCATCGAGGATAAATTTGCGCCTGCCTACATGAAAGCGACGCAGGAGGAGCGCGAGGTGATCAAGCGGCTGGCGTGGTACAGCACGGAGTTTGGATTAGTCGTGCAGGATAACCGCTTCAAAGTTTTCGGCGCGGGAATCATTTCGGGGCGCAAGGAGTTGACGCGCACGATCATGGAGTTCTACCGCCTCGGTCGCGACAACGTGCTTGATTACACTAAGCCGATCTTCCCGCAGTTGAACGCGCATTTTCAAGCGAACAAGAACAAACTGCACCGCATCATTGACGGGGTGAACGCCCTTCACCAAAAAGGTCAGATGTCCTCCGCCGACGCGGGATGGAACGTGGTGCTTTCGCTGTATCAAAATTTGGGTATCAAGCAAGATGGCATCTTCGGCGGCGAGGTGATCATCGCTCCGTTCGACATCGAGACCATCGCCCGCATCCCGAAGACTGTCTACGCGTTCAACCCGATGCTGTTCGTGTGCGAATCGCTGGCGCAGATGGATGAGGTGTTGGAGTCGTATTTGGGTCCGATTGCGAAGAGGAGTTAATCGGAATATCGCCTCTATCTTTTCTTGAAATTGTATGAAAATCGCTTGGAAAAAGACCTCAATCTCTATTTTGTTATTTGGGATCAGCGGCGGGATATTCCTCTCGGCGTTAGTTGTACCGTTTCTGTCTTTCTCCAATAATAACCTGCGTTTTTATCCGTTGATGATGATTATGGCTTCTCTGCTGATACTTCAACACAGAAAAACCATTAATGAAATTGTCGATGAAGACACTTTGGAATTGAAAGAAATGTGGTATGTTGGCTTCGGGGTAATACTGCTGGTTTTTACGTCATTTGGCTTTCTGATAACCTTTAGCAAAGATTGGCTTGCAGTAGAGGCGAGATATTATTGTGTCGCTTTGGGTCTTCCGATTTTGGTTGCGTTCATTGCTCGAGCTATTGCAGGCGCAAATCAGATCGAGAAGAGTGGTTTGTAGAGTACTCTGATAAGAAGAAAAATACAACGCACAATATTGCCCACGCGATGATCTGCGCTAATCGAAATTCTCCGAATACAAGAACGCTGTCCCCGCGAAAGGCTTCAAGGAAGAGGCGCGCCCCAGCGGTGAGGGCGACGAACTCGAGAAACACAATGCCAGGGGTAAATAACGATTTGCGAAACCAGATGATTCCGAAAATGATCAGCGCGGCGATCAACTCGTAGATTTGAGTCGGGTGGCGCGTCGCGTTCCAGAGTTCGATGCCCCAGGGCAGATTGGTGGGAGCGCCGAAGGCTGTGCCAGCCGCGAGGTGGGAGAGGTGGAGTCCGATGGCGAGAAAAGCAAGGATGGGAGTCAACGCGTCGAGCGCGCCCCAGAAGGGGAGGTTTAGTTTCTTGCCGTAGGCGAATCCAACCAGAGCCGCGACGAGGAATCCGCTGGCGGTGTCGAATAGGTCAATGTTGAGGGAGAAAATGTTGAGCGGGGATTCGGCGAAGGCGGAATAATTTGTCAGCGCGAAGAGAATCCGCCCGCCGATGAGGAAGCCGAAGAGGCTGTAAAAGGTGAGGTTGTTGAGCGCGTCTTTCGAGACGCCGTGACGTTCGCTCCGCTTTTCGGCGAGGGCGAGTCCGATCCACAGCGCGGCGACGAGGAGGATGATGTCGCGGGGTGGGGCGAAGAGAGTGCGGAAGAGGGTGAGCATAGAATAGATAAATGTGCCCGGTGGTTGAGTAGTCCCGCGATGCTTTTCGCGGGACGTATCGAAACCACCAGTAAGCAAAGTCACTCTTGTAACAAGAATTCAACTGGTTAGCGGTGGTCTCGATACGACCTTCGCAAAAATCGCTCAGGTCTACTCGACCACCGAGTTGCTTATTTCAAAATCTCCTCCACCCGCGTGCGCAAGAGCGCTTCCGCCATCGGTCCGCCGATGACGACTTCGCGGATGATTCCATTGCGGTCGATGAAAAATGAGGAGGGGAGCGATCGAAGTTGATATGCACGCGCGGTCTCGCCTGTTTCATCGAGCAGGATTGGAAATGTCAGTTCGTGTTCTTGCACGAACGGCGGCACGGATGAGAGTTTGTCTTGATAGGTCATGTCAATAGCGAGGACGACGAAGCCCTCGTCTTTGTATTCGTTGTACACTTTTTCGATGGCGGGCATTTCGGCGCGGCAAGGCGGGCACCACGTCGCCCACAGATTCACCAACACCGCCTGTCCGCGAAAATCGGAGAGGCGCATCGTTTCACCGTCGGTCGTTGGCAGAGAAAAGTCGGGGGCGAGAAAATTTCGTTGGGGCGCGGCAGGCGTCCCTGCGAAAGAAGCGGCGTTTTCGTCCGCGCTGAGATAGATCCACACGAGTCCCAATAGAAGAATGAGCGCGTACATAGATCGTTGTGATAGGCGCATGTCGTTTAGTGCGTTCGGTCGCGGCGAATCTTACGCACAGAAACACGATGGTACAATCGAATAAAATCAAATCGTCAGGATGATATGAACAACGATCTTCAAACTCGCTCGATCAACACTTTACGATTTCTTTCGGCGGACGCCGTACAAAAAGCGAACTCGGGTCATCCCGGACTTCCGATGGGCGCGGCGGCGATGGCATTCGCGCTCTGGACGCGTCATCTGCGACACAGCCCGCGCAATCCAAAGTGGATGGGACGCGACCGATTTATCCTTTCGGGCGGACATGGTTCGATGCTCCTTTATTCTTTGTTGCATCTGACGGGTTACGATGTGAGCCTCGACGACATCAAAAATTTTCGACAATTCGGAAGCATCACGCCTGGTCATCCCGAACACGGACTCACGCCCGGCGTTGAAGTGACGACGGGTCCGCTGGGGCAGGGGTTTGCGCAAGGCGTGGGCATGGCGATCGCGGCGAGTCATCTTGCCGCTGAGTTCAATAAACCGAATCATGAATTGATTCAATCGTTTATTTATGGAATTGTGACCGACGGCGATTTGATGGAAGGCGTCGCTTCCGAAGCCGCGTCGTTGGCGGGACATTTGCAGTTGGGGCGTATCATTTATTTGTACGACGATAATCACATTTCGATTGACGGCTCGACGGATTTGGCGTTCACTGAAAACCGCGCCGCGCGCTTCGATGCTTATGGCTGGCACGTTCAATCGGTGAGCGACGGCAACGATGTGGAGGCGATTGACAAAGCCATCGAAGCCGCCAAAGCCGATCCGCGACCGTCTATCATCATGTGCCGCACGACAATCGGATTTGGCGCGCCACATCGCCAAGGCACGTCGAAGGCGCACGGCGAACCGCTCGGCGATGAAGAGTTGAACGCGGCGAAAGAAAATTTGGGCTGGCCCCTCGAGCCGCGTTTCCTCATCCCTGGCGATGTGCTGGAGTTTTTTCGCAACGCTGTGGAAGTGGGACGCAGCAGAGAAGACGAATGGGAGAAGAAGTTCGTCGCTTATAAAACGGAATATCCCGAACTTGGCGCGGAACTTCAACGCCGTTTGAAAGGCGAATTGCCTGCTGGATGGGATTCTGATTTGCCGATTTTCCCCGCCGACGAAAAAGGGATGGCGACGCGCGCTTCCTCAGGCAAAGTGTTGGACGCGCTTGCGGCGAAGTTGCCCGAACTCCTCGGCGGCTCTGCGGATTTGACTCCGTCGAACAACACGAAATTTATCGAGGCGGGCGAATACCAAAAGGAGAATCGAAGCGGTCGTTATGTCCACTTTGGCGTGCGCGAACATGGCATGGGCGCGGCGTTGAATGGAATGAATCTCTACGGCGGCGTTATTGCGTATGGCGGT
Source organism: Anaerolineales bacterium (assembly GCA_020847435.1). Classification (GTDB taxonomy): domain Bacteria; phylum Chloroflexota; class Anaerolineae; order Anaerolineales; family Villigracilaceae; genus Defluviilinea. The sequence goes on from JADLBX010000018.1 coordinate 25,401, forward strand.
ACGTTCCTCATCTTTTCGGATTACATGAAGCCTGCCATTCGTCTCGCCGCAATTTCGCACGCGCCGACCATTTTTGTCTTCACGCATGATTCAGTCGGTCTCGGCGAGGATGGACCGACACACCAGCCCATCGAGCAACTTGCCGCGTTGAGGGCGATTCCCAATCTGGTGACCATCCGCCCTGCGGACGCGAACGAGGTCCGCGAGGCGTGGAAGGTGGCGATCTCGCGTCGCAACGGACCGACCGCGCTTGCGCTCACTCGTCAGGCGGTTCCTACTTTTGAGTTGGGACAAATTGGCAATTTGTCCAACGGGGCGTATGTGTTGAAAGATTTTGGAACACCCGAAGTCATCCTCATGGCGACTGGCTCAGAAGTTGGTCTCATCATGGGCGCGGCGCAGAAATTGCACGAGGAAGGCAAAGGCGTGCGCGTGGTGTCCTTCCCAAGTTGGGAGTTGTTCGAGAAGCAGGACGATGCATACAAAGAGTCGGTTCTGCCGAAAAAAATTCAGGCACGACTCGCTGTCGAAGCGGGAGCCAGCCTCGGCTGGGAACGATACGCCAAATCCACGCTGTGCATTGACCACTACGGCGCGTCCGCTCCATATAAAGTCATTTTTGAGAAGTTTGGGTTTACGGTTGAGAATATTGTGGCGCGAGCGAAAGGGCTTTAAACACAAAGGACACTACGGACACGAAGGTGGTTTAAGGGATGGTTGTGGTTATGAGTTTCTGTTTGGTCTAGGTTGGTTGTGTCAGAAGGATTGGGCAGAAGATTATCGAAAGGAATTCACCACGTTGCGCCACATGAATCCTTGGTGACCTTTGTGTCCTTCGTGGTAAAAATAAACTGATGAAAATCGCTGTTGGTTTTGACCATGCGGGCTTCCCGCTCAAACAAACCGTTCTGGAATCTGTCCGCGCGGCGGGACACGAACCGATTGACCTCGGCACAAACTCCGCCGAGTCGGTGGATTTCCCTGACTATGCCGAAAAAGTTGGACGCGCCATCCAAAACGGAGAAGCCGAACGCGGCATCATCGTTTGCGGATCGGGAATCGGCGCGTGCATTGCCGCCAACAAGATGAAAGGCGTGTACGCTTCGATTTGCCACGACACATACTCTGCCGCGCAAGGCGTGATGCACGACGATATGAACGTCCTCTGCCTCGGCGGTCGTGTGATCGGACCCGAACTCGCCAAAGCCCTTATCCCTGCGTTTTTGAATGCGGAGTATCAAGGAAACGAGGCGGGAGGGGAGCGGTTGGCGAGGAGGGTGGGGAAGATTCATAAATTGGAGAACGAAGAAAAAGTATAATTGTCTTCGTTACAGAATTTGGAGGCGCAAGATGGCACAAACACTTATCGTTTCAGATCCGAAAATCATGATGGGTCAGCCTGTCATTTCGGGTACGCGTATAACGGTTGATTTGATCCTCGAGAAACTCTCATCGGGCGAGACGTTCGACCAGTTGTTGCAAGCCCATCCGCGATTGACTCGGGAAGGTATTCAAGCCGCGCTGAATTTTGCGCGTGAAGCCCTGCGCGCAGATGTGGTTTATCCTATTACCGAGTCTGTTTGATGAATATCCTTGCCGATGAGTGCGTGGATCGCGGCATCGTTGACCGTTTACGAGACGACGGACATGAAGTAAGTTACGTCGTTGAAATGTCGCCAGGGATTATGGACGAGGAAGTTCTCGCCCTTGCCCGCGCCGACAATACGTTGTTCGTGACTGCCGATAAAGATTTTGGAGAGTTGGTTTTTCGCCAAGGGTATGTTAAACGAGGAATCGTTCTATATCGTCTGGCTGGACTTTCAACGAACGATAAGGCGGAGATAATTTCACAGGCAATTAGCGAACATGGCGAAGAGCTACTACAAGCGTTTAGCGTGATCACTGAAAAAGCGATACGAGTTCGCAAGATTTAGATTCAGCTCCGCTCGACAACAAGCAAAAAGAGGAAATCATGTCAGATTCAATAAAAAAACTCACATCCCTCGGACAATCCCTCTGGTACGACAACATCCAGCGAAAGATTTTGGAGAACGGCGAATTCAAAGCGATGATCGAACGCGGCGACATTCGCGGCGTCACGTCGAACCCGTCCATCTTCAACCATGCAATTACGAAGAGCGCCGATTACGACTCCGCGCTCACTCCGCTCGCCTGGGCGGGTTGGGACACGGAGAAGATCTTCTGGCAGTTGGTCATCGAAGACATCAAAGCCGCGTGCGACGCGTTCCTGCCGCTTTATGAAGAATCGAACGGCGGCGACGGTTACGTCAGCATCGAAGTCACTCCGAACCTCGCTTACGATACGCAAGGCACCATCGCTCAAGCCGAACAATTGTGGGCGCGTGTCAAACGACCGAATCTCATGGTCAAGATTCCAGCCACGAAGGAAGGCATCCCTGCGATTCAAAAATCGGTCGCGGCTGGACTCAACATCAACATCACGTTGATCTTCTCGCTCAAACGTTATGCCGAAGTGATGGAAGCCTACCTCAGCGGGCTTGAAGAACGCGTCGCGGCGGGCAAGTCCATCGAACATATCGCCTCGGTGGCATCGTTCTTTGTTTCGCGCGTCGATTCTAAAATTGATCCCAAACTGGACGCCCTTGCTCAGAGCGGGTCTCCAGACCCGCTCGGTCTCAAAGGCAAAGCCGCCATTGCAAACGCAAAAATGGCATACGACGAATTTCAAAAAACATTTTCGGGTCGTCGTTGGGAAAATCTCAAAGTGAAGGGCGCCCGTGTCCAGCGTCCGTTGTGGGCGAGCACCAGCACGAAAAATCCCGCCTACCCCGACACGCTTTACGTGGACAACCTCATCGGTCCCGAAACCGTCAACACTGTTCCGCCCGCCACGCTCGAAGCCTTCAAAGATCACGGCGTTGCATCCATGACTCTTGTGCGCGGGCTTGACGAAGCGCAGGACGCCCTCAACAAACTGGAAGCCGCGGGCATCTCGATGGATGTCGTGACTCAAGAACTCGAAGATGAGGGAGTCAAAGCCTTTGCGGACGCGTTCGCACAATTACTCGCGACGATTGATGAGAGAAGGAAGAACGCCGCTTCTTCTCTCGGATACTTCGACTCGGCTCAGCACAAGCCTCTAGCTGGTTCTGTTTCGACGCGTTTATCGCAACTCGAGGCTGATTCCGCTCCCGCGCGCCTGTGGAAACATGACCCATCCCTTTGGGCATCCGCCAAGGATAAAGAAGGTCAACACGAAGTCACCATCCGCATGGGCTGGCTCGACTCCACCGACAAAGCGCGCAAGAAACTGAAAGAATACGAATCGTTCGTCACAGAAATCAAAAAAGCAAAAATTGACCGCGTCCTCGTTCTAGGCATGGGTGGTTCCTCATTAACTGCCGAAGTATTTAGTTTACTCCTCGATGCATCCCCCTCTCCCAGTGGGAGAGGGGTTAGGGGTGAGGGATTGCGCCTCGGCATCCTCGACTCCACCGACCCTGCGCAAGTGGCAGAAGCCGCAAAAAATTATCCTCCCGAAAAGACACTCTACATCGTCGCCAGCAAATCGGGCGGCACCGCAGAGGTGATGGCGAACTTCAATTACTTCTGGATGTTGAGCAAAAAGGATGGCTCACACTTTGTAGCCACCACCGACCCTGGCACGTCGCTCGAAGCGCTTGCCAGAAAGCGCGGCTTCCGAAAAATTTTCCTCGCCGATGAATTCGTCGGCGGGCGCTACTCCGCACTAACCGATTTCGGGCTCGTCCCTGCCGCGTTACTCGGCGTGGACTTGAACCATCTGCTCGACCGCGCTGATTGGATGAGAAATCAGTGTGGCGAACACGTCCCTGCGGCGCGCAACCCTGGGCTGGCGTTGGGAGCCGTACTCGGCGAATCCGCTCTCCACGGGCGAGACAAGTTGACCGTCGTGGCTGACGCGGCTTTATCCCCCTTCGCAAATTGGATCGAGCAGATCATTGCCGAATCAAGCGGCAAGCACGGCAAGGGAATCCTGCCTGTGCCGCTCGAACCGCTTGGGAGTCCCGATGTCTATGGCGACGATCGCATCTTTGTTTATCTGCGTCAAACAGGCGAACACGATGAGGCGATGTCGAAACTCCAAGCCGCAAGATATCCTGTTCTCCAATTTCCAATTTCCACTTTCTACGATGTTGGCGCTGAAATTTTCCGCTGGGAAATTGCGACGGTTGTCGCGTGTTCGATCATCGGCGTGAACGCGTTCGACCAGCCGAATGTTGAGTCGAGCAAGAAGATCACGAAGGCGAAGATTGCCGATTACCAAAAGAAGGGAAAGTTGCGTGAGGGCAAGCCCGCGTGGAAGAAAGAAGGCGTGGCGGTGTTTTCGCCGACGGTTGTGACGGGCGCGTCGCTGGGCGCGGTGTTGAGCAAGTTTTTGAAAAAGGCGAAAGCGGGTGGCTATGTGGCGATCAACGCGTACCTGCCGCGCAACGATGAAATGAACGACGCTCTGCAAAAGATGCGCGTCGCTGTCCGCGCCAAAACTGGCAACGCCGTGACCGCTGGGTTTGGTCCACGCTTCCAACACTCGACGGGTCAATTTCACAAAGGCGGACCGAAGAACGCGCTGTTCCTCGTCGTCACCGCCGAGTCAGAAAAAGATGTGGACATTCCCACCGAAGGAATGACATTCGGCACGCTCATCCGCGCACAAGCGCTTGGCGATTACGAAGCGTTGATCGAGGCGAAGAGGAAGGTGTTGCGAGTTCACTTGCCTAGTGTTGAGGCTGTCCACGCGTTGCTAGAAGCCTTATGAGGATGTGCTATACTAGCCGCTGACAAGGAGCGATTCCATGTTGAATATTGACGAACGGATTGTTCGAATTCACATTGAAAAATTACCCGAGGGCGTCTATTTGGCTACCTCCGACGATGTGCAGGGATTGGTCGCTCAGGGACGAACGATCGCCGAGACCGTCGAGATCGCTCGCGATGTCGTTCGCAAATTATTGGAAGCGCAGGACGATGTTCAATTACCGCAAGTTAGTGAAAGTTTCGATTATCAGTTGATCGTTGCGGGATAGCGATGGGGAGGCTTGCTGGTTTTCGGTATCGGCAAATCGTCAAAAAACTCAAGGCGTTTGGCTTTGAGTTTTTTCGTCATGCGGCGGGAAGCCATGAAATCTGGCGCAATCCCTCAACTGGGCGCTTTACGACTGTTCCAAATCACCCAGGCGATATGCCCGAAGGCACGCTGAGATCGATCTTGAAACAAGCAGGCGTATCGCCTGATGAATTTTTAGAGAAATAGCCATGACCAAGTTATCCGAACTCAAATGCGTTGCCTGTCGCGGCGGCGACCCAGCGCTGACCGAAGCCGAGATCGCCGAACTGCAACCGCAAACTCCCGATTGGCAGATCGTGGTGCGGGATGGTATCCCGCACTTGGAACGCGTTTTCAAATTCAAAAATTTTGTCCAAGCGTTGGAGTTTTCAAACAAAGTTGGAGCGATTGCTGAAGAGGAAGACCACCACCCAATGTTGGTCGTCGAATGGGGTCGAGTTGGGGTGCATTGGTGGACACACGTGGTGAAAGGATTGCACAAGAATGATTTCATCATGGCGGCGAAGACCGACGAGTTGTTCGAATAGCGCGGGTTAGAATCTCACTCTACAATTTTTTTCTCCGTCTTTTGAACGACGATTCATTCATCCGATGAAACAGAATCAACGTCAGCGGTTGATTGCCCAGCCAGCTGAGAAATGCCGCTGGAATTTTTGTCATACCTGTGGGCGGATCGGACAGTGAAAGCGCGGGCGAGAAATCTACAACGCGGTCGTCGAGTTGAAATTTTCCACGGTTCAACCGCCTCACTTTCGGGCTGGATCTCAAAAAATCGAGCAATGCTTCCCGTTCTTTCGATGTCATCCACTGCGGCAGGTCGGAGGTGGCTTCGAAGTTGCAGAGCAGGGTGAGGTCTTGCAGAAGCTGTTTTTGTTCCGTCGACAAGGAATTTTCTTTTCCAACAAAATAAGCGACATCGGGGTCAATCAGCGTCAGCGGTTCGAGCCATAGGCGGTTGACCGTTGTGCGGATGGCATTACGCGTCCCTGGCGTTGAGAAGTTGTAGAGCAGGCGCGCATCGCGCGGGTCTTCCCATTTGCCCGAAACGTCTGGACCCACGCGCAGCGCGTCGCATAAACCCAACGACGGCAGAATCGGCGCGCCGCAGGCGAGGAAGTACGCGTCTGCGCCCATTGCGTCGCGCATGATTTTCAGCGCCTCGCGGTATGCGGCTTCGCGCGGCGCGTCGTTGTGGCGTTTGGCTGGTAGAGCGCCAGCATAGAGAAAATCCAATTTCAGATAATCGAACCCCCACGCGCGGACTTGCTTCATCCGCGCGGCGACCCATTCGAGCGCGGCGGGATGCGTCGTATCCAGCGCGTACAGTTGTTCGCCCCAGTTGAATCCCGCCGAGACGAATTTCCCCTCTGCGTCGCGCAGGAACCAATCTGGATGATTCCGAAACAGGCGCGACGATTCGACCGCGATCAACGGCGCGAGCCACAATCCCGCCCGCCGTCCCGTGGATTTGATTCGATTCGCCAGCGCGCTCATGCCCGACGGAAATTTTGTATTCGCCTCCCAATCGCCGATGGACATTTGCCAGCCGTCGTCCACTTGGAACACGTCAAAGGGGAGATCGCCCAAGCCGTCGAAAACTTGATGCAGGATCGTTTCGTCAATGGCGGTGTAGAGGCTGTACCACGAGCACCACACGCGTGGCGCGGGCTTGTTGGATTTGGCTCCCAAGTGTTTTGCGAGCTCGCTCGTGTATTTTTTGAAGACGGATTCTTCGTCGCCGCGTGCGATCAGCCATTCGACCTCGCCCGCTTCACTCCAACCTTCGAGTTGATTCTCTTTCAGCCGAACGTGCGCGTCCAACCCGAGCGCGCCGAGGAGGAGGATGTCGTCATTCGCAAGTTCAACTGTGCCGATCCACGATCCATGCGGGGAAGTTTCGTTTGCATAGCGCGGATCGGTTTGCAGGGGATGTAGAATCTTCGGGTGTTGGACGGGGAGGGGAGTCGGCTCCGTCCACGCGGCGAGGGACCAGGATTGCCATCCATGGCGGTAAAAAAGCCGAGGTGGGCGAGGCAGGCTGACCGTTAGAGAAGAAGCGTTTAAAAGTTGGGATGAGTCCGCCGAGGGGAGAGAATCCAGATTGAGGGGAGGAGTCGTCACGAGAGGCATTATCCTGCTAAATTTGTTGACGGTCAATTACAGTTGTGGCATAATCCGCAACCGAAAGGCAGTGAGGAGAACGAGTAGATTTGCCGAGACTGTCAGCGAGCGTGGAAACGGTGTGAGCCACGTCAGTGAGTAAATCGAAAATCATCTCGGAGCCATTGCGCTGAAATCGAAGTAAGCGAATCGGAGTTGTTCTCCGTTATCGGAACAGGATGATGTTGTCGTCCAATGAGCGCCCCGCGATTACGCGGGGAATCAGAGTGGTACCGCGAGATTTCTCTCGTCTCTGTTTGAGATGAGAGTTTTTGTTTTAATTCGTAACGCGACATTTATGTCGCCATTTGATAGCGACATAAATGTCGCTGTACGAGGAGCCAAGCATGTTCAAACCCGTAAACTCAAAACTCAACGTGACTTCGATGGAAGAAGCCGTGATGAAGTTTTGGAAGCAGCGCGACATTTTCAAGAAGACGACCGAGCAACGGCAGGGCGCGCCTGAGTATGTGTTTTACGAAGGTCCGCCGACCGCCAACGGCAAGCCTGGCGTGCATCACGTGTTGGCGCGCGCTTTCAAAGATATGTTCCCGCGCTACAAGATCATGCGCGGCTATCACGTGTCGCGGCGCGGCGGCTGGGATACACACGGTCTGCCTGTCGAGATCGAAGTGGAAAAGCAACTCGGCTTCAATAACAAACAGCAGATCGAAGAATACGGCATCGATAAATTCAACGAACTCTGCAAAAAGTCCGTGTTCACGTACATCCAAGATTGGGAAAAACTCACCGACCGCATCGCCTTCTGGGTTGACCTGCAAGATGCGTACGTGACGTACACCAACGACTACATCGAGTCGGTGTGGTGGATTCTGAAAAACTTCTGGGATAAAGACCTGCTTTACAAGGGATATAAGGTCGTGCCGTATTGCCCGCGTTGCGGCACGCCTCTTTCGGACCATGAAGTTGCCCTCGGCTACGACGACGCGGTCGACCCTTCGGTTTTTGTCCGCATGCCGCTGGTGGATAAGCCCGACACCTCGTTGCTCGTGTGGACGACCACGCCGTGGACGCTGCCAGGCAACGTCGGCGTCGTCGCGCATCCCGACGTGGATTACGTCACGGTCGAACGCGCCCACAACGGCGGAACCGAGAAGTTAATCCTTGCCAAAGCGCTCGTCGAAAAAGTTTTCGGCGAGGAAGAGGTCAAAGTCCTCGACACGTTCAAGGGCAAGAAACTCAAGGATGTGAAATATCATCCGCTGTTCACTTTCCTGCCGCCCGACAAGCCCGCGCATTACGTTGTCCTCGGCGATTTCGTCACCACCGAAGACGGCACGGGACTCGTTCACATGGCGCCTGCGTTCGGTCAGGAAGACATGGAAATGGCGAAACAGCACAACCTTCCCGTGTTGATGACGGTTCTTCCCGACGGGACGTTTGTTTCGGAGGTGACGCCGTGGCGCGGCGTCTTCGTCAAAACAGCCGATCCGATGATCATCGAAGATTTGCGCGCGCGGGGTTTGCTTTTCAGGTCGGAGGAGTACAAGCACACGTATCCGTTCTGCTGGCGGTGTCACACACCGTTGCTGTATTACGCGCGTGAGTCGTGGTACATCCGCACGTCTGCGTACCGCGACAAATTGGTTGGCTTGAACAACACCATCAACTGGGTTCCCGAACACACGCGTGAAGGTCGCTTCGGTAACTGGCTTTCCAACAACATTGACTGGGCGTTGAGCCGCGAGCGATATTGGGGCACGCCGCTTCCCATCTGGGAATGTGAATCGTGCAAACATCGTGAGGGCGTCGGCTCGGTGAAGGAGCTTTCCGAAAAATCGGGCAAAGACCTCAGCGACCTCGACCTCCATCGCCCGTATGTGGACCAAGTCCATTGGGATTGCCCCGACTGCGGCGGCAAGATGAAGCGCGTCCCAGACTTGATCGACGTGTGGTTCGACTCAGGTTCGATGCCTGTCGCGCAGTGGCATTATCCGTTTGAGAACAAAGAGAAATTTGAATCGCAATTTCCCGCGGATTACATCTGCGAAGCCGTTGACCAAACGCGCGGCTGGTTCTATTCGCTCCATGCCATCAGCACCTTGCTGTTTGAAAAAGTCTCATTCAAGAATGTGGTCTGCCTCGGCTTGATCCTCGACGGCGAAGGCGAGAAGATGTCGAAGTCGAAAGGCAACATCATCGCGCCATGGGATGTGTTGAGCGTCCACGGCGCGGACGCGTTCCGCTGGTATCTCTACACGGCAACGCCGCCAGGACAGGACCGCCGCTTTTCTCCCGATTTGGTAGGCGAGGTCATTCGCAACTTCACGCTCACGTTGTGGAACGTCTATTCGTTCTTCGTGACGTATGCGAACCTCGACAAACCCACTGTCACCACTGCGCCGATCGCGACCAGCGACCTTGATCGTTGGTTGCTCTCGGAACTGAACGTGCTTGTCCGCGACGTGACGGAGGCGTACGAAACTTATGACGTGACGAATGCCACGCGTCCCATCGAAGCATTCGTGGAGAAATTGTCCACGTGGTATTTGCGACGTTCACGCCGCCGCTTCTGGAAATCCGAATCGGACTCCGACAAGCAAGCCGCCTACTCGACGTTATACACGGCTCTAGTCACCCTCTCGAAACTGCTCGCGCCTGCGATGCCTTTTCTCGCCGACGAGCTTTATCAAAACCTCGTCCGCTCCGTGGACGAGTCCGCGCCCGAGTCGGTGCATTTAGCGAAGTGGCCCGAGGCATTACCTGAAATGATCGACGAATCGCTCAACCGCGATATGGCGCTGGTGATGAAGCTCGTCTCGCTTGGTCATTCCGCGCGGCAGAAAGCGAATCGCAAAGTCCGTCAGCCGCTAGCGGAAGCCGCGTTCTCCGTCGGCAATGCGAACGAGCGCAGCGCTGTCGAAAAATACGCCGACCTGTTCACGGACGAATTGAATGTGAAGAAAGTCCGCTTGCTCGACGCGTCAACGGAAGCCGTGTCGCACACGGTCAAGCCGTTGCCCAAGCAGTTGGGACAGAAATACGGCAATAAATTCCCCGCGTTGCAAAAGGCGATCCTAGCCATGAACGCGGAAGAAGTTGCGAAGACGTTGATGGCTGGCGAAACGCTGAAGGTTTCTGTGGAAGGAAATGATTACGGCGTCGTGTCTGACGAAGTCGAGGTCAAGGCGCAGGCGAAGGAGGGATTCGCTGTCGCCGAAGATCAAGCGTATGTCGCCGCGTTGGTCACCGAGTTGACTCCCGAACTCGTGCAGGAAGGTTTGGCGCGCGAATTTGTCCGCCGCGTGCAAGACCTCCGCAAGAGCGCCGACTTGGACGTCGCCGACAGGATCGCGTTGTTCGTCGAAACGTCGGCAGGCCTAACGTCCGCGATTGAAGCGCATAGGGATTACATCACCGCCGAAACGCTCGCGTCGAATCTCCAGTTTGCGAGTCCGCCAAGCGATGCATCCAGTGTGGAGGATTCGTTCGACGGCGAGACGGTCAAAGTTGGGTTGGTCAAAAAATAAGGAGCATCAAATAATTTTGAAAGGCGCGTCGCGAGGCGCGCTTTTCAATTTATAATTGGCAGTGACGACTTAAGTCGTCACTACGAAATTTTGCGAGGTGTTCATGTTCGAGAGATTTCCGCTTTGGCTTCGTAAGACATTGGCATGGAGCGTCCATTTATTTACCGCCACCGGCGCGGTGTGGGGATTCTTGACGCTGCTTGCCATTTGGGAATCGAATTTCAAACTTGCTATCCTTTACATCGTCATCGCCATGCTCGTAGATGGGTTCGACGGCATGTTGGCGCGCTGGTTCCATGTGAAGGAATATGCCGCCGGAGTGGACGGCGGCTTGATGGACAACATCATTGATTACCTGAATTACGTCGTGGTGGCGGCGTTGATGTTAATCCGAGCGCCGGGCTTGCTCCCGGATGGTTTTGCAATGGCGGCGGCGGTATCTATCTTGCTCACTTCCGCGTATCAGTTCTCGCAGACCGACGCAAAAACCGACAGCGATTCCTATTTCTTCAAAGGCTTTCCTTCCGTTTGGAATTTTCTGGTCGTCTACATGATGCTGCTCGGTTTGAACTCGTGGGTCAATTTCGCGTTAGTCGTACTTTGCAACATCCTCATTTTTGTTCCGGTCAAATATCTTTATCCCTCGCGTAATATGCGTTTGCGCCGTTTCACGCTGGGCTTCACCTACCTCTACGCCGGGTTGGGCGTTTGGGCGCTACTGCAATATCCAGACGTGCCGGAATGGGTCGCGCCGGTCTCGTTCGTGTATGTGGCGTATTATGCGCTGTTGAGTTTCTTCCCGAAATTCGGAATGGCGAAGCCCGCCTAAGCCGATGTTTATTACGCAGGCGGTCGAAGTCACAGACGAACTTGTCGCCGCGCTGGAACGGCTAATACCTCAATTGGGGAAAAACAAATCCGCACTGCCACGCGCTGAATTAATTTCCCTGCTCGCCTCCGACTCGACCTGGCTGTTGATCGCGCGCGCCCCCGACGCAAACGGCGAGATCGTCGGCGCGCTCACGCTGGTCGTCTATCGCGTCCCGACCGGCATCCGCTCCGTCGTAGAAGACGCGGTTGTGGACGCGGAATTTCGGCGGCGGGGAATTGCGAAAGAGTTGTTGCGGCAAGCCATCGAATTTGCGCGGCGCGCCGGCGCAGACAATGTTTCGCTCACGTCCAACCCCGCGCGCGTGGAAGCCAATCGGCTCTATCAGACGCTCGGCTTTCAGCGCCGCGAATCGAATCTTTATCATCTCCAACTGCGGTAGCGTGACATTCCAACTTCCGCACGCGTCTCTCGCGGACGTGCGGCTGGGCGCGCGTGCGCCGCGTTTTCTCCGCCCCAATTTACAGAGTCTCGTCCGCCAGCAAGCGCTGATAGTGTTCGGGGGTGTCCACGTCGAGCAAGAGCCGGTCGTCGTGCCACGGCAGGTACTCCACGCGGTGTTTGTGAAAAACTGCCCGCCCGCCGACGTCTCCTTTCAGCGCCAGGAGGTCGTCAAACGTTCGGCGGTCCCACAAGACCGGGTTCGCGCGGCGGTCCATTACCAGCGGCGCGACGATTGAGTAAAGCCCCTCGGCGTGTTTCTCGACCAACGCCTGCAAAACGGATGCCGTGATTTGCGGCTGGTCAACCAGCAGGAAGATCGCCGCGCCGGCATTTGCGTCTGTGGCGCGCAGCGCGTGGATGCCCGCCCGAATGGACGCGCTTTGCCCCTCCTTGTAATTTGCGTTTTCGACGAGCGTGACGTTCAGGTCGTTGACCGTCTCCGCGATCTCGTCTTTGTGCGCCCCAGCGACGAGCAGAACCGGAGATAAGCCAGCCTCCATCGCCTTTTTGGCGACAGCCCTCGCAAACGGTTCGCCCTTCCAATCCAGCAATTGCTTCGGCTTCCCAAAGCGGGAGGATTCGCCCGCCGCGAGAATGATCGCCGCGATGCGTTCGTGCGCGGCGTGGATTTTGTTTTGCTTTAGGTCGGCAATCAGCGCCGAATCAAAACCGGTGAGCAGTTGTTTTGCCATGCCGCGTCCGCTGGCTTGGAGTTCGGGCGTATCGGCTTGGTTGAGCAGAATCGTGCGCCGCGCCGCGCGTGGAAAGTTTTTCCGCGCGCCGTTGCTGTGAAGTAACGCGTTGACCAATCCGCCGGTTTCGATCGGCGTATTCGGTTGTATTCCACTGAGTTTGGAAAACAATTCAGGACGATGGACATATTCATCCGTCAACGACTTGCCTAAACCGCTCAACCCAGCGACTTGCACCACATGGTCGGCAAATGCGGGAATCGGCGGCTCGTGATCCGCCCAGCCTTTCAACGGCTTTTGCCGCGAACCGTCCGCTTCGATGAGCAGGGGAATGGAGTGTCCCGCGCAAAAGCTACGAATCGAATCCAGCGCGTCGTTTGACGCGGGTTTTGTCCGGGCGCCGTCAATCGCCCCGGTGATGAGAACTACGCCGTTTAAATCTTTTTCAAGATTTGCCAATTCATTTGCATCATTGACGATCAAGTGTTTGTCCGCCAGCGCAATTTGCCACGTCCCCAAGTGCGACGTCGCGGCGACGATCACCGGCGGCGTTAATTGTCTTGCCAGTTGAAAAAGCGCGGCGGTCTTGCCTCCCGACCCAACAAAGGCAATACAGTTCGACTCGTCGGCGCGCAGCGCTTGTGCCAGCGTACGATTCATGTCGAGATTATACATCTTCGATTAAGGTACGGTATAATACTGCCCGGCGCGCAAGAGCCGCCGCGAAAATTTTTCATCAAGGCATGGTATGGTAGGCAACTTACTCGAATCTCTCGATACTTGGGCTGATATCCAAATAACCCGGCAAGACGTCGAATTCCTGCACAACTATTTATTTGAACATGAAACCCCGCTGACATCGCGCGAGCTGGCGTTGGTTTTGATTCACGAACGCAATCGCGCCGAGCGCGCCGCTCTGCAGAAACAGCAAAAGGGCAGCGGCAAAGTTTACTTTCCAAAAGATTCGTATCAGGTGGGCGATGAACTGGTTTTCCCCGCGCTGGCATGGAAGCATGGAACGGTCGCCGAGGCGCGGGCTGGCGTAAATCCCGAAGTCGGTTCGTTCAACGTATTGACTGTTGACCTCGATAACGGGTCCCGGCGGATGTTCGCTTGCGACTTGCCGAAACATGCGTTGAACGATAAACCCGTCACCGTTGAAAATGAAGGGTTTGAGCCTGATGCGATCATCGAGCGCTACGGCGAGGATATTGACCATAAACTTGAAACGGCTTTCAACGACGATTCGCAGTTGACGCGCATTGCAGGCAAATGGTTCCCGCGCGCCCTGCTGGTTGACGTTAATCAAGGGAATCTGAATCTGGCTGAGGCAGTCTTGGATATGTCCGGGGGCGAACCGTTGCCCACCTCCGCCTTGCTAAAAGACGTTGCCTTGCCGGAGGGCGTCAATCCCAAATTGGCTGAATTCTCGTTGAACCTCGCGTTGCAAGATGACGGGCGCTTCGATGAAGTCGGTACGGCAGGCGAGGTGCTGTGGTATCTCAGACGCCTCGAACCGGACGAAGTGCAAAACACGCCGAAATTTCTACAATACGATCCGCTTGAATATGACCCTTCGGCGCTGGATAAACAAATGCTCGACCTCATCGCGCTGGTGGACGACGAACTCAGCGAGTTGGAGATCAAAACCGATTCCCAGCCACAGAAGGAAGTCTCGATCTCGCTGATCTATCCGCACTTCCGCGCGGGGACGTTACCGATCTCGGCGCGCGTGCGCTCGTTCTTTCCGACCGCCTACGAATCGCCGCGCGTCCGCTTTACCCTCGTGGACGGAAAAACGCGCCAGCGGATTCCCGCCTGGGTCGTGCGCGAGCATGGGTACGTCTACGGTTTGCGCGACTGGTATAAATCCAACGGATTGATCCCCGGTAGTTTGATCCGCGTCCGCCGCGGCGACACACCGGGTGAAGTGATCATCGAAGCGCGGACATATCGCGCCACCAAAGACTGGATGCGTACCGCCATCGTCGGCGCGGATGGGGGTGTGGTCTTCGCCATGTTGAAACAAGCCGTCTCCGCCGAATTCAACGACCGCATGGCGTTCGTCACACCTGCTTTCGAAACCGTGGACCGGCTGTGGGCGCAGGAACAAAAACGCCCGTTCGACCGACTCGTCGTGGATCTGATCCGTGAATTATCCAAACTAACCCCGCAGGGACATGTCCATGCGCAGGAATTGTATGCCGCGGTTAACATCCTCCGGCGGACGCCGCCGGCGCCGCTTTTTGCACTGTTAGCGAGTAAACCGGAATTTGTCCACGTCGGCGACCTGCACTTCCGATTGGGAGAGGCGGAATAAATGAACGAGACCAAACGCCCCAGCCTGCTCAAGCCGACGGCAAACACCCCGTTCCACATTGACTTCGACTGGTGGAAAAAGAACGAACGCGATTGGCACGTCTACTTGCGGACTTTGCTGTGCGCCGAACACCGTGAAATGTATGCAGAAGTCGAAGAGGGCGAGACCGTAGATTGGGTTGACCCGCTCACCGCCGAAGTTAAGCAAGTGGAAGGCGTTCAGAATGCGCTGATGACCCACTGTGTGCGCCAGCCCGATTTCCTCACCGAACAGACCGCGCTGGTCGAAGCGGTGTTCCGTCTGTTCCTCACGAACGGCAACGCGCCGCTGTCCTCACAGGACCTCGGCACGCGGCTCAACCGCCCACCCCAAACCATTCTGCGGACTCTGGCGGGTCCCCGCGTTTATAAAGGCATACGTCCTTACAACGCATCCTGATATGTGTTCGCAAGGGCGGCTGGTGCGGAGCATGGCTAACTGAGTGGGTAAAGCCACACCGTTCGTGCCGTGAGTAAGACGGCGCGAGACGGCAAAGCCCATAGAGATATTGAGTTTATCTCTCAAAGAACTCTATGATCTCTGTGGCAGAAAAAGTTTTTACTCACCTTTTTCGCCACTCCTTGGCGCGCGGTTGATTTGCCTACTTTTCAATGCCGTAATACAATAGCCTTGAAATGCCCCCGTAGCTCAATGGACAGAGCGACAGCCTTCTAAGCTGCAGGTTGTGGGTTCGAGTCCCGCCGGGGGCGCCAGTACCGAAACCACTTGTCAAATTCCTCACCGGCAAGGAGAAAGCCAATGCCCGCCATCGTCCGCAAAAACCTATCCAACCTGCTTGAAACGCGCCGCGAAATCCTGCATACCATCCGCTGGCAAGTCCGATCCGCGCTCTGGAATCCTCCGACCGATGCGTACGAGACTGACGAGAATTTCGTTGTGCGGGTGGAAATCGCCGGAATGCGCGATGAAGATTTTGAAGTGACCATCGAGAACCACGCCTTGTTCATTGCCGGAACGCGGCCAGACTTCGGCGGGCGTCGCGCCTACCACCAAATGGAAATCGCTTCGGGACGGTTTGAGATTGAAGTGGCGCTCACCGTACCGGTCGATCTCGACACCTCCGTCGCGGAATACAAAGACGGCTTCTTAACCATCAGCCTAACGAAGACCCAGCCCAAACCACCCGAGGCTGACGTATAAAATGCCCGCTTCCCGCTGGCATTCCAGCTTCAACGAACTGTTTCAATGGGTCGGCGAAACAGACGACGGCTTGCTCTCCATGATCATGCCCTCGTTCTTTGCGCGGGGTCCGGCGAAAGACCCCGGAAACACAGACCCAGCCCATCCGCAGGCTCCGACAGAAAATAAATACCCTCAGATCGTTCCCATCCTGCCATTGCGCGGCGTGGTGGTGTATCCGCACACTGCCGTCCCGCTCACGGTCGGCCAGCCGCGCTCGATCAAATTGGTGGATGATGTGGTCGGGGACGATAAAATTGTCGGATTGGTCGCGGCGATGAACCCCGAGCTGGAAACCCCGGGTCCCTCCGACCTTTATTCCATCGGCACCCTCGCGACCGTTCACCGCCTCCTGCGCGCCCCCGATGGGACGATCCGCCTGCTCGTGCAAGGCATGGATCGTTTCCGCGTGGGCGAATTCGTCGAACAGGAGCCGTATCTCAAAGCCCGCATCGAACTTGCGCCCGAGTCTGTTGAAGCCGGCTTGGAGATCGACGCGCTCGCCCGTAACGCGCGCGACCAATTCCAACAGATCACGCAGATGATTCCCTCCTTCCCGGAGGAACTCGCCGGCTCGATCACCTCGGTCGAGGACCCGCTTCAGACCGCGTACACGATCGCCAATTTCCAGCGCATGGATTTGAAAGACGCGCAAGAAATTCTCACGATCGATTCGGTCGCCGAAAAATTGAAGAAGTTGATCGGCTTGCTCGTGCGCGAAGCCGAGGTGTTGTCGCTCGGGCAAAAGATTCAAAACGAAGCGCGCGGCGAGATCGAAAAAGTCCAGCGCGAATATTTCCTGCGCGAGCAGATGAAAGCCATTCAAAAAGAATTGGGTGAGAAGGACGAGCAAGCCGCCGAATTGGAGGAATTCCGCAAGAAGATCGAAGAGGCGCAGATGCCTGAAGAGGCGGCGAAGCAGGCGTCCCGCGAGTTGGAACGTTTGTCGCGTTTGCCCACTGCCGCCGCAGAGTACGGAGTCATCCGCACGTATCTCGATTGGCTGGTCGGCGTCCCGTGGTCGAAATCCACCGAAGATAACTTGGAGATCGCCCACGCCAGAAAGATTTTGGATAAAGACCACTTTGGCTTGGAGGATGTGAAGGAACGCATCCTTGAATTTTTGGCGATTCGCAAATTACGGCTTGACCGCAAAGACGACGAGAAAGCGCCCTCCGACGATGAGATCCGCCGCGAGCGCGAAGGCGTGATCCTGTGTTTTGTGGGACCGCCCGGCGTCGGCAAAACCTCGCTGGGACAGTCCATTGCGCGTGCCATGGGGCGGAAGTTCGTGCGCGCCTCGCTCGGCGGCGTGCGCGACGAAGCGGAGATCCGCGGACACCGCCGCACGTACATCGGCGCGATGCCCGGACGGATTCTGCAGTCGCTTCGCAGAATCGAATCGCGCAACCCGGTCTTCATGCTCGATGAGATTGATAAACTAACCTATGATTTTCACGGCGACCCCGCCTCCGCGTTGCTGGAGGTGTTGGACCCGGAACAAAACAGCGAATTCCGCGATAATTATCTCGAAGTTGCCTACGATCTTTCGCAGGTTTTTTTCATCACCACCGCCAACACGTTGGAGACGATCCCCGGTCCCTTGCGCGACCGCATGGAGATCATCTTTCTTTCGGGTTACACCGAAAATGAAAAAGTTGCCATTGCCAAGGGTTATTTGATCCCGCGCCAGATGCGCGAGAACAGCCTGCGCGAAAAAGAAGCGACGTTTACCGACGAGGCGTTGCAGCTGATCATCCGTGAATACACGCGCGAGTCGGGGGTACGCAACCTCGAGCGGAAGATCGGCGCGGTCTGCCGCAAGATCGGCACGCGCATCGCAGAGGGCAAACTCAAAAAAGTTAAGATCGTCCCTGAGCTGGTCGAGGAATATCTCGACCATCCGATCTTCCACACGAACGACGAACTCACCCGCCGGATTTCGATCCCCGGCGTGGTGCCCGGGCTGGCGTGGACGCCGTATGGCGGCGACGTGCTGTTCGTCGAAGCGACGAGTATGCCAGGCGGTAAAGGTTTTCAAGTTACCGGCTCGATCGGAAATGTAATGAACGAATCGGCGCGCGCCGCCTTATCCTTTGTGCGTTCGCGCGCGCCTCATTTGGGGCTCGATGACCAGTTCTTCGACCGGCACGACATTCACATGCACATTCCCTCCGGCGCCCAGCCGAAGGATGGCCCCTCCGCCGGTGTGACGATGGCGACCGCGCTCGTCTCGCTCGTTTCGGGGCGCAAGGTCAAACCGCATGTAGGCATGACCGGCGAGATCACGTTGCGCGGACAGGTACTGCCCATCGGCGGCGTCAAAGAAAAAGTGCTTGCCGCGCACCGCAACGGCTTGCAAACCGTCATCCTGCCCAAGCAAAACGACCAGGACCTTGACGACATTCCGGACGAGGTCAAGGATTCGATGAAATTTGTTTTTGCAGACACGGTGGACGACGTACTTGCCTCTGCATTGGAAACCGCCAAAGCCGCAAAAGGCTCTAAAAATCACAAGACCGGAAAAGTAAAACGAAATGGCAAAGATACTTCTCGCCGAAGATGACCACACCATGATCACCCTGCTTCAAACCCTGCTGAACATGGAGGGTTTTGAAGTCGCGGTCGCAGACGTGGACGCGGATATCCCCGCGCTGGTCTTGCGCGAACAACCAGACGCGATGTTCATGGACGTGCATCTCGGTCAACACAGCGGCATGGAAGTGGTTGAATCAATTCGAAACGACCCGCAACTCGCCGACCTGCGCATCATCATGACCTCCGGGTTGAATGTGCGCGAGGAATGCCTCCGCCGCGGCGCGAATGATTTCCTCCTCAAACCGTTCATGCCCGACGACCTGCTTGCCCTGCTTCGGAAAAATAACCCATGACGATTCGCGTGGGGCTCCTGACGCTGTCCGATCGTTCGGCGCGCGGCGAGCGGGAGGATGTGTCGGGGCCCGCGTTGGCGCGTCGAATCGAAGGGGAGGGCTGGCTCGCCGTTAGACAGTTAATCCTCCCCGACGACGAATCCGCCATCCGCGCGGCGCTAACTCAATGGGCGGACGCGGGCGACCTCGACCTCATCCTCACCACCGGTGGGAGCGGCTTCGCCCCCCGCGACGTGACCCCCGAAGCCACGCGCGCCGTCATTGAAAAGGAAGCGCCCGGTCTCGCGGAGGCGATGCGCGCCGCGAGTTTGAAGATTACCTCGCATGCCATGTTATCGCGGAGCATAGCGGGCATCCGCAAGCGGACGCTCATCATCAATCTGCCGGGCAATCCCAAAGGCGCAGTGGAAAATTTGGAAGCCGTTTTACCGGCGCTTGGGCATGCAGTGCAATTATTGCGCGGCGACCCTGAATCCGAAAAAAATCACTGAACGCCCGCTCATTTTTCTTGTAGTATAATCCCGCCGCTTCAAGCGAAATTTATCAAGTAAAGGAAAGCGCACGCATGATTGACGTCAACGAATTACGAAAAGGGGTCACGTTCGAACTGGATGGCAACCTCTACAAAGTATTGGATTACAGCCACAACAAAACCGGGCGCGGCAACGCCAACATCCGCATCAAAGCCCGCAATTTGCAGACCGGCGCCAACATAGAGCGCACGTTCAACTCCGGCTTGTCGGTGCAGGATGTGAGGCTTGATTTTCACAACGTCTCGTACCTGTACAACGACGGCGATTTCTATCACTTCATGGATAACGTCACCTTTGAACAGCCCGCCATCAAAGCCGAAATGCTCGGCGAGACCGCGCTCTATCTCAAAGAAGGCATGGAAGTCAAACTGACCTTTTACAACGACGCGCCGCTCGATGTGGAATTCCCCTCCACCGTTGACCTCAAAGTGGTCGAGGCAGAGACCGCCATCCGCGGCGACACCGCCACCGGCGTGACGAAAAAGGTCGTTACTGAAACCGGCTTGGAAGTGCAATGCCCGCAGTTCGTGAAGGTGGGCGATGTAATCCGCATTAACACCGAAACAGGCGAATATTCCACCCGCGTGTGATCGAGCATCAAGGCGGCCGCGCTTTTGTAGTAACCGCCGCCTTGTTTCCATTCGGGGTCGTTTTGAAAAGCACGAATTCACCACAGATGAACACGGAGGAACCGTGGTTGAGGGGTAATGAATCCACCTGCCCGCTCATCGCTTATTTAGACAGCCAGCCTACAATTCCCTTATGAAAACCCCCTACGGCGCTGAATGCCCCCATTTCTACGCGGATTACTTCCGCGGCCGCAACATGGAAGAATGCCGCCTGCTCAAAGCCGATGGGCAGGCATGGACGCGCGACCTGTGCAAATTTTGCCCGGTGCCCGAAATCTCCCGCGCCAACGCCTGCGAACACATGCGCCTGAGCGCGAAAGTGGCGCGTCCTTTCTCGGCGGCGTTCATGCGCCGCGTGCAAGTCTCCGCGTATTGCGAAAAAGCGAAGAAAAAAGTTTCCGAGCCGCAAGTGGGGTGCGGCGAATGTCATGCCTTGCCGTTCAAATTTGAAGTTAAATCCTAACGTATCTAATTCCCAACCATGCCGCTTACATTATTACTCGATCTTGACGATACCCTGCTCGATACCAATTTACCCGCGTTCATGCCCGCCTACTTCCAGGCGTTGGCAGACCATGTGTGTGGGCATGTGCCCTCCGAGAAATTCCTGCGCGCCTTGATCGGCGGCGTGAGTCGCATGAACGAGAACGCAGACCCGCGCAAAAGTTTGCAGGAAGTCTTCGAAGATTATTTTTATCCCAAACTGGGCTTGCCAAAAGACGAATTGCAGGCAGTCCTCGACGATTTCTATGACCGCGAGTTTCCGCGCCTTGCCGCGCACACAAGCCGCGTGCCCGGCGCGATCGAACTTGTGGATTGGGCGGCATCAGTAGGTATTCGCATCGCCATTGCCACCGATCCCTTGTTTCCCGCCACAGGCACACAGCATCGCCTGCGTTGGGCGGGGTTTGATCCCGAGCAATTCGAATTGGTCTCCTCGTTTGAAGACTTTCATTTCACCAAATCTCACCCCGCGTATTACGCGGAGGTATTAGCCACCCTCGGCTGGCAGGATCGCCCCGTGTTGATGGCGGGGAACGATGTCCAGCGCGATATTCTTCCCGCTCAGCGTTTGGGCTTGAAAACATTTTTAGTAGGAAGTGAAACCGCTTCGCCTCCCGACGGGACGGCTGGCTCCGGCTCGTTGGCGGATCTACGCCGCTGGCTTGAGTCCGCTGACCCGTCCGCGTTGGAACCGGACTTCAAAACCCGCGACGGCGCGTTGGCGATTCTGTCCTCCACGCCGGCGGTCCTCCCGAAATTTTTATCCGCGTTGACCTCGGACGATTGCCGCTTCGAACCGACGCGCGACGATTGGGCGATGAACGAGATCGCCTGTCACCTGCGCGACACGGAGCGCGAAGTGCACGCCTTGCAAATTGATGCGATGTTGCAGAAGGACGATGCCTTCATCCCGCGTCCCGATACCGCCGTGTGGGCAAGTGAACGGAATTATCTGGACGAAGATGTGTTTGCCGCAGTGGATGAGTTTAGCGCGGCGCGGGTTGCCTTGCTGAACCGGATCAAGGATTTGCCGGCTGAAATTTGGAACCGCAGGGTGCGTCACGCGATTTTCGGGCCGTCGAATTTCACCGAGGTGGTGGGCTTTGCGGCAGACCACGACCGCCTGCACTTGCAACAGGTTTCAAACACCGTGCAATCGCTGGCCGCCAGGCGTGTCTAATCTGCGCGCGGCGTGTTATAACCCCAAGCATCGCGGTTGTGCCCGTTGCGCGAGTAACTTCTGAAGGAGTTCGATTCGATGAGGAAAAGAGTTGTTGTCACGGGGCTGGGGTGCATCAGCCCGGTGGGGAACACCGTAAACGAGACCTGGTCGGCTTTGCTGGCGGGGAAGTCTGGCGCGGGTCCGATCACGCATTTCGACGCGAGCAAACACAAGACGCGTTTTGCGGCTGAGGTCAAAGGCTTCGACCCGGTGGCGCGCTTCGGCGCGCGCGAGGCGCGTAAGATGGATCGCTTTACGCAGTTCGCCATGGCCGCGACCATGGAAGCGCTGGAGCAGGCGGGTTTGAAAATTGACGAGTCGAACCGCGACCGCATCGGCGTGGTGATCGGCACCGGCATCGGCGGCATTGGCACGATCATGGAACAGGCAGCGGTGATACAGGCGCGCGGCGTCGACCGCGTCAGCCCGTTCCTCATCCCGATGATGATCTCGGACAGCGCGGCGGGGATGCTTGCCATCCGCTTCGGCGCGCGCGGACCGAATATGTCCATCGCGACCGCTTGCGCGACGGGAAGCAACGCCATTGGCGAAGCCGCCGAAATGATCCGCCGCGGCGCGGCAGACGCGATGATCGCCGGCGGCGCGGAAGGCGCGCTGGTGCCCATCACCATAGCGGGCATGAATGTGATCGGCGCGCTCTCGACGCGCAATGACGATCCGGAGCGCGCCTCGCGTCCGTTCGATAAGGACCGCGACGGCTTTTTGATGGGGGAGGGCGCGGGCGTGTTGGTACTCGAGGCGCTGGAGACGGCGCGCGCACGCGGCGCGGCGATCCTCGCTGAAATTAAAGGCTATGGGACGTCGGACGACGCGTATCACGTTTCGGCCCCTGCAGAGAACGGCGCCGGTGCGGCGATCTCGATGAAACTCGCGCTCGAAGACGCGGGGCTGGGCGTCAACGATATTCAATACATCAACGCGCACGGCACGTCTACGTACTTGAACGACAAAAGCGAAACCGCCGCGATCAAAACCGTTTTCGGCGAAACGGCTTATTCGATCCCGGTCTCTTCCACAAAATCCATGACCGGGCATCTGCTCGGCGCTTCCGGCGCGGTGGAGGCGATCTTTTCCGTCCTCGCCATCCGCACGGGCATGATCCCGCCCACGATCAATTATCAAACTCCCGACCCGGAGTGCGATCTGGATTATGTGCCGAACCAGCCGCGCGCCGCGACGCTCCAGCACGTCATGTCGAACTCGTTCGGCTTTGGCGGTCATAACGCCACTTTGGTGATCGGAAATTCTTTGAAATAATCGCAATCTCTCCGCCGTGTTTGCGAACGCATATGCGAGCGCGGCGTGCTTTATTTAGCCCAGGAGTTCAAATGCCAAACGCACATATCACAGGCTGGGGGATGGCTGTGCCTGAAAAAATTATGACCAACAACGACCTGTCGGAACTCGTCGAAACGAACGATGAGTGGATCCGCGAACGGACCGGCATCCGCGAGCGGCGCATCGCCCGCGAGACGGAGTTCACCTCGACGTTGGCGGTGGACGCGGCGATACGCGCGCTCAAAGTGGCGAACGTCCGTCCGACGGACCTGGAGTTGATCGTTTGCGCCACCTCCACGCCGGAATATTTATTCCCTGCGACCGCCTGTTTGATTCAAGACCAACTCGGCGCGACCAAAGCCGGCGCGTTCGACCTGCTTGCAGCGTGTTCGGGATTCATCTATGCATTGAATATGGCGGCTCAATCCATTCGAAGCGGTTCGATCAAAACCGCGCTGGTGATCGGCTCGGAGACACTCTCGCGGTTTGTCAATTGGAAGGACCGCAATACCTGCATCCTGTTCGGCGACGGCGCCGGCGCGTTCGTTTTGCAGGCGAGCGAAAGACCGGGCGGCGTTCTCTCCGCAGTGATGCACTCGGACGGTTCGGGAGGCGACTTGCTGACTTTGCCTGCAGGCGGTAGTCGCTACCCGATCAACGAGTCCACCTACAGCGAGGGCAAACATCACATTCAAATGGACGGGAAGGAAGTCTTCCGCTTTGCCACGCGGGTGATGGCGTCTGCCACGCAAGAGGCGCTCGACGCGGCGGGGCTGAAAGTGGAGGATATCCGCTGGGTGGTGCCGCATCAGGCAAACATCCGCATTATCGAAGCGGCGGCGCGTGGACTCAAACTGCCGATGGAGCGCTTCATTGTCAACCTCGACCGGTACGGCAACACCTCCACTGCTTCCATCCCGATCGCCATGGTGGAAGCGATCGAAAAAGGGCAGATCGCTAACGGCGATAAGTTTGTGATGGTGGGTTTTGGCGCGGGTCTCACGTGGGGCGCCCTCGCCGCCGAGTGGACGGGACCCATCCCCAGCAAAGGACACGTGCATCCTGAGCAATATCGCAGGCTTGGCCGAGTCCGTTCGTTGGTGCGCCGCGTCATCCGCTTTATCGAAGGCTTGCTCTATCGCCGCGAACTATAATCCCGAATTAATCGTGACTGTGGTACGATAATGCCGAGATTAATAAAGGAGTATCACATGCTTGGATTACCTCGTGGCGCGGAATGGATTATCATCCTGTTGATTGTGGTCCTGCTCTTTGGTCCCGGCCGCATCGGCAAAATTGCGGGCGAACTCGGAAAAGGCATCCGTTCGTTCCGGGATGGGTTGAGCGAAGGCAAACAGGACGAAGAGTCAACCGACTCAGCCGGTAACATCGAACCGAAATAGAAAAAGGCTCTCGCAAGAGAGCCTTTTTCTTTGGCGTATTGCGCGCGTTCAATAATTCAGTTCGATCACTTCCTTCTCTTTCACCATCGCTTCGACGAATTGATCGTGATTCTCCGGCGCGCCGACGACGCGCCACGTTCCTGTGATGGATTTTTCAGTCTTGCTTTGGTGGCGTTCGAACACCGTCAACGAATGCGCTTTGAGTGCGCGATTGACAGTCTCAAAACCTTTCGGCTTCCCTGCAGAAAGCACGATTTTATACGTACGCGACTCGCGGATGCGGTCAATGCGTTTCTCGATTTGCGGGAACACCAACAGTACAATCAAAGTAACAAGTGTCGCGGCGGAAACAAAGACCAACTCGCCCGCGCCGATGCCCATGCCCAAGGCGGCGGAAAGCCAGATCGTTGCGGCGGTGGTCAGCCCGCCGATCTTGCCTTGCTCGCGGATGATCGCGCCCGCGCCGAGAAAGCCGATGCCCGTCACGATGTTTGCCGCGATGCGCGTTTGCGTAAAACCCGGGTCCAGCGTTAATGAAAAGATGGTGAACAGCGTCGAGCCGACGGTGATCAATATGATCGTGCGGAAGCCCGCGGCTTTATCCTGATATTCGCGTTCCGCGCCGATTACGCCGCCGACGAGAACTGCCATGCCAAGTTTGATGAGGTTTTCGGAAAGTATCGGATCCATGCGCCAATTTTACAACAACTCTTTTAATTCGGCGATTGTCGTGACGGGATTTTTGCAAACAAATCCTTCGCACACATACGCGGTCGGTTTTCCGTTTTTGAGTGGGCGGTCTTTCAACAAATCGGGCGCCTCGTCTGATGGGGGATAGGCGGACGCGGCGACGACGAGATTCGGTCGGTATGCGGATTCGACGACTCTCAGCAACTCCGACGCGTCCTCGCCGCCCGCTTCACTCACCAGGGCAACCTGCTTCACCTTCCCCAAAGCGAAATCCGCCGCCGACAGCCACCGCGCAAACGCGGTGGGGTAACGCGTTGCCATATTTGCCACTAGCCCTAATGATTTCTCGGCGAGGTCGCGATATTTGCCATCGTCGGTGAACGCGGCGAGCTTGAGCAATGCCTCGCACGCCAGCGCGTTGCCTGAAGGTGTCGCGTTATCTTGCACGTCTTTTGGTCGCACGAGCAACGCTTCGCCATCTTTTGCCGTATCGAAGAATCCGCCAGCGGGATCGTTGAACAGTTCGATCATGTCATCGGCAAGAGTCTTTGCTGAAGCGAACCATTTGTTATTGAAGTCTGTTTGATACAGTTCGAGCAATCCCAGAATCAGCGCGGCATAGTCTTCGAGGAAAACTTCGTCGGTCGTTTTACCCTCACGCCAACTGTGTTTGAGCTTTCCATTCGGTCGCAGGTTGGATAGAAGAAATTCGGCGTTGCGGGTAGTCAAATTATAGAACATGTCATTGCGAATGGCGCCTTGGCGCCACGAAGCAATCTCCCTGCCTTCCTGGCTCGTAATAACGCGTGCGGCTTCTGCCAGCGTCGCGAGCATGAGTCCATTCCAAGAGGTGAGCGCCTTATCGTCCGTTCCGGGGCGGATGCGCGTTGCGCGCGCCGATAAAAGCTGGGAATGACAGTCGGCTAATTTGGCTGGGACAGTTTGAAGGTCCAGTTTGAAGCGGGCGGCGAGGGAGGCATCATCTAACGCGCGCTGTAGGACCGTTTTGCCCTCCCAGTTGCCCCGCGCAGTGATTCCGTACGCCGCTTCAAAAAAATCGGAATCGTCTTTCAGAGTTGTGCGAATCTCGTCGAGCGCCCATACATAAAATTTTCCCTCTTCGCCTTCCGAGTCGGCGTCGAGTGATGAATAAAATCCGCCGTCAGGGTGAGTCATTTCGCGCGCGATGAATTCGAGCGATTCGATCACGATGCGTTTGAAAAATGGATCGCCCGTGATCTGCCATGCGTGAAGGTACGCGCGCGTGAGCAGGGCGTTGTCGTAAAGCATTTTCTCGAAGTGCGGCACCCGCCAGAAATTGTCCACGCTGTAGCGCGAGAAGCCGCCGCCGACCACATCATACATGCCGCCGCGCGCCATGGCGCGAAGAGCATGGAGCGAGGATTTGAGAATAGGAGAATTCTCCAATCCGCGTTTGTCAACCGTTGAGTCAATCGAGCGCAACGAGCGCCTCAGCAGGAACTCGATTGTCATTGGCTGTGGAAACTTTGGCGCCGAGCCCCAGCCGCCGTTGCCCCAGTCGTACGAGTCGAATAAATTTTTTGCGGCGAGTTCCAGATGTTCGTGAGTAAATGCAGAATCGGATTGGATGCTGATGCTCAATGCTTGTTGCAAATGCTCCGACACTTCATTCCCGACACGCGTGGCTTCGCTTTGTTGTTCTTTCCATGTGCGCGCGATGCCCGTCAGCACATCTTTGAAGGACGGCATGTTGTAGCGCGCAACGGGCGGAAAATACGTCCCCGTGAAAAACGGTTTGAGGTCTGGCGTGAGAAACACCGACATGGGCCAGCCGCCCGAACCTGTCATCGCGACCGTGGCTTGCATGTAGATCGCGTCGAGGTCGGGGCGTTCCTCCCGATCCACTTTGATGTTGACGAAGCGCTCGTTCATGAACGCGGCGGTTTCAGCGTCTTCAAACGATTCGTGCGCCATGACGTGGCACCAATGACAGGCGGCATAGCCGATACTGAGGAAGATCGGTTTGTTTTCATTGCGCGCCTTTGCGAGCGCCTCTTCGCCCCATGGGAACCAGTCCACGGGGTTGTGGGCATGCTGTCGGAGATACGGGGAGTTGGATGTTGATAATCTGTTCATGGTTGTGTAATAACTTGATTATAGTCCAGAGGAAAGAACCCATTCCTCTTTTGCGTCAAACCCATTAAATCTAAAACGGAGGATGCTATGAACGAAGCAAAAGTCACAGTCTATGGCGCGTATTGGTGTCCCGATTGTCGCCGCGCGAAGAAATTTTTAGGGGAGAATTTTGTTCCGTATAAATGGGTTGACATCGAGCAGGACAAAGCCGCCGAGGAATATGTGCTGGAGCGTAACAACGGCAAGCGCATCATCCCAACAATTGTGTTTGAAGACAATTCTTTTCTCGTCGAACCGTCCAATGCGGAGTTGGCGAAAAAACTGGGACTCAAAACGGAAGCGTCAAAGACGTATTACGATTTGAGCATCGTCGGCGGCGGGCCTGCGGGACTCACCGCCGCGATCTACGCTTCACGCGAAGGCGCGGATGTGTTGCTCGTCGAACGTTCGGGACTCGGCGGGCAGGCTGGGATCACAGTGGGACTCGACAACTTCCCCGGCTTCCCCGAGGGCATCAGCGGACAGGAGTTCTCCGACCGCGTGGCGCAACAGGCGCGGCGGTTCGGCGTCGAAATATTGCAAGCGGTGGATGTTGAACGCCTTGAGAATGAAGAAGGCTATCACGAAGTCTATACTTCCGATGGCAAACATTATCACTCGCTGGCAGTGTTAATCGCCGCAGGAGCCTCGTATCGCAGGCTGGAAGTCCCCGGCGAGGATGATTTCATCGGCGCGGGGATTCACTTCTGCGCGACGTGCGACGGTCCGTTTTACAAAGGTTCGAAGGAGATCGTTGTGGTCGGCGGCGGTAATTCGGCGGTGGAAGAGGGCTTGCACCTCACCAACTTTACTGAGAAAGTGACTCTGCTCGTGCGCGGCGATAAACTGACGGCGAGCCAGATCGCCGTGGACAAAGTCAACGAGCTGAACTCGGGCGTGGATGTGAAGTACAACGTCATCGTGGACGCGTTCGAGGGGAAAGATTCAAAACTCAAGACGATCAAATATCACTTCAAGGGCAGCGACAAAATGGAGGAAGTCCATCCTGCCGCGGCGTTTATCTTTATCGGGCAAACTCCGAACACAAGCTTCCTGAAAGATTACGTGGAAATGGATAAATATGGATTTGTGTTGACGGGTCACGACCTCACACACGATGAACACGCCGAACATAAACCGCTTCCGTTCGAGGCCAACATTTCGGGAATTTTCGTCGCTGGCGACGCGCGGCATGGGAGCACGAAGCAAGTTGCCTCAGCGGTAGGCGAAGGCGCAGCGGCTTCGATCTCGATAAGGGAGTTTTTGCGGAGAAGCTAGTAGGTTCATTTTTTCCTTGACAAAATAGTATCCGTTGATGTAATATGCAGGCGAACGTTCGCACGAACGTTCGCCTAATTCAATGGCAACACAAATCACTCTAAAGTCAGTTGCAGCCCGTGCTGGTGTGAGTTACCAAACCGTCTCAAAGGTATTGAACGGGCGGCTGGAAGTCTCGCAGGACACGCATCAGCGCATTCTGGATGCGGTCCGCGACCTTGGGTATCGTCCCAACCACATTGCGCGCAACATGCGGGTCAAGCGCAGTTTTATGATTGGATACTCGTGGGCGCGGATCTCGCCCGATCAGGTAAATCAAATCCTCGACCAATTTTTGACGAGTATGGTCAGTGAAGCGGAGGCGGCAGGTTATCACTTGTTGCCTTTTCAGTTCCGTGAGGGACACGTGGAAGATTATCGCGAGTTAATTGACACGGGGCGAGTAGATGGATTTGTGCTGTCGAGTGTTGAGTACGATGATCCCCGCATCGAATTCCTGTTGGAACGAAATTTCCCTTTTGTCGCGTTTGGGCGTTCCAACCCGCAGTTAGATTTTCCTTATGTGGATGTGAACGGCGCGGATGGGGTGCGTCAGGCGACAGAACATCTTATCGAAAGCGGACACCGTCGTATTGCCGCAGTCGCATGGCCCCTTGACTCGCGCGTTGGTAACGACCGTATGGAAGGGTACGCCCAATCAATGAAAGCGGCTGGATTGGACATAAACCCAAAATGGATCGAGCGCGGGGAAGGCACCTTCGAATTTGGTCGCGAAGCAACTTCGCGTTTGTTGGAATTATCTGATGCCGAACGTCCTACCGCGCTCATTGCGTGGAATGATACTCAGGCAATTGGGGCTTTGCACGCGGCTCGCGAGCGCGGCGTCGAAGTTGGACGAGATTTTTCTATTATCGGATTCGATGACGCGCCTATGTCGCAATATCTCTTTCCCCCATTAACCACAATCCGTCAGCCGATTCGCGAGGCTGGACGAAAATGCGTGGAGATTTTGGTATCTCAAGTGGAAGGCAAGCCGATCAAAGAAAGGCAGATCGTCCTTCCGCCAGTCTTGATCAAACGAGCTTCGGCATAAAAATACCCCGGCTCGGATTCATTCGGCGTTCGCAGGTCACTTTTCCGGGCGGCATGCGTTCACCTCAAATTTCACACCTACGAAAGGAGGTGAAACTCGTTATCCAAAACCAGGGCTCTCCGTTTTTACCATAGATTCGATAATTTGCAAAACCAACCATGCAACACCATTCGAAAGGAAAACGAATATGAAACACCTATCAAAAATCATGACCCTCGTTTGCTTGGCTGCGATTCTGTTAACAGCCTGCGGCGCGCCGGCGACGCCTCAAACGATCACGGTCAAGGAAACCGTCACGGTGCCTGAAACGCAGATCGTTGAGGTTCCGGCAAAGCAAACGGTAGTGCGTCTTTCCGGCTGGGCGTCCAGTCCATCGGAAACGGCGTTGCTTGAATCTCTGTTGTATCGATTCTCCGTCGAAAACCCGGACATTCAAGTCAAATATGAACCGATCACAGGCGATTACAAACAAGCCTTGTTGACTTCCATTGCGTCGGGCACAGAGCCTGATATTTACTACATCGATATTTTCTGGTGGCAGGAGCTTGCTAAGAACGGCGTTCTTCTCCCGATGGACGATCTGGGCGTAAACCGCGACGCGTTCGTGCCGTCGTTGATCGACGCGTTTACGTTCGACGGCAAGACCTATGGAGTCCCGAAGGATTTCAATACACTGGGCATGTTCTATAACAAGGACCTCTTCGATAAAGCCGGTTTGGAATATCCTACCGACGATTGGACATGGGATAATCTCAAAGAAGCCGCCGCGAAGTTGACCGATCTATCGGATTCTACAAAACCTGTGTATGGCTTCTGCACGCCTCCTGACCCCGGTCGTTTCCCTGCCTTCGTTTTCCAAAACGGCGGTACGGTTATGAATGCAGACAATAGCGATACGACCCTGGACAGCGATGCCGCCGTTCAAGCCGCTGATTTCTATACCAGTTTCCGCGCGGAGAAGATCGGCGCGACCCCCGCAGATTTAGGCGAGGGTTGGCAAGGCACCGTCTTTGGCAAGGGACAATGCGCCATGGTGTATGAGGGAGGTTGGTTAATCCCGTACTTGCGCGATCAATTTCCCGGAATAAAATACGGCGTGGTTATGCCTCCGGCTGGACCGGCGGGCGAGGGCAACTTGATCTTCACGGTGGCGTGGGGAATCTCGGCGAATACGAAAAACCCCGATGCCGCTTGGCGCGTGGTTGACTTCTTGACCAATGAAGCCAGCCAAACGACCGTCATGGAGAGCGGCTTCGCTCTTCCATCTCTTGCGTCCTTGCAGGGCAGCGATTACTTCAAGAACAACCCGAATAGCGCCGCGATTTTCAACGGAGCCTTCAACGGCGCTCATCCCTTCTTCTGGGGCGCGGTGGGTTCCGACGTCAATGACGAAATGGGCAAAGCGCTGGAGCGCATCTTCAAAGAGAATCAGGCTGTCGCCGATTCGCTAAAAGCGGCAAGCGAAGCCATCCGCAAGGCGATAAAGGAACAGTAAACCGAATCAGTTTTCAAAAGGAGGGAGGCGGGTTTCCCCGTCTCCCTCCCAGTTGGAGGCGCGATGCAGGCGAAATTCAGTCGGAAGAAAATTACAGAAGCGGTCACAGGGTATCTGTTTCTTTCGCCATGGCTTTTCGTTTTTATTGTTTTCAGCGCTTTTTCGTTGGGCTACGCCCTTTACCTTTCCTTTACGGATTACAACCTGCTAAAACCGCCCGTGTGGTGGGGCTGGGAAGGCTATGCCCGCGTCTTCGATAACGACCTCTTCCTTACGAAGGCATTGCCCAACACTTTTAAATATGTCCTTATCGTGGTGCCAATTCAGACCGCTATTAGTTTGGTTCTGGCTTTTGCCATGGATCAAAACCTGCGGTTCAGAAAATTTTTTCGCACGGTTTTCTATCTGCCATCCGTTACTTCTTCCGTCGTTATCTCCCTGATTTTCGTCTGGCTGTTTGCTCCACAGGGCATCTTCAACCAGATCACCAGCCTAACCATCAACTGGTTGGACGATCCGAAATATGCCTTTTACGTGATCATGGGCATGAACATCTTTACGACCAGTGGCACATTGATGCTGATATTTTTGTCGGGCTTGCAAGACATCTCTCCCGCGATCTACGAAGCCGCCCAAATTGACGGCGCCGACCCGATCCAGATCTTTTTCAAGGTCACGATACCCATGCTGCGCCCGGTCATCTTTTTTGTAGTTACTGTGGGAGTCATCGGATGTTTCCAAGTGTTCGACCAGATTTTTGTAATGACCAAAGGAGGTCCTCTGGATAGCACGACCACCCTGACGTATCTAATTTACAAATGGGCTTTCCGGGATACGACAATCAAGATGGGACAGGCTTCCGCATTGGCTGTGATTTTGACCCTGATCATTTTGGTTGTAACATTTGTCCAACGCCGCGTGATCGAAGGAAGCGGTTCGACTACGCAATAGGAACTAACATGTCGGCGCTTACCAGCAACCAACCACGAAATATTCGCAATGAACGTTTGCTGACGATCTGGGGTCGTTTAAAAACGCCGTTCTTTTATACTCTGCTCGTATTTTGGGGGTTGGTCTGCCTCTCGCCGTTGTATTTCACTCTGGTTTACTCGTTGAAGCCGGTTGCAAACGCTTATATTCCTCCCATCTGGTGGCCCACGCCGTTCACCTTCGATAACTACCGGACCGTATTTGAATCGTTCGATCTTTTTCCCCGTTGGCTATATAACAGCGCGTTCATCGCCGTGACTGTGACTATCTTGCGCGTACTCTTTTGCGCCATGGCGGGCTACGCCTTCGCGCGCATCGAATTTCCCCTCAAGAATTTTTTATTCACCGCTTTGTTGGTCTCCATGATGATGCCGAGTGTGGTTACGCTCATTCCGAAATTCCTGATCATCGGACCGGGCTTCATCAAAGGCGGAATCGACGTCGGACCGTTCCACATTCCCACTGGTTTCAACTTGATTGACAGACTCGGAGGCGTGATTCTTCCAACGGCGATTGAAGCCTTTGGCGTGTTTATGATGACCCAGTTTTACAAATCCTTTCCGCGAGAGTTGGAAGAAGCCGCGATGATGGACGGCTCGGGTCGCTGGAGCGCTTTTTTCAGAGTCGTTTTGCCGGTCAGTCAGACTCAGTTGATTACGCTGGCATTGCTCACTTTTCAAGGCGAATGGAATCGCTTTATGGAGCCTTTGGTGATCTTGCGCAGTCCCGAAAACTTTACCCTGCCGTTGGGATTGCAGTGGTTTCGCGGCGAGTATTACACGCTTTATTCGGTGATTCTTGCAGGGTCGCTATTCAACACCATTCCCATTTTGATATTGTTCTTTTTGTTTCAACGCTATTTTATCCGAGGCATTGCGACCTCGGGTTCAAAGGAAGGATGAAGGTCAATTCAACATGCCCGCGCTCTTGTGTCGTTGACAGGGTGGGCGCCTATCTCAGCCATGTGGACAATTTCAGAAAACTCGTTTACCGCGGAAACACAACGCCATAAAGAAACCATTTTCACAATTGGGAATGGATACCTTTCGACCCGCGGCGCTTTGGAGGAAGGTTATCCCAATGAAAGCCGCGCCACGTTTGTGCACGGCGTCTTCGACGATGTACCGATCGCGATCACAGAATTAGCGAACGCGCCAGATTGGTTATCGTTCAACGTGTTACTGAACGGCGAACGATTCTCGCTGGATAGCGGCACGATTCTCAAATTTGAACGAGTCTTGGATTTGCGGACGGGCGTCTTGACGCGTACTGTCCGATGGAAATCTCCCAGCGGATTGATCGCGGCGTTCAAGTTTGAGCGCTTCGCCTCTCTCGCGGACGAGCATCTGCTCTGCCTCCGTTGTGTAGTGACTCCCGAATTCGACGGCGCTGTCGAAGTTCGCGCTGCTCTCAACGGCAACACGGATAACGAAGGATTGGCGCATTGGCGTTGGATGAGTCAGTCGCAGCGTGATTTGGATGATGGACAGCAAGCGGTTCACTTGCATAGCCGCACTCGGATGAGCGGCATTGACCTCATCCTTGCCATGCGACTTTGCGCTTCATCCCCCCTTCAGCCTGATTACTGGGACGTGGAAAGTATCCCCACCTTGAGGCAGGTCTTCGATGCGCGACGCGGCGAGACGATTGCGGTGACCAAGTTTGTGGGAGTCGCAACGTCCCGTGATTCCGAGTCGCCGCTCGCGCTTGCGTTGGAGCGCGTCGCTAAACCTTCAAGTTGGGAAAAAGCCCTCGAAGAGCAGAGGCAGGCTTGGGCGGAGGAATGGAAGCGTACCGACGTCACGATTGAGGGCGATGACGAGGCGCAAATCGCCGTCCGCTTTAGCCTGTTCCAATTGCTCATCGCCGCGCCGCGCAACGACCCGCGCGTGAACATCGGCGCCAAGACGCTTTCGGGATTCGGTTATCGCGGTCATGCGTTTTGGGATACCGAGATTTACATGTTGCCAGTTTTTACATTCACCGCACCGCATGTGGCGCGCAACTTGCTTGAATATCGTTATCTGACGTTGAGCGCCGCGCGCGATAAAGCGCGTGAATACGGCTACGAAGGCGCTTGGTTCGCATGGGAGAGCGCCGACACGGGCGAGGAAGTGACGCCGATGTGGGTGCCCGATTTCCGCGACAAAAGAAAATTAGCGCGTGTGTGGACTGGCGACCATGCGATCCACATTTCGGCAGATGTGGCTTTTGGGACGTTTCAATATTGGCGCGTCACGGGCAACGACGAGTGGTTTTCTCGGCAGGGAGCGGAGTTGATTTTGGATACTGCGAAATTTTTTGCATCGCGCGCGGAGTGGCAGGAGGCACGCGGCTGTTACGCGTATTCCGATGTGATCGGTCCTGACGAATATCATGACCGAGTGGATAACAATTTGTACACGAATCGTTTGGCGCAATGGAATCTAACGACCGCGCTGGATGTATTGGAGTGGCTGAGGACGCATCACCCCGAGAAAGCGGATGACTTGATTCAGTCTCTTGACCTGAGCGAAGCGCGTTTGGCAAAATGGCGAGAGGTGGCTGAGAAAATTTATCTCGGCGTTCGCCCCGATGGATTGATGGAACAGTTTGAAGGTTACTTCAAACTCAAAGATGTAAATCTTGCCGACTACGAACCGCGGACGAAATCCATGCACGAAATCTTCGGGTTTGAAGGCGCCAACGAATATCAAGCCATTAAACAACCCGATGTGCTGATGCTGTTCCACATGCTCCGTGAAGATTATTCGGATGAGGTGATCCGTGTTAATTATGATTATTACAACACGCGCACCGACCACACCTTCGGTTCGTCGCTGGGACCTTCGATACAGGCGATCGTCGCCTGCATGATGGGCTACCCCGACGACGCGTATGAACACTTCATTCGCGCCGCCCGCGCCGATCTGCGTGACGTGCGCGGCAACGCCAAAGATGGAATCCATGCCGCTTCGGCGGGCGGAACGTGGCAGGCGGTCGTTTTCGGTTTCGGAGGCTTGCGGTTAACCTCCAGCGGTTGGGAGGCTCATCCGCAATTGCCCAAACATTGGAAGCGGCTCTCGTTCCGATTCATCCATCGAGGCGAACT
This sequence comes from Anaerolineales bacterium, assembly GCA_020847435.1. GTDB lineage: Bacteria > Chloroflexota > Anaerolineae > Anaerolineales > Villigracilaceae > Defluviilinea. Next base: position 61,000 of record JADLBX010000018.1, read on the forward strand.
GCAAACCGTTGATCTTCATAATCCAAAATAATTTCGTCAAATGACTATTAAAGCCTTCATCTTTGACCTGGACGGGGTTTTGGCGGACACCACCGAATATCATTATCGCGGCTGGAAGTATGTGGCGGATGAGGAAGGAATCCCCTTTACGCGCGAAGAGAACGAGCGGCTGCGCGGGATTCCTCGGCGCGAGTCGTTGGAGTTGATTTTGAAGGGGAGAACATACCCCGAAGATAAAATTCAAGCCCTGATGGCGAAGAAGAACGAACATTATCTGGAACTGCTGCGCGAGATTCGTCCAAGAGATGCGCTCCCCGGCGCGCGCGAACTGCTTGAGGAGATTCGGCGCGCGGGATTGAAGTCCGCGCTGGGCTCCGCCAGTAAGAATGCCCGTTTTGTGATCGAGCGCTTGGGAATCGCTGATTTGCTCGACGCAATTTCGGACGGGAATAGCGTGGAGCGGCAGAAACCCGCGCCCGATTTATTTTTGCGCGCGGCTAATCAATTGGGCTTGCCGCCGCGCGAGTGCGTTGTTGTGGAGGATGCCGCCGCAGGAATTGAAGCCGCTCGTGCAGGCGGTTTTCGCTCAGTTGGTTTGGGTCCGCGAGAACGCGTCGGGGAAGCCGAAGCGGTTTTTCCATCGCTTGAAAACGTGAAATTAAACGATTTGCTTACGGCGTTAAAGTAGATTTAGTCAGCCAGCGATACAACTTGCCATTTCCTCACCGAATTGGCGAGATAAATCTTTGTGCAATTTTTCAATTGGTCTTTGTGAATAACTCTTTCCTCCGCTTCTCCCGTTTCAAGTAAATATTCACGGAACGTCCCCGCGAGCAAGCCGCACGCGATCGGCGGCGTCAACAATTTGCCATCCAATTCGACGACGAGGTTGCCGATAGTGAATTCGGTCAGTTCGCCGCGTTCGTTGAAGAGGAGAACATCGTCATAGTCAGGAAAATGTTCGCGAGCGTCGTCAAACATTTTTCGATGTGTGGTTTTGTGAAAAAGAAAAACATCAATTGAGTTGATGGGTTTATCCGCCAGCCGAACGCGCAAGGGATTGCCTGTGGGCTGGAATGGCGTATGTTCGGCGATGATGTTTCCATGTTTGTCTAAAAGCAATCTGACGCGTTGTGGAGATGCGAAGGTAGATGCGAATTGATTGAGATGCAATTCGATATTCTCTTTTGCCTCGGAATATTTTGTTGTAGCGCTGTGGTCTCGATACGCCCTTCGCTGGCGCTTCGGGCTACTCAACCACCGTTGATTCTTAGAAATTGAAAACCCAAAATACTCTGCCGAATCCAGAAGGCGAGAGATGTGTTTGTCGCGCAAGAAGAATCCATCCTCGGGAGTCCATAACATGGTTTCGAGCAGGGAAAATTGCGGTGGCGATTCGGTCAGCACACGGGCTTTGAGCAGCGCCTCTTCGTATTCGTCTGCGCTGGTCGAGTCCCAGACGATGCCGCCGCCGACGCCGTATTCTGCGGTTTGCGTTTCACGGTCTATCAAGGTGGTTCGGATGGCGACGTTGAATTTCGCTTTGCGATTCGGCGCGATGTAACCAATGCTTCCCGTGTAAATTTTTCGCGGCGTCGTTTCGAGTTCCGAAATAATCCGCATCGTGCTGACCTTTGGCGCGCCTGTGATGGACGCGCACGGAAACAGCGCGCTGAAAATTTTCGTGAGTGACGCGTCGGTTTGGGCTTGCACGGTTGATGTCATTTGCCAGAGCGTGGGATATTTTTCGACGGTGAACAATTCGGGGACATGAACGCTACCCGTCTTTGCGATGCGGCCTAGATCGTTGCGAATCATGTCCACGATCATGACGTTCTCAGCACGGTTCTTCTCCGATTTTTTCAACCATTCAGCCTGCTCCAAATCTTCGGCGTTTGTGCGCCCCCGACGCGTGGTCCCTTTCATTGGGCGGCAGGCGACTATCTTGCCGTCGAGTTGAAAGAATAATTCGGGCGACGCGGAAGCGATAACGAATCGTCCTGTGTCAACATACGCGGCGTGGTTGTTTTGCCCCTGTGCGAGATGGAGGAAGAAATTCCACGCGTCGGCGTTGAATTCAGTTTGGAGTCGCATCGTGTAGTTGACTTGATACGTCCGTCCTTCGGCGATTCGGGCGCGGACCGAATCGATGGCGGAGTTGTACGCGGCGCGGTCAACGGTGGGGGGCCAGATTAAGGCTGGTTTGGGCGAGGCAGGCTGAGGCAGGGAAAAGAAGCGGGGCTGAGGGTAGAGTCCAAACCAGAGGAGGGGGAATCCAGACGAAGCGCGGGTTTGATGCGCTTCGTCAAACGCGGGCGCGGACTCGTAACTGAGGAATCCCGCCGCGTAGAGTCCGTTCGCGTTGACGGCGTCTTCGATCTCGCGCAGGGCGGGCAAGACATCCTGTAGTTGTTCGGCGGCGATCACACGTTGAGGGTTTGCGAAGTGGAGCCACGCGTCGCCGTCGCGCAAAATGAGTTCATTTGTTTGTATCATTCTGCGAATTGTACTCGTTTGAAATGATAGAATTGAAAAAAGGAGAATGATATGAAACACAAATCAGTTTTTCTTGCTCTGGCAGTTTTGATGATGGCGTCGCTGGCGTGTAATGCGTTGAGCGGTGGCGGAGGCGGCGATGCGCCTATTGCACCAAGCGGAGGTAATGCGCCCGCGACAGTCGCGCCACAGAATAACGACTCAAGCGGCGGTAACGCAGATACATCCGCTTCGGGGTTTCCGATCACATCTGACGCGTATAACGTGGTTGACTTGGGCGATGGTAATTTGTTGTATTACTCGAAATTGCCACAAAAGGAAATTTTGCAGTTCTATCGCGATGAATACGTTTCGCGTGGATACACCGAACGCGGGTTGCTTACTACGACCTCAAACGGCGTCTTTAGCATCGTCTTTGATGGCGATCCGAGCGGCAAGGCGGTTGTGATCCAGAGCGTGGATCTTGGCGATGGAAGTTGTACGGTGGCGATCAGTTTGCAGGACACATAAGTTGATTTGGATTGGAAATGCCGTCGCCGAAAAAAATGGCGATGGCATTTTTTGATTTCACATGAAAAGATTTTGTTTCTTCCGCTGGCTTCCCGCGTTGTTGACGATGGCGGTCATCTTTTGGTTTTCGTCTCAGCCTTCAACTGAATTGCCAAGCTTTGGGTTGGTGGATCGAATCATCAAGAAGTCAGGGCATATCTTTGAATACGCGGTATTGGCTTATTGCCTTTGGTACGCGCTTGAGTTTCGCAAGGATCGCCGCTGGCTTGCGTGGTTGATCGCTTTGTTCTATGCCGCGAGTGATGAATTTCATCAATCATTTGTGCCGGGGAGATTTCCGTCATTGTGGGATGTGGCAATCTTCGACAACCTCGGTGCATTGATTGGTCTGTGGCTTCGAAGTGGTTTTTGGAAGAAAAGCGATCAGTTGAAAAATCCTGATCGCCAATAGTCCCCATGTGTGGTTTTCTCAAAGTCGAAAACCTTTAACGCGAATGCCTCAAATTTGCGAATGACGCGAATAAATCCTGAAATTCGTGAAATTAGCCCATTCGCGTAATTCGCGTTCCAGAATTGTCGTAATCCCTCAAGTTCTACTTTTCTACTCAAACTCCAATTCCAGTTCTTCCTCATCATTCCAATCTGCATTGCGGTTGATTTCGATGTCGCTGAATAGCGATTCCTGATGAACGTCAATGCGGTAGCGTTTGATGAGTTCGAGCATCGCCAAAAATGTGACGACGATCTCGATGCGCGAGGCTCCGCCATCCACCAACGAGCGGAAAGTGGTGCGTTGCACGTCGCGCACGATTCTGGCGATCAAGTCAATCTTTTCACGGATAGTCACGCGCGGCGGCGCGATCACGGACGCGAGCGGTTTCTTTTCCTTCTCGCGGGCAAAGGCAACTTCCGCCGCGTTGACCAACTTCTCGAGCGTGAGATTCGACATGTCGAGTTTCGGTTCCACTTTCGGGGGTGGAGCGATTCGCAAATAGGTCCGCAAATTTTCGTCCTGCCGTCCGTTCAGCCAGCCGCCGATCTCTTTGAAGCGTTTGTACAACTTCAACTGGTCAACGAGCGACGCGCCTGCATCCTCTTCGCCAGCCTCACGCGCGGGCGGTCGCGGCAAAATCGCCTCGGACTTGATCTGCAACAACTTCGCCGCAATTACCAAAAACGCCGAAATTTCGTCGGCGTTCAACTCTTCCATGGCGTTGATGTACGCGAGGTATTGGTCGGTCACCAACGCAAGCGAGACGGCGGTGATGTCCAATTCGGCGCGCTCGATCAAATCCAGCAGAAGGTCGAGCGGTCCCTCGTACACGGGCGTTTGGACGTTGTAGTTCAGTTGTCGTCCGAGCAAATTTTCCATGAGGCTTGAATTATAATCTACGCATGTCCAATCAACTATCGCATCTCGACGAGCGTGGGCGTGTGAAAATGGTGGATGTCGGCGATAAGCCCGACACCGAACGCGTCGCGGTCGCGCGCGGCGAAATCCACATGAAAAAAGAGACGCTGGATTTAATCCGCGCGGGGCAGATGAAAAAAGGGGATGTGCTCACCGTCGCGCAGATCGCGGGCATCGCCGCTTCAAAACGGACCTCCGACCTGATTCCCCTTTGTCATCCTCTCCCACTCTCGAAAGTGGACGTGGACCTCGCGCTGGACGATTCTTTGCCTGGGGTTGTCATCACCGCCACCGTGAAAACTGTCGGCAAGACGGGCGTCGAAATGGAAGCGCTGACCGCCGTCTCGGTCGCCGCGCTCACGGTCTACGATATGGCGAAAGCGGCGGAGAAGACGATGCGGATTCAAAACATCCGCTTGGTTGAAAAACGCGGCGGACAATCTGGCGATGTGGTGAATGAGGCGTAGGCAGGTAGACACGGAAACACGTAGACAGGTAAATACGTAGACAGGTAAAAAATGAGATGCCCATGAAGTACGACTCGATAAACCTTCAAAATAAATTATCCAAATTTTCCGAGCATTGGTCGCCGAAGATCGTGGCGCAGATGAACGATTATCAATTCAAGGTTGTGAAGGCGCAGGGAGAATTTGATTGGCACAGCCATCCCGAGACGGATGAGGTCTTTCTTGTGTTGCACGGAACGCTCGACATCCATTTTCGAGCGGGACATGTCGCGTTGAACGAAGGCGAGATGTATGTTGTTCCAAAAGGCGTGGAGCATAAGCCTGTCGCTAACGAGGAGTGTCACATTTTACTGGTCGAGCCAGCGGGTACGGTTAACACGGGCGATGTCGTCAGTGAGAAGACCGCGCCGAACGATGTTTGGATTTAGAGACTATGAACCATATCAAATTGTTGTTCTTTGCTACTGTCCGTGAGCGGATGGGCGTTAAATCGCTGGATTTGGAACTCCCAGCCGAAGCGACGATAGGCGATTTGAAAGTGAATCTTTCGGAGAAATATCCGAAAATAAAAGATTCTCTGAAGAGCGTGTTGGTGACGATCAATCGCGAATATGCCTTCGACGAGGCAATCATCCCGTCGAAGGCTGAGATTGGTGTGTTTCCTCCCGTGTCGGGCGGATGACTTTCAATATGCAACCTTCCAGCTTGCCAACTGTATTTTCTATAACCGAAGACGAAATAGACTTGAACGACCTGCTCGCGCGGATTACGCTCATATCTACGGGCGCGGCGGCAATCTTCACAGGCATGGTGCGCGGCGAAACTAAGCGCGGCGAGGAGCATCAAACGGAATATCTAGAATACGAAGCATACATCCCTATGGCGGAAGAGAAGATGAAACAAGTGGCAGACGAGATACGCGCCAAATGGGACGCGGTCGAGGGAATCGCCATCGTTCAGCGGATCGGCAAACTGTATCCAAAAACGCCGACCGTGTTGATCGCTTGCACCGCCGCTCACCGCGATACGGGAGTCTTTGAGGCGGCGCGCTATGGCATTGACCGACTCAAAGAGATCGTGCCGATCTGGAAAAAAGAAGTGAGTCCCAGCGGCGAGTTTTGGGTGGAAGGGGAATATATCCCGAAAGCGGGGGAGTGAGTTACCCTCAGTCCGGCCCTCTCCCAAAGGGTTTGAGGGCGGACAGGTCATAAGATTTACCGCCAAGAGCGCGAAGAACGCAAAGAAAGAATTAAGACTTGGCGCCCTTAGCGGGCTTGGCGGTTCAAGAAATCAAGCCGAGACTCAACCCTGTC
>JADLBX010000019.1 GCA_020847435.1 Anaerolineales bacterium
GCGGATGATGAGGTAGTAGGCGACAATGGAAATCGCCCAGTTGATCGTCATCCAAAACAGGAATTTGACGAAGAGCCAGCCGTCGGTAAGCACGCTCAAGCCAGCGAAGAACGATTCGAGGAAACTGGCGCCGAATTTTTGCAAGCGCGGAAATCGCGCGGTGAGTTTGTGAAAAAGATCGAGCGCCCATTGGTTGTTGCGCGCCAGAATGAACAACAGTACGAAACCCGCCAGCACCACCGAACCGGCAACGATCGCCCCCCGCGCGCTTCCCTCCGCGCCGACGACGAAGGGAATCACGGAAACAAAAATAATGGCTGTGTAAATTAAATCCATCGTGCGTTCGATCACAATAGTTGGGATGATTTCCATAAAAGTCATCGAAGATTTGCGGCTGAGCAGGAACGCGCGTCCGATCTCGCCGAGGCGGAAGGGAAGGAAGTTGTTGAGCATATATCCCTCGCCGATCGTCCAGAACACGTCGCTAAACGAAGCGCGGTCGCGAAGCAGAGTCCGCCACACTTGCGCGCGCACCGCCATCCACACAAAGCCAATGACCAACGCGATGGCGAGGTAGACGTAATTCGCGTTGCGCAACGCGTCCACCATTTTGCGCAGGTCAACGAAATAGAGGATCGCGCCGATCAGCAGGATGCTGATGATCGCGCCGGGGAGCCATTTTTTTGCGTCTTTCATATTATTTCCTCAATATGCAGGTAAACAAGTAGACAGGTAGACAGGTAGACAGGTAGACAAGCACATACGTGTCTACCTGTTTCCGTGTTTACGTTTTTACTTCCTCATTCCTCATTCAACTTCAACACCGCCATGAACGCGTCCTGCGGGATTTCGACGTTGCCGACCATCTTCAAACGTTTCTTGCCCTTCTTCTGTTTCTCGAGCAATTTCTTCTTGCGCGTGATGTCGCCGCCGTAACATTTTGCGAGAACATCTTTGCGCGTGGCTTTGACATTTGCCCGCGAGACGATTCGTCCGCCAGCGGAGGCTTGTACCGCGACGTCGAACAACTGGCGTGGAATCAACTCTTTCAGCTTGGTGATGAGGCGTTGACCCTTGTGGTACGCGTCCTTTTGATGGACGATGGTCGCCAGCGCGTCCACAGGCTCGCCGTTGACGAGGATCTCCAGTTTCTGCAACTCGTCGGGGCGGTATTCCAAAAATTGATAATCGAGCGAGGCATAGCCTTTCGTGCGCGATTTCAAATCGTCGAAGAAGTCCACGATAATTTCCGAGAGCGGAATTTCAAAATCCAATTGGACGCGATGCGGAGCGGGATACTCTTGCTGTTTGAAGATACCGCGTCGTTTGGTGACAATGTCCATGATCGGACCGTAATAATCGGTGGGTGTGATGATCTCGATCGTCATCCACGGCTCGCGCACTTCGACGATCTTCGATTCGTCGGGCAGTTCGGCGGGCGAATCCACAGGCACGGTCGAGTTATCAATCATCAACACTTGATATTCCACCGACGGCGCGGTGAACAGCACATCCAAATCGTATTCGCGTTCAATGCGTTCCTGAATGATCTCCATGTGAAAGAGACCGAGAAAGCCCGCGCGGAATCCGAACCCCAGCGCTTGCGATGTTTCGGGTTGATACGTGAGCGAGGCGTCGTTGAGTTGCAACTTCTCCAGCGAGTCGCGCAGTTCGGGGTAGTCGTCCGCCTCCACAGGATAAATCCCCGCGAAGACCATCGGCTTCGGGGTGTGGTACCCGGGTAAAGGGGCTGGGGCAGGCTGGGCGGCGCGCGTGATCGTATCTCCCACGCGGCACTCATGCACGGTTTTGAATCCCGTCGCGATGTAGCCCACCTCGCCCGAGCCGAGTCGCTCCGCAGGTTTCATGCTCGGCGCGAAGATTCCAATTTCAACGGGGCGCATATCTTCGCGCGTCGAAAACATTCGCAACACGTCGGTAGATTTCAGCGAACCTTCAACGACACGGATATAGGCGATCACGCCCTTGTACGAATCGTAATGCGAATCGAAGACGAGCGCGCGCAACGGCGCGTCGTCCGCATCTTTTGGAGGGGGGACGCGCGTGACGATCGCCTCGAGGATTTGATCCACGTTGACGCCCTCTTTCGCCGAGACACGCAACACCGCTTCAGGCGGGACCCCCAGCAGGCTGCCCACATCTTCAGCCACTTCGTCGGGACGCGCGGAGGGCAGGTCAATTTTGTTGATGACGGGGATGAGCGTGAGGTCGGCGTCGAGCGCCTGATAGAGATTCGCCAGCGTCTGCGCTTCGATGCCCTGCGTGGCGTCTACCACCAACACCGCGCCTTCGCACGCCTTGAGCGCGCGGCTGACCTCGTACCCGAAGTCCACGTGACCGGGCGTGTCAATGAGATTGATCTCGTATTTGAAATTGTCCTTCGCCGTGTAATACATGCGGACCGCGGACGCCTTGATCGTGACGCCTTTTTCGCGTTCGATGTCCATCGTATCCAGCACCTGCTCGGTCATCTCGCGTTCCGAGATCGCGCCCGTCAGTTGCAACAGGCGGTCGGCAAGCGTGGATTTTCCATGGTCCACATGGGCGATGATACAGAAATTACGGATATGGTCGGTCATAGGCGGGGGGAAGTATAACCGAATTAATTAGCCACAGAGACACGGAGAGCGCTGAGAAAAATTAAATAAGTAGGGGCACAGCGGGACGATCTCTCGTCAAAATCCTGAAAGGATTCGCTGTGCCCCTACGCGGTTACTCGATGTTTCCCTTCGGTCCCACCAACGGACTCTTCTCATCCAGCCAATTGACCATGATGCGACTATAATTCGACCAATGCTCAAACTCAAATACAAAATTCCCTACACCCTTCTCAACCTGCGCGGGATTCTGAAAGTTTCAGGCAGGCAGGATTTTGATTCTATTCGCAAGCAGGTAAAAATCAAACGTGCGGCAAAAAGGGGAAATCGGGTCGTTCGTAGATAAAATCTACAACTTCGATCAGAAGCATTTCAACAGGCTCGAGGGGATTACAGTGGAATTGCCGAAATAATCCACCCGCGCTAATGACTTGGCGTTGCCCTAGGTGACCCTACTACTTCACAGGCTCGCCATCTTCAAGCATGGATTCGACGTGGACTTCAATCGCCTCCATGATGTTTGCCTGCGCTTCCTCAACCGTATCTCCAAACGAGTGACAGCCTTGCAACGCAGGTACAAAAGCATGATAACCCTGCTCGTCTGGCTCAATGACAACGGTAAATTGATATTCGCTCATTGTTTGCCTTTCATGAAAACAGGTAAATCAATGCTTGGATTATATACCCAAATTTCTTATCAAACTATCCAAGTCGTTCTCACCTTGAGTTGTGTTTATCCACGCCAAAAACTCGATGTTTCCCTTCGGTCCCACCAGCGGCTACTTTATCCCAACTTTTGCCTGACAAACTTTCTCACGGTCCCAGCCGCGGCGTAGGCGGATCGAGCGTCTTCCTTCTCTGCCGATTCGCCGGGGTAGCGTCCGCGCACGGCATAACGTTCCATCGTCACAAGATCGGCGCGGAGCATTTCAAAACTGCTATCAATCTCTTCGCAGAGCAACATCAATTCAACCAGATTGTGAATCTTGGGAATATGTTTGTTGCTGTCTTGCAATACGGCTTTCAGGTATTTCTCGGCGCATTGCTGGGAATGAAAACAGACGGCATCATAATTTGGAGACTTACGCGTCCGCATTTCGCGCCCTGCTGTGAGGAAATCGCCTTCGGCTTTTTTAACCCACTCAGCTGTTGCGGGCTTCATATAAAACCTTGCCCTCTTTCAAGACATCACGAAGGAACCAATCGCCCATTTTCATCCGCTCTGCGAGATAACTTGGCGTGTGGACGATCAAATCCAAACCAAAGCGGTATTTGATCTGCTGGCAGATTTGAATGGCTTGTTGCACTTCCTTGAGCGGCGTGTCCATCACGACCAGCATGTCCACGTCGCTTTCGGGGCGCGGATTTCCGCGCGCGTACGAGCCGAATAGGATGATCTTCTGTGGCTTGAACTTTTCCACGATCTGCTTCACGACTTGGTCAATCGCCGCTTGTGGAACGCGTTTGCGCTTGTTAATAGGAGGAACGTTTACAACGACCATCGTGAGTCCATTATACAACTACTTCTTATCATCCCAGCCTGGCTTGTTTTCAGACAGCGCCGCTGAGATGAGCGGCATGAGGGAGGTGGTATCTTCATTGAGATCCATCCACGCCAGAAACTCGACATTCCCCTTCGGTCCCGCCAGCGGACTCTTCACCAGCCCGCGAACCCCAAAGCCTTCGTTTTGGGCGAAGGTCAGCACGTCGAGGAGCACCTGCTTGTGGATTTCCGGATCGCGGATCACGCCGTCGCCGCGCGAAACATCCTTTTTCCCGGCTTCGAATTGGGGCTTTATCAAGGCAATTATTTCGCCGTCGCTTTTTCTTGAACCGCCAAGGTCGCTAAGATTTAAATCTTTTTCTTTGCGTTCTTCGCGCGCTTGGCGGTGAGAATCAGAACTGGCAAACCAAGATTTCACCACCGGCAACAAAATCTTCAATGAAATGAAAGACGCGTCAATCGTCACGAGATCAACTTGCTCCGGCAGAGATTCGACATAGCGCGCGTTGGTCTCTTCCATCACTGTCACGCGCGGATCGTTGCGGAGTTTCCAGTGCAGGATGCCCTTGCCCACGTCAATCGCGTAGACCTTTGCCGCGCCGCGCTGAAGCAGGCAGTCGGTGAAACCGCCGGTGGACGCGCCGACGTCCGCGCAGACGAGTCCGCTCACATCAATCACGAACGCTTCGAGCGCCGCGTCCAGTTTTTCGCCGCCGCGTGAGACGAAGCGCGGACCGGAGTCAACCGTCAGGTTTGAGTCGCTGTCCACGGGCGCGGCAGGTTTCCATGCGACTTGACCGGTCACGCGCACTTGTCCCGCCATGATGAGGGCTTGCGCTTTGGCGCGCGAGTCGGCTAATCCGCGTTCGACGAGTAACACATCCAAACGAACTTTTGGCATGTGAGCATTTTACTCAATTCTCTAATTCTTGAACCGTCAATTGCCGATCAATTACCGTTTACAAATTACTTCACCCCTCTGTTATCATTGCGTCATGCTCTCCGCCCTGCTCAAAACCATGCGCCTGCGCCAATGGACGAAGAACGGCTTTGTGTTTTTCGCGCTGATCTTCGACAAGCAGTTGTTCCTGCGTGAACCGTTTTTACGCACGCTCGCGGGATTCTTTTTGTTCTGTTTGATCTCCAGCGCGGTCTACCTCATCAACGATATCGCCGACGTGGAGGCGGACCGCCAACACCCCGAAAAAAAACAGCGTCCCATCGCTTCGGGCAAATTGCCGATCGGCGCGGCATGGGGCGCGGCGGTCGCGCTGATTGCGATTGCGCTTCCACTTGGGTATTTGCTGACGCCCGTATTTTCCGTTTATCTCGCCGCGTATCTCCTCATTAACATCCTTTACTCGCGTTGGATCAAACACGTGCCGATTCTCGACGTGCTGATCGTTTCATTTGGATTTGTCTTGCGCGTCGGTTCGGGCGTGACGTTGATCACGGTCGAGCGCTTCTCGCCGTGGCTGTACGTCATCACCACGTTGTTCTCGTTGTACCTCGGTTTCGGCAAACGCCGCGCAGAAATGAGCCTGCTCGAAAAAGGCGCCGGCGCGCATCGCAAAGTGTTGGACGGCTACACCCTCCCGCTCCTCGATCAATTCATCACCATCGTTTCAGGCATGACCATCGTCACGTATTCGCTGTACACGTTCTTCGCCGAAAACCTGCCGGCGAATCACAGCATGATGCTCACGATTCCATTCGTGGTGTACGGCATCTTTCGCTACCTGCAATTGATTCAAACCGGGCACGCGGCGGGAGCGCCCGACGAAGTCGCGCTCAAAGACCGCCCACTGCAAATCACGGTCGCGTTGTGGATGTTGACCGTGCTTGTGATCTTTTACTTCTCGTAGGACAAATTGGCAATTTGTCCTACATGACTACTGCCTCCGCGCCCGGCAAGATCATCCTCTTCGGCGAACACGCTGTGGTGTATGGACGCCCTGCGCTGGCGCTTCCGGTGACGCAAGTCCACGCGGAGGCAGAGATTCTCGCTTCAAACTCGACGGGGATTTGGATCCACGCCCCCGGCATTCACCTCCACGCCGACCTTAACTCGCTCCCCTCCGATCATCCAATTGCGGCAGTCATCCACAATTTTTTATTCATCTCGCGTGTTTCGCCATTCCCGAATCTTGAAATCAAAATCACATCCTCCATCCCCGTCGCTTCCGGACTCGGTTCCGGCGCGGCTGTGACAGTTGCCCTCGTGCGTGCTCTTTCCTCCTTCCTCGTTCATCCAATGACCGATGAGGAAGTCAACGCCTTCGCCTATGACATCGAAAAACTCCATCATGGCACGCCCTCGGGAATTGACAATACCGTTGTCACCTATGCCAAGCCGGTGTATTTTGTAAAAGCAACCTCTTTCCGCGCTGAGCGGAGCGATAGCGAAGTCGAAGCGGGTGAGGGCAACATCATCGAAACTTTCAAACCTGCCGCGCCGTTCACCATCGTCATCGGCGATACCGGCATCCCCGCGCCGACAAAGGAATCCGTGGCGGATGTGAGGCGGCTTTGGGAGGCGGATAAAGCAAGATGGGAGGGTGTGTTCGATCAAGTGGGTGAGATTGCGAAGGAAGCAAGAACGAGAATTGAGATTGGAGATTGGAGACTGCTTGGCGATTTGATGAATCAAAACCACGCCTTGTTGCAGGAGATGACCGTCTCTTCGCCGGAACTGGATCGCCTCGTCGATGCGGCGCGGAAGGCTGGGGCGGTTGGGGCAAAACTAAGCGGCGGAGGACGCGGTGGGAACATGATCGCGCTCATCCAGCCGGAAAACGCCGACGAGGTTTCATCCGCTTTGAAATCTGCTGGCGCGAAGGGCACGATTGTCACACAGGTTATATGAAGTGGGTCGCACCGTCGCTGGCGTATCTTGCGGTGGGTTTGGGGCTGTTCGTTTTTCACAGCGCGTGGAGCGCGTTACTCGGATTCCACGTTGCAATTATCGGCTCGTTGCTGATCGCGCGACCAAAGATTCCCGTCTCCGTTCTTTTCACCAGTGCAAATTCAAAATGGATTCTAGTCAGCGTGTTGCTGGGCGCGTCCAGCGGCGTGGGCGTGTTCTTGTTTTGGAATTATTTTGGCATTGCAAACAACCTGCCCGCACAGTTGGAAGCGCTTGGACTCAACCGCGCGACGTGGCTGCCGTTCATCGCGTATTTCGCTTTGGTCAATCCGTTTGTCGAGGAATATTTTTGGCGCGGATATTTGGGAAACGAGTCAAGAGGCATTCGCTGGAATGACCTTTTGTATGCAGGTTTTCACGCGTTGATTTTGTACGGCAGGGTACATCCGTTGGCGAACTTGATTGCCGTTGCAATTCTGACTATCGCGGGTTGGTTCTGGCGGCAATTGAAAATGGAGGATAACGGTTTGCTCGCGCCGGTCCTCGGTCACATGGCGGCAGACTTCACAATCCTGCTCGCGATTTATGTGAAGACAAATTGAATTTGCAAATGAATCTCTAACCCCAAATCTCTGCGGTTCGCGTTACAATGCAAATCATGAACCGGAACTTCACTCGACCACCCTGTTAAGTCATCTCTGAAACCAGATGCAGTTTGTTAGAAGCCCGCTGGGCTTGTTTCGCGTTCCCCCACATTCGTAAAAAACCTACACCCGACGATCTCGATGGCGCCTGACGAAGGTGCATTCTAGCGTTAATCGCTTCCCATCGTGCGCGTGGACCGCCTCGCTCCATTCTGTCCCTTTTATCTCACACGACAGAATGGAGGTTCGTCATGGAAACAATTCGGGGCAAGGTGTCCCGTGAAATAACATTTGATGAATTAACCGAGCGGCTCACGAAGCACAACGAAGTTTCGATTGATCTCGGCGCCGGCGATGGGCGTTTTGCCCTTCGCATGGCGGAACAACACAAGGATACATTCTTCATCGGCATTGATTCGTGCCGCGAGAATTTACGCGTCAATTCACGGACAAAACTGCCGAACGCGTTGTTCGTCATTGCCAGCGCGCAGGCATTGCCTTGCGAATTGAACGGACTGGCTTCGCACGTCAGCATCAACTTTCCGTGGGGGAGTTTGATCGAGAGTTTGTTGAACGACGACGCTTGCTTGTTGAATGGAATCTTGCGGGTGACGCGTCCGCGCGCGGCGATGGAGATTCTCCTCAACGCTGACGCGCTCGCCTCCGCAGGCTGTGATTTGGAATCTGGCGCGGATCGAATCGAATGTGTGTTGAATGCGGTGGGTTGGCAGACAACCTCACGGTCCGATTTGGACGCGGAATCCCTGCGCGCCATCCCAACGACTTGGGCGAAACGTCTCGCCTTCGGGCGCGACCCGCGTGCGGTGCGGTTGCGTTTCCAAAAATAAACGTAGGGGCAGGTCTAAGACCTGCCCCTACCGGGTTCAAATATTAATCCGTCTCGGCCCGATCAACGCGCGGTGCATCGCCCTCATGCACGCGTCCATCACAACTTTCAATCCCGCCTCGCGCGCCTTCTGCGCGGCTTCCTCGTTGACGATTCCTTCTTGCATCCACACAACCTTCGCGCCGATTTTGATCGCTTCATCCACGACGGGCGGAACATCCTCAGGCTTACGAAAGACTTGTACCACATCCACCGATTCGGGAATCGAGGATAAATCGGGATACGCCTTTTCGCCCATGATCTCCGTCGCGCCTGGATTCACAGGAATGATTCTGTATCCCTGATCTTTCAAATATTGCACGATGCCAAAACTTTCCTTCGCGGGGTTCGACGATAACCCCACACTGGCGACCGTCTTCGCGGACAAAAGTATTTCTTTCATTTCTTTTTCGCTGTTCATGGTTTCTCCTTTGGATTCAAACCCGGTGGTCGAGTAGCCCGAGCGGTAGTTGCGAGGGCGTATCGAGACCACCACGCGGTAAAACAATTATTGTTACAAAATTTCTTTTGAACATCGTTGGTCTCGATACGTCCCGCGAAAAGCATCGCGGGACTACTCGACCAACGTTGCATCATCTATCATAATTCTTTGCCGACCCATCGTTCTCGTGCTTAATCGGCAACACCGCTTTGAAAATCGTCTCGCCAGGCTTCGACTTCACGAGCAACTGTCCGCGATGATGGTTCGCGATGATGTCGTGCGATATGTGCAAGCCGAGTCCTGTTCCGCTCCCCACTGGCTTGGTAGTAAAGAACGGCTCGAAGATGCGCTCCTGAATATTTTCAGGGATGCCGGGTCCGTTATCAATGATCTCGACGATCACGCGGTTGTCTTCTGTCCGTGTCCGCAAGATGATTTCACCATTTCCATTCATTGCATCCGCGGCGTTGTCAATGATATTCGTCCACACTTGATTCAACTCGCTTGCGTACGCTTCGATGCGCGGCAGGTCAGGCGCGTACTCGCGTTTCACCGTCACGCCTTGTTTCAACTTGTGTTGCAAAATGATCAGCGTATTTTCAAGTCCCTCATGCACGTCCACTTCGAGCAGCGGCGCCTGATCGAGATACGAATACGATTTCACCGCGCGCACAATTTCAGAGACGCGCTCCGTCGTATGTTGCACCTCCGCGAGCAGTTCCATCATCAAGCAACTTGCGCCAAGCCACTGTACCGACAATTGGAAAAATACCGACTCCTTCAACCCTTCAAGCGACTCGACGTCCCACCCGAAGTTGACCAACGCGGGCGCAAGCTCCCAAGCGGATTCAACCCCGTTCGCTTCCAACCACGATTGAAGCTGGTCCACCAAGTCAATTTTTTCCAACGCCTCAAGTTTGACCCGCGCCTCGAACCGCCGCGCCGCGTCCTGCTTCAATTGATTCAGCCATTCGGTTTGATTCTCTTTGACCGCGACCGATTCGATCTCGTGCGTCAACGCCTGCCATTTGACGAGCGTGGTCTGCAACTCTGCCGCGCTCCGCTGCGCCGCCGCGGCGGGATTGTTCAACTCGTGTGCCAGCCCCGCGCTCAACGTGCCGAGCGCCGCCATCCGTTCCTGCTGGTGGAGCAACGCGTCGTTCTGGCTGAGACGATTCATCACCCAATGCAAAACCGCCAACGTCGCGGTCGAACTCGTGGACAGTAGATTTTCAAATGCTTCGGGAGAAATCCGCAACACCTCGCAATCGGTGACTGCCACCACACTAGCAGAACGCGGCGAACTCGAGAGCAGCGCCATCTCGCCCAACACGTCGCCTGGATTCCGCACGTCAATTTTGATCAGCGATTGTCCCGACTGTTTGCTGACCTCAAACTCTCCTTTCACCACCACGTACGCCGCGTCGCCCACATCGCCTTGCTTCATTAGGCATTCGCCCGCGCGCAGAGAGACAGGCTTGGCGTTTTCCATGAGTTGTCGCAACTCATCGTCTGTCAAGCCTTCAAAGAGGGGTGATTTGCGGAGGTCGGAGAGATTCATTTAGTTTTTTCACGTTACCAAGAAAGAATTATAGCCGATGAAGACACTGCGACAAAAGGTGTGTATAATTAGAACAAATGAATGATTACGAAGGTAGTTTTCTATGACCGAACATGCCTTTCCCACTTTTAATATAGCCAGACTTCCCAAAAACTTACAAGGAACATTTCACGCGCTTTATTCCAATGGAAATACGCATGAATCCTATTTGCCTGTCAATGGGATTTATCATGGAGACGCAAGGGAAATCTTGCCGAAGATTGAACCCAATAGCGTTGCCGCTAGCGTTTGGTCGCCGCCTTATTTCGTCGGTAAAGAATACGAAGCTCATTTGACCTTCGAAGATTGGCAGAATCTTCTTGAATCCGTTATCAATTTACATTTTCCGATTATTAAGCCAGGTGGGTTTTTAGTAATAAACATCGCGGATATTCTAGTTTTTAAAGACCATGCCATGCCCCGCGTCCAAGCGGATGCCGTCAACAAAAAACGCTCTCCCGTTACGCGTGAAGATGTCTTGAGCGCAATGAGGAAATATCCAGCGTACAGTCGTAACCAACTGGCTGAACTATTAAATTGCAGCGAGCAAACGATTGACCGACGGCTGCACGGCAACAATATTCGTGGCGGCAAGCATGAGTCGCAAACAAGGGTAAAAATCGTGGGCGGCATGGTCGAGCGTTGGGCATTGGAAGCGGGCTTTTATCCTTATGATCGGAGAGTTTGGGTAAAGGACGCCGCTTGGGAGAATTCACGTTGGGCTAGCTTATCCTATCGCTCTGTGGATGAATTTGAGTACTTGTACTTCTTCTGGAAGCCAGGCATTACGAAATATGATAGAGATAGACTCTCTGCTGGTGAATGGAAGGAGTGGGGTTCTCGCGGGGTGTGGGAATTCCCCTCTGTGCGAGCAAACGATGATCACGAAGCGAAATTTCCGTTGGAACTGCCTCGACGGGTCATCCGCTTGCTTACTGACCCAGATGAAGTTGTTTTGGATTGTTTTATGGGTAGCGGCACTACGGCGCTTGCCGCAATCCAGGAGAACCGACGATACATCGGCATTGAACTTGAAAAAAAGTACGTTGAATTAGCAAAATCAAAGATTGGTTCTGGCATGCAAAGAAGGCTGATCTCCGAATCACAAAACAAAAACTATGCTGATCAACCCTGAAGAACTTCGCTACAATCTTGACCGCCTTGAAGAAATCGAAAAGGTTTCTTTGCGTCTCGTAACGCAGGCTGTGTATGATTATCGAACGAGCGCGCAGGAGATCTTTCGAGTAGAAAGCGACCAGGTTGCAGATATTGGCGAAGATATTACACGGGAAGCATTAGATCGTCTTGGAATGCCGAGAATAGAACAACGGCTATTTGGAAAGGTTGATTACAAACGCGCATGTTATCTCTTCCATCCAGAATATGCCCTTAAACAGGCTTTGTTTGTTGATTCAAAAGCCGAGAAAGTATCTGGGCAAGGCACTGCAACGTTGCAGATTTCTCAACTTTCAATGGTTGTAAAGCAGGTTCGCTCTGGACAGGATTTGGAAATCTCGGGTAAATTACCTGAAATTGTGAATCTGAAAGGCGAGACGTATCTGACCACTACCATATTCGTGAAATATAATTACGAAGAAGAGTCCAAAGGGAATAATTTGAAGAGCATTACTGTAGCGGCAGTGCCAAACGGCATGTTACAAGTAAAATATAACCCCAATACACAAGATACTATTTGGATCGCTGGCAGAAACGCTCCAACATTAGGCGAGGAGTTCAGGGTTCGACTGAGTTTTCATCGTTTGAAAGAAAAGGCAAATTGGCGGGTTCAGCAGATCCCAATGCTGCCAGATGAATTTTCGTGGGACAACTAACAATAAACCATCCGTCTTCCGTTCCCTCCATCCACTTCACCACAGTATAAAATTCTTCGCTTATGAAGAAGCAAACTGAACAACCGCTGAAAACCGAGGAAGGCTTCGAATTGAAGGTTCGCTTGCGTGAGAGCAAACCTGTAACGATTCATATTCCTTCCGACACATTAACATCGCTCGAAAAGATCGCCGCGGGCAGGGATATGTCCGTGGAGGCGTTGCTCAAGTTGTACATCGGGCAAGCCATGCGGCAGGATTTGGCAAAACTTTCCGCCGATCGCGTAATGGAAAAGACCGCGCAGGTTCTTAAACAGCATATCCAATCAGAAGCTGATGTTTCAGCCATCCTGAAAGAGATTCGAGTAGAAACAGTTTCGTAAACCCAAACCATGCCCTCGTGAAAACGGGGGCATTTTTCTATAACGACTTCAAATACTCCTTCATCAACGCGTAGGCGATGGCGCCTTCTCCCACAGCCGAGGCAACTCGATGGTTGGTCCCGAAGCGTACGTCGCCTGCCGCGAAAATTCCAGGGGTGGAGGTTTCCAAAAGAAACGGATCCCGTTCGAGAGTCCAGCCCTGAGGCGGGTTTTTATCCACCATCACATCGGGACCCGTGAACACATATCCCTTGTCGCTTCGCTTCACTAAATCCGCAACCATCTGGCTTTGCGGGCGGACGCCAATGAACACGAACAACGCCGAGGCGTCGCAGGTCTGCGTTTGGTTCGTCTTTGTATTTTTGAAGGTGATCTGTTCGAGCGTGGCGCTGCCCTTCACGTCGAGCAGGTCGGTGTCGGTGAGGATTTCGATCTTGGGGTTGCTTTGCATCGCGTCCACGAGATGTTTCGAGGCGGTGGGTTCGTGCCCGCGCACAAGCACAGTGACCTTGCGCGCAAATTGGCTGAGATAGATCGCGCCCTGCGCCGCCGAGTTTGCGCCGCCGACGACGAATACATCGCCGTCTTTGTAATTCATCGCCTCAGTGTACGCCGCGCCGTAATAGATGCCCGCGCCTGTGAGTTTGTCCGCGCCTGACATCTTCAATGTGTGGAATGACGCGCCTGTGGCGATGAGAACCGCATGAGACGAAATCTCCGTCCCATCTTTTAATTGGACGATTCGATACGCGTCTTTGACGACGATTCGGCTTGCCTCTTGTGCGGAGAGTATCTCTACCCCGAAGCGTTTTGCCTGCGAGACCGCGCGGCGTGTGAGGTCATCGCCAGAGATGCCCGAAGGGAAACCGAGATAATTTTCGATCTTCGGGCTTGAGCCAGCCTGCCCGCCTGGCGCGGCTTTCTCAACGACGAGACACTTGTAGCCTTCACTGCCAGCATACACTGCCGCCGCGAGACCCGCAGGTCCACTGCCGATGACGATGATGTCGTAGAACGGAAGTCCCGCCTGTGTTTGCAAACCGACTTTATCTGCGAGTTGTTTTAGATCGGGTGCGATCAACGTTTTGCCGTCGGGGAAAAAGATGACGGGCAGTTTCGTTTCGCTGGTGACGCCTTCGACGAGTTTGCGCGCCCTTTCATCCTTTTCAACGTCCAGCCATTGATAAGGGATTTGATGCCGCGTGAGAAAGTCTTTCACTTGATGACTCGAAAGAGACCATAACGCGCCTGCCACACGGATGCCCTCGTACGGCAATCGCACGTGGGCTTTCCAGTCTTCGAGCAATTCATCGAGGATGGGGTAGAGCCGTTCGCTCGGCGGATGCCACGGCTTCATCAAGTAGTAATCGAGCCGCACTTCATTGATCGAATCGATCGCCGCTTGCGTGTCGGCGTAGGCGGTGAGCAGGACGCGTTTGGCTTGCGGATAGGTCTTCATCGCCTCGGCAAGAAACTCCGTGCCGTTCATTTCGGGCATGCGCTGGTCAACCAAAAACAGCGCGACCGTTTCGTTGCGCTGTTCCATCTTCTTCAAATATTCGAGCGCCGCTTTGCCAGAATTGATGGGGATGATGCGATAGTCGCTTCCGTATTTGGCGCGCAGGTCGCGCTCGATGGAGTTCAAAACGGAGGGATCGTCGTCTATTGAAAAAATAACAGGCTTTGCCATTTAATGACCTGATCTCCTTGGGATGTGGCACGATTGTATCACCCGCCAGCGTGCTCGTTAATCCTTTTGTAATCGCTGGGCTGTAAGGGCGAATCTCTCGTGATTGTCCAGTAATCAACCTTGAGAGGAGAACGAAATGAAAAATCGAAACCTGCTTTATCTTGGAATTGCGCTTGCCGTGATCGTTGGACTCCCAATTGCCTATTATCTGCTTTCGCCGTTATGGATCAACGTGGAGGTAGACGAATCGTTCCCCACAGCCATGCCTGCCGAGGTGAGCGCGCAGGCGACAAAGACGATGTCCACTGCGATGGCAGAACCGACCAAAATGATGGAAGAGGCGATGCCCGAAGCGGAAATGAAACTACTCGCGCAAGGTTCGTTCTACGACCTGTTTCACGCGGGGAGTGGACAGGCATTGGTCTATCAACTCGCTGACGGGTCGCGCATCTTGCGTTTGCAGGATTTTGAAGTGGATAACGGTCCCGATCTGCGCGTCTATCTCGTTCCGAACGATCCCGTCGCCACCTCCGTCGGCGTGGATATTCCAGGCGCCGTTGACCTCGGCGAACTCAAAGGCAATATCGGCGACCAGAACTACGACATCCCCGCCGATCTCGATTTGAGTCAGTTCAAATCGGTGGTGATCTGGTGCGAGCCGTTCAAAGTGACGTTCATCGCCGCGCCGTTGGTGGTGCAGTAAGGTAAGAGACCTCCGAGATTTTAAAAATCTCGGAGGTCTATGATCTATCAAGCGAATTGTTCCAAATTGACCGCCACCATCGGGAAGGCTTCATCCACGAACTTTTCGAGGGCAGGGCGTTTCTTCAAATGGCTGTAATAGGAGGCGAGCCCGTAGATCGCCCAGGTGGCGACGGTGGCGGGAATCTCGATGGAAATTTTTGTCCCTGTTTGTTTCAGCCAGTGGGTCAACAACTCGAAGAGTCTGTTCTTGATGGCGCCTTCCACCAGCGATTCGAACTGCTGATGCGGCTGGGCGCAATCGCTGTGAAGGCGGGATAAAAACTCACAAACAGCCAAAATCAGGTTGCGCAAATTTTCAGGCTTGTATTGGCAGGCGTCCAACAGGCGCTTTTCGATCTCCTGTAAAAACATCTGGTCGATCCAATAGTCCAGCAATTTATATTTGTCTTCGAAGTGCGCGTAGAACGTGGCGCGGTTGACCTGCGCCTTGTCGGTTACGTCCTGCACGAAGACGGCTTCGAATCCCTTTTCGGCGAGGAGATCGCCAAAGGCTTGCAGAATCAAGCCGCGGGTGCGTTTGACGCGGGGATCGAGTTTTTCTTGATCTTTCGGGTTAGGCAACATTTTCGCTCCAGTGTCGTTTAGTCAACGAAATCCAATTTTTGACGGTTGACCCAAACGGGTAAGGCGGGTAAAGTAGACAACATCTGTTGTTTAGAATACAACTGTATAATATCACTCACTCAAAGGAGAGTCAAGATGAACGTAACGATTATCGGATCAGGAAACATGGGGCGCGGCATCGGAACCCGCGCAGTGGCAGGCGGTCACTCGGTGACCTTCGTGGATCGCAATCCCGAAGCCGCGCAAAACGCCGTCACAGCTATCAAGGAATCGGCAAAGAACGGCGCGAAGATTTCCACTGCCCCGCTCGGCGACGCGCAACTCGGCGATGTGGTTGTGCTGGCTGTGGCGTACGGCACGAATATCGAACTCGCCAAACAACTTGGGAATAAACTCGCTGGCAAAGTCGTGGTGGATATCGCCAACCCGCTCAACCAGACTTTTGATGGACTCGCCACCGCGCCCGATTCGTCCTCTGCGGAAGATTTGGCGAAGGCGATCGCCAACGGAGCGAAAGTGGTCAAGGCATTCAACACGACCTTAGCCGCCACGCTTCAATCGGGACAGGTAGCTGGTCAGCCCCTGGACGTTTTTATCGCAGGCGACGACGCGGACGCCAAAGCCAAAGTCGCGCAGATCGTGACCGACGGCGGTATGCGCCCCGTGGATAGCGGTCCATTGAAACGCGCCCGCCAGATCGAAGCGATGCAGTTCCTGCATATCGCCCTGCAAAGCGAGTTGGGAACCAATTGGGGCAGCGCGCTGAAAATCTTGAGCTAGGCTTCAGTTGTCGAATTGAGTAAAGCGAAGAGTTCCCTCGGCGATTTTGGGACTCTTCGCTTTTGCTTTAGTTTGTGCAAGAGTTCTCGATGCAGTTGTACTGCGTCGAGACGAGCAATAATTATTGAAGTTGGAAGGAGATATGATGCCTGACCATCGACGTAACATAAAATTTGGATACTTCCTCGTCCCGACCGTAGACGCTCCCCTGCTCTCCATCGCGCAGGAGGTCGAGCGACTCGGGCTGGACTACATCGCGGTGCAGGATCATCCATACCAGCGGCGGTTTGTTGACACATTCACTTTATTGAGCATGATCGCGGCGAAAACTTCGCGCATCGGACTCCTGCCTGATGTGGCGAACCTGCCCCTGCGTCCGCCCGCCGTAATGGCAAAAGCCGCCGCAAGCATTGACGTGCTGAGCGGCGGACGCTTCGAACTGGGACTCGGCGCGGGCGCATTTTGGGATGCAATCGAAGCGTACGGCGGTCCGAGGCGGAGTACGGGCGACGCGCTTGATGCGTTGGCTGAAGCGATCGAAGTGATTCGCATGATGTGGAGCGGCGAACGTAATCTGCGCTTTGATGGGCAGTATTACCAACTGAGCGGAGCGCAATCTGGACCTGTGCCAGCGCATCCGATTGGAATTTGGCTCGGCGTGAACGGTCCGCGCGCGCTCAAATTGGCGGGCAAGGTCGCCGATGGCTGGTTGCCGTCGCTGCGCGGCGATCTTTCGGCGATTGCCGAAAAGAGCAAACGACTCGATGACGCCATTGCCGACGCGGGTCGTGATCCAGCCAGCATCCGCCGCGTGATGAATGTGAACGGAACGATCACAGACGGCGCGTCCAATGGTCTGTTGCAGGGACCTGTAAACCAGTGGGTTGACGAGTTGACGAATATCGCCGACGCCTATCGCTTCGACACTTTTATCTTTTGGGGCGAAGGCGGCGAACAACTGCGAAAATTTGCCGAGGAAGTTGCGCCCGCCGTTCGAGAACAAGTCGCCACAGCCTAAGTATCTTGAGTTCGGGATAAATTTATTTGGGACACGGATCACACGGAATACACGGAAGAATCCGTAAAAATACGGAAAAAATCCGTGAAGTCCGCGAAACCTGTACTGAGCCTGTCGAAGTATCCGTGTACGAAGTTCTCTGACTTTCCCTATCCCGAATTGACGTTAATGTAGATTTTGTGGAAAGTAAAGCAAGTCCGATGTTGTCTAGCGCATAGAGATTGTTGCATCTCATAAAGTGATAGCATAAAGTAGAAGAAAAATGAATCAAACACAACCCTTAGAAAAGACCGAATTTTCCATCCACCCTAAAACGCAGATGGGACAGATCTCGCTCACGGTGGCGAATCTCGATAACCAGATCGAGTTTTATCAAAAGGCGATGGGATTCAAACTGCATTGGAAGCAGAACGGAAAAGCGGCTCTGGGCGCAGGGACGGCTGACCTGCTCCTCCTCAACGAAGAACCCAACCTGAAAAAATATCGCGGCGTGACGGGCTTGTATCACGTGGCGTATCTCTTCCCGAACCGACGTGAACTGGCCATTGCAATCGGGCGGCTGTTTGCGTTGAAATATCCCAACGCGCCGACCGATCACATCCTGACCAAGACCACCTACCTCGACGACCTCGAAGGCAACGGCATCGAACTGTATTGCGAATCGCCCGAAGACGGCACGTGGACGTTCAAAGACGGCAAGTTCGAAACCTATCGCAAGGACGGCTCATGGAGCGACGGGCGTGAAGCGTTGGATGTGGACGCGCTGTTCGATCATATCCAGGAAGGCGACCGCCTCGATGCCCCCGTTCCGCCTGAGTTGAAAATCGGACACGTTCATCTCCATGTCCGCGATGTGGATGAGGCGGTGGATTTTTATCACGGCGTGATCGGCTTCGATGTGATGGGCGTGGCGAAACCTTTCCAGATGGGATTCGTCTCCGCTGGCGGATACCATCACCACCTCGGACTCAATACCTGGCAGGGACGCGGCGCCCCGCCTCCTCCGCCCGATGCGGTTGGTCTGCGCCACTTTACGATTGATCTCCCAACCCAAGCCGCGTACGATGAAGTCGTCGCTCGTGCCGACGCGGCAGGCATCCCGTCGAATCGAACCGAGGCGGGTTTGCTGTTGCGCGATCCGTCGCAGAACGGCGTCATCCTGCGCGTGGCGCATTAAATCCAAACTTCCGAAGCCTGAGACTTCGGAAGTTTTTTATTTGGTGGGCGCTAAGGGACTCGAACCCCTGACCTTCTCTGTGTAAAAGAGACGCTCTAACCAACTGAGCTAAGCGCCCGCGCCGTCATTATAAATTGAAGGTTGCAGACTGGCAAGTTGACGATTAAACTGAATACATTTCACCTTTTCATCAGCGTTAGAGAACGCTGACCACGCGGAGAGAACATGCGCATCGTTCGTTATGAAACCCAAGACGGAAAAAAACCAAAATATGGATGGCTGTTGGACGACAAGGTCGGCGAGATCAGCGGGAATATCTACGGGCGCTATCGCAGACAGGAAGCCAACACGCCTCTCGCGGACGTGAGGCTGATTCACCCGTGCGAGCCAGGCAAAATCGTGTGTGTGGGACGCAACTACGTGGAGCACGCCAAAGAGTTGGGCAATGAAGTTCCGAAAGTGCCGCTCATTTTTATGAAGCCGCCCTCGTCGGTCATCGCAAACGGTGCGACGATCATCCTGCCGCCGCAATCCTCGCAAGTGGAACACGAAGCGGAACTGGTCGCGGTTATCGGCAAGCGCGGACGGCACATCACCGCCGAGAACGCGAAGAAACATATTTTGGGCTACACCATCGGCAACGACGTGACCGCGCGCGACCTGCAAAAATCGGACAACCAATGGACGCGCGCCAAAGGCTTCGACACGTTCTGCCCGTTTGGGCCGTGGATCGACACCGACTTCGACCCGTCCGATTCGGTCGTCACCTGCCGCGTCAACGGACAGATGCGGCAGATGGCGTCCACGCGCGATATGGTGTTCAACGTGGGCACGTTGATCGCGTATATTTCATCGGTGATGACGCTGGAACCCGGCGATTTAATTTTTACCGGCACGCCGTCCGGCGTGAACGAATTGAAGAACGGGGATGAGGTTACGATCGAGATCGAAGGGCTGGGAACGCTAAAAAATCCGGTGCGGACCGAATCGTAGGGGCAGGGTTTATCCTGCCCCACCTTACCGCGAGCCCAAACATTCATTTGGGACAGGGTTCTCTGTGGATCCCAATTTACCTGTGTGATAAGCGACATCCTCGAGCAAGGGATAATCCGTCCCAAAATAATTGTTGAACACCACGCGGAATGAATTGACCGGCGTGATGGAGGGGTACAGATCCGCTTTTGCCGCGTCGTTCACGTAATACGCGTTGAGGATGGACATGCGTAACTCCGGGTTGTCGAGGCGCGGCACACCGGAAGGTCCGTGATCGCCCATCAAAATGATGACCGGCGGCGTCTTCGACCTGGCGATGATCTGCTCCACAACGCCGGTAATCTGCGCGTCGATGAACTCCACGTTCGAGAGATACCCAGCCGCTTCGTTTTCATTCCAAAAGAATTTGCCCTGCGGCGTAAAAATAAACGGCGGGTGCGGCACGAGGAGATGCGCGAAAACCAGTTTCGGGCTTTCCACTTCCTCGGGCAGGCGTTTCAATTCGTTCAAGATGAAAAATGTCTGCTGGTAATGCTCGTAAAACTCGGTCTCTTTTTGTTGAGCGAGGTCGAAGCCGGGGATCAGGGTCGGGATGTCGAACGCGAGGCGCGCCAACGAAGTTTCGAGCAATTCAAATTCAAATTCGCTCAAGCCGCCGGTCAGGTCTACTTTCCCGGCGAGCATTTGGTTGCGCGAAAGGCGCAGATCCTCGCCGAAGGAAAAATGTCCCTGTGAGCGATTCTCAAAGGTGACGACCCGATAGCCCTGCGCGCGCAGCGTCTCGACTGCGAAACTCGAATAGAGCGGGTAGAGCGTCTCGTCGTGGTGATAGTCGGCGTAGAAGGTCGAGGTCACCGAAAGTTTGGTGACCGGGTAGTTGCTCTGCGCGCATTCCGCCACGTAAAAGCCGAGTTCCCGCAAACGATCGGTGAATGTGGATTCGTCGTAGTCGAAATATTTTTCGAGGGCGTAGGCGCTGGTGTGGGCGTCGAGCAGGATGACGTACACATCGGGTCTCGCGCCGACGTTCGACTGATTCGCCTGCGGACGCAGGGATTCCAGCGCCGCGCGCGCCGTACGCGCCGATTGAAAGACCGCGAGGTCGTGTTGCGCCGAGACCGCGATCGCAAAGAGGGCAAGGAACGCGCCGACCACGGTCAGGAAATTGACCAGCCTTTCGGCATTCTTCATCCGCCAGAAAATGAACCAGACCGCCAGCGTGAACAACGCGGCGACGATCAGCAAAAGATAACGGTGGCGAATCATTGCGCCGAACGTGGATTGAATCTGCAAAAAGACATGACCGTAGGCAAAGAAGACGATCACGATCAGCGTTGTGACGATGCCCGATTTCATCCATTCGCGGGTGAGCAGGCGTAACAGTCCCCAAATGAGCGCGGTGGCGGCGAGCGAAACCAGCAGGGGTCTCGCCAGCGCCGCCAAATCCACGTAGGCGATGTTGAAGTTGCGGAGCTCGATGATCGGGTAGATCGCAAAGAGGAACGGATGTAAATATGGAAGTATTTTTTTCATGGACAGCGACGTATTATAGCCGAGGCAATCTTCGGTTTATGGAATCGGCGGCAGGCAGGTAGAATTGCATGTAATTTACAGACAATTGACAACGATTTACGATCAGAGGAAATTATGCTCGCCTACGAACTCACTCAATTGATTCGGCGCCAAAAAGACTCGGATAAACTCTACCTCGAATTCCTCAAAGTCCCAGATTTGAGCATGGGAGTTTATGTTTTGCCCGCTGGAGGCACAGACCCACAAGGTCCGCACACGGAGGATGAGGTGTATTACGTTGTCGGCGGCAAGGGGAAAATCAAAGTCGGCAATGAGGACCGTGATATACAAGCAGGGTCAATCGTCTATGTGGCGAAGAATGTGGAGCATCGCTTCTACTCGATCGAGGAAGAGTTGACGACGCTGGTCTTCTTCGCGCCCGCGGAGTATTCGAATCAATAGAAAAAATTAACCGCAAAGGGCGCCAAGAACGCGAAGAAGAAATAAGTTTTTTCTTTGCGCCTTTCGTGCACTTGGCGGTTCAAAATATGTACTTCACGAAAGAACTTCGTAGTGGCGACTTTAGTCGCTTTTTAGCCGAACGACTGAAGTCGTTACTACGTTTTTGTGATCTACTGAAAATGAATCTCCCAGACCTCAAATGTCTCAAAGACCTCGGAGGTCTGGATTCATCACTTCTTCAAATATCCCCACAGGAAGTTATCTCCGCTGTGGGCGCGGGCGAGCGCGGCGGCAACGGCGGGTAGATTCGCCGATTCCGAATACGCCAAATAACGCGGCTCCCACACGGGATGGAATTTTTCCTTGAAGGCGTGGAGTCCCTTGAAGTTGTAGAAGCGGCTCAAACTGTCGGTTAAGTGGCGCAGAACTTTTTCCACAGCCGGGTCGCTTGAGGCTTCGCCGATTCCCGCCAGCCCGCTGAGTCCCAGGCTGAACGTCGCATATCCTTTTTTCTTCGCCCACTCGAACAGAGAAATAAACAGCAAATCCATCGTCCCGTTTTCGATCTGCTGTCTGCGGCGCATGAGGTCGAGCGAAACTTCGTTGCGTTGATATTCAGGGACGATATTGGCGAACGCACTGACCTGCCCCGCGGCTGTGCGCGCCACCGCCACCGCGCTGCCGCGCACATACTCGTCGTCGAACCAGCCCACCGAAAAACGCATCTCACTGCCGTGCATCATCAACAGCCATTCATCGCTGACGGCTTTCAACTCGCCGAGCGCCTCGCGGCTCAACGGCGGCTCGACGATCTCCACGCGCTGACCGAGTTTACCGAGTCGGTTCATCACGTTGCGAAATTCCTTGCCCGCCTTGCCCTCAAGCGAAAACGCAGAAAGATCAACGATGGCTTCCTCGCCGATGGAAAAAAATTTGAACCCCGTTTCTTTGTAAATGGATAAATAGTCGGCGCGCGTTTGATAAAAACACGGCTCCCAATCGTTGCGGACGCAAAAATTTTTAAACTCCAAAATGGACGCACCCGCGTCTTCCCCCGGTCCAATTGGGTCGCCCAGCGTCAGCGCGATCCGCCCTTTGACCGCGTACGCGAATACCGTGCCGCCCGCGCTGAAGAAATAGGATTTGTCGTCGAAGAGCGCCATGCGCGCCAGCGGCGAACGTCCATGCGCTTCGACGATGACGCGCGCGTGGGCGCGTTCTTGCGCGGTGGCAGTCTGGCGGATCAACACCGGGCGGACGAGCAGGAAGAATCCGAAACCGAACGTGCCGATTGCGATCACGTAGATCGAATCTGCAAAGTGACGCCCGAAGCGCGTGACGGGCTCCAAGCCCGGGTCGGTGAATTCGGTGAACATCGCCAGCGTCTGAGTCAACGCGGGGAGAAGATCAAAATGGACTTTGAAATGTCGGTCGAGGAGATAAAAGCCGATCGTCCCATACGCAAGCGTAAACAACGTCGCTGAGACCAGCACGCGGATTCCCTGTTGAACCGATGGCGCATCCGACCGCGCGTGAAAATGCGAACGCAGTGAAAAGATGAAAGCCGCTAACAGGATGGCGATCGCGGCTTCTTCGTAGTCCAAGCCTTTGAGGAGATGACTGAATGTGGAGACGATCAACACGGCGATGGTCAACAACCACGCTACTTGTTTCCTCCGCCAAAGGTTGCTGGAAAGTAAAAGGAGGGCGAACCCCGCTAGAACCGTCGCGAGCCGACCGCCGCGCGCCACTTCCAAAGGGGAGAATTGTTCCAGCGTCTTCAACCGCTCATGCAAGGCGGGTAACGTGGCAGATAATACATTGATGGCGCCCATCGCCGCGGTCAACACTGCGACCAGGCGAACAGCGAACACATCCCAACGCGATTGAAGCGCATCCAATCGGCTGGCGAACGAAGAAGTTTTTTGCGGCTCGGGTTCTGAAAACATGTCTGGTTATCGGCTGGCGATGTTTTGAGTATAGCAAATCAGACCGAGGCATGGATGAGTGAAAATCAGATTTGCCGCAAAATTATATATAATGTAAAATGCAGGCGCGTCAGGAAGTTTCTCTTTGATGTTCAATAAAATGAAGGCTGTTCGCTGTCGGTCGAGCAAGTAATGAAAGATGGAAAGTGCGCCTCGAAACGGTCATTTCTCAATTCGGCTATCCTGCCCTGGTCATCGGATTACTGCTTGAAGGCGAGACGGTCTTGGTTTTGGGCGCTTTCATGGCGCATCGCGGTTATCTGAACCTGCCGCTGGTGATCGCTTTGGGCTGCGCGGTTTCTTTCGCCTCCGATCAGTTTTTCTTCTGGCTGGGTCGTACACAGGGCAGCCGCTTCCTTGAGCAGAGACCGATGTGGAAACTTCACGCAGATAAGGCGCGGTCACTGCTTGGGCGAAACCCAGACGCGCTTGCCGTCGGGATTCGGTTCATGTACGGCTTGCGGACGGTTCTTCCGTTCGTGATGGGCATGTCAAAGTTCGACGCAAAACGGTTCGCCTTCTTTGACTTTATCGGAGCCGCGCTCTGGACGCTGACCTTCGGGCTGGCGGGCAAACTCATCGGTCACGCGGCGGAGGCGTTGTTTGAAAATGCCAAAGCGCATGAACCCACGATTGTCATCGGGATCATTGTTGCAGGCGGTATTGTCTGGCTGTATCGTTCTTATTTGGGTAGAAAACAAAGTTGACGGTGTTGGTCTTCATTGCGCCAGCGGAATATTCGGATAAAAATTAACCGCGAAGAGCGCCAAGCGCTCGAAGATGAAAAAAGTTTTTTTCTTTGCGCCCTTCGCGTGCTTGGCGGTTCAAAAAGGAATTCATGCTCAATCTCAAAACCACCCCCTTCCACGAACGAACCTCCGCGTTGTGTCAACCTCAAAACTGGCGCAAGTGGGCGGGATATTTTGTAGTCGGCTCGTATGAGCATGTGCTAGACCGCGAGTATTGGGCGATTCGCAATTCGGCGGCGATGATAGACGTTTCGCCGTTGATTAAGTACATCATCAAAGGCAAAGATGCGGCGGCATTGTTGCATCGCGTCACGACACGCGACATCCACAAAATGAAAGTGGGACAAGTCGCATACACGGGTTGGTGTGACGAAGACGGCAAGATGATTGACGATGGCACAGTCTCACGGCTCGAAGAGCAAACTTTCCGCTTAACTGCCGCTGAACCGAATCTTCGCTGGTTAATGATGAACGCTGTGGATATGGAAGTTGAAATCACCGAAGTGACGGATGATATTGCGGCGTTGAGTTTTCAAGGTCCGAACACAAGAAAAGTTTTGAACAAAGTGACTGAAACGTCAGTGGATGAATTGAAGTATTTCCGTTTGATGAAAAATGAAATCAACGGAATTGAAGTCACAATTTCAAGAACAGGCTACACAGGCGATCTTGGCTACGAAATCTGGATGGACGCGAAGGACGCGCTCAAAGTTTGGGACGCGTTGATGGAAGCAGGCGCGGACTACGGCATTACGCCCGTCGGCATCCTTGCCATGGACATGGCGCGCGTGGAAGCAGGCTTGTTCATGCTCGATGTGGATTACACATCCACAACCCACGCGTGGATCGAGTCACAAAAATCATCGCCGTTTGAATTGGGGCTCGACTGGACGGTCGCGCTAGATAAACAAGGCTATTTCGTCGGTCGGCGCGCATTGGAGAAAGAAAAGCGCGAAGGCTCGGCGTGGAAAATGGTCGGCTTGGAAGTGGATTGGGTGGGCATGGAAAATATTTTCAAGCGAGTCGGCTTACCGCCTCAAATCCCTGGCATGGCGGTGCGTGGAAGTCTGCCGATTCTAGTTGGCAATGTGCAGGTTGGGTACGCGTCCACTAGCACATGGTCGCCGTTGTTGAAGAAATATATCGCCTTGGCTCATTTGCAAAAGCCATATTACGAAGTCGGCACGGATGTGAGAATGGAAATCACGGTCGAGCATCACCGTCAACACGCGCCTGCGAAGGTAGTCAAATTACCTTTTTATGAGCCTGAGTGGAAGAGGAAGTAATTAACCGCAGAGGCGCAGAGAACGCTGAGAAGAAAAAGAAAACTCTGCGAACTCCGCGTCTCGGCGGTCAAAAGGAATTATTTATGACATCATCAAATAAATACGATGCAATCATCATCGGCGGCGGGCACAATGGACTTGTTGCCGCGGCGTATTTGGCGCGGGCGGGGAAGAAGGTCGTGGTGTTGGAGCGCAGGCACATCGTCGGCGGGGCGGCGGTGACGGAGGAGATTTTCCCTGGCTACAAGTTCACCGAGTTTTCGTATGTGGTGAGTCTGTTGCGCCCAGAGATCATCCGTGACTTGGAATTGCCGAAGCACGGATTGAAAATCCTGCCGTTGCCGAGCACATTTACGCCAATGGAAAACGGGGATTATCTCGCCTCGTGGGACGACCACGATCTGACGCGCCGTGAGATTTATCGTCACTCGCCGAAGGATGCGGAAGCGTACGACGAATATTCACGTGTGATGGCGCGCGCCGCCAAAGCGATCAAACCGATCATCAATTTAATTCCGCCTGACCCGTCTTCGTTGAGCGTGCGCGACATGATGGGATTGTTGAAAGTCGGTCAATACGCGGCGAGCCTCAAAGAAAAAGAACTGTACACGATTGCAAAACTCGCCACGCAGTCGTCGGCTGATTTGCTCGAAGAGTGGTTCGAGACCGACGCGCTGAAAGGAACAAAAGCCGCCAGCGGAATCATCGGCACGTTTTTGGGTCCGCGCTCGCCAGGGACGGCGTATGTACTGCTCCATCATTACATGGGCGAAATTGACGGCGCGTTTCGGGCTTGGGGTTTTGCCAAAAACGGCTCTGGCGGAGTTAGCGGCTCCATCCTTAACGCGGCGCAAGCGCTCGGGGTGGAGATCAGAGTCGAGGCATCGGTGAAGCAGGTCAAAGTCAGGAATGGAAGCGCAGTGGGCGTCATCCTAGAAAATGGGGATGAGATTCAATCCAAAGTGGTCATGTCGGCGGCTGATCCAAAACGAACGTTCCTGCAATTTGTCGAGGACAAATATCTGCCCGATGATTTTGTCACGTCCATCAAAAATTTTCGCACACGCGGTTCGTCGGGCAAAGTCAATATCGCATTGAGCGAATTGCCGAACTTTACGGCGTTGCCGTTTGAAAAAGGACACGATTCGGTTTTACATCGCGGCGCGGTTTCGATCAGCCCGAGCATTGATTACATCGAGCGTGCCTACGACGACGCGAAGTATGGACAGATTTCAAAACGTCCCTACATTGACATGATCTTCCCTTCGATGATCGACCCTGATATGGCGCCGCCTGGCGCGCATGTGATGTCGTGTTTTGTGCAATACGCGCCGTATGATTTGGAGGGCGGCTGGAACGACGAACGCCGAACTCAATTGGGCGAAGCCGTGATTTCGACCATCGAAGAATACGCGCCGAACATCCGCAAATGTATTGTGGGCATGCAAGTGATTTCGCCGAAGGACATCGAAGCCATCGCGGGCATCACGGGCGGAAATATTTTTCACGGCGAGTTGTTGTTGCATCAAATCTTTTTTCTGCGCCCCACGCCGCAATGGGCAGACTTCCGCACGCCGCTCAAAGGTTATTACTTCGGCGCAAGCGGCGCGCACCCTGGCGGAGGAGTGATGGGCGCGGCGGGGATGCTGGCGGCGAAGGAGATTCTTAAAGATGGCAATTTGTAAGTGGTAAATAGTAATTGGTGGTCGAGTAGCCCTGAGCGTTTGTTGCGAAGGGCGTATCGAGACCAGAGACTGGAGAATTAGAGGATTGGAGAATTGGACGGTGGTCGAGCGCAAGCAGTCGAGACTACGCTTCGTTCCTGACTGGAAGTTGATTCTGTTTCAATAAATTTTTATCTCAGGTGAAACTATGACTCATAAAAATTTAGCTATTGTTTTGTTATT
This sequence comes from Anaerolineales bacterium, assembly GCA_020847435.1. GTDB lineage: Bacteria > Chloroflexota > Anaerolineae > Anaerolineales > Villigracilaceae > Defluviilinea. Next base: position 27,664 of record JADLBX010000019.1, read on the forward strand.
TATTTTTCTTTCTGCGTGCGCGCCTGCAACCCAGACTTCGGAGGTCTCGGAGACCTCCGAAGTCTTAACCCCGACCGCAATATTAACTCTTACTCCTGAATCAACGGCTACACTTACGCCAGTTCCTACTGCGCCACCATTTCAATACACAAGTTGTGCAGATTCTGAGTTGATTGAGAAAATACAAGCTGATTTTGTTGAAGAGATTGGAACGGGAATAGACGAATACGTCAGAAAACTTCTTTCTTCGGGTAAGTATGAGACACTATTTTATTTTTTGAGTGATGGCAAAACGATGTCTGAGTATGTTTTGATTGGAGGGTCTGAGGTTTCTTTGGCTAATTTGACTGGGGCTCATGACGGTGATACAGCGTTTTGCTTATATTTTGTTGATGACGATATATCTGTAATCGTTCCAGTGGTATTGGCTTATTCGTACGAAGGAAAGTTTCACTTAACTATGCCTATCGGTAACGATACTGGCAACAAAGAAGGTCTTTCTCCATTTACTTCCATGAGTGAGCTACGGGAATGGTGGACAATAAGGGAAAATAAAATTTCTTTAGGTGACGTGTTTAAAATTACTTACTATACATTTTCAGAAATTGATAGCCTTGATAAACTGGATAATATTGATCGAAAAGACTTAACTAAGTTTGACAACATTGCTAAATTGATTCATTTGATAGGCGGAGACTATTTAAGTCGGATTAGCGGTGGGAATAGTCCCTTTTGGGCTGCGCAAGAACTTGATGTGAGCAACGGAGATATTGGGGTATTTGCTGATGTTATTATCTTGCAAGAACATAATCCACTGAGTCCATAAATCAATATTGATAAGGAATTTTATGAAGAAATCTTATGATTACATCATCATCGGGGCTGGACATAACGGTTTAGTCGCCGCCGCGTATCTTGCAAAGCAAGGCAAAAAAGTTTTAATCCTCGAACGCCGTTCGATGATCGGCGGGACAGTTGTTACCGAATCTTTCGGCGATGGATTCACTGTGGATTCCATCCATGCAGGCGGGACTCTCCGCCCCGACATTATCAAAGACCTGAAACTCGCTTCATTCGGACTTCAACCCTTCGGCTCTGCTCAGGGCAAGCCTGCCTCCCCTCCCCAGCCTTTCATCTCCCTTCTGCCCGACGGCAATTCTCTAATCCTCCAATCCTCTGATCTCTCTAAAACCGCCGACTCCATCAAGCAATTCTCCGAAAACGACGCGTCTCGCTGGGGCGAATTCGTCCGCTTCATGGATAAAGCCGCCAGCATTTTAGACGCGGCTTATGCCACCATCATGCCTAGACTTCCGAAGAACATGAGTCTACGTGATGGCTACGGGCTTTTAGAATTAGGTCTCGAACTGCGCTTGGCTGGACGAAAAGACATGCTCAACTTTATCCGCGCCTTGCCAATGTCCGCGCAAGAGTTGGTGGAGGAATATTTTGAATCCGAAATAGTCAAAGCGGTAATCGCTTCGGTTGCCATCCACGGCTCCACGCTTGGACCGATGTCCGCTGGGACGGGATACACGTTGATTCACAATTGGCTAAATCGCGGCGGACTATCCCTTCCCCCCTCTCCTAGTGGGAGAGGGGCTGGGGGTGAGGGAGAGGGATCAGGCGTGAAGGGAATCGGCGCAATCACCTCCGCCTTAGCCAATGCAGTTAAATCATTCGGCGGCGAGATTCGGACCGATGCCGAAGTTGCAAAAATCAAAATCGAAAATCAAATTGCAAAAGGCGTTGTGCTGGCAAATGGCGAAGAAATTCTTGCCGAAAAAATTCTTTCCTCCGCTGACCCGAAACACACCCTGCTCAAACTCGTCGGCGCGCAAGATTTACCGCCTGAGTTCGTCTGGCACACGCAATCCATCAAAATGCGCGGCTCGGTGGCGAAGATTCATTTGCAAACCAATGGCAATCACGGAATTCCCGCAGGGACTTTGTGCGTAGCGCCATCCATCAAATATTTGGAAAAAGCCTACGACGCGGCGAAGTACGGAGAAATTTCCGAGAATCCGTATCTTGAAGTCACAACTTCTGGAAATACGATTTCAATTCATTTTCAGTTCGCACCGTACAATTTGAAGAATTCCAACTGGAACGACCAGCGCGCCAAACTTGAAGATTTGGCAATCAACACTCTGGCGGAACACTTCCCCAATCTAAAATCGTCAATCGTAA
>JADLBX010000020.1 GCA_020847435.1 Anaerolineales bacterium
CCGCGCGCTCGTCCTGCTCAACGGCGATTGGATTTCGGCGCTCCGCAAGCGCGGTCTGCTGACCCGCGATGCGCGCATCAAGGAACGCAAGAAGCCGGGTCTCAAGAAAGCCCGCAAGGCGCCGACCTATACTAAGCGCTAAATCTTCAAGTTTCAGGTTCCAAGTTTCAAGTTAAAATCATAGACGTAATGCGTGATGGCTAACGCCAGTTTCGCATTACGTTTTATGTTTAATTCACGAAATGGATAATCGTATGGATTTTTCCCTCATCGCCCAAATCTTTGACGCGCTCCGCATCTCTCCGCCCTTGCGGCTGACTCTGCTAGACGCGTCGACTCTCGCCTCCGCGCACGTGCCGCCGTTCCCGCCGGATACTGCCGCGTTGATCGTGGGAGTCGACTCGGCGGAGTCGGCGGCGCATTTGAAAGAAGTTTTGCTCACCGTGTATCCGAGGGAACATGTGGTGTTCGCGGTTGATAAAGGAAAGAGGAATGAAGAAAGAGAATTGGGAGAATTGGAGAATTCGGTGGGGAGTTGGTTCATCCCTCCGCTGGGAGAGGGGACGTCGTTCGAGTCGTTTGCCGAGATCGTGGCGCATTTGCGCGCGCCGAACGGCTGTCCGTGGGACCGCGAGCAGACGCACGCGTCGCTGAGGAAGCATTTGCTGGAGGAATCGTACGAAGCCATCTCCGCCATTGACTCGAATAATTTTGCCGACATGCGCGAGGAATTCGGCGATTTGCTGTTGCAGGTCGTCTTGCAGGCGCAGATCGCCAACGAGGCGGGGCAGTTCAACGTCAGCGATGTGATTCGGGGAATCCACTCGAAGATCGTGCGGAGGCATCCGCATGTGTTCGGCGACTTGAAACTCGACGGCGTGGATGCGGTGTTGGAGAATTGGGAGAAATTGAAAGAACAGGAACGCGGCGGCAAGAAAGAGGAAAAGGGAATCCTCGATGGAGTTCCAACGATTCTGCCAGCCTTATCGCAGGCGCAGGAGTATCAGGACCGCGCGGTACGCGTCGGCTTCGATTGGAACGACATTGAAGGCGTGTTGGATAAGATAAAAGAAGAGATCGAAGAGATCAAGAGCGCCGAAACGGACTTCGAACTCGCCTCCGAGATCGGCGACCTGTTCTTTGTGCTGGTCAATCTGGCGCGCTGGAAGAATGTGGACGCCGAGTCCGCGCTGAGGGGGACGAATATGAAGTTCAAGAAACGCTTTGGCTACGTAGAGCAGGGGGCAAAACAGCAGGGACGGAATTTATCTGAGTTGAGTTTGGACGAGATGGAGGCGCTGTGGCAGGAGGCGAAGAGGAGGGAGGGGTGACGGCAAGCAATATCTTGCCTTTTATCTCTTTATTCCATCGTTCATCGGCGGAGCGATGGTGGATTAAAACTCCCCCGCTAATTTTAGGATGCGCTGATGAATTTCTGCGGACACCCACATACCTGAATCGCCCAACTTCGTAATGTGCGGTTCGACTGACTCGATCAAGCCGTTTGACTTCGCCTCCAACAAAACCCTCAAAGTTCCCCAAACTTGCAAGCCCGCCGCTTGTGCGGTTCGGCGTGCAAGCATATCGTCAAGCAAAACGACTCGCTCGGAATTTTCCAGCGCTAGAGCCATTGCCGCAATTTCACCAGCGCCTAAATCCAATGCAAGCCATTCAGATGGCGTAGATTTTGGGTTTACGATCCTCAACCAGGAATAATCGTCGGGATCGGGAACTTCATAGCCATTCTGCCGTCCCGTATGCAATTCATTTTTCACCGCCTCAGGCGTCCATATTTCGTTAAATAGATTGGGAAGCCATTCAATTCCGCCAATCCGAAATAAATATAGAAGCGGCGAAGTATTGCTGACAACTTTAGACATCAGCGTTTTCCAGATCGTCCAATTCAGCGGCGAAAGGGAAAACCTTATAACGGCTCAAGTTGAGTAAAAATTCAACCCGCGACATCCCTGCAAGTTCGGAGGCTCGCCCGGATGAAAGCCTGCCCATTTCAAACAACTTGACAGCCGCTAACATGCGAATTTCCCGCCCAAACGATTCGGCGTCCGTCTTTTCGGCAAGAAGCACCTTTTCTGGAATTTCAATAGTAACTTGTTGGAGAGTCATTTTTACTCCTTCATTCCGCCGCTAATTTTACTCGTTTTATTGCATCTTCTGTTGTAGCAGGGCGCAAAACAGCAGGGACGGAATTTATCCGAGTTGAGTTTGGATGAGATGGAGTCGCTGTGGCAGGAGGCGAAGAGGATGGAGGGGTGACGGGGTCTGTTGGCTGGCGAAGCCTTGCCTCTTTTCCCTTTGACATTTGCTACTCATCGGCGGGCTGTTCATCTTAAAAACAATCATTCACGGTAAAGATGTGCCTTGTTGGATAATGTAAGGAGATCCCGAATTCTCAAGCCTGATGCAGACGCGTCCCATGAATCCATCTACATCTGAGCCGGAAACCGGAAGAGTTCCCTCTGGTAGCTGAGTTGCGATATCTTGGAAACCCGCGTGCAATTCAACACTGGCAATGCCTCCCGTTGAATCAAGGAAGACTGTTGCGTAACTCATTCGTACTCGGCATGCATCTGAATATTCGAGTCTGCAAGCCGCCCATACATATACCTCTCGATTATTCTGTCCTAGGATTAGCCATTCGCAGATTGAATCTGGCGATTCGGCAATCTCGAGTCCTAATGCGCGTTCGTAAATTCTCCATCTTTTTTGAGTTGTGTCTGACCGCACAATCTCAGCTTCGTTTCGCTGCAATAGGTAGAATCCAGAAATGGCGATGATGAGGGCGATGACCGTTACCTTGGTTCTAATGGACATTTGTGCCTCTTAACAGAACAGCTCAACGTCAAGTGTTGTTGGCAAGTGCGGGAATTAGCAGTTAAAATTAAAAGGTAGTAAATGCAGGAGGCGAAGAGGAGGGAGGGGTAGAGGTGGGCGAGACTGTCCAGCCAAAAAAAGCGCGGCGAGATGAACGACCGTCTCGGCTCCACTTTTAAGGAGCGTTGATTTGTTTTAGGAGTCCAGCCAAATCAAAGTGACTCCAGTGCTCTACGATCTTTCCGTTCTCAAGACGTTCAACATTGATGCCTGACAATGTCAGGGTCTTGCCGGTGGCAGCTATCCCTGCAAAGGCGCCTTGATGAACGCCCTGGAAGGTCCATGTGAATGCGACAAGATCGTTTTCTGCGAGAAACGCTCCGAACAGAGCTTTTTGGACGAACGCGCTGCGGAGAGCCATTGTTCGTTTTGCAAATCCCTCCGGACCGGGAGCCGGCGCGGGGATGGGACTGTGGTCAATATAATCTGGAGCGATCATTTTGTTGATGAGGGTAGTGTCCCCTTGGTTGAAAGCCTCATTGAACATGCGGTGAACGAGATTCTTGTTATCTTCCGTTGACATTACGATCTCCTTGAGTGAATTTTTTTCAATTGCAAAACTCTGCTATGTGTTGGCGCGCTTTGTCGGGCATTTTGGATCTTAAGGTACATTGCCATTTAAGATAAGTGCAACGCACAACAATATAGTGCAAGTTGATACGATTGCCAGTATGCCAAGCGTCGCGATCTGCCAATTTTCCATGCCCAAGAATTTCCTTTTTCTTATTACGGGTTTAGGGTTGAGAGGCAAACTAGTTACTGACTTGGGCGGCAAGTTTACTTTATTAGCAAATTGTGACGCAGGTTTCACCTCAAGTTCTTGGGGCTTCTCAAGATTCCTTTTGTCGGCTTGCTCAAACAATTGAATTAAAGACGCTTCGGTTGCTATTGGCGCGGGTTGAATATTTCCAAGAGTCAAAACTTCGTTCACGCATTTTTGCACGTCTTTATAGATTTCGGTTCCCGTAAATCGAATGACTCTGTAGCCAGCCCGTTGTAAATATCTTTCTCGCTCCGCGTCTTTTGTAATCTTCCTTTTTGTGTTGTGATACTGAAAACCATATAGTTCAACGATAATTTTTTTACTTGGAATAAGAAAATCCACGCGGTATTTTCTATCAATCCAAACTTCTTTTTCTAGCTCAGGAATCAAGGGTTTGGCTGTTTCCCAAAAAGAAATTTCAATAGGCGAGGGCGGCGGTTGCTCATAAGGTTTTTTATATGGCTTCTTGAAGGGCATGTTTTCAATATCTCTGCGTTGGTTAAGAAAAGAGTAAAACTAATTCAAGGAACAATCTAACTGCGTCGAATACGGACTTATCCTACATGACCGCTCGTAACCAAATCATACATCCAGAGATTGCGGGCGCAGGAAATAATCTCATCAGGGAGCGCATAACATCGAGGATAAAAGTTGATTAATGTCGTTCTGAGCGAAGCGAAGAATCTATACGATTGTCTCAGAGACCCTTCGCTGGCGCTCAGGGTGACATGCTCTCTATGAGTTAGGCTTTAGGCGCTCCCTCTCATTTCTTCTTCCGCGCACTCGTCTTTTTCTTTGCCATAGTCTTCCGAGCAGACTTCTTCGTCTTCCGCTTGGCAACTTTCTTCTTTCTCGTCGGCTTCAATTTCTTCGATGAAACTTTCTTTGCCGGTTTGCGAATTGGCTTTTTGGCGGATTTCTTGACGGCTTTTGCTTTCTTCGTCTTTTTGCCAGCCGCTTTCTTCTTCCCTGGAGATTTCTTTTTTGCAGGCGCGGAGACCAGAACGGCTGACTTTGTCGAGGCGGGGGAGGAGGTCCACTTTTTGATGAGGGAGGGGAGTTTAACGAGCAGGGACTTTACCGCTTCCGCCGCGTTGGCGGCTTCTCCGCTTTGTTTCGGGAACATCACATTGTGATAGATGGAATACATTTCATAGGCAAACAGACTTTCAAGAATTGACTCGTCGGTCAGTGGGTAATTCACGCCGAAGGCATAATTTGCGATTGCCAGCGCCGACATGAGCGCGCCGTCCTCTGAGTCAACTGTGGTGTTGTTGCCCGCAAAGTAGACGTTGGTATTCATCTGCCCGGGGTATGAGATATTCCCAAGTCCTTGCGCCATGTACAACTTTGTTTTTGGACCGTCCATCGCGGAAGGAGTCCAGCGTCCGTGAGTCCAGGGTTCGCTGAATAGCACTTTGCTCGGGTCGGGCACTTTCTGTCCTTTGGAGGGATCGGGGATGTATCCATACATCGTGAGATACAGACCTTCGGCATCGGGGTCGTTCAATACATTTTTCTGGATGTACGTGGTGAACGTGTCAATCAGGTTGTAGTTGCCGTTGTCGCTGCCGGGCGCGTAATAGCCGTTGAATTGAAGCGTCTCTTGTTGCTGCATCAGGTCGGGCGAGAGCATCGTCGAATCGGTGTGGATGTAGCATTTGCCCCACAGCAGATCCCACGTCACGTGCGGACCCGAGGGCTGCATATCCGTATTTCGATAATCGCCGATGGGGTAATTGAACTTCGGGTTGTAATACACGTTGTTCCAAAAATATTGGTTCTGCGCGTTGTTCAACATCTTCGAGTTCGTCCACATGTCGGTGGTTAACACGACCTTGTCGAACGTCCGCGAGAGAATCGGCTTACTTCCGTTTTGGCTCCACTGCACGGTGACTTGACCTGTGGATTGATCCGTCCACACCGCGCTGACTTTGGAGTTAAGGATTAACGTGGACGGAGTCAACGACTGGGCGACCGCCTGCATCGCTTCGACCCACGATTGGGCGCCGTTCGCAAATCTCTGCCAGCCCGTGCCGGGTTTTGAAAAACTTCCAAGCGGGGTGGGGAAGCCCCACGATTGCGGCAGAGGCAAGGTGGCGAAGAGCGGGAACAAGTCCATGAAGATCGTGTCGTTGAGCAACGCGCTTCCGTAGCCGTTGATAATGCTCATGTACGGCGAAAGGATGTAGTTGATGAAATCGGTTTTGTTGAGGAAGGGAATCGGCGGGTTCGGGAAGAAAAATTCTTGCAGGGTCTTCATCTGCCAGTCCACGAACAGTTCGGCTTCGATGAAATCTTGAAACGCGGCGATGTCGAATTTCATGTCGTCGTTGTAAAGCGCAAAGTTGGATCCTTGCTGATAGGCGGGGAAATTCCCCCAGTTCATCGGCTGACCGTTCAGGCGCGGGAACGCGGCGGAAATTTTCAACGCGTTGTAATCGTTCATCGGCACACGCTGTTGGAACTCAGGTCTTTGCAACATGACGTGCACGCTCGGGTACATCATCGGCGAGATGAATTGCACGCCGATGTCGATCGGCAACTTCTTATTCGGCTTGCCCGGCGCGGGGACGTAATACGTGAGCGAATGTCCGCCAACCGAAGGCTGGTCGTGGATGAGAGTCACGTTCCATTCCTGACGGGCGGCTTGGTCCTGCGAAAGCGCCCACAACAAGGCGACGCCGGTCGCGCCCCCGCCGACGATGCAGACATTTTTCTTTGCCATGACGATTCTCCTCAATTGAATTTCTGGCTTCGTGGGGCGGGATGCCATCCCGCCCCACGATATTTATTTACTTTGATTTCGATAATGGCTAAGCCAATAGATTCTCGTCACCGCCAAAACGACGACGACCACAAGGCTGAAAATGAATCCGAACGTCCACGGTGTGGCGGGATGCGCTTGCATGTAATTCACGGTTAGGAGGATTTGGAGGAAATCGCCGATGAGGAACGCGCCGAGAACCCATGCCAGCCGGTCGTCTCGTTTTTGCCAGAGGGCGGTGAACTCGAGATACACGAGTGGGACAAGTTGCACGCCGTACCAGCGGATGATCTCCAACGGAATGCCGGTTACTTTGTGTGGCGTATACTCGGCGACAAATTCGGCGGGGTTGACCAAGTCTATGACGGCGGCGTAGGAACTCAACAGGACTTCGATATAGAAGATGATGCGTGCGATTTTCACAGCGGATTCCCTCACGAATTCAATTCGCCAAGCAACGCTTTGGCGTCGAGCAGGTCGGGCGTATCCAAGCCTTCGGTGAATTTGGCGTAGAGCGGAGCGAGCAGGTCGCGGGCTTCGCGTGCGCGTCCGCATGACTGAAGCAGGCGTCCCAGTCGCGTGACCGCCCGCAGTTCTTGAGTCAACGCTTGATATTTTTGAGAAGCCGCAATGGCGTCGCGGTATCCCTGTTCGGCAAGTCCCAGATCGGGGTTGGGTTGCAAGAGGCGAATGTCGGCGCGGACGCGATGGAGTTCGGGGAAGTGCATTTCCTCTTCGGGCGCCGCGCCGAACGCGTCTTCGATGGTGGCAAGCGCTTCGTCCACGCGTCCTGCGCGGGCTTGCGCTTCAGCGAGTTGGGAAAGATATTGCCCGAGCGAGCTGTGTGTGCCGGAGGCAAGGTACGCGGTAAGCCCTTGTTTGATCTCGGCGATTCCCGCTTCGTGGTCTCCGAGCAAGGTGTGCGCGATGCCTTGATACATGTTGCCCCAGGCGAGGAACGACGGCAGGCTTTCGCGGCGGGCGATTTCGAGCATCCCTTCGGCGTGTTCGTGAAGCGCGAGCGGGTCGCGCAGGTAGATGATGAGACTGCATGCGGCGAGATGCGCCATCGCCACGTTGGCGGGCGCGAGCGGACGGGCGAGTTCGACGGTTTCGGCAAGCAGTTTGCGCGCTTGGTCAATTTTGCCAAGTTGCCAGAGGGCGAGGGCGGCGTGATTGCGGACCGTGACCTGTGGATCGAACGGCGCCCAGGTGTGCTCCTCGGTTTTGTAGTTTTGGAGGAGTTTCGATACCCATTCGCCGACACCCGAAAAGTTTCCGACTTCGTACGCAAACAAGGCTTGTGTGAAATATGCCCAGACGAGGTACATGGTCATGCCGTCGCGTTCGGCGATGCGGAGTATTTCCGCCTGTAGTTCTTCGGAGGTTTTCATGTCGGAGCGGCTGTTTGCCGTTGACCATAACCCGATGAGGATGAAGAAGAACTGGGGCGAGTCGCCGAGTTGGGCGGCGATTTCACGCGCGCGCAGGTAGACGAGTTTCTCTTCCTCGGAGCCGAAGCCTTTGATCGCGCTGAAGATGTACCCCAGCGAAAGTTGTAGAGGCAGTTCGAGTTGCGCGCGATCGGGTGTGTCTGGCAGGGTTTGAAGGACGGCGAGCGCTTTGTGGTAGTGCTGGCTCGCTTCCACGAGCGCGGCGCGCGCGGCGGCGAAATCGCCGGCGTTTTGCCAGGCTTCGATGGCTTTTTCCGCGTCGCCGGCTTCGGTGAGATGATGTGCCACCAACTCGGGGCGTTGCTTGGCGATCTCGGGGAATTTCTCGTTCAAAGCCGCGGCGACCGCCCGGTGCAGTTCGCGTCGGCGGCTTTTCAACAGCGACGCGTAGGCGGCTTCCTGCACCAGCGCGTGCTTGAAGGTGTAGATCACGTCGCCGCTGGATTCGTTGCTGAACACCAGCCCGGAGGCGATCAACTGATCGAGCGCGTGCCGCAGTGAATCTTCCGCTTGCCCCGCGATGGCGGAAAGCAGGGAGTAGGGGAAGGCGCGTCCCAGCACGGCGCCGACCTGCGCGATTTCCTTGTAAGCGCCGAGCAGGTCGAGGCGCGCCATGAGCAAATCCTGTAAGGTGGAGGGAATCTGCGATGCGCTGGCGGAGATCGAACGCGCACCCGCGACGGTTTGCGAAAGTTCCTCCGCGAAGAGCGGGTTGCCGTCTGTGCGGTCGGCGAGCGATTGGAGCGTTTCCGGCGGCACCAGCGAGCCGAGCAAATTGCCGATCATCTCGCGGACGTTTTCCTGCTCGAGCCGGTTGAGGCTGATGAGCGTGTGGAACGGTCTGGTGGGCCATGGAGGGATAAAGCGCGTGCGCGCGGTAAACAATAACAGGATGCCTGTGTGTTCCACTTGCTCGCCCAGCATGACGAAGATTTCGAGTGTGGAAGGGTCGGCGAAATGCAAATCTTCCACGACCAGCACGGTGGGTTGTGCGCGTGCAGAGCCTATGATCCAATCTACAAGCGATTGCAACAAGTGCAGGCGCTGTTGTTCGGGCGAGAGCAGGACCGGCGGATATTTGCCCGGTGGGACGGCAATGCCAAGCAGGGAGGCAACCAAAGGCGTTGATTTTTCCGTGTCTACGCCGGTGAGCGAGAACGAGGTTTCCAGGTCGGCGATCTTGGCTTCCGCCGCTGTTTCTGCGGTCCAATTGAAGGCGTTTTCGATCAGGTCTATTGTTGGCGCGAACGGCGTATCCTGTTCATACGGCGACGATTCGCCTTCGATCCAGGTATGCGGTATCCCGCCGATATCCTGCTTGAATTGGCGCAGCAGGCGCGATTTTCCGATGCCCGCTTCGCCGGTGAGCATCACGAGTTGCCCGTGACCCTTTCGCGCTTGCGCCCAGCGGCTCATCAGCATATTGCGTTCGTCTTCGCGCCCGACGAACGGCGTCAGCGATGTGACCGCCGCGGCGTGAAGGCGGCTCCGTACGCCCGACGGTCGGTCTACCTTGAAGATTTGAATCGGGTCCGCCACGCCTTTCAGGATGTGCGGACCGAGATCCTCCACCACGAAAAACCCGGCGGCGAGGCGCTGTGTGGCGGCTGAAATGCAGACGGAATTCGGTTCAGCCGCCGTTTGGACTCGCGCCGCCACGTTCGGCGCTTCGCCGAAGATGTTGCCTGAGTCGCCGCTTTCCTGCCGGATCATCACTTCGCCGGTGTGGATGCCGACGCGCACCGCGATGCGTTTCGAGAATTCCTTTTGGAGCGCATCATTTAGTTTTTGGATTTCCTCGAGGAAAGCCAGTCCCGCACGCACCGCGCGTTCCGCGTCGTTCTCGTGCGCTTGAGGGTAGCCGAAGAGGATCAGGATTCCGTCCCCCAGATATTGCTGGACATGTCCCTCGAAGCGTTTGACGACGCTGGCGGCAGTTTGATGATAACGCGTGAGAATGCTGTGCCAATCTTCGGGGTCGAGCTGGGCGGAGAGTTCGGTGGAGCCGACAACGTCCGAAAAGACGACGGTCACCTGGCGGCGTTCGCCGTGAGAAGTGGAAGCCATTTGTTTATGTCCGATGGATGTTCTAAAGAAACAGGGTAGCGTTGCCGCTACCCTGCTGAAATTTTATTTGCCGAAGACGAAATATTTTCCCATGCCGAGCGCTATGCCCATATCGCCGCTGACCTTGACCTTACCCTTCATGAACGCCATGGTCGCGTCCAGCTCGCCGGTGGAGATTTTGATGTAATCCTCCGAGTCCACGGTCATGGTCATTTTTGGTTGCGGGTGCAAGCCTTCGGTGGATTCGCACTTCTGGTCTTTGATGACCACGTACCAATCGGAGGCTTGCGCGCCTGTGAACCTGAACTGCACGACCGTGTCAACCCCGGCGGCTTTATCAGGTTGGAAGGCGGTCTTGATCGTTTCGGTCATCAACTCGCGGACGGTGGGTGGCATGGCAAATCTCCTCTGCGCTTCTTTGAATTTAAAAACACTGGCTTGATTATAACGGTTCGGCGGGTTAAAAATCCAACCGCGCCCTCAACCATCCCAGGCGTTAGTCAATTTCTCGCGCCATCAGGTATTCGTCGTAGTACCTGCCTTCGTAATAGATGGCGCGCGGGTCAGTTCCGTAGGTTTTGAATCCGCATCGTTCGTAGCATCGAATTGCGGATGCGTTCTCGGTCACCACCGCCAGTTTGACCAGTTCAACCCTGCGGGATTTTGTCCAGTGGACACACGCTTCGATCAAATGCTCGGCGAGGTGAAGCCCGCGCCATTCCGGGCGCACGTAAACGCCCCAGATAACCGCGCTATGACGCGTTTTGGGTCGGTCGCCTTGCTGGATGCCGACCGTACCGATCGGGTCGTTATGATGTTCTGCCAGGAACACGATCGAACCTTCACTTGGTTTCAGACGGTTTTCCCAATAACGCGTCGGCGCCTCGGCGCTCAGCGCGTAATCGCCGCTGAACGCGGTCGGCGCGTCTTTCAAGGCGAATAATCTCAATGCGCGGAATTTTTCCACATCGCCGATATTGGCGGGTCGAAAAGCAACGCTTCCTTTGGACGTTTCTAACGGTTGCATTGGAATCGCGCCAGCGCCAGATCGAATAAGGCTTGTGTATTGTCTGCCTGAGGGCTATATACTTTCCAGGCGAAGACGCGGTCGCCGCAGGTCCATGCCGCCGCGCCGCCGTAGGGAAGCAGGGAGGTGGCGGTGGAGGCGATCGGGGTATAGATCACGTTCATGTCGCGAATCAGTTTCACGTCCGGGGCGCCGAGGCGGGTGTCGAGTCCGTCCTCCAGAATTAGGTCGAGCAGAAATTGCGGGTCCGCCGCGCCGGGCGCGAGTTGCCAGATCGTCTGAATGAACAGATTGCCGTTGAACGCGGCGAGTATGCCTTGTGAATAACTGTTGGGCGCGGCGGGGTTTTGCTGTGCGGTCACGTCGTAGAATGCCATGTCTATGGGATGCCCGATGCAAAACTGGTATTCGCAGAACAGCCCGCGCAGATCGAACGGCGTCGGCGAGGGGATGGGCGTTGGAATCGGCTGAGACGTGTTCGTGGGAATCGCCGCCAGCGTGGAGGCGACCGCCACCTGCACCTGAACGTTCGGGTCGGGTTTCGGCGCGCAGGCGGTTACAATGAATACAACCAGAAAAAATAGTTTGCTTCTCATGGCGCGATTATACAATCATGCGGAACATTCCGTAGGACGCTCACGTCCCTTGCTCAAGGAGTATGAATGAAACGTTTCTTGTTATCCATGTTGTTGATCCTGACTCTCTCGGCTTGTGCCGGGCAGGCGCAGGCGACGGAACAACCGCTTCTTCCCGAAGACGACGGACCGTCTGTGCCCACACAGCCCGCGGAGTTGACGCCCGCCGAGCAGTCGGCGGTCGCTCAGCTTGCCGCGTTGATTGACACGCCTGCGGAGGAGATCCGCGTCGTATCCACCGAGGCTGTGGAGTGGCCCGATGGCTGTCTCGGCATCGAACGTCCCGGAATGATGTGCACGCAGATGATCGTGCCGGGCTATCGCATTATTTTGGAAGCGGGCGATAAACAGTACGAGTTCCGCACGAACGAAAGCGGCAGTCAGGTGGCGCAAGCCGGCGGCGGACCGCTGGGTTTGATGGTAGAAGCCATCACGGCGCAATTGGCGTATAACCTCAGGCTCGATCTCGATGAAATTTCCGTTGTCAGTAGCGCCGCTGTCGAATTCCCGGATACGTGCCTGGGCGTCGCCATGCAGGATGTGGCTTGCGCGGAAGCGATCACGCCGGGGAAGATCATCGTGTTGGAAGCCAACGGTTTGCAGTTCGAATATCACATCAGCGAGGATGGAAGCCATGTCCAACCCGCCACCGTGGCGCTGGTTTGGACGCGCGAAGGCGGCATTGCCGGGTTCTGCGACCGGCTCACAGTCTTTCTTTCGGGCGAGGCGTATGGCAGTAACTGCCGCTCGCAGGAGCCTGCCATCACAATGAAACCCTTCGCCGACATTTTATCTGTCGTCGAGCAGGATCAATTTTTCGCTTGGGCTGGCGAGTTCGCAACGGTTAACTTGGATGCGTCTGACCCGAAAGGCGTAGCCGACGGCATGACGGTCACGTTGGAATTTTTCGGGAATGGGAAATCCCAGCCGAGCAAAACCGATCAATCCGTTATGTTCGAATTTGCCCAGCGCGTGTATCAGAGCCTTGCTCAGTGAATCAAAACACAAGACCGCTTCCATCATTCGGAAGCGGTCTTGTTTTAAGCGCAGTTGATTCGCCTATTAAGTTGTAGGGCAAATTGCCAATTTGCCGAGTGCAATTTCTTGAATTGCCAATTTGCCGAATGCAATTCCTTTAATTTCTAATTTGTTAAACGCAATTTGGCAAATTGCGGTACGAATTTACCTGATCGCGGACTACGGGATTTGCCCCGCCGGGGCAGAGATCGGCGGGACGGTTTCCACGGCAGTCTGTTCGATGGTCACATACTTGTAGGCGCCGAAGAGCATGATCACGGTAAAGGCGGCGGCGAGAGGGTAGAACACGGTCAAACGCTTGCGGAGGGTTGCCGCGTCCGGCTTGCGGTCCGTGATGCCGGCTTTGATCGCCTCCAGTTCGAGCGGGTGGTCCTCTTCCATTGCCGCCTCTGAAAGTTTGCCGGTAAACATGGCGTTGTTCACGCGCTTGATGCGGACGTGATACATGTGCCAGACGAGGATGGCGAGTACCGCAAGCGCCGCTTCGCCTCCATGCGCGGCGCGGGCGGCAGGATAAAACTCACCGGGCAGGTACTTGAATGAGACGACCGGGTTCCACATAATGAAACCGCTGACTGCCATCACCGTGTAGCCCCACACGAACGCCCAATACTCGAATTTTTCCTCGAAAGTATACCGTCCCATTTTGGGCGGACTTTTTGCAAAGCCGAGGTTATAGAGCAAAGCCTGCAAGCCGTCCTTCATATCCTGCGGATACAACATCATGGACCACTTGGAGCGCAGGACGAAGACTTGATAGGCAATGGTCAGCAAATGGTAGGTGACCGCGAACATCACGATCACCGTGCAGACGTGGTGAATCTTGTACAGGT
Organism: Anaerolineales bacterium; assembly: GCA_020847435.1. GTDB lineage: Bacteria > Chloroflexota > Anaerolineae > Anaerolineales > Villigracilaceae > Defluviilinea. The sequence goes on from JADLBX010000020.1 coordinate 13,477, forward strand.
TTTCGATCCCGCCGAGCGTCTGCGTAACGAACACGCTGAGCGGCGAGAACGGATATTTCTGCGGCAGTCCCGTCGCGGCGAGGAGGATGAACGTGCTGAGAAGCAAAATATGCTCGATGCGCCTCGATAACGGGAAGCGTTCGTAATAAACGGTTTTGGCGCTCATGCTTTCTTGGCTCCTTTCGCGCGGTTGACCCTTCGGCGGTAGATGTCGGTGATGACGAAGAAGAGCATACCGCCGATCACCGCCGGGATGAAGATCTTGTAGAACAAGTTCACGTAATAAGCGATCGGCTGGTGCGTGGGCGACGCCAACCGATGACCGAGCCACGCGCCGGGGAAATTTTCGGTCGCGTCGGGGTGACAACGCTGGCATCTTTCGAGCAGGTTGGCGCGTAGGGCGGCGCCTTTGACCGGGTCGTCCACGTTGGCGATGTCGTGTACGCCGTGGCAATCGAAGCAGACCGCTTTGTTCGTCTCGCCATCGGGGAATTGCTCGCTGAAGAGTTTGACGTTCGTGCCGTGGAAGTCTGCCACGTAGGTTTCGTACACATCGGTCGAGATGTCGTATTTATCCATGATCGCGGGATCGTCATGGCAATCGGCGCAAAGGGCGGGCGAGGTGTTGCGGAATAACGGAGTGGTCGGGTCTTCGATGTTGTGCACGCCGTGACAATTCGTGCAGGACGGCACGTCGAGATTGCCTTCTTCGGTCAGCGCTTTGCCGTGCACGCTGTCTTTGTAGGCGTCGTATTTTTCCAAATGACATTGGGCGCACGTTTCAGGCACGTGGATGCGCGCCGAGATCGTCAACTCGCCGCTTTCTTTGCCGATCAAGCGTCCCTGCGTGTGCGGGTTGTGGCAACTCGTGCACAGCGGCGCATTTTCTTTGTCTTCGTTCAAGGCTTGGGCGTGGACGCTATCCGGCGCGACTTCGTATTGATCTTCATGACATTCTTTGCAAGACTCGGCAAAGCTCAGCGAGAACGCGCGGGCGCTGGTTTCTTTCACTTCGGGGTGAGGATAGTCGCTGATTTCCGTGTGGCAATCCACACACGCGACCTCCTCTTCATTGTGAACGGACAAGCCGAACGCGACGGGGTTGATCGTCACCGGCAGAGATTCGGCGCCGAGGGTGAGCGTGAGTCCCTTTTCTTGATGACATGCCAGGCAAAAATCGTTGGAGGTCTTGTCCTCCTGGAAGTGACCGGGCGCGGCTTGGGCGGGCGCGGCCGCCGAGGCGAGGGCGTAGAGCAAAAGCCCAAATCCGAGAAACAGGCTGACCCTGCGTATGAACGGAAGGTAATCGCTCCAGCGGGGAGGCGAGTGCTGTGGTTTGATCGGTCTCATGAACAACTCCTGAATCGTCGCGCTCGGATTCGAAAGCGGGATGTGAAATACAAAATTACAGTTGGCGCGGCAGGTCAAATGCCGCGCCAACGTTTCAACTTTTCTTGCGTTGCAGTTATGGCCGCGTGTAGCCGCTCACGTCGCCGCCGAGGTCTGCGATCGAATCGATCAGGAACTGGATGACAAACTTCGGGTTGTGGACGTATGCGCCCGGGTCTTTCTGGACGTATTGGTAGTTGAACGCGGCTTTGACGAGGCGCGGCGTCCATGCGGCATAGGCTTTACCGTCTGCGCCAAAGTAGTATGGATAGGCGTGTCCGTCGTAGGTGAGCGCGCCGCCGTGCGCCTCGGCGTAGACTTGCATCTGGGCATAGAGCGCCTCGGCAAGCGTGGCAACTTCGCCGCTCATGCCTTCCTGCGCATCGCCGTCGCCGTCGTAATCCACTTCGGTTTCGCGGATCGTTTTCGGGTCGGCGGTGTCGTGGCAGGTTTCGCAGGATTCCACTTTTGGTTCGAGCGCGTGCACGTCGTGACAGTCCTGGCACTTGTTGGCTTTGCCCTCATCGGAGGCGTGCAGGTTGCGGCTGACGTATTCCTTGCCTTCGTACATGTACGCGCCTTGCACTTCCGCGCCGAAGAGCGTGGCGCCTGCGGCAAAGTAATGGATGTTCTTGAAGCGGATCTTCGCGTCCACCGTATCGAGTTCCTTGCCGCGCAGGGCGTTGTTCATGCTGGTGGTGGACTCGCGTCCCTGATGGCACGAGATGCACAAGTTCGAATCGTCGGGCAGGAAGTTACCGTCCGCATCCTGTCCGCCGTAGCTGACGGTCTTGCCGCTGGGGAAGACGACCGAGTTGACCGAGTAGCGATCTGGGAAGGATTCTCCGTTGTGGCAGGTGGTGCACATGAAGCCGTTGCTGGCCGGCATGGCGCTCAAGCCGACGATCTGCGTCGTGCCGCTCGAGGTGACGAGCGTTGTCCCGCCGTCGGTGAGATAGGCTGGCAACCCAGTAGCGGTGTGACATTTCACACAACCAAACGGCACGGTGCCGTTGCCTTCTTCCTCGGCATCCCAATGACGGAAGGGTTCGGTGTTACCGGCGAAGTGACCGGCATCGGTGCGGGCAAGTTTGTTGGTGTCGCCGCCGAGGTCGGCGATCGAATCGTAGAGCAACTGCACGATGTATTTGTTGCCGTGCGCGTACGCGCCGGTGTCTTTCAACGAGACTTGATAGTTATACGCGGCTTTGACGAGGCGCGGCGTCCATGCGGTGTACCCGTTCGGGAAGGCAGTTTCGCCGTCGTCCACTTCGCCGTTGGCGTTGGTGTCAATGAAGAAATACGGATATGCGTGGGCATCGTAGACGAGCGCCGCGCCGGCGGTCTTGGCGGAATATTTTTGGATCTCGGCATACAGGATATCTTGTAAGCCTTCGATCTCGTAATACATGCCTTCTTTCACATCGCCGTCGCCGTCGTAATCGCGCGCCGAGCTGACCATCCGTACCGATTTGAGATCGTCAACGGTTGCCACATCTTCGTGGCAGTTCGCGCAGTCCTGCACTTTGACTGCGAGTGTGTGCGGGTCATGACAACCGACGCACGAATCATAGCCGTCCACGTGTGTGTTCTTCGAGTCATAGGTGAGCCCGTCGTATTGATATCCGCCCATGGTTTTGCCGCCGTAGAGCGTTGCCGCCGCCGCGTAATAATGCACATTGCGGAAGCCGAAGGTCACATCGTTGCCCTGCGCGTCCTTGATCGGTGCAACGACTTCATCCGGGTTGGTCGCGCCAAATTCTTCGATCTGCTTATCAACGCTCACCTTCGATTCGCGCCCCTGATGGCATTCCATACAGCGGACATCGTCGCCCGCGGAAATCGTTACCCCCGATGGGAAAGTGACAGTGGTTTTGGAAATGGTGACCGGGTTATGGCACGCCGCGCATTGGACGCCTTGCGCTTCTTTCGCAGGGACGGCTGATTCGACCTTGCCAGCCTCGCTCCCATCCGCGCCGATGAAATCCTCATAGCCTGCGCTGGTGTGACATTTGGCGCAAAACACCGGTACCTCCGCTGGGTCTTCCGCGTCCCAATGGCGGAAGGGTTCGCCATCAACGTCCGCGTGCCCGCCGGATTGCCAATCTGCGAGATAGGGCGTTTCTGGAACGAGCGCTGGCGCCTCTGTGGGCGCAGGCGGTTCGGTCGGCGCGGTGGTTGGGGTTGTACCACAAGCGCTGATAATGACGCCAAAGATCACGAGCGCCCCGACGGTGATTAGCAGGTTCTTTAATTTCATGCGGCATCTCCCTTTAATCGATCTCTCAATGGATGTTGATGTTGCCAGATCGTGCGAACCGTTCAAAATACAAGCAATGGGATGAGTTACATCCTAAATTCTACGTAAATGCCAGATTAATAAACAGTTAAATTCTTTCCTAATCCGGGTGACAAATGTCATAAGGAGATTGCTTTATACAGGCTGTACCGCAAAGTTCACTTTGCGATACAAGAATCCAAGCAACGCCATTCGGTCAGGGATAACTGGCGTAGACTTGCTGGCTTCCATCCGGGAAGAACAAGATCACGTTGTATGGTTCGGGCGCGACGCCGGCGGTTTCCATGCCGGGCGAGCCGATGGGCATCCCCGCGACCGCCAACCCGATGGCGTTCGGTTTTTCGCTCAGCAGGCGGTTGATCTCTGAAACAGGGACGTGACCTTCGATCACATAGCCATCCACGATGGCGGTGTGGCAAGACTGGAGTTCTGCGGGAACTTGATACCGAATTTTGATCGGCGTCAGATCTTGTACATTTTCGACCGCGGCTGAAAAACCGTTCTCTTCAATGTACGCGACCCAGTCGCCACAACAGCCTCAGGTGGGCGAGCGGTAGACGGTGACGGCAATGCCGTCCGCTTTGCCCGACCCGCAGGCAGACAGCGCCAGTGCGAGCAGGGCGATAACGATGAGTGTTTTCTTCATATTTTCCTTTCTATGCGAGTAAGAATCCGATGCCCGCGCCGAGCGCGAACAAAAGGAACGTGAGCAGTGTCTGCGCTTGCGCGGGGACGATCGCGCTTGTGGTTTCAGGGTTTTGAATCAATCGCCGTGCGGCTGAATACGCGGGGATAACGGCGATCAACCCCAGCCAAAGGGGGAGAGGAAATTGAAAGAGCGGCAAGACAGCCAAACCGGCGAAGGTCAGAACGAGAGTCCCCAGGTAGAGTCGGCTGGCGGCGCGGCGTCCCAGCCGCACGACGAGAGTCCGCTTGTTGGCGGAGCTGTCCGCGTGAAAATCTGGAAATTCGTTGATGAGCAGGAACAACCCGATGAGGAGACCGAGCAGGGTTGAAACTGCGAGGAGCTCGTTTGAAAGCGCGCCGCGTTGGACGAGATAGGCGCCGACGGCGATGAGCGGTCCGTAACAAGCCGCCACGGCAACTTCGCCCAGCCCGCGATACGACAGTTGAAACGGGGGCGCGTGATAAAAAAACGCAAGCGCCATGCCAACCGCGCCGACCCATAAAATGGACGGTTCGCGCCAGAGAACGATGGACAGCCCGGCGATGCCTCCCAGCAAATAACATGCCAGCGCAATTGCCGCAGTTTGATTTTTTGTCAGCAGGTTGTCCACCAGTACGCGCTTGCCGCCGGAGAAGGGGGAGCGGTCTTGCTCTTGCACCGCCTGATCGTTGCCGCTGTTCCAATCGAAGATCTCGCCGGAGGCGTTTTTGGCGACCTCGATGGCGAAAATTCCCACGACGGTGACAGCCAGCCAGCCGAAGTGAAGCGCGCCGTCTGCCGCCGCGGCGCACGCGCCGAGGAACATCGAAGCGAAGGAGGCGAGGGAGATCTTTGGGTCGGCGAGGCGCCAGAAGCCTTGCAAGAATTTCGATTTCATCGCGTTATTTTTGAATGACCACTTTTTGGTACAAATCGCCAAACAGGGTCTCTTTCCGAATGTGCGACGGGGTAAACCCGCTTGGGAGCCACTCTTCAATTTCGTGTTTCCAGGTGTCGAGGGCAAAGGGTTCGAGCAATTTGAACAGGAGCGGATAAAAATATCGGAAAGGATTCCACCAGCGCGGTTTGTGAAAGTCCACGATCACTAACTTGCCGCCCGGCTTGAGGACGCGCAGCGCCTCGCTCAGGGTTTCTTTTCGGGCAGTTGTGGGCATTTCGTGCAGGAGGAAGAACAGGATCGCCTGTTCGTACGCGTTGTCTGCCGAGAAATCGAGGGCGGTGGCGTCGCTGAGGAGGATGCGCGTGGGCGCGCCGATCGGGAGTTTGCGGCTGACGTTTTCGAGTTGGATGGGAAGCACATCTATAATGTCGAGCGCGCCGCCGTCCGCGATCTTTTTGGCGAGGCGTGCGGAAAAATCTCCATATACGCAAGCCACTTGCAGGGTGCGCCCGAAAATCTTTTCGCCAAGTTCGGCCAGGGCGCGGTCGCGCAGTTTCTCGAAGTTGCCCCACAGGATCATGTTGATGATCCATTTCCGTTCGAAGAAGATCACCGCCCCGGGATGAATATATGCCCACCAGTACGCGTCCTTTAGGTAGGTTGGAATCGGAATCGTTTGATCCGGGTGTATCTGGTGAATTGAGGCGTCCATGCTGGTCCCTTTCTGCGATGAGGTTTTTTATTTTCCAACGCCGCCGAGGATGCCGACTGCACCGATGACGAAAAGCAGAAGCCAGAAGAGAAGCAAAAGGATGTTTAACGCTCTCCGCGTTACCGCGCTGGGAGCAAAATCGAACAACACTTGCCGGAGCCCGTTGACTCCGTGCGAGAAGGCAAACGCCAACAGGAGGACATCGTACACGCGCCAGCCGAGGGCAGCCCAGCGCTGGGCGACGAGGTTCAAGTTGATGTTTTCTGCGCCGACGACCAGCGTCGTGAAAATTGTGTGAAACCAGACGAGCGGCACGAGCAAGATCGCGCTCAGACGCATATATTTCCACGCGGTCACTTCGAAACCGGGTCGAATGCGCAGGCGGCGTTTTGCGGTCGGAGCCATAGTGTTTTTTCAGATGAGATGCAGTCCGTGCAGGATCATGATCGCGCAAGCGGGAAGCCAGAGGAGAAAGGAGACGATCCAGACGGCGCGAGCAGAATGAGGCGCGGAGGGATGCGACCACAGGGCGGGATGGAAGAGATCGAAGTAGGCGATTCGGTATCCGTTCACCCCGTGAAAGATAACGAGAAATGCCATGAAAATTTCAGCCGCGAGCCCAGCGGGACTGCGCAGGACGGCGTTGAGCGAATTGTAGAGTTGGGGCGCGTAGTGCGCGGTCGACTCAAGCAGGATGTGCATTGTGAGAAACGTCAGCGTGCCAAGCCCTGAAATGCGGTGCATGACAAACGCGTAATGTCCAATTCCGCCCCGATATCGGATGTAGCCTGACACGCCGTTGACAATGTTGTGGAGCATGTCGCACGTACCTGCCTGGGTTAGCCGCTGGCTTTTAGACGATCAGTTTTTGCAAAATCACATCTGCCAGCAAGCCGAGAAGGAATAAGGAGCCGAACGTCCGGTTGTAGCGGAATGCGAGCGGGGCAAAGAAGAGGGGCCAGCCGCCTTGTCCCTGTGGGAAGTTTGCGGGTCTTTCCGCAGGTTTGGGCTGTAAAAACGCGGGGACGGTTTCTCTCAACTGCGGCAGGGCAAGCAAGGCGATGAGGATGACCGGCGAGAACATGTGCGACCCAACCAAATATGCCACCAGCAGATAGGAGAGGATCATCATGCCGATGACAGCATAGCGCGATATTTTTTCGCCTAGCAATACGGGCAGGGTGTAGATGCGCTTCTCGCGGTCAACGACGATTTTGTCAATATGTTTGCCGAAGATGACCGTCGTTACGCCGAGGGCGTAGATCGAACCGGCGAACAGCGCCTCCATGCTCCAATTACCGGTGACGGCGTAATATCCGCCGCCCACCATCAACGGACCCCAGACGAGGAAGACCGCCACTTCGCCGAGCGCAATGTATTTAAGGGGCCAGGTATAAAAGAGTAACAAGAACGCGCCTGCGCCCAGTAAGAGCCAGCCTTGCAGGTCGTAATTAATGTGCCGCATGAGATACAAACCGCAGGCGAGCGCCAGCAGAGCCGTGACGACAAAATAGGCAAGATGCTGGCGCTTGTCGAGCAGTTGGTCTTCCAGTGGGTGAGGCCCATACATTGTGCGGAAATAATTTTTTTGATCCACCCCGCGGATGAAATCCACGTAATCGTTAAGCAGGTTGTTGCTGGCGTGCGCCAACGTCAAGCCCAGCACAAGCGCGAGCCACGGCGCGAACGCGAACGCGCTGTCGCGCCAGGCAAAAAGTCCCGCGAGAGCCGCCGAAGTCACGGTCATCACCAGCACCGCCGCGCGCGTCGAGACCAGCCAGCGCGACACGAAATCCAGATTGTCCCATTCCTCTTTGGTTACGCTGGGAATGACGGTCAGCGCCTTGCGCCACATGGGAAAGTTCATGCTCTGTTCATTTCCGCCGATCGCTCGTCTGAATTATTCGGCAAGTTGGGCAAAATTTGTTGATCTTAATTTCTGAACCAGGTCGTTTTGCGTGCCGCACCAGACCGGCTGTAACGGGCAGTTCTCCTCGAACGAGCAAACGCCGCTCTGCTCGACGCACATGTTGAGTTGGATCGGTCCGTCAATCGCCTCGATCACCTCCAACAGCGTGATCTCGCCGGGGTGACGCGCCAGCGAAATGCCGCCGCGCGCGCCGCGTAAGGTGTGCAGTAACCCGGCGACCGAGAGTTGTGAAATGATCTTCGCCAGAAACGACGGCGGTATCTTTTGTTCTTTTGCGACCTGGCTTGTTGATACGCGCCTACCCTGACCGGTGCGCGCAAGATAGAGAACTGCCCGGGTGGCATAATCGGCTTGACGTGTGATTTGCATGAGGGCTTTCCTTTGCCCGCCGGCTGGCGGTCTCTTCTGTTGATAACTGATAATTCGGATGTTCAACATCCTTGATTCAGGAGTTTATGTGGGAATGGGGCGCTCAGTAAGTGACAGATGTCATGAAAGCGATGGATGAACCGCGTCTCGCCGGACTTGACGCCTGCCTCGGCTTCAGTTATATTATCCCTACCCCCTGGGGGGGGGTAAGAGAAATGAGTCAAAGCGCGTCACCGAAACAGAGGAATTATGGAAACCGAACACACACTCCGCCGTTTAAAAACCATCGAAGGACACCTGCGCGGCGTCATCCGCATGGTGGAAGAGGACGCGTACTGCATTGACGTCATCCGTCAGATTCAGGCGGTGGATGCCGCGTTGAACAAGGTCAGCGCCCAGATTCTGGAGAACCACCTGAATTCGTGCGTCATCACCGCAATCCAGGGCAACGATAAAAAGGAACGCCAGCGTGTGCTGAAAGAAATCACCGAAGTCTTCGAGATGTCCGCGAAGGTGTAATTTAAAAAATAAAAGGAGAGAAAACAATGTTGAGAAAGACCGCTGTGTTAATGTTTATTCTTTTGACGCTCGCCGCTTGCGGCGGCAAATCGGCGGCTCCAGCCACCGAAATTACACTGGAGGAAACCGATTTTTCGTTCAGCCCGGATACGATCACCGTGCCTCTCGGCAAACCGGTGACCTTGACCATCAGGAACGGCGGGGTGGTGGAGCACGACTTCGGCGTTCAGAAGATTGGCGTGAGCGACGTGTCCATGGGACATGAAGAAGGGATGAGCCACGACATGGGCGCGATGGATTTGGATTTGCATGTCGCTACCCAGCCGAACGGCGTCAGCGCCATTACGTTTACGCCAACGGAAGCGGGAGAATATGAATTCTTCTGCTCGGTTCCCGGGCATAAAGAAGCCGGCATGATGGGAAAACTGACCGTCGTTGCCGCTGATCAATAACACTCAATTACAAGGAGCAACACCATGACCACCGTTAATTATTCCGTCCCCGCAATGCACTGCGACCACTGCACCCACACGATCGAAATGGAAGTGGGTGAGTTGCAAGGCGTGCAAGCCGTGAAGGCAGATTTGAACACGAAGAAAGTTCAAATTACGTTCGACGCGCCTGCCAGCGAGCAAAGCATCAAAGCCTTGCTTTCTGAAATTGATTATCCCGTCGAAGGATTGATCAGCCTTTAGTTCGGAGGGAATGCAAGTCCCCTCTTTTTGTCTGAGATCGAAAAATGACATCGCAACATTCCGACCATCAACAGCACGATCACGGCGCAATGACTCACGAAAAGCCGACTGAGAGTCAGGCAGGTCTTCACGCGGGACATGACATGCACGCGCAACATACCGCCGCTTCCACAGGTTCAAGCGCCCATGCCGGGCATGTGGATCACAGCGGGCATGAAGAGATGTTCCGCCGCCGCTTCTGGGTTTCGCTTGTGTTGAGCGTTCCCGTTTTGCTGTATACGCCCATGCTCCAAATGTGGTTCGGCTTTGAGATGCCCGCGTTCATGGGCAGTCAATGGATCGCGCCGCTCTTCGCGGTGATCGTCTTCATTTATGGTGGAATCCCGTTTCTTCAAATGGCGGCGCCTGAGATTCGCAATCGGCAACCCGGCATGATGCTGTTAATCTCGCTGGCGATTTCGGTCTCGTTCATTTACAGCCTCGCCGCGTTGTTCTTCAATCTTGGCGAGGGATTCTTCTGGGAACTTGTCACACTGATAGACATCATGCTGCTCGGTCACTGGATCGAGATGCGAAGCGTTCGCCAAGCCTCGGGCGCGTTGAACGAACTTGCCAAATTGATTCCCGATACAGCCGAACATCTCATGCCCGATGGCAGTGTTCACACCATGCCCGTTTCTTCGTTGAAAGCAGGCGACCTCGTTCTCGTCCGTCCTGGGTCAAGCGTCCCGGCGGATGGAATCGTCGAGCAGGGCGAATCGGACGTCAACGAATCTATGATCACGGGCGAATCGGCGGCGGTGAAAAAAATCGCTGGCTCGAAAGTCATCGGTGGGACGATTAACGTAGACGGCAGTCTGCGCGTCCGGGTCTCTGCAACGGGCGAGCAAACCGCGCTCGCGGGCATCATGCGCCTTGTCGCCGAAGCGCAGAAAAGCAAATCGAACACGCAAATTCTGGCGGATAAAGCCGCGGGCTGGTTGTTTTATCTCGCGATTGGCGTTGCCATGCTCACAGCGATTCTGTGGACGGCGGCAATTGGTTTCGATCTCTTCACGTTGGAACGCGTTGTCGCTGTTTTGGTGATCGCCTGTCCGCATGCGCTGGGGTTGGCTGTTCCGTTGGTGGTGGCGATCAGTACCACGTCCGCGGCGCAGAACGGGATTCTCGTCCGCAATCGTTTGGCGTTGGAAGCCGCGCGTGAAATTGACGTGATCATCTTCGATAAGACTGGCACATTGACGAAAGGTGAGCAAGGCGTGGTGGCGATCAAAACAAACGGCGTGGATGAAAACCACGCGCTTGCTCTCACTGCGGCGGTTGAGGGTGATTCGGAACACATCATCGCGCAGGCATTACGTAAAGCCGCGCGAGACAGAAATTTACAAACGATGGCTGTATCCGATTTCGAAGCGATCAAAGGACGCGGCATTCACGCCAAACACAACGGCAAAGATATTTGGGTCGGCGGTCCGCGTTTGTTGGAAATGCTCGACGCGAAACCTGACGCGGGATTTTTGGACTTCGCTTCATCCGCAGGGAAGAAGGGGCAAACCGTAGTCTACCTGATCGTAGACCTGAAAGTTTTCGCCGCCTTCGCGCTGGCGGATGTGATTCGCCCTGAAAGTTTTGAAGCGATAAAGAAATTAAAGGAAATGAATATCCAAGTCGCCATGTTGACGGGCGACAGCAAAGATGTTGCAAAGGCTGTTGCAGACGAACTTGGCATTGACCTGTATTTTGCCGAGGTCCTGCCTGAGCATAAAGATGAAAAGGTAGCGGAGTTGCAAAAGCAAGGCAAGCGCGTCGCCATGGTTGGCGACGGCGTGAACGACGCGCCCGCGCTGACCCGCGCCGACGTGGGCATTGCCGTCGGCAGCGGCACAGATGTGGCGGTTGAATCGGCAGGCATTATTTTGGTGAAGAGCAATCCGCTCGATGTGGTGAAGATTTTCAAGTTAAGCCGCGCAAGTTATAACAAGATGATTCAAAACCTTGTCTGGGCTTCAGGCTACAATATCGTGGCTCTGCCCTTGGCAGGCGGCGCGCTGGCTTCGCTGGGAATTCTATTGTCGCCCGCAGTAGGCGCGTTGCTCATGTCACTCAGCACTGTGATCGTTGCGATTAATGCTCAAACTTTGCGCCGATTGAATCTTGGCGGAGTTTAGGCGATAGTATTGAATACACCGAAAAGAAAGTAATCTTATGACTCCCCATGTATTACAACGCAAAGTCGCCCATCGAAGCCTTACCACGCCCGAACCATCCACGAATTTTGACCACGAATTCACGAATTTGAGTCGCACATTCGAGAATTCGTGAAGTATTCGCGGAGGGTACGCCAACCCCAAAGCCACCCTTGCGCTGGATTGAAGCAAAGATCGAATTTTCAAAAAATTCAATTCATACGGAAAATAATGTCCGACACCAAACAACTCACTCTCCCCATCACAGGCATGACCTGCGCCAACTGCGTGGCGACCGTCGAGCGCAATTTGAAAAAACTCGATGGAGTGAACTCAGCCGTCGTAAACCTTTCGTCCGAACGTGCCACGGTAGATTTTGACTCTGCCAAACTCGGGCTTACCGACATGATCGCGCGCGTCCAACGCGCGGGATATGGAGTCGCCACAGGCGAAGCGGAACTCATCATCAAGCGCCTCGCCGACGACAACGACGCGCGCCGACTCGAAAAAGCCTTGCTCAAACTCGACGGCGTCCTCGAAGCGCAGGTGAATTATGCCAGCGAAAAAGCGCGCGTGACTTATGTGCCGACCATCGTCGCACAAACCGAGTTGCGCCGCGCTGTCACCGACGCGGGCTTTGAAGCGGTCGAACTTGGCGGCGAAGCGGAAGATGCGGAAGCCATAGCGCGCGAACACGAGATCAACGAGCAACGCCGCTTGTTTATCATCGGCTTGCTTTTCACCGCGCCGCTTTTCGTTTTTTCAATGCTGCGCGACTTCAACCTCCTCGGGCATTGGGCGCACGACGCGTGGGTCAACTTCGCAATGATGCTCGTCGCCGCGCCCGTGCAGTTTTACGTCGGTTGGCAATATTATGTCGGCGCGTATAAATCGCTCCGCAACGGCTCCGCCAACATGGACGTGCTCATCGCCATGGGCTCCTCGGTCGCATACATTTACTCAATATTCATCACATTCGGGATCATCTCAGGTCACGTCTACTTTGAAACTGCGGCAGTCATCATCACGTTGATTCGACTCGGCAAATATTTGGAAGCGCGCGCAAAGGGACGCACCTCGGAGGCGATCAAAAAGTTGATGGGACTCCGCGCCAAGACAGCCCGCGTCATTCGCGACGGGGAGGAGGCTTCAGTTTCCATTGACGATGTGCGCGTCGGGGACATCGTGCTCGTCAAGCCTGGCGAAACGATCCCCGTAGACGGCGTGGTGATCGAGGGCAAATCCAGCGTGGACGAATCCATGCTCACAGGCGAATCGCTTCCCGTTGAAAAGAAACAAGGCGACGCGGTCGTCGGCGCGACGTTGAACAAACTTGGCTCGTTGAAATTCGAAGCGACAAAGGTTGGCAAAGAGACCGCGCTCGCGCAGATTATCAAACTCGTTGAAGACGCGCAGGGAAGCAAAGCGCCGATTCAAAAACTCGCCGATCAAGTTTCGGCGGTGTTCGTGCCGATCGTCATCGGCATCGCGCTGTTGACTTTCGCAGGCTGGTATTTCATCGGCGACGCAGGTGACTTGACGCGCGCGTTGATCAACATGGTGGCAGTTCTCGTGATCGCCTGTCCATGCGCGATGGGACTCGCCACGCCAACTGCGGTGATGGTTGGGACAGGCAAAGGCGCGGAGTTGGGTGTGTTGTTCAAAAACAGTGAAGCACTCGAACGCGCGGGCAACGTGAACGTTGTTGTGCTTGATAAAACAGGGACGATCACAAAGGGTCAACCCGCTGTCACAGACATAATTACCAATCACCAATTACCAATTACAAATAACGAACTACTGCGCCTTGCCGCGTCCGTCGAAAAAGGAAGCGAACATCCTCTCGGCGAAGCGATCTGGGCGGAGGCGACAAGTCGCGGCTTGGGTTTGGCGGAGCCCGTCGGGTTTGCGGCAGAGCCGGGGCATGGTGTGCAGGCTGAAGTCGAGGGAAGAAGCGTTGCCGTAGGCAATATCCGCATGATGAACGCGCGGAACTTTTCCCTGAACGGACTCGAATCCGAAGTGGCGCGTTTGCAATCCGAAGCGAAGACGGCGATGCTGGTTGCGATTGATGGCGAGGTCGCTGGCGTGATCGCCGTTGCAGACACGTTGAAGGAAAATTCAAAAGCGGCGATTGGCGAACTGCATCGCATGGGCTTGAAGGTTGCGATGATCACGGGCGATAACCAAAAGACCGCTGAAGCGATTGCGAAACAAGTTGGTATTGATGAGGTGCTCGCAGAAGTTTTGCCCGAGGGTAAATCCTCCGAAGTCAAAAAACTCCAACAATCGCCAATCGAAAATCGTCAATCGAAAATCGTAAATGTAATTGCGATGGTTGGCGACGGAATCAACGACGCCCCCGCGCTCGCGCAAGCGGATATCGGCATCGCAATCGGCACGGGAACCGATGTTGCCATTGCCGCCGCGCCCGTGACGTTGATGAGCGGCGACTTGCGCGGCGTGGCGCGCGCCATTTCGCTTTCACGCAAGACGCTTGCGACGATCAAACAAAATTTGTTCTGGGCGTTTTTCTACAACGTGATTCTGATTCCCGCCGCCGCGCTCGGTTGGTTGAACCCGATGCTCGCCGCAGGCGCGATGGCGTTCAGCAGTGTGTTCGTGGTGACGAATAGTTTGCGGCTGAAGGCGTACAAGTAGAAAACAAGTAGACACGGAACAGGTACACACGTAGACAGGCGCCGCTTGTTTACCTGTGTACCTGTTTACGTTATACTACCTCCATGCCCAAATTCTTCACCCTCGCCGAAGCTAATGAAGCCTTGAAGATCATCCGTCCGATCATGGACGAAGTGATGCTGATTCGTGAGCGGATTCTCGACAACCAACCTGAGATTTGGGCTGTCGTGGAAAAGTCTGCGGGGAATGGCGGCAACCCGACATTGAGCAAAATGGTGGTGGAATTCGAAAAGTTCGACGCGTTGCTTCATCAGATTCTGGATACCGGCGCGCAGATCAAAGATATCAACATCGGTTTGCTCGATTTTTCGGCAGTCAAAGACGGGCGCGAAGTGTACCTGTGCTGGCAACATGGGGAAGGGGATATCGCCTACTGGCACGAATTGGATATGGGGTTTGCAGGACGGCAACCGATTGAATACTTTTAGGTATCTAACGCGGGATAGTTGTACCGGAGCGTGCGCTTCCATAATTTGCAGGAGAGATAATGAAGAATAAAGGTTTTCTTTATGGCATCGTCGCGTACGCGCTCTGGGGATTTTTCCCGATCTATTGGAAGTTATTGCAAGAAGTCCCAGCAGTTGAACTGTTAGCGCATCGCATTGGCTGGTCGTTTTTGTTATTGGTCGCGGTCATTTTAGCCACGCGCCACTGGAGTGATTTCCGTTCCGCGTTGAACGCGCGGACCTTCAAAATCTATTTCATCGCCGCAATCCTCATTGGAGTTAATTGGCTGACGTATGTGTGGGCGGTCAATGCGGGCTTCATTGTCGAGACGAGTTTAGGATATTTCATCAATCCGTTGTTGAGCGTGTTGCTGGGCATGATTTTCTTCCGCGAGCGGTTGCGCGCCGCGCAGTGGATTCCCGTCGCGCTCGCCGCAATTGGCGTGGCGTATCTTACGTTTACCTATGGTCGCCTCCCATGGATCGCGCTTCTGTTGGCGTTCTCCTTCGGGTTTTATGGCTTGGCGAAGAAGCTCGCGCCGCTTGGCTCGGTGTTCGGTCTCGCGCTGGAAACGGGGATTCTTTTTCTACCTGCCGTGATTTACCTCGGCGCAATCGAAGCGCATGGCAGCGCGGCATTCTTACATTCGGGGATGACTCCTGATTTGCTAATGATCGGGGCGGGGGTAGTGACGACCATTCCGCTGTTGCTGTTTGCCTCCGCCGCGAAGCAAATTCCGCTTTCGATGATTGGCATTTTGCAATACCTCGCGCCGACGATCCAGTTTTTGATCGGCGTTCTCGTTTACAAAGAACCGTTCGACCAGTCGCGGTTGCTTGGGTTCGGCATTGTCTGGCTGGCGCTGATCGTTTTCTGGGTGGAGAGTTTTTTAGCGAGCCGCCCAGCCAATCCTGCAATTCCTGAGTTAGGGACCTGAGCGTACGGCTGAATATTCGATTCTATCGTGTTATACTCCTCGGATGAGGGCATGAAGGCGTGAACCTGGACTGGTTTCGAAATAAGATCAAGCCACTGTTTGAGGTTGACAGGCGTGAACTGACTGCACGCTTATTAAATTCGGTTATCTGGGGCGTCCTGATCGTCATTTTGTTCACTTTGTTGCTCGATCTGATCCAAAATGGGTGGGTGTTTAATGTGCGGAAGAGTGTCCTGACCGGTTTGTTGTTAATACAATTCCTGTTGCTTCTCGTTTTGCGTTCAGGATATGTGTATACCGCCGCTTTTGTTTTCATGCTATCTATTTGGGGCGCCATGACGTATGGCGCTTGGGTTTCGGGGGGAGTTTACGATCTGTCAATCCTTGTTTACATGGTCATCATCTTAGTCGCCGCCTTGGTAATTAACTGGCGGCTTTCTGTCTTTTTTGCAGGGTTAAGTCTTTTGGCGATTTGGGGCATGGCGTTTGCTGAAATGCAAGGGAAATTAGTCCCTGTCTTGGATGCGCCCATGGATCGAGCCAGAGATTTGACTGCGATCTTCATCTTCCTCGTCGTGCTTGTTTTTTTGCTGGTAAACGTTTTGCGCGAAGCATTGAAGAAAGTGCGGGAAGAATTCAACGAGAGATTGCAAGCGGAAAGGGCGTTACGCGCCGGCGAAGAAAAGTTTCACAAAATTTTCGAAACCAGCCCGGTGGCGATTGCGATCACCTCCTTACACGAGGGTCGTTTGCTCGATGCGAACGATGAATACTGGAGTTTGACCGGTCTCGATCCCAAAACCTCGTTGGGACGCACTTCGGTTGAATTGGAACTATGGGACCGCGCAGAAGATCGAGAGCGGTTCGTCCAGACCTTGTTGATGGAAAAGTCTTTGCGGAATCCTTCTTATGATTTTATCAACCGCAAGGGGGAGGAGCGGATCACGGTCGCATATTATGAATTGATGGATTTTGGCGCGGAGTCTGCCATTCTTTGTATCTTTCACGATGTTACGGAGCAAAAGCGCGCTGAAATTGCCTTAATGCAGAGCGAAGCCAGATTACGCGCCATGCTCGGGGCAGTTCCCGATATGATCTTCGAGTTGACCCGTGACGGGACGATCGTTCAATATATTCCATCGGATCTGATCGCTCCTATGATTCCACCGGAAGAATTCCTCGGTCGAACTGTGGATCAGATTATGCCTGCTATTGCCGACCAGGCAAAATTTGCGATTGCTCGCGCGCTGGATTCGGGTCAGGTCAACGCCTTTGAATATCAATTACAGTCGAACGGGACGACGAAATCCTACGAAGCGCGGATCGTCTCCACCGGCGCGGGGACTGTCGTGGCGATGATTCGAGACGTCAGCCTGATCCGCTGGGTGGCATCCGAGCGCGAGTCGCTGATCAACGAGTTGGAAATGAAGAACGCGGAGTTGGAGCGCTTCGTGTATACGGTGTCGCACGATTTGAAGTCGCCGCTGGTTACTATTGTCGGCTTTCTCGGTTATTTGGAGGATGATCTTAAACGCGGCAACCTGGAAAACTTGCGCAAAGATGTGGAACGGATTTATCTTGCCGCCTATCGCATGCAAGACTTGCTCAAAGACCTGCTTGAACTGTCGCGCATTGGGCGGGCGCTGAACTCGCCACAGGAAATCTCATTTGATGCTCTTGTAAGAGATGCGCTGGAGTTGACCGATGGGAGGTTGAAGGAAGGCGGGGTTCAGACCCGAATCCAACCTGGCTTGCCCATGATCTATGGCGACCACAAACAACTTCTCGAACTGATGCAGAATCTGATCGATAACGCCGCGAAATACATGGGCAATCAACCCGACCCCGTTATCGAAATCGGACAGCAGGGGTTCGAGGATGGAAAACCGATTCTGTTCGTACGCGATAACGGCATGGGGATTGCGCCGGAGTATCACGCGACGATCTTCGGGTTGTTCAACAAACTCGATCCAAGATCCGAAGGGACCGGGGTTGGTCTGGCGCTGGCGAAGCGGATCGTTGAATTTCACGGCGGCAGGCTCTGGGTCGAAAGCGAATTGGGAAAAGGCGCGTTGTTTTCTTTCACGCTTCCAGCCCAGCCCGCCGCGCGTCTTTGAGGAAGAATTCATGCTGTCTTTGGTCCTCAACCGGCTCCAGAAAGTTTTCATCGAACCTCCCGGTTTCATCCAGAACGTTACGGTCCGTCATAATTCACGCCTGCTAAACATTTTCTTATTGATCATGATCGTGGTGTTTTTGGGGGTGGATGGAATTTTTCTTGCGACTACGCCCGGTTATTTGCCGCCGTGGTATGGCTATCTTTTCCTGATCGGATCGTATGCCTTGAATCGAGCGGGTCGCTATGGCATATCGTCGTTGTTGACTATGACAATGTTTCCGCTGGTGATTTTTACGGATATTGCCAGTGGCGAGGCAAACTCGCCGATCGTCGCGCTCTACTACCTGATTCCCGGGTTAATCCTTGCCAGTATTTTCCTGCCCTTTCGGCTCACCATGTTTTTTGCGGCAGTCGAGTTGCTTCTGGTCGCTTCGATGCCCTTGGTCGCCCGGACAATTTTTGCGGATTTTGCCTCCGTTATTGGACCCTTCTCGGGATTGCTGATCAGCGCCGTTATCATTTCTATTTCCATTTATCATCGCGATCGGATGGAAGCCACCCGGCAGGCGCGCCTGCGAAAAAGCGAAGAAGACTATCGCGCGATTGTGGAGAATACCATCTTTGGAATTTTTCAGACTACGCCGGATGGCAGGTACCAACGCGTGAATACCGCGCTGGTGCGGATCTATGGTTACGCTTCTCAGCAGGATATGCTGGATTCGGTCACGAATATTCCCCAACAGGTGTATGTGGATCCATCCGACCGCGAGCAGTTCCTGCGTCGCCTGAACGCCGATGGGTTTATCCATGGCTTTATCGCCCAAAATCGGCGGAAAGACGGATCGCTCATTTGGGTCTCGTCCGATGCGCGCGTGGTCAGGGATGTTTCAGGAAAGGTTGCCTACTTCGAAGGTACGGTGGAGGATATTACCGAAAAACGGCTCATGGAACAAGCCCGTCAATTGAGCGAGGAGCGCTATCGCTTGATCTCCTCGGTCATTTCTGATTATGTGTTTTCCAGCGTGCAGAGCGACAAAGGCGCGGTAACGCTCGATTGGGTAGCCGGGGCATTCGAGCAGATCACCGGTTACGCCGCAGAAGAGTTGAGCGCGCCGGACAGTTGGCGCTCCATCGTGCATCCCGATGATCAAGCCCAGGATTTGCGCGATATGGATGTGTTATTGCATAACCAACGCGTTATTTCCGAACTTCGCATCCTTCATAAGGACGGCTCCATCCGGTGGGTGCGGAGTTACGCGCACCCCGTGTGGGATTTGAAAAAAAATCAACTAGCCGGCATTTACGGAGCAGTGCAAGATATCACTGAACGAAAACGCATCGAGCAGGAACGCGAGGATCTCATCCGCGAGTTGGAAGCGAAAAACGCCGAACTCGAACAGTTCACCTATACCGTATCTCACGATCTAAAAGCGCCGCTCATCACCATCAAAGGATTTTTAGGCTTGCTCTCGCAGGATACTCACGACGGAAACACGGAACGGGTGGCAAGCGATGTCCGACGCATTAGCGATGCAACGGATAAGATGCACAACCTGTTGAACGACTTGCTTGAACTTTCACGCATTGGGCGTGTGATGAACGAACCGTTGGAGGTGGACCTCGATGAATTAGCGTTTATCGCCCGATCGAATTTACACGGGCAGTTTGAACAGGGCCGCGTCGAAATGATCGTCTCGGAATCGCTTCCGAAGGTGTACGGCGATCGTCAGCGCCTGCTGGAGGTCTTGCAAAACCTCATGGACAACGCGATCAAGTTCATGGGCGCTCAGTTGTCGCCGCGAATCGAGATCGGTTGTGCGCCCGCCGCGCGAGACGCGTTTGCCACCCTGTACGTGCGCGATAACGGCATCGGTATTGACCCGCAATTTCACGAACGGATCTTCGGCTTATTCAACCGCCTAAACCCGGAGATCGAAGGCACCGGCGTGGGCCTGGCGCTCGCCAAACGCATCATCGAATTTCACGGCGGGCGGATCTGGGTGGAAAGCGCCGCAGGCGAGGGCGCCACTTTCTATTTCACTCTGCCAACTTCCCCGTTGCCGGGCGCGAAAATAGGTTGAATTGTATTCGATTTCACAAGTTGGGAGTATAATTTTCAATCGAACAGGCTAATGGTCGTAGCCACCGAGAGCGCCGAGCGCTTTGAGAAAAAAACAACCTCTCCGTGCTCTCTGTGGCAAATGAAACTTTTTCAAGGAGCAACCTCATGAACATCAACTTCGCCATGTGGCGCAAAGCCTCGTGGCAACTCATCAAGATGAGCGACAAAAAAGAATGGGAGGCGCTCGATGTCGTCTCGAAGTGGTTGATCGCCACCCGTTCCGCGGTGACGTTGGTCACCGTCTACTCGTGCGTGATCGCGGGCATCCTCGCCGCGCGCGACGGCTACTTCTCGTGGGGACCCTTCCTCATCGTGACCCTCGGCCTCTTCATCGCTCACGGAACGAACAACCTGCTCAACGACTACACCGACTACTCACGCGGCGTGGACAAAGATAACTACTTCCGCACGCAATACGGCGTTCACCCGCTCGTGCAGGGATTCTTCACCAAGCCGCAACAGATTCGCTGGTTCATTGTCAGCGGCATCCTTGCCACCCTCGCGGGATTTTACGTCCTGCTCAGCACAGGCTTCAACGTCACCGTGATCGGCTTATTTGCGTTTGGAGCAATCGCCTTGCTCGCCTACACTTATCCCTTCAAATATTGGGGCTTGGGCGAATTCACGATCTTCCTCATTTGGGGACCCGTCTTCATCGGCGGCGTGTATTACGTTCTTGCGTTATTCAGCGGACACGAGATCGTCATGTCCAACGTGTGGAGCGCGGTCTTGGGAGGCGTGCCATACGGTCTCGGCGTCGCCAGTATCAACGTCGCCAAGCACATTGACAAACACGACGACGACAAAGCCAAAGGCGTCGGCACGTTCCCCGTCCGCGTGGGCGAAGCGTTTGCGCGCCGCGTCGATCAAGTTGCGATCGTCCTCATTTACGTTGTCATCGCCTATCTGGTTTTTGTCACGCGCTATTTCACCCCCGCCATGTTAATCGTCTTCCTTGCGGCAAAAGACGCGCTCAACGTGATCAAAGTCTTGAACCATCCCAAGCCCGCCCAAGCGCCCGAGCAAGCCCGCGCCTTCTGGCCCGTGTGGTTTTCGGGTTTCGCCTTCCAACACAACCGTCAATTCGGCGGCTACATTTTGCTCGGCTTGATCGTTGACGCCCTCCTCCGCATCTATCTGCCAGCCTTCTGGACGATGCACTAGTACTTCTACCAGATGAACTTGTAGCGCAATTTGCTAAATTGCGTTCGGCAAATTGCCAATTTGCCCTACAACTTTAATTTGTTGGTGCGCTAGCCGATCTCCAAATCTTTAATTTCCAACCATGCGGGTTCGGGGTTTGATAAAACTCCGAACCCGATTTTGCCTTCGGGGGTAAACGCCGCGTATTGGTTGTCAATCCAGATGACCAACCCCAGCGGTGGATTCGGACTCACAGCCGACTCGAACACTTCGACGTTATCCACTTCGAGGGAGGCACGCTTCTCTTCCCAAGTGAGGCTGTATCGCCTCCATTCGGTAACTTCCACACTGACGGCGACTCCGTCCTCGCCGATGATACGTCCCAACATCGTACGCGTCGCCTTGCGTGAAAATGGAAAAGCGCCTCCCGCCGCAATCAACAACGGATGAAACCTCGGCGAACGAAACGCCTGCGCTATAAATCCATTTGCAACAACGCGCTGAGCGGAACGAAGTGGAGACGAAGCGCGTGAATCTTTGAACGATAAATAATTCTCCTTCGACGCGCCGAAAAACCACACCGCGTTCGGCAGCGCGGGCAAGCGAAACAGATTCCCACCAAACCCCAACGACATCCCGAACGGATCATTCCATAAACCGAATCCCCACGTGCCGGGGATGGAGTCGCTTGAGGTGCGTGCGAGCAGGCTGAAGGTCGAAGGGAAGCGGTGCGGGAATCGTCGGCGGGCGAGGCGCGCGTAATCATCCAATTGCGCGAGGCGATAGGAGTCTGAATCTCCTGCGGGAATCGAAAGCCGCCACCCGCGTTCGATCTCCTCCACACGCCCACCAGACGAATAATGCGCCGTTAATTTCGGTTGAGCCATTTACGCCCGACTGAAAATAAACCGCGTGTTCGCGCTACGCGTGGACGACAACATGCTCGCGCGTCAATTCGACAAAGCGATTATCGGCTAAGTCTGAGATGATTTGATTCATGTTTGTGACGAGCAACGCTTCGAGTTCGTCGTTGCTGATATTCCCCGTTGAAATTAACAACAACTTTTTTGGACGGTTGTTCAGCCAGAAAGAAGTCGTGAAATCTGAATCTTTTGTCGCAATGACCGATTCCCGTTCGTCGGCATATTGCAGGATTACGAGATCGGTTGTTGCGTTTCCGTTGGGTAAGTCAAATGTATGAATTGCAACATGTCCATGCTCGCGGAAAATTTTGACCAAACGCCGCGGCAGGTTGGCGTCTATGATGAAATTCATGCCAACGCGACGCTGACGCGTTTTACCTGGCTGAGCCGCGCCGCATAGAGCAAAGCCGCTTGAATGTCGGCGAGTTCGAGATCCTCATAGTCCGCCAGAATCTCCTCTGCAGACATGCCCGAACTGAGCGTTTCCAACAGCCATTCGACAGAGTAACGCAACCCTCGAATCGTAGGTTTGCCAAACGCCATTGCAGGGTTGACGGTAATTCGATTGAGCAGGTCTTGATCGTTCATGGCATCATCTCCGTTCTTGCTTAGTATACCCGATGAGGAGACGCTTGTACTCCTCGCGGAGTCATTTTCGGTTGAGCCATTTACGCCCCAGCGCGATCAGACCGATGGCGACCCACACCGCATTGAGCCCTGTGGTGGCGTACGCTTCGAGTGTGAACGTGTAAATGACCAGAAAGACGCCCCCGATGATGTTCATGCCCTGATAAGCAAGCGAATCGCCCTCGATCTTCTTGAGCGACACCAGCGCGTAGGCAAGGAGAAACAGGATTGAGCCTGTCCAACCGAGGATTTGGATGAGGAGGGAAGCGGACATTTCTCGATTTTATTCGTACAGTTCCCGAATCGCTTGGCGCGCTTTTTCGAGAACGCGATCTGAAATCCAGAGCGATGAATTTGAAAGGTTTTCAAAATAGGTCAACGCTTGAGATAGATCGCTGATATGTCCCATCGCCGCATTCCATAACAATACCCCTATTGAGCCGTGGACCTCTATGCCAAGCGATTCGGCAAATTGTCTCGCCATGGCATCGTCAGTCACGCGCCAATCGGCTTTTACCTGGATTGCCAAACTGACGGCTTGCGCCTCTCCCGCGTCTATTTGAGTTGATTGTGTCCAATCTTCCGCTTGCTTAAGTCTGTCGCTTTCCAGATCAATAATTTTCGCCCATTGGGGAGGTTTCCAGCCCTGCGAGTTTGCTTCATATTCGTTGGCTACTAACGGTGGGATGATGATGTCGCCTGTATTTGCGAGCAGATGAATTGCTCCTGATTCGCTTAAATGGATCAGTGGACCCGTATCGCAGACGACACGCGTCATTCCTTCTTACCTTTTTGGTTTGTCGCCCATTCAATATCCGCGAGTTGGAATTTTTCCGCAAGCGAACGGTCTACGGCAAGTTTGGGGACGAGGCGAATCGAGCCGTCGTCTTCCACTATTGCTTCAAGCAAATCGCCTTCTTCTATTTTTGCCTTTCGGCGTGTGGGGACGGGAAGAGTGATCTGCCCGTTGCTTCGGATCTGTAAAAATTCAGACATATATCGCTCCTGACTGAAATCTGAATTCCTGATTTCTCTTGTATTTTACTCTGTAAAAAATAAGATGTCTATCTGCTTGTGAAATGGCTTACGTCCATTCCCCAACCCGCTCCAACACTTTGTACGGATCAAGCGCGTCGCGCAGACCGTCGCCGATGTAGTTGACGGAAATGATGGTGAGGAAGATTGCCAAGCCGGGGAAGATCGCCAGCCAGGGATATTTTGTGAAATGGTCTTGCGCGGTGTAAATGAGGTTGCCCCACGAGGGAGTCGGTTGTTGGATGCCGAAGTTGAGGAAACTTAGCCCCGCTTCTTGAATGATAGCGTAGCCGAGTTGGAGAGTCGCTTCGACGATAACGACGCCGATTCCGTTGGGGAGGATGTGACCGAGCATGATGCGTCCATCGGAGCCGCCGAGGGCGCGCGCGGCAGAGACGTAATCCATCTCGCGCAGGGTGAGGAAGGCGGCGCGGACTAAGCGCGCGAACGTCATCCACGAGAGGATGCCGATGACGAGGCTGATGGTCAGCACGCTGTTACGTTGAAAGATGGGAAGTTCCACTTCGCGGAGCATTGCCGCGAGCAGAATCAATACGAGGAACGACGGCAAGGACAAGAACGCGTCGGTGACGCGCATAAGGATGGAATCGATCCTGCCGCCGTAGTAGCCAGCCAGCGCGCCGACGGGAACGCCGATGAGGAGGGAGATGGCGACGGCAATTCCGCCAACCGCCAACGAGATTCGTCCGCCGTAGAGGATGCGGGTGAGCAGGTCGCGCCCGAGCGAGTCGGTGCCGAGCAGGTAGGTCGAGGAGGGCGGCAGGAATTTTTCCGCGAGGTTTGATTTTTCGGAATCGAACGGCGAGAGGAAGGCGAAGATGCAAAGGGTGGCGAGGGCGCCAAAGATGATCATGCCCGCGATCGCGCCGCGATGACGTTTGAAGCGTTTCCAGACGCTTTGTTGTGGAGTCAGCCAGCTTGCTGGCGTATTTGCAGGAGCAAGCTCCTGCGCTCCAGAAATACTATTCATATCTCACCCTCGGGTCGAGGTATGCGTACAAAGTATCTGCCACCAGATTGCAGAGGATGATGAATGCCGCTCCGATGATGAGCACCGCGAGCAGGAGCGGATAGTCGCGGTCTACGGCGGCTTGGTAGTAGAGCCGTCCCATGCCGGGCCAAGCGAAAATGGATTCGATCAACACCGCGCCGGTGAAAATGTACGGCAGGTCGAGCGCGATGAGCGTGACGATGGGAATCATCGCGTTGCTGAGCGCGTGTTTGAAGATCACTTTTCGTTCGGTCAAGCCGCGCGCCCGCGCCGATTTGAGATAGTTCAAGGGGAGGATTTCGAGCAGACTCGAACGGAGGAAACGCGAGTACCAGGCAATCCAGCCTAACGTCCCGGTAAGAACCGGGAGAACCAAATGGGCGAGTCGGTCGGAGAGTGAGAATCCGCCGTCTAGGGAGGAAATCCCGCCCGATGGCAGAAGCGGTTCTCCCGTCACCGGGTTTTTCAGCCACGCGTAAAAGACGATGATGAGCAACAGCCCCAGCCAAAATTCGGGGACGGCTTGCCCGGCGAAGGAGAAGGTGGTGGCGAAAAAGTCGAAGAGCGAATATTGTTTGATGGCGGAGTAGATGCCGAGCGGGATGGCGATGGCGAGCGCGACGAACATGGTGATGCCCATGAGCGTGACGGTGTTCGGCAGGCGTTTGGCAATTTCGTCGAGGACCGGCTGGCGCGTACGATAGGAAAAACCGAAATCGCCGCGCAGGATGCCTTTGCGCGCACCGGGCTCGTCTTGGATGCCGTCGCCGTCGGTGTCAATTTTCGTCCAATCGTTGCCGACGAGCCAATAGACGTATTGGAGAGGGAGCGGTTGGTCGAGTCCGAACTGACGTTTGAGTCGTTCCACCTGTTCGGGGCGCGGACGCCTGCCTGCGTAGGCGGTGATGGGTCCACCGGGCGCGGCGTTGACCAGCGTGAAGAGGATGACGCTCAGGATGAACAGCAAGCCGACGGTTTGGATGAGGCGGCGGAGGATGTAGGTGGTCATTGAGTCTGATAGTCGAATGGTCGAATAGTCAGATAGCCGAATGGCCAATTAAACCGCGAAGCGCGCAAAGAAATTCTTTTGGTTTTCTTCGCGGACTCAGCGGTCTTCGCGGTTAACTCTTTCTGTGTGCCTGCGCGACTCTGCGGCAGAGTTATTTCAAAGTCCAATCGGCGATGTTCCAGGTGACGAGATCGTTGACCGAGGATTGCACGCCGACAAGCCGCGCCGAATATGCCTCGAGGTTGGGCGTGGTGAACAGGTAGACGATCGGTACGTCTTCGTTGAGGATGTCGGCGATCTTGCAGAAGGTTTCCTTGCGCGAGGCTTCGTCGAGCGTGTAGGCTTCGTCAATCAGCGCGTCCACTTCGGGGTTGTCGTAGCGCATCACGTTGTTGCCGCCGCCCGGCACGAGCGCTTCTTCCGAGTACAACTCCCAGATGTAATCGGTGGGGTCAACACCGGCGTAACCGTCGTCCCAAATGTCCACGTCGAAGTTGCCGCTTTGTTCGATGCCGCCGTTCTCGGCTTGGTCCCACAAGATACTGCCCTCGACAACGGTGATGTTCATCTGGATGCCGATCTCGCCAAGCATTTCCGCGATGAGTTGTTGCGTGAGTTCGAGCGGTTCGCCGAATTCGGCATACGTGATGAATTCCATTTCCATTTTGTAGCCGTCCGGCGCGCCGGTGGTACAGCCGCGACATTCGCGGACCCCGTCGCCGTCGGTGTCCTTCCAGCCCGCCGACTCAAGCGCCGCTTTCGCGGCTTCAGGGTCGAAGGCGGGACGCGGCACAGCGCATTGATACGGCGGACGGAAGAATTCCGTCCAATGCGGGGTTGCCAACCCGTGGAAAATTTCGTTCACGATGGTGTCCACGTCAATGGCGGAGCGAATCGCCTTCCGCACGTTGACATCCGAAAGGATGGGATGCGGCGTGGCGGCGGAGTCCACGGTTCCTTTTTCCGCGAGGTTGATGTAGAGGCGCATCAACCAACGGTCGGTCGGACTCAAACTCACCTTGGCGCCCTCCGAGCCTTCGAGGTCTTTGGCGGTGTTGGCGTTGATCCACATGTCAATATCCGCGTCGCCGTTCAACATCATCGTCTTGCGCACCGCGTCGTCAGGGACGATCTGCACGATGACCTGGTCAATCTCAGGCTTCGGCGCGAGATAATATTTATCGTTCTTGTGGAAGGTCATGTGATCGCCTTCGATCCAGTCGTGCAGGACGAAGGGTCCGTCGCTCAACGGTTCGCGCCCGCAATCCCAGGCGACGAATCCCTGCTCAAGGTTGCAGTAATGCGCGGGCCAAATGGCGAGTTGTTCGCCGCCGAACTGTGTGAGATAACCCGGATAGACCGCGTTGTAGTTGACGACGAACGAATATTTGCTTAATTGTTCAACCGAGTCGATGTAATCAATTCCGGGAATCCACAAACCGTTGACCGGGTCTGAAATTGCCGCCCACGTGAACAACACATCGTCCGCGGTCACGGGCGTACTGTCGCTCCATTGGATGTCGTCGCGCATCGTCCACGTGACCGACATTGTCCCCGCCTCCTCGTCAATGGTCACGCCGCCGTTTTCCACGGTCGGTAACTCAGCCGCGAGTTCAGGGAAGACGTTTCCGTTCGGGTCAATGTCTGCCATGCCGAGCAGTACAAGTTCCATCACGAGCGAATCGTAGCCGGTGTCCGCCACCATCGGGTTGAACGTCGGCGGATCTTCCGCGATAACGATCGTGATACTTTTTTCAGAACTCGGAGCGGTGGGTTCGTCTGTCGCTGTCGTTGGCGCTGGCGTCGCTCCGCACGCAACGAGCGTCAGTGAAAGTATGACCATGAAGGTCAGAAAGAGCAACGTACGCTTTTTGGTGAACATTGGTCCTCCTGCAAATTTTATTTTTTTTTTCTCTTGCTTAGCCGCAGAGATCACCGAGACCGTTGAGAAAAAAACTCTTTTTCTCTGTGCTCTCTGTGGCGAAAAAACTATCGCAAGAGTTTTGTTTTGCAAACGCCGTGTATTATTGCACGGATTGCCCGTGATGTTAAGGTTTTTGACAGACGAATTTGCGGGTAAAATTTCCCCCATGAGAACCGTATTTTGGGAAGACAACCAAGTTAAGATGATAGACCAGCGGATTTTGCCTGCGCGCTTTGAGGTCGTCTCGTTTACCGATCACAAATCTGTCGCGCGCGCGATCACGGACATGGTCGTACGCGGCGCGCCCGCCATCGGAGCGACTGCCGCGTTTGGACTCGCGCTCGCGGGATTCGAATCCGCTTCTTCTTCGACGGGCGACCTGCTCGCCG
>JADLBX010000021.1 GCA_020847435.1 Anaerolineales bacterium
CTTGATGATTTCCAGATTGGGCAGGTTGAGCAGTTTGCTGAGTTGTAGTTCTGGCATCGCCATACTCCAGTTTTTGCCAGATTCTACTCTCTACCTGCCGTCTACCCCACCAAATCCCAGAGAGCCATTTAATGTTTATAGAATATCTGATCGAAACCAATTTTTCACCCATCGGCAAGTTATTACTTTCATACCCGAAAGAAAATCGAAACACATTTATTCAATCAAACACTGAATTTATTGAAAACAACGACACGAGCGATGCGGACGTTTATTTTGAGCAACTACGAATGTTCACACAAATTCTAAAGGAGAAGAACAGCGAAGTTGATGTATATACCACATATTTCTTCTTGCAAAATGTCGTCATTGATCATTTGGCTCATGAGTGGGAGAAACAATACAAACAGTACTTTGATGATATTAACAAATTGAGTTTAGATGAATCCATAGAACGCTATTGCTCAATTGAAACTATCAATCACCAACAAATGGCTACAGCGGGCGTCTTTATCTATTATTTAATCAAGCAAGGTAAATTCGGAAAAGGTAACAATAGCTATTTTGATAGCTTGAACGCCTTTCTTCCAAAGATAAATAAAGCTCTTGAGAGCAAGAAATATAAAGACTTTGTTGGCAAACTCAAGTCAACAAGTAGCAAAAAGAGGCACACCATAGACGATATTGATTTGATGGATGGGCAAGAGTTCGAAAAGTTTGCCGCAGAGTTATTTTCCAAGATGGGCTTCGAGACGAAAATAACCAAAGCAACTGGCGACCAAGGAATCGACATTATTGCATCAAAAAATGGCGACAATATCGGCATCCAAGCAAAATGCTATTCAAGCACAGTAGGCAATGGCGCAATTCAAGAGGCTGTTGCTGGCAAAAATTACTATCGGTTAGATAAGGCAATGGTAATAACCAACAACTTCTTTACTGACTCGGCACGGCAACTGGCAGAAGCCAATTCAATTATCCTTTGGGACAGAAATAACTTAATGGAAAAAATTGAAAGGTTTTTTGTCTCGTAAGACCATTACCAAGGAAATAAAGGCACCACGATATGAAAGATGACAAAAGTAAAAGATTATCAAGCTTGTATTTGGAACTCGGAAGTCAATATTTTGCTATTGCCCGATATTGCGCATCAATTTCCTTCGGACCAATATACGCCACAATGTTTCATCACGCCCTTGAAATGCTCATCAAAGGCTGTCTAATTAAGAGCTATTCTTCTCAAGATCTAAAGAAAGTGGGTCATGACCTCTCGAAATTGTGGTCTATGCTTAAGTCTAGCACTGGGATGAAAATACTAACACGCTATGACAAAACAATAAATGACATCAACAAAGTGGAATTGCTTCGTTATCCTGACGCAATGGCTGAACAAGGTTTTATCCTCAATATAAAGCTTGGTATTCCAAAGCCTTCACGAATATCAAAGAAAAATAACCAGCCACAGTATTTCGTGAATGTTTCTGACCTTGATGATATTGCACTTACAATATTCAATATCTGTAAGGTAAATCCAAAGGGTGCCTTCAAAAACACGCCAACCGATTTCATGAAGATCTTGCCATCAAATTTCGCACTTTGGAAATAAAAACGGGACTGTGGGTGAAGCGCGGGGGTGGGTTGAAGACCTGACCCAGATAAACGTTATTGATCGGCGTGTCGGTTTGCCCTCTCCCAATGGAGAGGGCATTGTGTTGATTTCTTTCTGTGCAATGGGGTTGTTGAGTTTCCAAAGCAAGTCTTCGTTTTAAGATAGCCTTGGCTTCTCCCCACCTGCCCCCAGCATGGGGGTTGGGGGAGACGGGAGAGGGGTCAGGTTTTGCCTTGACAGCAGTATCAATAATGGTATCATAGCCCTATGGCAAAGGTTGAAGACATTATCGCAGATATGCGGAGTAACCCGAAGGGAATCCGCTTTCAAGACCTTTGCAAAGTGTGCGATACCCTGTTCGGTGAGGCTCGACAGTCGGGAAGTAGTCATCGAATCTACAAAACACTCTGGCAAGGCGATCCGCGAGTCAACATTCAGAACGATAAAGGAATGGCGAAAGCATACCAAGTGAAACAAGTATTGAAGGCGATTGAACGCCTGGAGGCAGAACGACATGTTAAAAAATGACCGATTCACCTATCGAGTGACCTGGTCTGAGGAAGACGAGGAATATGTGGGGTTGTGCGCTGAGTTTCCGAGCCTGAGTTGGCTTGAGCCTTCGCCCGAAGAGGCGTTGCAAGGCATTCGTCAGGTTGTGGCTCAGGCTGTTAACGATATGAAAAAAAGCGGCGAAGCGATCCCTGAGCCAATTGCGATCAGAAAGTACAGCGGCAAGTTCATGGTACGCGTCCCGCCTGAGTTGCACCGCAGGCTGGCAATTGAAGCGGCGGAATCTGGAGTTAGTCTGAACCGCATCGCCAGCGATAAGCTCAACAGGCAAGAGGCTTAAATGAAAACGGGACTGTGGATGTCGCAGTCCCGTTTTTGATGCTGAGTTGCAGACTTCCGAAGTCTTTGAGACTTCGGAAGTCTGATTAGAACAATTTCAACACCGCTTCGCTTGCCCAGGCGAACAGGAATTGCGGGACGAAGCTTACGATGACGGTCACTAAGGCGGTGACGGCGGTGGTCAGGTCGAGCCAGGTCTCGCGTTCGGCGGTAGGTTCGCCGTCGCGCATGTACATGATGACGACCACGCGCAGGTAGTAGAATGCCGAGACGATGGAGGTCAGCACGCCGATGATCGCAAGCCAGACGAACCCGCCATCGAGCACGGCGCGGAAGAGATAGAACTTGCCCACCATGCCCAACGTCGGCGGGAAACCGATGAGGGAGATCATGAAGACAGCCATGGCAGCGGCGAGGGCGGGATGTCTCTTCGACAGACCCGCGTAGTCGTTCAACGCCAAGCCTTTGCCTGCTTCTTTTTCGAGAGCGATGACCACACCCCACGCGCCGAAGTTAGTGAATACATACGCGACGAGGTAGAACAATCCAGCGGCAATCGAAACGTCGCGGACGGCGTCATTGCCATACGGCACGAACGCCATAAGAATGTAGCCCGCGTGAGCAATGCTGGAGTAGGCAAGCAGGCGTTTGATGTCGGTCTGTGAGATGGCGACGAAGTTGCCGACGATCATCGTCAAGGCGGATAACGCCCAGAAGATGTCGGTCATGTCTACGGCGAGGGAGGGGAAGGCGGTGGCGAAGACGCGCAATAACGCGGCGAAGCCCGCGATCTTTGCGCCAGACGCCATGAACGCGGTGACCGCAGTCGGCGCGCCTTGATACACGTCGGGGGTCCACATGTGGAAGGGAACGGTGGCGGTCTTGAAGCCGAATCCGATCAGGAGGAGGGCGGCGCCGATGGTGAGTAGCAGGCCGCCCGTCGAGGTTGAAGCGGCGCTCACGATGGCGAAAATGTTGGTGGTGTGAGTCGCTCCGAAGATGAGGGCGATCCCGTAGACGAGGAATCCAGAAGAGAAGGCGCCGAGGAGGAAGTATTTGAGTCCCGCTTCTTCCGATTCTGCTTTGTTGCGGGTGAAGGCGGCGAGGACGTAAAGGGGAATGGAGAGGAGTTCGAGCGCGAGGAAGACGACGATGAGGTCGGCGGCTTGCGCCATGAGCATCATGCCGACGACGCTGAAGAGGAGCAGGGTGTAGTATTCGCCGCGTTCGATGCCCATGCGTTTGACGTAGCCGTACGCGAGCGCGACGCCGAGCAAGCCGCTGACGAGGAGCAAGGCGTTGACGAAGACCGAGAAACCGTCGAGGACGACCATGCCGTTGAAGCCAGAGACTTCACTGCCGACCTGCGAGACGGTGAATCCGAGCGTGACGGCGAGACCTAACGCGGAGAGCAACGCGGTGATGCCTTTGCGAGTCTTCGGGATGAAGAGATCAACGAGCAATAGCGCGCACGCCCAAACGGTGAGGATGGTGAGAGGGAGGATGGAGGTGAGGTCGGATTGGTTCATATTGTTTCATACGGTGGTCGAGTAGACACGAGCGCTAGCGAGTGTCGTATCGAGACCACATTACTTGTATTCAATGATTCACATGCCACTGGTGGTCTCGATACGTCCCGCAACGCTTCGTCTTCGCCGCCAACGAACGGCGGCTCCGCTCAGCGCGTGCGGGACTACTCGACCACCGAGGTTTTAAGGTAGAGGCAACATCCCAACGAGGTGATTCACCGCAGGAGCCATGAGGTTGAAGAACGGCGCGGGGTATAAGCCGATCCAGAAGATGAGGAGGAGGAGCGGGATCATGGTGACGATCTCGCGCCAGTTGAGGTCGCGGATGGCGTGACCGTGTTTTTTCGTCTCTTCCACAACATCGCCTTGCGGACCGAGGAACATCTTTTGGAACAAGTAAAGCATGTAGATCGCCGCCATGATGACGCCGAGGGCGGAGATCGCCGCAAACCAGACGTTACCCCAATAGAACACGCCGCTTTGTCCCGCGCCCCATGCGCCGAGCAAAATGGTGAACTCGCCCACGAAGCCGTTCAGCCCTGGCAAGCCCATCGAAGAAAGGACAACGATGAGCATGATCGTTCCATACACGGGCGTGATCTTCCACAAGCCGCCATACACTTTGAACTCACGCGTGTGCGTCTGTTCGTAGATCATACCGACGAGCAAGAACAACGCGCCTGTGCTGACGCCATGATTGATCATTTGCAGGATGGCGCCTGAGATACCTTCGGGGTTCAACGCGAACAGACCGAGCATCACAAAGCCCAAGTGACTGACGGACGAGTATGCGACCAGTTTCTTGATATCCGCTTGCGCGTACGAGACCGCCGCGCCGTAAATGATTCCGATGGTGGCAAGGAGGGCGATCCACGGGGCGGCTTGGAGCGTCGCTTCGGGGAACAAGGGAAGGTTGAATCGCACGAAGCCGTAGGTTCCCAGCTTGAGAAGGACTCCCGCCAGGATGACCGAGCCAGCCGTCGGCGCTTCGACGTGCGCGTCGGGCAGCCACGAGTGGAGGGGCCACATCGGCACTTTGATGGCGAACGCCGCGGCGAAGGCGATGAACAATAACCACTGAACATTGGCTGGGATGCCGCCCTGCTGAATCAGGTCAGGGAGCGAGAACGTCCCGCCGTTGACGCCGAGCCACAGGATGGCAAGCAGCATCAAGATGGATCCCGCCATCGTGTAGAGGAAGAACTTGAGCGCGGCGTAGATGCGGCGCGGTCCACCCCAGATGCCGATGATGAAGTACATCGGCACGAGCGTGAATTCCCAGAAGATGTAAAAGAGGAAAAGGTCTTGCGCGAGGAACACGCCGTTCATGCCGATCTCGAGCAAGAGGAAGAAGATCATGTATTCTTTGACGCGCTCTTCGACGGCGGTCCACGTGGACAAAATCGAGATCGGCGTGAGAAGCGTCGTCAACAACACGAGCAGGACGCTCAAGCCGTCTATGCCGAGATGGTATTGGATGTTCCAGCCCGCGACGGTGATCCAGTTGTATTTTTCGACCAGTTGCAAGTTGGGGTTCGACGACTTGAATAACGTCAACACCCATAGCGAAATGCCGAACGCCACCAGCGAGGCGATAAGCGCCGTCCAACGCAGGGTATTCCTATTTTCATTGGGGAGGAGGAGCAATACCAAAATCCCCACCAGCGGGAAGAATATCAGAAGAGTTAGTGAAAAAGATTCCATGTTCAATCCTCAATCGGTATCGTGATCTATCAAGACGCCATGTCGTAGGCGGGTACGTGCAAAATTTCAGCGGGCTGTGGCGGCTGTTTCAGGAAGTTCAAAAGGCTGTGCGTAGTTTCCTGTGTGTATTCCTTTTCGCCGCACTGTGAACAGACAAACGCGGGCACATTACGAACAACCCATACCTGTCCGTTTTCTTCATGAACGAAGGTGGTCAACTGCTCATGCAATTCACCGCCGCAAAAATGACAATGTTTCATGACTTTCTCCTTCTAAACTCTTCCCATTCCGCTGGGTCAGGTTCATAAACAGTAACGATCCTCACCCGAGGCGGAAGCGAGCAGACAACGTGTAGATGGCGTTCCTTCAATGTCTGTCCGTGCACAAGGCAACTCGGGCTATATTTGTCATCGGGATATTCTTCGATGATCTCGCCTGCCAGGATCGCTTCGCCAACTTCGACATCGTCTATCTTCCGTTTTGCCATCTGTCGGACGGCATGGTCGGTAAAGAAAATTTTTCCTTGATGAACCGCCTGTTGAATACCGAGAATCTCCATGTCATTTTATCAACAGATAACCTAAGATCAAAACAACGCCCAACAAGATGGACAGCGCGTACGAACGCACGAATCCGTTCTGGACCTTGCGGAGGGCCGCCGATAAATTTTGAGACCACGCGCCCAATCCGTTTGCGAACGCGTCGATGCCTTTTTGGTCGGCGTAAAGGTTCAAGCCGATTTCGCTCACCCAGTTATACGTCGCCATAAGGACTTTCTCGTGGAACCAGTCGTGCCAGAAACGCCAGTCAATGACCTCGGCGAGGAAATGCGAAATCGTTTTGTAAGGAGTGACGACAAGAAAACCATACAGCTCGTCAATGTACCATTTTCCGTTCATGCCTTTGAACAGAATGCCCAGCGATTCAAGCGGATCGTTCTGATTCTTCGCCATCGGCTTGCGCCCATAAATGAACCATGAGATCAAAATGGCGAGCGCTGCAAGGACGGTCGAAATGCCAGCGACTTGCAAATTCAATCCCAGCGCTTCCACTTCGCCGATGGTGTGTTCCAGCCAGTGACCGAGATTGTGGAAGCCGTCAAACGGCAGGTTGAGCAAGCCGCCCAACACCGAAAGTCCTGCCAAAATCATCAATGGGACAGTGATCACGCGCGGGCTTTCTTCCGCGTGCTCCGCGGCTTCGTGCCGCGCCTCGCCGAAGAACACCATCCAGATTTGCCGTCCCATGTAGAAGGCAGTGAAGAACGCGGCAATGGTCAACAGCCAATACACAACCTGCGAATGACGACTCGCATCGAGCAGAATTTCATCCTTCGACCAAAATCCCGCGAACGGAGGCAAACCCGACAGCGCGACCATCCCGATGATGTACACCCAAAACGTGACAGGCATGGTCTTGCGAAGCCCGCCCATGTTACGCATATCGCCAGGGTCAAACACCTCGCCGTGACCCGTTGAAGCATGGTCATCGTGCGCGTCATGCCCGCCACTTTCCACTTTCTTCTTACCAATCTTTCTCTTACCTTTCGCTTCCTCATGGTGATGCGCGTGCTCCGCGTGATGATGCCCGCGCTCCATGCCGAGAATCACCGAACCCGCCGAGAGGAACAACAAGGCTTTGAAGAACGCGTGCGTGATGAGATGGAACATCCCCGCCACATAAGCGCCCATCCCCACCGCCGCGACCATGAAACCAAGTTGCGAAATGGTTGAATACGCGAGAACTTTTTTGATGTCGTATTGACCTGTGGCGATCGTCGCGGCGAAAAGCGCGGTGACGGCTCCCACCAGCGACACAATATGTTGCGCCTCAGGCACAGCCGAATACAACGGAGCGGAACGCGTGATGAGATACACGCCCGCCGTCACCATCGTCGCGGCATGGATTAACGCCGAAACGGGAGTCGGACCCGCCATCGCATCGGGCAACCACACGTACAAAGGAATCTGCGCCGACTTGCCCGTGACGCCAATCAGCAAGAACAAAGTAATCGCAACGATCAATCCTTCGTTGACTTCATGGACTTTGGCGAAGACCGCGTCGAATTGAAGACTGCCGAAGGTATAAAAGATCAGGAAGCTGGCGATGAGGAATCCCCAATCGCCGACGCGGTTGGCGATGAACGCCTTGTTGCCCGCGTTCGAGTTCGCCCACGAGGGTCGCCCCAGCAGGTCGAGCTCATACCAAAAACCGACCAACAGATATGAACACAGCCCCACCCCCTCCCAACCGATGAAGAGCATCAAGTACGAGTCGCCGCTGACGAGAATCATCATGGCGGCGATGAACAGGTTGAGATAAACGAAGAAACGGCGGAAGCGCCCAGGGTCTGATTTGAAGCGCACGTCTTCGTGCATGTATCCGATGGCGTAAATGTGGATGAGCGTCCCGACGCCCGAAACGACGAGCATCATCGTCGTGGATAACGAGTCGACGCGGAACGTCCAATCGAGATTCAGACTCCCGACGTGGATCCACTCGGCTAGACGCCAACGCATCGCTTCGCCGTGGGCGCCTGACACAGTCACCGCGAGCAGGACCGACGCCGCGAACGCCGCCCCCGAAGCGACACTCGCCACCGCGCCGATCGTCCGCTCGCTGAACTTGTGACCGAACGCGGCGTTGATGAGCAAACCGATGACTGGAAAAAATACCAGCCACGGGGCGAGGAATAAAAATCCTGTGTTTACTGATTCGCTAAATAACATAATTCCAAATTTCCATTTATGCCTCGGTGGTCGAGACGCAAGCAGTCGAGACCACCAGTGTTCAAGAGTAAACTTGTTACAAGAATTTCTTTACGGTGTGTTGGTCTCGATACGCCCTTCGTCTCCGCTGCGCTTCGCTCAGGGCTACTCGACCAACGTGCTTCTATCCCTTCATCGAACTCATCTGATCTACGTCAATGGTTTTCTTCGTGCGGAAAATTTCCACGATCAGCGCGAGACCCACCGCCACCTCCGCCGCGGCGACCGCAATAACGAAGAAGACGAAGATCTGCCCGCTGAAGTTTTGAATCACACTGCCGAACGCCACGATGGCAAGGTTTGCCGCGTTCAACATCAACTCGATGGACATGAAAATGATCAACGCGTTGCGGCGGATTAACACGCCCAATACGCCGATGGTGAAGAGAATGGCGGAAAGGATGATGTAATAGTCTACAGGGATCATGGGTTTCTCAAGGCTTCGTATTGCGTACTTCGTACTACGTAATACGCAGTACGAACTACTACCTCGCTCCCTTCTCTTTCTTAGTCAGCACGATTGCTCCGACCATCGCGACCAGCAAAAGGATGGAAACGACCTCGAACGGCAACAAATAATCGGTGAACAACGCGTTCCCCAACTGGCGGAGATTTTCCGTCGTGTTGACTAACTCGGCGGGCGGAAGCACATCGCCCGCAGGTTTTGCCTTTGTGACGAGAAGGTACGCCGCTTCCGCCGCGAGCAAAACGGACATCACGATGGCGAGCGGTTTCTGCCACGGCAACACTTGCGACTTCGGCAGGGCATCCGAGCCGAGCAACATAATCACGAACAGGAACAGCACCATGATCGCGCCCGCGTACACGGTCACTTGCGCCATGGCAATGAACGGCGCGCCGAGCAATAAATAGAACACCGCCACCGTGACGAAGTTCAACACCAGATACAACGCCGCATACACCGCGTTGCGGCTGAGCAACATGCCCAGCGCAGAGGCGACGGCGACGAGGGCAAGCACGAGGAAGAGAGCGAGATCGAGGGTCATAGTTTGTAAATCGTAGACAGGTACACAAGTACACAGGTAAACGTCTTTCCTTGTCTACTTGTTTACGTGTTTACCTGTTTCCTAATCCTTAGGATTCTCCATCTCAGGCACCGGTCGCGTAAACACGCCCGGCTCCACCTTTTGCGGAGTCAACATCGAGGCTGCAGGCACGGGCTCCAACAACATCTCCTTGCCATAGATCGCGGACTGACGGTCGTAAAAGGAAAGTTCGTAATTGTCGCCCAGGATAATGGCTTCGGTCGGGCAGGCGTCTTCGCAGTAGCCGCAATAGATACAACGGAGCATGTTAATCTCATAGGTGGAGGCATAGCGCTCGCCGGGCGAGAAGCGTTTTTCATCCGTGTTCTCGGAGGCTTCCACGAAGATGGCGTCCGCCGGACAAGCCGCGGCGCACAGCGAACAGCCGATGCACTTTTCCAATCCGTTCTCGTAGCGCTTCAACACGTGCCGCCCGCGAAAACGCTGGCGCACGGGACGCTTCTCTTCGGGATATTGAATCGTGACAGGTCGTTCAAAAATGGACTTAAACGTTACCCAAAGTCCGCGGGCAAGTTCGACAGCCGGTTCAAGCGCGCTCATACGATAGCCTCTTCAACGTGCGATAGATCGTCACCACCGGGATCAAACCCGCGATCACCGACGCGGCGGGGATCGCCCACATCCACATCGGGTTGCCGGTTTCTTCCGCAAGCAAAATGCCCGTTGCGGTAATGAAAACAATGGCAAGCGACAACGGCACCAACACCTTCCACCCGAACGACATCAAGCGGTCGTAGCGGAAGCGGGGCCAGGTGGCGCGCACCCAGATCATCGCAAACAATAATAGAAACACTTTGATGAACAAATAGACGGGTCCGAGCAGGGGATACTTGTCCACGCCCGGTCCGAGATAGCCGCCGAAGAAAAAGACCGCCATCACCGCGCAGATTACGATCATCTTCTGATATTCCGCCATGAAGAACAGCGCGAACTTCATGCCCGAATATTCGGCGTGGTAGCCTGCGGTCAATTCCTGCTCCGCTTCGGGCATATCGAACGGCGCGCGATTCACCTCGGCGAGCGTCGCGATCCAAAAGATGAGCGCGCCCACCGGCTGGAGGAACACGAACCACAACATCCCCTGCGCTTTGACGACATCCACCATGCTCATCGAATTCGCCAGCAAAATCACGGGGATCAACGAAATGCCCAGCGCCAGCTCATACGAGATCATCTGCGCCGTCGAACGCATGCCGCCGAGCATCGCATACTTGCTGTTCGACGACCAGCCCGCCAGCACAATCCCGTACACCGCGACCGCCGCGATCGCCATGAAATACAACACGCCCACATTGACGTCGGCAAGCACCAGATTGATCTGGCGCCCAAACAACTGGATCGGAGGACCCAACGGGATGACCGCCGCGATCACAATCGAAGGCACCAGGGTCAGAATCGGCGCGAGGAAGAAGATAAATTTATACGCCTTGGCGGGCGAGAGTTCCTCTTTGAATATTAATTTGATGGCATCCGCGATCGGTTGTAACAAACCGAACGGACCCGCGCGGTTCGGGCCCACGCGCGTTTGAATGCGCGCCAGCGCGCGGCGCTCGTAATACGTGAGATACGCAAAGCCGCCCAATAAGGCGAAGATCCACACGAGCGATTTGATGAACCACTCGAGCCAGAGCGTCCAATCCGTAATCATGCCTTCACCTTCAAAATAAATTGCTCGAGCCGCCGTCCTCGGCGGCGAGGACGCCGCCCCAAGCAAGGTAGATACCTCATGCCTTCACCTTCGCCGCCACAGGCTCGCGGATCGCGATGCCCATCGAACGCGGCACCAGCGCGATGCCTTCGTCAATCGAATCGTCCAACTTCACCACCGCCGCGCCGCTCGTGCCGTTGAAACTGACGTTGACCGTCTGCCCCGCTTGCACGCCAAGCCGCGCCGCCGCATCAGGATGCAAACTCACGCTCGCCGCCCCGATCCGCTCGTGCAACAACTCCGCGGTCATCATCGTCGTACCGCGATGATACAACTGGTTGACAGGCACGGCAAGCAATTCGTTATCTTTCGGATGTGGAACCGCTTCTTTCTGGACCCTCGGGATGCTCACCTTTTCGCCGCGCGTCGCGGCGCCTGAGAGATGCGCGCCCAAGCCGTGTTTGTTCGCGTAGGTTGTGCCGCTGTAATACATATCACTGCGACCCGCGACCGGCAGTTGTGCCTCCACTTCCGCCAAGCGGGCGTAATTCAACCCTTCGAACGATTTGACCGTTTCCGCAAGCAAATCGAACACCACCACAGCCGACATGCCTTCGAGGATGACGCCCATGTTGCGCGCGATCTGCGCGGCGATCGCAAAGTCGGGTTTCGATTCGCCTGTCACCGGTACGGCGGGATAAAACCGTTGCACGCGTCGTTCGCCCGAAGTGAACGTGCCTTCGCGCTCGGTAAACGCCTGCGCCGGCAGGACGACATCCGCAATTTCCGTCGTGGCGGTTTCCATCACATCCTGCACCGCGACGAATTCCGCCTCGGCGAGCGCGCTCGCCAATTTCGGGTCGTCGTTCACGGGGTCTGCCCCGACGATGTACACTGCCTTGCCTTTCAACGCCTTCGCCAAATCGTCTTCGACGGTGAAGCCCATCTCCCACGCGCCCTGATCGTTCGCGCGTTCCCACACGCCGATGAGTCCGTTATTGGATTTGCCAGCAAAGCCATTCTCATTCAACAACTTGGCGCAGGCGGTCGCCAAACTTTGCGAACCCGCCACGCCCAGTCCTTCGCTTCCATATAAGACGACGACATTCGAGGCTTTCAAGACCGCTTCGGCTGTTTCGCCGTTCTTCGTCAGGTCATGCACGGCTTTCGCCTCATCGCCATATTCGTAACGCTCGGTGAACGAGGCGTATTTATCCAATTTCGTGGCGCGCGGGTTCAACACGATCAACGTCGCGCCGCGTTCTTTCGCCTGCTTGACGCGCAGATACCAGACCGGCGCTTCCTGATACAGGTCCGAAGCGACGACCACGATCGTCGTCCCCTGCCCCATCGCGCCGAAGTTCGTCCCCGCGCCGACGCCGACGAGCGCGGTCAACTCGCCGCCCGCCATGTGCGAGTACAGGTAGGCTTTTCCGCCCGCGTGGTCGGCGAGCGTTTTCAAATTGAACAGGTCTTCGTTGGAAAGCCTGCCCGAAGCGAGGATGACAAAATCCTTCTTCTCTTTGAGGAAGTTCTCAGCGGCGATTTTGGTCGCCGCGTCCCACGAGGCGCGCGCCAACTTTTTATCCTTGCGGACCAGCGGTTTGGTGAGGCGTTGTTTGCCGTCGGCATAGTGATAGGCGAAGCGGCCCTTGTCGCAGATCCAAATCTCGTTTACTTCCTCGTTCTGGCGCGGCATCACGCGTTTGACGACAATCTCGCCGTTCGTCATGGCTTCGCGGCGCGTGTTCAACGTGATGTTGCACCCGACCGGGCATTGCGCGCAGATCGAAGGCGCGGCGCCCAGTTCCCACGGTCGCGCGCGGAAGCGGAAGTCGGTGGTGGTCAACGCGCCCACGGGACAAATATCGGTGGTGTTGCCCGAAAAAATCGAATCGAACCCGGGCTCCGAACGCGAGATGATCTGCATCGTGCGTCCGCGGTCTTCGAATTCCAACACCGCGTCGCCTGCGATCTCATCCTGAAAACGGATGCAGCGCGCGCATTGGATACAGCGTTCGCGGTCGAGGTAAATTAACTCGCCGAGCGGAATCATCTTTGCCAGATGCATCTTCTCTTCGAAGATGAAGCGGCTCTTGCCGGGACCGTGAGCCATGGTCAGGTCTTGCAGCGCGCACTCGCCGCCTTTGTCGCAGACCGGGCAGTCGAGCGGATGCGAGGTGAGCAAAAATTCGAGGGTGCCTCGCTGCCCATCCGCGACCTTTGCCGATTGCGTGAGGACGACCATGCCCTCTTCGACCTTGTTGGTGCAAGCCGTTTCGAGTTTGGGCATGAACTGGATCTTGGGCGCGCCGTTCTCGATCACAAATTGACCCGTGGCGCGGTCGCGCACCGGGCGTCCAATTTCAACCAGGCACATGCGGCACATGCCGACCGGTTCGAGTTTGGGGTGATGACAAAAAACGGGAATCTCAATGCCCGCCATTTTGGCGGCGTCCACCACGTTCAACCCATCGGGAACGGCGACTGATTTTCCGTCAATTGTGAGAGTGACTTGTTTGCTCATTATGCTTTTACCGCGTTATCGAAATCTTTTCTAAACCGTTCGATGCCGGAGACGACCGCCATCGTGGAGAATTCGCCCAGGGCGCACAAACATTTGCCTTGCATTTGTTTCGCCACGTTGAGGAGCAGGTCCACGTCGGCTCGGGTGGCGGCGCCATCGTGAATCCGCTCGGAGATGCGCGACATCCAATAGGTGCCTTCGCGGCAGGGCGTGCATTTACCGCACGACTCATGTTTGAAGAAATGGACGGTCTTGTTGACGAGCCAGTCCATCGAAACGGTGTCGTCAACCACAATAATGGAGGCAGACCCGAGGTCCGCTTTGAGCGTGCGGACGCTGGCATAGTCCATCGGAGTATCGAGAATCTTGTCGTCGTCCACCAAAATCAAGGAAGAGGACGCGCCTGCCGGCATGATCGCCTTGACCTTGCGCGAGTCCTGCACGCCGCCGCCGTGTGTGTAGATCAATTCACGGAAGGTTGTGCCAAGCGGCAATTCATAATTCCCTGGCTTGCGCACGCGGCCAGACAGCGAAAAGATTTTCACGCCTGGGCTGTCTGTTGTGCCAATGGATTTGTGCCACTCCGCGCCGTTCGCCATAATCATCGGCACGTTGGTAAACGTCTCGACGTTGTTGATGATGGTCGGCTTGCCATAAAGCCCAACCGCAGGCGGGAATGGGGGACGCACGCGCGGCTGTCCGCGTTTGCCTTCGAGCGATTCGAGCAACGCCGTTTCTTCGCCGCAGATGTACGCGCCTGCGCCGAGGTGTGTGTAGATACGGAGCGAGTAATCCGTCCCGAACAATTTATCGCCGAGGAGACCCGCTTCTTCCATCTCGGCGATCTTCGCGTCGAGGGAGGCGCCCAATTCCCAGAACTCGCCGCGCAGATAAATGTATGCAACCTGCGCGCCGACGGCATAGCAACCGATCGCCAGTCCCTCTAAAAACTGGAGCGGGTTGCCTTCCATGATCTCGCGGTCTTTGAAGGTGCCCGGTTCCGACTCGTCTGCGTTGGCGACGATGTAATGGGGCCAGTTCTTGTTATCAATGAACGACCACTTCATACCGGTGGGGAACCCCGCGCCGCCGCGTC
This sequence comes from Anaerolineales bacterium, assembly GCA_020847435.1. Classification (GTDB taxonomy): domain Bacteria; phylum Chloroflexota; class Anaerolineae; order Anaerolineales; family Villigracilaceae; genus Defluviilinea. Next base: position 14,798 of record JADLBX010000021.1, read on the forward strand.
CGCGCAAGCCCGAGTTCTTGACCACGTCGGTCACTTCGTTGGGCTTCATTTTCATCACGGCGTTCTTGAACGCGGCAAACCCGCCGTTCTTTTTGTAGACGGAAAGTTGATTGATATCGGGTATTTCGCGGTGACGGAGGAGAATGTGCGACATTATTTCGACGCCTCCGCAACATTCTTCAAGCTGTTGATTAACTCCACCGTCTTATCCACTGTCATATTCTCGTGATACTTGATTCCCTCGGGTCCCTGTGTTTGGAACATGGGAGCCTTGTCGCACGCGGCGAGACAAGTCACCGCTTCGACGGTCACAACGCCATCGGAAGTGGTCTCGCCGACTTTGATTCCCAGGTTGCCGCACAGATCGTCCATGAATTTTTCGGCGCCGCGCAAGGCGCAGGGCAGGTCTGTGCAAACTTGAATACGATACTTGCCTGCTTTTTCTTCGTGGTACAGCGTATAAAAACCGACCACCCCCGCGACTTCCGTTTCAGTGACATCGAGCATCTGCGCGATATCCTGCATCGCGGATTTGGTGATGTAGCCCTCCTCGCGCTGGGCAAGGAAGAGCAACGGCATCATCGCCGAGCGTTTTCCCTCGGGCGGGTACTTCGAAAGGATTTGTTTGACTTCTTTTGGATATTTCTGTGCGAGGCTCATCGGTCAATGTCTCCGAGCACGATGTCAATCGAAGCAAGGATGGCTACAAGGTCAGCCACGAGATGCCCCTGCGTCATTTTGTTGATCGCCGACAGGTTGTCGAACGACGGCGTGCGCATGTGCACGCGGTGGGGTTTTGGTCCGCCGTCGCCTTCGAGGTAAACGCCCAACTCGCCGCGCGGCGACTCGACCGCGCTGTAGATCGAATTCTTCGGCGCGGGGAAGCCTTCCGTCCACAACTTGAAGTGATGGATCAACGCTTCCATGCTTACGCCGATCTCGGCGCGCGGCGGCACCACGAACTTGCGGTTGTCGCTCTGCACCGGCTGGTTCGGCATTTTCTTCAACTTCTCCAACCCCTGCTCGACGATCTTCAACGATTCGCGGAACTCCTCGATATGGACGATGTAGCGCGCGAACGTGTCGCCCTCCGTGCGGACGGGCACGTTGAAATTATATTGTTCATAGCCGATATACGGGCGCGCCTTACGCAGGTCCCAGTTTACGCCTGAGGCGCGGAGCGTGGGACCCGTCACGCCGTGCGAAAGGGCGGTCTTCGGGTCGAGGATGCCGATGCTCACCAAACGGTCGAGAAGAATCGGGTTCTTCGTCAACAACGCTTCGTATTCGTCCACGCGCCTCGGGAAAATCCTGATGAATTCGCGCACAGCCGCGTCGAACTCCACGGGCACGTCGCGCCACACGCCGCCGGGGCGGAAGTAGGTCGTCATCATGCGCTGACCCGAACACAGTTCGAGAATGTCCATGATGTATTCGCGCTCGCGGAAACAATACAGGAACATGGACATCGCCGCGAGGTCGAGACCGAACGCGCCCATGAACACGAGATGCGAGGCGATGCGCTGTAATTCGGTGATGATCACGCGGATCACCTGGGCGCGTTCCGGCACGTCGAGGTCTACCAGTTTCTCGACCGCCATGCAATAGGCGAGATTGTTGCCGGTCGTGTTCATATAATCGAGGCGGTCGGTCATCACCTCGGCTTTGAGATACGTCTTCGCTTCCATGTTCTTCTCGATGCCCGTGTGCAGATAGCCGATGTCGGGGATCGCGTTGACGATCGTCTCACCGTCGAGTTCGAGCAACAAGCGCAACACGCCGTGCGTGGACGGGTGTTGCGGTCCCATGTTCAACAACATGGTCTCGCCCGTCAGCGCGCGCTCGGAAACAAGATGTTTGTATTGGTCGTAACTGACTTCTTCGAGTTGTGGCATTTTATTTCTCAGAATAAGGTTGACGCTTCAGCCGCTCACATGCCGACTGAAGTCGGCGCTACGTCATTCCTTTGCGTAAATCTTTTTCAAATCAATATCGTCGTAATTGAACGTGAACTGCGGCTCCTCGTAACCCAGCGGGAAGTCCTTGCGCAGCGGATGCCCATCCATTTCATCCGGCGTGAGGATCTTGCGCGGATCGGGATGACCTTCGAACTCGATTCCGAACATGTCGAGGACTTCGCGCTCGCGCCAGTTCGCGGTATCGTACACCCGCGTCGCAGTCGGGACCTTCGGCTGGTCGCCGTTGACCGCGACTCTGAGTTGCAGGGTCAGGTTTTTCGCCAGCGACGACAACTGGTACACCACGTGGAAGCGCGGCGTCGTTTCTGGGTAATAATCCGACGCGGTCAAGGCAGAGAGCAACTCAAATTCGTATTTGTCGCGCAAGAGCGTCAACGCCTCGACGATCTGCTCCGCCTTGACAAAGACATGCGCTTCGCCGCGAAACTCTTCAACGGTGGGAGCAAATCGTTCCTGCAACGCTTTGACGATGGGTTCGAGTTTTGTATCCATAAGTAACCTCGTAATGCCGACTTAAGTCGGCATTACGAATTTATCCGCCTTCACTTTTTCGTACAGCGTCACAATGCCGTGGATCAACGCTTCAGGGCGCGGCGGGCAGCCCGCCACGTACACATCCACAGGAATGACTTCATCCACGCCTTGCAGGATCGCGTAATTGTTGAACACGCCTCCGCACGACGCGCAGTCGCCCATCGCGATCGCCCATTTCGGTTCGGGCATCTGATCGTAGAGGCGGCGGACAACAGGCGCCATCTTGCGCGAGACACGTCCCGCCACGATCATCAAGTCCGATTGACGCGGGCTGGCGCGCATGAGCTCCATGCCGAAGCGGCTCATGTCGTAATGCGAAGCCTGCGCCGCCATCATCTCGATCGCGCAGCACGCCAGACCGAACAACATGGGCCACATCGCGTTCGTGCGCGACCAGTTGACCAATTCTTCCAGTTTTGTTGTGACGATCCCCATGTCGCCGAGTTTTTGTTCTACTCCCATTCAAGGGCTCCTTTCTTCCACGCGTACACATAGCCCACCAACAAGATCACGATAAAAATGACCATCTCGATCAAACCGAACAGACCGAGTTGACGGAACACCACCGCCCACGGCAAAAAGAAAATAACTTCGATGTCGAATAGGATGAATAAAACGGCGATCAAATAAAAGCGGACGGGTAGTCGGCGCGTGCCTTCGCCGTAGGGGGTCATGCCCGACTCATACGGCATGGATTTGGTGGCAGACGGTTTCTTCGGTCCGAATAAATTCCCCAAGCCAATGGCAATCAAAGCGACGAGAGTCGCTAACACGATCATCAATGCAATGGCTACGTATTCCAGCATTCCGTCTCCTCGAAGCGCCCATCAACGGACGAGATTAATAAAGTAGGCTTGCGACAGTATAACATAAGAGTTTTGAAAGTGCCACTTTTCACAAGGTGGGAGAAAATAGCAGGGCAATCAACCATGCAAATCGTTGTGAGATACTCACACGAAGCCAACCCACATTATTTTGGTCGTATAATAAGCCCATGACGACTTACACTCGCAAAAACTCAACGTATCGAGAAGCGCTTGAATTGGCTCGCAGGTTATCATCGCGCGACCAACGCCGCTTGCGCGCGGAGTTGGCGAAGGCAAGCGGCGTAACCTTGATCCCCCCCTCTCGCGACCCGAAGAAAGTAAGGTCGGCGCGTTTGCTCGCAAACAAGATCAGAAAGACCATGCAGGCTGTCACAGCGCAAGGATCGCTGGATGAAGCCATGCGCCAATTGCGCGGACGCTCATGGTCGTAATTGATACAGACGTTTTACTTTTGGCGTTTGCCTACCCTAACGACGACCGCCAAAAGATAAACCAGAAATTTCTGGAAACCGTTCAGACTGCCCAACCTGCCACCACGATCTACAATGTGATGGAGATACTTGGGCAGTTGTCTTTTAATCTCTCGGCGGAACAATTGGACCGCTGGCAGGATTGGCTCGTCAACGCCTATGATTTGACGATCGTTTGGGATATAGACCCCGAAGAGCGAATCGTCCCTGAAACATGGCATGAAATCCTCTACGAACGCCCCATTCGAAAAATGCGAACCGTTCGCATGGCTTTCGTGGACGCGTTGATATTGTCCGCCGCTGAACGCGCTTTGAACGTGAATCATTTTGTCACTTGGAATGCAAGACACTTCAAGGGGAAAACGACCTTATCGGTTTTGACGCCAGAAGAATATCTAGCTAGGTGATTTTTACCCCAAATAATCCCTCAACTGCCTACTCCGTGACGGATGCCGCAATTTCCTCAGCGCCTTCGCTTCGATCTGGCGGATGCGCTCGCGGGTGACGTTGTAATACGCGCTCACCTCTTCGAGCGTGTGGTCTTTTCCGTCTTTCAAGCCGAATCGCAATTCCAGCACTTCGCGCTCGCGGTCCGAGAGTAGATTGAGCGCGCTGCGAACCTGCGTGCGGAGCATCTCGCGCGTGGCGGAATCCAGCGGCGACGGGGCGTCTTCATCCTCGATGAAATCGCCGAGCGAACTGGAATCTTCATCGCCGATCGGTCCGTCAATCGAGACGGGTTCCTCCGCCGAACGCAGGACGCGGTCCACTTTTTGCATGGCGTAGTCGAGCCGATGTTGCAATGCCTCCTCGAGCGGTTTATTCTCGGAGTGTGCGCGCAAAACTTCTTCCACATCCACCGCAGGGAGATAACCCACTTCGAGCGCGACCTCTTCGGTGGTCGGAGCGCGTCCCAGTTGTTGGGTGAGCGTCCTCTGGGCGCGCATCACGCGGCTGATGGACTCGAACAGATGCACGGGGATTCGAATCGTCCGCGCTTGCTCGGCGATGGAACGATTGATAGACTGTCGAATCCACCACGTGGCGTAGGTGCTGAATTTGAAGCCGCGACGCGGGTCGAACTTGTTGACCGCCCGCATCAGACCCAAACTTCCCTCCTGAATCAAATCCTGGAAGTTGATACCTCGGTTCAAATACCGTTTCGCCACGCTGACCACCAGCCGCAGGTTTGCGCGGATCAACAGTTGATTCGCCTCCACTGCGCGGGCTTGCGCCGAGTCCATTTCTTTGCGGAGGATGTCGTCAGAGGTCAAATGGTTGAACAGAGTCCGCTGGTTGGGAAGGGCGTGATGCGAGTTGAAATGCTTGAGGAGCCAGTCCGCGTACGAAGACGGAAGCAGGTAGAGGCTGAGAAAGACCGAGTAGGCTTGGCGGGCGATGCTGTTCCAAAGTTCATCCATCCCCCACATCCCGTTATCCAAATAATGTCTCAGGTACGAAGGCTCTTTCGTTTCAAAGGAGGCGCACAATTCTTTCGCTTCGTTGATGAGGTAGACGAGATTCGGCGCGACGCTGTTGAGGCGCGCGGTATCTTCGAGCAGGCGCGCCCACGAGGTGAGCATTTCGGCGATGAGCGCATGATAGATGGCGCACTCGGTGGAAAGCCCCTTGCGAAGCGGATGCCGCCCCAGCGACACGATGAGGCGATTCGCTTCGATGATGGTCGCCAGATGAAACTCGCTGTTGGCGTCGAGCAATTTGACCTGACCGATCTCGCGCAAGTACAAGCGGACAGGATCGTCGGTGAGTTCGGCGGCAAGCGCGGGGTCTTTCAGGTCGAGCGGCTCGTCCTCGAACGCGTCCTCTTGTTGTGACAACACGCTGGCGTCGGGGTCTGGCGCGTCGTCGCGTAACAGGTCGGGGAGTTCGTTCAGCGCCGCATCCATCGGCAGGGACGAATCGTCAAACGCCGCGTCCTGCGCGGCGCGCTCGTCTGTTTGCTGGTCATCGTTCGATACGGTCCGTTTGTGTTCTGTCATAGTCCCGTTTACCAGACGCTGTCCCAATTCGATTGTTACGCTTATTCTTTTTATCCGCCAATCTACGCCAATCTTCACGAATGGTTTTTGATTAGCGTAAATTCGTGAAGATTAGCGGATCGCCTTATGGCGAGTTGCGACCATAAACAACGTCAAGGTCACGAAGGAGTAATCCCTTAAGTCAAAAACCTTTGTGCACTTAGTGTCCTTCGTGTTTTATCTCTTTCTTCACTCCAACCTTTTGACCGCCATTTTGCGATGCGCCTGATCCAGGTCGCGCAACAGCCGCGTATGCTGTAACACCAAATCCTGATACGACGATGCGCGCAAGTCTCCGCTCTGGTGCGCCTCCTCCTGCAAAAAGCGCAACTGATTGATATTCTCCCCCGCCGCCACGCGCCGCAACTTGATCACGCCGCGCAACAACTCCTCCAGCAACTTCTCGTCCAGCCGTTCCTGTTTCTCCGCCTCTTTCGCCAACTCGCGCGAGCGCGCCTGCAACGACTCAGGCAACGCCTCCACCACAAAATCGTGATGCTCGGTTTTATCCTGCTCCACCGATTCACGGATCAACCCGAACAGCAACTGATTGTCGGTATATTCAAAATCTTTGGCGGTCAGCGCGATCAAGCCAAACTCCTGCAACGACCGATCCAGCCGATACAACAACTCGGGCTTGCGGAACAACACCCCGATCACATATTCCTCGACCATCTTGCTGGATGAAACCGAGACTGCAATGCTGGATTCTTCAACGGGCTGTTTTTTCTCGCTGACGCGCGTCCGCTTCGCTCTCGGACCTTGAGCCTGCGTCGCCAGTAGGGAGCGTTCATCCACCTTCAGCATCCGCGCCAACGCCTGACGGTACGTGTCGCGCTCCAACGGATTCGGCAAGTCTTCAATTAACGGAAGCGCCTGCGCCGCAATTTGATTCTTGACCTTTGGGTCGTTGAGGTTTTGTCCCGCCGCGAGAGTCTCCATCACGTGCGTGACGATGGGCTTCGCCTCTTCGATCAACTTCTTCCATTCTTCTTTATCGCGCGCCACGATTTCATCGGGGTCGAGATCGTCGGGCATCGTCGCCACGCGTAAATCCGCTTGCAAACGGGATTCGTTTCGCAACAAGCCGCGCGCATCGAAAGCAAGTTCGCCTTCCTTGTCCATTGCAGAGCGCGCCGCGTCGAGTCCGCGCAGGACAGCTTTTTGTCCCGCCGTGTCGGGGTCGAGCGCAAGGACAATTCGCCGCGTGAACTTTTTCAGCAGGCGCATCTGGTCTTCGGTCAGCGCGGTACCCATCGGCGAGACGACGTTTTCGTATCCTGCTTGATGAAGTGCGATCACATCGAGATAGCCCTCCACGATCACGGCTTGGTCGGCAGTCCGTATGGGCTTGCGCGCACGATCAAGTCCGTAGAGCAGGCGTCCCTTTGAAAAGATCGGCGTTTCAGGTGAGTTGAGAAATTTCGGGATGTCATCCGCATTGACGACGCGCGCGCCGAATCCCGCCATGCGTCCCTGCTCATCGCGGATGGGAATCATGATGCGGTGGCGAAATCTATCGAAGCGCTTTCCATCTTCACGCTCCGAAAGCAAGCCCGCATCCACGAGTTCATTTTCTTTGACGCCGCGCTGAGTGAAATGCTTGAGCAGATTGTCGTATCCCTGCGGCGCGTAACCCAGACCAAATGTTTCGATGGTCGAGTCGCTCAGTCCGCGTTTCGTGCGGAGGTAATCGAGGATGTCCTTGTTGTTGAACAAGTGCGTGCGATAGAAAATGATCGCATCTTCGAGCAGTTTGCGAAGATTCTCGTACGCCTCTTTTTGTTCGGGAGTCTCGCGGTGATATTCCTTGAGTTCGACGCCCGCGCGTGTGGCGAGTTTTTGCAGCGCCTCTTTGAAATCCAACCCCTCGCGCTTCATCACAAACTTGAAAATGTCGCCGCCCTCGTTACATTGACCGAAGCATCGCCACGTCCCCGTCTCGGGCCAGACGACGAACGCGGGCGAATGCTTGTTATCATGGAACGGACAAAAGCCCGAATAGTTCTTCCCCGTGTGACGCAGTTTCACCCCCGCCTCTGAAACGAGGTCAACGATGTCAATTTTGGATTTGATTTCATCAATGGTGGACATGGGTTAAGGGTGAAGGTAGACAGGTAAATACGTAGACAAGTATCAGGTGGGTAAATTATAGACGTAATCGAAGATTTGGCAAATTAAAAGCCGTACCGCAAGATTTATCTTGCGTTTTGCAGTTCCAGAAACGCAAAGTGAACTTTGCGGTACGAGCCTGCAATAAAAAGAGCGGACTTTCGTCCGCTCGTGCTGATAAGATTGACGATCTGAGAGATCAATTTCGCGACGCTCTCGGCGCGACGGTTTGACGAGAGGGCGTTTTCAGCAAAGTGTTCTTAATTGCGCGTGGGAATTTTACAAACAAGAAATATTCGGCGGGATATAAATAATCCTCGCCTTCGTTATCTATTACTCGCACATGGTTCGATTTTGCCGCGCTCTTATCGGGCAGAATTTCATAAATCATGCGCGGAGTCAGAAGGTCAGGGTCGTCTGATTGGATACAGATTGCAAGTTTGAGCGGAGTCTTAGAAGTTGTCATAATTCAATCCAAAAAACGCTTGATCCTCATTTTTCTTTTGCCTATACCGTGCGCCTCGAACCAATGAATTTCGGCGAAACGCACATCACCGTTGGAAAGGCGGATGGAGGCTACTCCTTTTAACTTTCGCCAGCGACCCGCCCCATAACGCTTTTGTAAGATTGGCAAAATTCGTATTCCAGCGCCTGCCGCGATGATTTCAATCTCGGTAATTTCGCCAACGACTTCGAAGCGCATTAGCCCGATTATACAACCAAACAGATGAGGACAGAAAATAAAAAGGGACAGTCGCTTGACTGTCCCTCATCGTGAACGGAAAACTTAATCGTCTGGGCTCTCGCGGTCGCAGCCGCCATGACCAGATTCTTGGTAAGAGTCCTGATACGAATCCGATTGCAAATTGAACGCGCTCGATCCGCTAAACGAGGAACGGACATGCTGAGTATCGGGCATCAAGCCTGCCGTGGTGACGACCCTCTCCCCGCCCAGACTGGCTTGCGAGGACGCCGCTTGCACCGTGAAATAGACTCCCACGACGAGGACAAGCACGACGAGCGCTGAAAAAACGATTCGAGTAGCTGACTTGGACATGATTTTCTCCTTTTCAATAGACAGTGCATTGACGAAGAGAACGATGCTCGGCTTGGCTGGCAATCCATCCCCGCTTGACGATGGCGAGATTATACACCCTCGAAATGAATTCGGCGAAATACTTATTCGCTCTTAATTTTAAAGCCCCCGAACTTCATTTCCTACGCGGCGATCGGCACAAAAATATTAGGCTCCGATATGATCTTTTCTGCATTCGATTTCACGCGCGCCAAGACGACAGGTTTATCCTGCCTGCCGTGACTCTTGAGCAAATCAAGATTGTACAAAACAATCTCTGGGTCATCCTCAGGCAAAATTACCAGTTCAAAGTCGTCGGGTAAAACATCGAACACTTTCGGATGATCAACCAAATATTTCATTAACTGACCAACCAAGGAAATGTTTCGCTCAGCCACATCGGATTTCATTTTTTCAGCCATTCTTCGTACCTCCGACGATATGCCTGCCAATTGGCTTTCAGATCGTCCATCGCGTAATTCAAACCATCCCGATAATTTTCAATACCAATCTCGATTTTTTCCACCTCTCCGTTTGGTCGCATTGTATCACGGTGGGCAAATCCATGCGCCGTGTCATAACGGACAATTGGATGCCAGTCAGATTCTTCGATAAAACACTCCAACTGTACAACAAATGATAACACTTGCCCACGATCCAACTCAAAGCGTATTCGCAGGATATTGTCCTTGTTAAAAATAAAGTTGAATGCAACAAGGCGCATTAGCCGTTAAAACCCTTCGAGCTTGCTCAAATCAGCAATGCCTTTCGACAACCCAGCGATCTGCTGCAACAAGCCGAGGCGATTTTCCTGCAATTTTTTATCCTCCGCCATCACCAGCACCTTGTCGAAGAACGCGTTGATGGGCGGAATGAGCGCAACAACGATATTCAAAAACTCGTCAACGGTGGATGGCTGATGTTTGACGTTTTTCTGAACGGCGGCAAACAAATCCGTTTCTTCTTTTTCCACAAAGCCTTTTTCGTTGACC
>JADLBX010000022.1 GCA_020847435.1 Anaerolineales bacterium
GAGAGTGATCGCAATAATGTAAAGGTGCAGATCAATTGGCAATTCAAACCTGATAATGCTCGCATAAAACTCAAGCGGCTTTATCCTGTCACAATTATAAAATAATCAATTTAGCAGAGTACTAGATACGAAATTACCCACGTCCTGCTCGAAAACATTAAAAGAATTACCAGCCTGACACAGGCGTTGAACCAGCGGCGATTCCCGCACACGGTGTTCGTGGAACTGCAAAAGGATGCCGAGGCGGTTTCGAGCTTCGCCTCCACGAGCATCGAGGGGAACCCCCTGCCGTTGACAGATGTGAAACGGATTCTCAAGAATAAGCCGCAAAACATCCGCGATAGCGAACGGGAAGTCTTAAACTATAACGAGGCGTTGAAGGAGATCAACAGTAAACTTGCCAGAGGCACAATCCCTTTTACGCTGGCGTTGATCTTGCAAATTCACAAACAGGTGACGAATAAATTACTGCCAGCGTCCCAATCGGGCAAGCTGCGGTCGGACCCCGTTTTTGTCAACGATCCGCGCTCGCGCACAACGATCTATTGGCCCCCCGACGCCGCAGATGTGCCCCCCCTCGTGAAAGACCTGATCGCTTTTGTCGAAGGCAACAAGAGCAAAATAGATCCCTTGATCCTGGCTGGCTTGTTTCACAAACAGATGGTGGTCATCCATCCCTTCATGGACGGCAACGGCAGGACGACGCGCCTGCTCACGAAAATTTTGCTTGCCAACATGGGGTTGAATACCTTCAACTTGTTCAGTTTCGAGAATTACTACAATCAGAATGTGACGCGCTACTTTCAAACCGTTGGCGTGCGGGGAAACTATTATGAGATCGCGACCGCCGTTGATTTCAGTCCGTGGCTCGAATATTTTACAGGCGGCATCATTGACGAACTTCTGCGCGTCGAAAAAATCCTGCCGCGTTCCAGCGAGAGTCCGCAAGATGAACTCAAGCCGTATCACCAGAAGATACTCTCTTTCATCAAAGAGAGAGGCTACATCACCGACAAGGACTACGCGGGCATGGTTGATCGTGCAAGACAAACGCGCAGGCTGGACTTCAACAAATTGATCGAAATGGGACGTATCACGCGCGAGGGAAAAGGCAAGAACACGTATTACAAGTTGAAGTAATCTCCCCGAACAAGTTCCTCGCGAACTTCTACTTGAGGTCGATCGTCTTCTCTATCCAATTATCCAAATCGCTTCTCTCCCCGCTTGAGGCTTGATCCATCCACGCCAAAAATTCCGCGTTCCCCTTCGGTCCCAACAGCGGACTCCTCGTCAGCGCGCGGATTCCTAGAAGATCAATCCGCCACACAAAAAATCGCGCCAGCCTGGGGCGGCATATTGTCCGATCACCAAGCCCTTATTGATTTCGCGCTTACCCGCGAGGCGTAAAAGTTTCTTGTGATCGGCGGCGGTAGCGTAATATTTCACTTCAAACGCGATGAGAACATCCTGTTGTAAGATAAAATCAACTTCATGCACACTTTATGCAAATCGTCCGATTTGAAGATCAATTTTCTGTTCGAGGCGTTGAAGGAGTTCGGCTGCGCGGGGCGGATTTTGTGCGAAAGCCCGATCATGGAAGAGGAGGCGCTGAACATGAAGAAGGCGTGGATGAAGGTGAGCGGGGAGAGGGAGTGAAGCGAGGAAAGTGTTTACTGCGAAGAAAATGCAGGTAGACAGGTAAACACGTAGACAAGTAAACATGTAGACAAGCGCCCACGTGTGTACCTGTTTCCTTGTGTACTTGTTTACTTCCTCACCCAAACCTCCCCGTGATGTAATCCTCAGTCTTCTTTTCTTTCGGCGCGGTGAAAATGGACTTGCCCTCGCCGTATTCGACGAGTTCGCCTTGCAAGAAGAACGCGGCGTAATCGGCGGTGCGTCCCGCTTGTTGCACGGAATGAGGCACGAGGACGATGGTGTAATCCTTTTTAAGTTCCTGCAACGCGGCTTCGACCTTGCCAGTTGAGATTGGGTCTAAACCAGAAGTTGGCTCATCTAACAAAATAATTTCAGGTTGGAGAGCCAGTACGCGGGCGAGACAGACGCGCTGTTGCTGTCCGCCTGAGAGGGCGATGGCGGGCGCATCGAGTCGGTCTTTCACTTCATCCCAGAGCGCGGCAAGTTTCAGGCTGCGCTCGACGGCTTCATCCAGTTTTGCGCGGCGTTTTTCGCCAGCCAGTTCCAAGCCATAAATAATATTTTCACGAATAGACATCGGCAGCGGCACAGGGCGCGCAAACACCATGCCCACTTTGCGCCGCAGGGCGATCACGTCAATTTGGGGGTCGAGGATATTTTCGCCGTCAATCAGAATGCGCCCCGCCGAAGACTTGACCTCGGTGAGGTCGTTCAGCCGATTCAAACAACGGAGCAGCGTGGACTTTCCTCCGCCTGCTGGACCGAACAACACAGTCACCGCGTTCTGCCGAATGTCGAGGCTGACATCGCGCAAGGATTCGGTGCCGTCGGAATATTGGAGGGAGAGGGATTCGATGATGATTTTGTTCATTTACGATTTTCGATTGACGATTTACGATTACGCAATACGCAGTCCGAAGTACGTTATTGCGTATTGCGTACTCCGTATAAAGATCACCACTGCCTCCGCGCCCTCGCCCGTGAGCGGATTACGGTCGCGATGAGATTCATCGTTAGCACGAAAGCGAGCAACACCAACGCCGTACCGTATTGGATTTGAATCGGCATCTCAGGGACTTGGGTGGAGATCACAAAAAGATGATAGGGCAACGCCATCGTCGCATCGAAGGGCGAGCCAGGGAGTTTCGGCAGAAAGAACGCCGCGCCTGTGAACAAGATGGGAGCTGTCTCGCCGACGGCGCGTTCGAGACCGAGGATGACTCCTGTGAGGATGCCAGGCAGCGCTTCTTTCAACACGATGCGGCGGATGGTCTGCCAGCGGGTCGCGCCGAGGGAAATGCTCACGGTGCGGAAGGATTGTGGCACGGCGCGCAACGCCTCCTCCGCTGTGCTGATGATGACGGGCAGAGTCATAATCGAGAGAGTCAATGAAGCGGCGAGGATGGATGTGCCGAAGTTGAGGAACAGCACGAACAAGCCGAGTCCGAACAAGCCGTAGACTACGGACGGAATCCCTGCGAGGTTGATGATGGCGATTCGAATCGTGCGCGTCAGCGGCGTGTCGGAGGCGTACTCCGAAAGATAGATCGCCGCCGCAATCCCGAGCGGGACCGAAAAAATGGACGTACCTAACGCAAGGTAAAGTGTACCGATGATAGCGGGAAAGATTCCGCCCTCGCGCATCCCATTGCGAGGGAAGCCCGTGAGGAACTCCAACGAAATTGCGGGCGCGCCTTGGATGAGGATGTAGATGATCGTCCCGACGATGGGCAAGACGGTGACCATCGCCAGCAAGGTTATGGCGGTGAATCCGATTCGCTCGGTGAGGTGGCGGTTGAGGGTGAGGAGGCGTTTCATATCTTGGTTATATCGGTGGTCGAGTAGCGAGCCGCCGTGCTGAGCCTGTCGAAGCAGTTCGTTGCGAGCGTATCGAGACCACCAGTGTTCATGCAATTAATTGTTTGCTTGATACCAGTTGGTCTCGATACGTCCTTCGCTATCGCTCAGGACTACTCGACCAACAGAGTATTTATGACAATATCCTCTCCGCGCGTTTCTTCGCCCTGAACACCACCGACGAGGCGGCGATGTTGACTCCGAGCGAAATCAGAAATAACACCATGCCGATAAAAAATAACGTGTGATAGTGGACGCTTCCATTTGCGACTTCGCCCATCTCTGCGGCGATGGTCGCCGTCATCGTGCGGACGGGGGAGAAGAGACTGCCAAGTTTGATCGCCAGCACGGGCGCATTGCCCGTCACCATCATCACGGTCATCGTTTCGCCGATGGCGCGTCCGATGCCGAGCATGACGGCGGTGAGCACGCCTGACTTCGCGGCGGGTAAGGTCACGCGCCAAATTGTCTGCCAGCGCGTCGCGCCGAGCGCCCACGCGCCCTCGCGATACGCGCGCGGGACTGCATCGAGCGCGTCCTCCGCGACGGACACGATGGTCGGCACGGCGATCCCGCCGAGGAGGAGGGACCCAGTAAAAGCGGTCAGACCAGTTGGAAGGTCGAGAAAGACGCGTAAGAATGGGGAGACGAGAAGAATCCCAAGAAATCCCAAAACGACCGAGGGGAGTCCGCCGAGAAGTTCGACAAGCGGTTTGAGAATCTCGCGCATCCAACGCGGGGCGATCTCTGCGATGTACACTGCCGTGCCGATGCCGAGCGGAAAGGCGATGAGCATGGCGCCGATGGTGACGACGAGCGAACCCGTGATGAGCGGCAGGATGCCGAACATGTCTTCGATGGGATACCATCGCACGTTGAGGAGCGTGGAGAGGTCCACTTCGCCGAGCGTGGGCGCGCCTTCGCGGATGAGGAAGAAAAATATCAGCGCAACGAACACAATGGCTGAGTAGCCGCTGGCTTTGATCGCGCGGGTGATGATGAATTCACGCCAGTTCAAAGATTTTTCCATAAGGTTCCAGATGTCATTGCGAGGGCGCTCTTCCCGAAGCAATCTCGTGTGTTCATTCCAACAATTGTTTGGATGTTAGACGAGATTGCTTCGTCGGCTATCGCCTCCTCGCAATGACATTATTCGACAGGCACAAAGCCGAGTTCGGCGACGATCTCCTGCGCTTCGTCTGAAAGAATCCATGCGAGATACTCCGCAACGACGCCCGTCGGCTCGCCGTCGGTGTACATGTACAGGTCGCGTGCAATCGGATAACTCTTATCGTTCACGGTCGGTATCGAAGGCAGGACGTACGGCGCGCCGTCCTCTTTTGCGATGGCGATCATTTTTAAATCGTCAGGCACATAGCCCAAACCGTCGTAACCGATTGCGTTCGGGTTTTGTCGCACTTCGATGATGATTCCTTCCGACGACGGCAATAACAACGTGTCCGTTGAAAAGAGCGTTTTGTTTTCTTTCTCGCCAAGCCGCAGTACCGTTTCTAAAAAATAAACATGTGTGCCAGAGTTGGTCTCGCGCGAGAGTCGCACGATCGGTCTGTCTTCGCCGCCGACCTCCATCCAATTGACGATCTTGCCGCTGTAAATATCCGAAATCTGTTGCAGTGTCAACTCCGAAACGGGGTTATCGGGATTCACGATCACCGCAATCGCATCACGCGCAATCACATGCTCCACAGGGTTCACGCCGTTCGCTTGCGCGGCTTCGATCTCTTCCGCTTTGATTCTGCGCGACGCGCTCGCAATGTCCACCGTGTTGTTGATGAGCGCGGCGATGCCTGTCCCAGTCCCGCCGCCTGTCACCGAGATTCGCACGTCCGCATGTTCGGCTTGATACGTCTCTGCCCACGCCAGCGCAAGATTGACGATGGTATCCGATCCTTTGTTTTCGATGTATCTTGTTTGCGAATCGGGAGATGTGTTGGATGAGTTCGATGAACAGGAAAGGAGGAAAGATGAAAGAAGAAAGAGGATGACAGCGCGCTTCATTGAGACGAATTATAGTCGAAAGCATATTCTGGATGAAGAACTCCGCTTCGCCTCGACCTTGCGGCTGATTCAGTTTCCTCGGCGTTATCGCCCTTTTGTTTCATCCTTCATCCTTTCTCCTTCATCCTTTATTTTGTCTCTGATAAAATCACCCCATGAACATGACTCAATCCGCCTTCTCCGTCCAACACTTGGACTTTTACTACAACGCCAACGCCAAGACTCTTTCGGATATCAACATCGAAATTCAACCGCGCAAAGTGACCGCGCTCATCGGTCCGTCGGGGTGCGGCAAGTCCACGTTTTTGCGTTGCCTGAATCGGATGAACGACACGATTGTAGGCACGCGCGTGGACGGGAAGATTTTCTTGAATGGAGAAGATATTTACGGGGAAACAATGGACGTGGTTAGTCTTCGTCAACGCGTGGGGATGGTCTTTCAAAAGCCGAATCCGTTCCCGCAATCCATTTACGATAACGTGGCGTTCGGTCCCCGCGTGATGGGCATGGACGTGGATCTGGACAAGGTCGTCCGCGAGAGCCTCGAACGCGCCGCCCTGTGGGACGACGTGAAAGACGACCTCAAAGCCGACGCGTTGAGCCTCGCCCTCCGTCAGCAACAACGACTGTGCATCGCCCGCGTCATCGCCGTGCAACCCGAAGTGATTCTCATGGACGAGTCCACTTCCGCGCTCGACCCGATCGCCACCCTGCGCGTGGAAGAACTCATCGCCGAGTTGAAGCAGGATTATACGATTGTCATCGTCACACATAACATGCAACAAGCCGCGCGCGTATCCGATTACACGGGTCTGTTCTGGTTGGGTCAGTTGGTGGAGTTTTCAGAGACGAATTCGATGTTCACGAATCCAAAGCAAGAGTTGACCGAGGCGTATATCACGGGGAGGATGGGGTAGGGAATGGTAGACAGGGAAACAAGTAAACAGGGAAACAAAGAGCGCAAACGTTGTTGAACGTCTGCGCTCTTCAATTACTATTTACAAATTACTTCTTAATTCGGTTGCCCCTTCCAAAACTCATCGTCTGTCGCTTTAATCTCCCGCATCTCGCCTGTGACAATGAACACTGTCCGTTCGCAGATATTGGTCACGCGGTCAGCGACGCGTTCGAGGTTGTGCGCCACCCATAACAGCCAGTTGGCGCGCTCAATGGTCTTCGGGTCTTGGATGATGAACATCATCAACTCGTGGTAGACCTGATTGTAGAGCGCGTCCACTTCGTCGTCCTCGATGGGGATCGCCTTGGCGGCTTCCACATCCTCAGCGGCGAAGGCGGCGAGCGCGCGGTGCAGCATGTCCGCGCCTTTTTCCGCCATACGCGGCACGTCAATCAGCGGTTTGAGCAGGGGCGCGTCTCCCATGCGGATGTTGATGTTGGCGATGCCTTTGGCGTAATCGCCCATGCGTTCCAATTCCGAAATGATCTCGAAGCTCGAAGCCAGCAAACGCAGGTCGTGCGCCATTGGTTGCTGTGTGGCGATCAGCACCATGAGCTTGTTCTCGATCTCAAAGCGTTTTGCGTTGATCGCCTGGTCTTCGGCGAAAATTTTCTCGGAGGCTTTGACGTCGCGTTTTTTCAACGCTTCCACCGAGCCGAGGATCGCTTGCTCGACCATGCTCCCCAGAGCAAGGATATCGTCTTTCACCTGTTGAATCTCTGATTCGAACGATTTTCTGAGCATGAACGCCTCTCGGATGGGTTTATCCGATTGTACTATTAACGATATTCTTTTGGCATGGCAGGCTGGGGGCGCAAGCAATGACCTTTAAACGGCACAAGAGCCGGGGAGGAGACCCGGCTCTTGTGCGCTGAGGAGAGAATGAAACTATTTCCTGATGGGCTTCTGCGCCGCGACCTTTACCTGCTGGCACAGGTAGGCGCTGCGTTTTCGTGACGTATCTACGATGAAGACTACGATGAGGGTTGTGAATGCGCCGATCAGGAAGATGTCCATGCGCACAGGATAGCATGGACTCGTTGGTTTGTGCTTTGCAGGAGGTTTGCGGACGCACAACAATTATGCAATTGGTAAAACTAACGGAATCGAAAAGTCAAACGCGCGGTCCCGCCCTCGACGATGGGTTTTTGCGATTTTTTCTCGCGGTCGGCGACTTGACAAATGTTTCAAACCATCGGTCTTAAAGAAACTATTCCACGATCACGACGGTCCCGCCGCTGGCGCAGGTGGGAGTGTCGGCTCCGTGACAGATGTACACGCTGACGAAGTAGTTGCCGCGCTTTTCCAAATTTAGTTCAAGCGTACCGCGCGTTTCACGCGATTCGATGAACGGTTTGCCGCCGAAAGTAACTTGCCAAATGTATTTACAGGCTCCCTTTCTGCATTCGAAAAGCGTTCCATCCGGCGCACGCACAAATGAGTCGCGCGCGTCAAGTTTAACGGTGAGCGGCGCTTTCCCGCGCGGAGGGTTGGATATCACTATTACTTGCATCCCAAGCGGCAAGCCCGATGTTGGAGTAAGCGTTTCTGAGAGTAAGGTTGGTGTGAAAGTGGCGGTCGGCGTCAAGGTCACAGTCGGCGTGAATGTGAATGTCGGTGTAGGAGTGGGCTCAGGCGCGGGAGAATCAGTAGCGGCGATAATCAGAGTTGGCGGAGCTGTAGGTGTTGTCGTCGGCTTGGGGTCGAATAATTTCTGAAATGGCGGAAAGGCAAATATTGCCAGGAGAAGACTGACAACGCCTGTGATCACCGCAACCCAAATTGGCGCAGTCCATTCTATTGTATTTTTATTTCCAGCTGGTTTTACAGGTTTCTTGCTCATATCGTTCCTCCCGATTACAGTGCGAAAACAACTACCAAGCATTGTATTGATAACGGCATTTGCTGTCAAGAAATTTGTTTCTGCGAAATGTTAACCCTCTCGCAATGAATCTTGAGTAAAATCATCCCAATTTCACGCATCCTAACCCACATGGCAAAAGAATTCACCTTCAACTGGCAATGGGACATCCAATCCTCCCCCGAGGCGATCTGGTCGCTGGCGGCGGATACGAACCGCTTCAACCGCGACACGGGTCAGCCTGAGGTGGAGTTGTTGAGCAACGTCAAAGGGACGAAGTTGGCGCGCATGAAAATTCCCATCTTGCGCGTGGAGTGGGAGGAGGAGCCGTTCGAGTGGACGTATCCGTACTCGTTCGGCATCGTGCGCCGCTACCGCAAAGGTCCGATTGACGAGATGCGCGTCAACGCGCGCTTCGAGCCGTTGCCCAATGGCGGCACGCGAATTTTCTATCAGTCCATTTTTGTGACGGAAAATTGGTTAGCCCAACTGGGCATCCCGTTTGGGATCGGCGTCATTGCCAAAGGGCGATTTGAGCGCGCGTTCCGAAAGTACGACGCGCTCATCCAACGCGGCGAATCAACCATCGAGATGCCGCGTCAGCGTGCGTTAAGCGCGGGCGGGCGAAACAGGTTCAAATCGCAGAGCGAAGCGGTCATCAAGCAGGGCACGAATCCCGAATTGCTGAATCGTCTCGAAGAATTTTTCGATCAAGCCGACGAGTTGTCCATCCAACGAATCAGACCGTACGCGCTCGCCGATCATTGGAAAACGAATCGACGCGCGGTCCTCGAAATGTTTTTACGCGCCACGCGCGCGGGCATCGTGGACATGTCGTGGGATTTGCTTTGTCCCTCGTGCCGCGGCATCACCGAAGGGCACAGCAACCTTGCGGACGTGCGCGGCGATTCGCATTGCAGTACCTGCCAGATTGATTTCCGCGCGAACTTCGATCACAACATCGAGGTGGTGTTCCGCCCGAACGCGTCGGTGCGCGCGGTTGATTTTGCCGCGGCGTTTTGCGTGGGCAGTCCGCAGTTGCAACCGCACGTGGCGCTGTCGCAAACTTTGGCGCCTCTGCGTTCGTTGCCGATCGACGTGCAACTGGAGCCTGGGCGTTACAACATGCGCGTGTTGACGGTGAGCGGATCGGCGGCGGTGATCGCAGACGCGAGCGGCGCCTCGAAAGCGGATTTGCGTGTGACTCAATACGGCTGGACTCCCGAAGACCACCGCGTCTCGCTTCATTCGACCCTCAACCTGATCAACGCCACCGACGCCGACTCGACCTTTCAGCTGGAGCGCGCCTCATGGGGCGACCAAGCCGCGACCGCGGCGGACGTGACCGCGTTGCAAGTCTTCCGCGATCTGTTCGCCACCGAGGTGATTCGCCCAGGCGAGGAAATTTCCGTCGGTTCGATCACGTTGATGTTCACAGACTTGCGCGAGTCGACGCGTTTGTATCGGAGAATCGGCGACGCGCCCGCGTTCGGACGCGTGCGCGAGCATTTCCAATTGCTTGAAGATGAGATTGCGGCGGAGGGCGGCGCAATCGTGAAGACGATGGGCGATTCGGTGATGGCGGCGTTCCGTCATCCCATTGCGGCGTTACGCGCGGTGTGGAAGGCGCAAGTGAAGATCATGGAACGCGGCGAGCCGATGTTGTGGCTCAAAGCGGGGATGCACAAAGGTCCGTGCATCGTCGTCAATTTGAACGGCCGCCTCGATTATTTCGGTTCGACGGTGAACATCGCCGCGCGCTTGCCAGGCTTTTCTCAGGGCGGAGAGTTGATCTTCTCGGAGGAAATTCACAACGACCCCGAAGTGCAGGAGTTCCTCGCGCAAAATCTCAAACCCGATGTGTTGAGTCGTTTCACTGGCGAGGTGAAAGGATTCGACGAGCCGTTTACGATGTGGAAGGTGAGGGTTTAGTTAGGTAGTTGGGTAGTTTTTAGTTTGTTATTCAGGGTAACCATAATTGCCTGACTGCGTAGTGGCGACTTCAGTCGCTTTTAGCCTGAAAATAACGACTGAAGTTGTTACTACTGTAAACCAATTTATGTTACTCGGAATAGTTGGGTAGTTGAGGGAGGAAAAGAAAGAGGAAAGAAGAAAGATGAAATCTTGCTTAGCTGGTCGAGGTGAATAAAGGGGTATTAATCCAGCAGGCGTTCGAGAATTTCCTGCGGCACGCGTGCGCGGAGTTGGGGATAGGTTTCAAGAATGCGCGCGATGTCCGCCAAGTCCTTTTGGCGTTTGCTCCCCCGTCGCTCAGGGTCGGACACTGCCCAAATCTTTCCCTGTAGAACGTCTTCTACGCTGGCGACGGGAAGTTCCAGTCCGAGAATGAAGCGGGATGAAGCGCGCTCGATGAACGAGGCGTAGCGCGCGTCGGTCTGAATTTGCACGCGGACGTCCGAATCGGGGATGGTCACGTTGAGGCTGTGGGGAAAACGCTTCACGACGAATTGTTTCTCGAAAAGAGATTCCACCGATTCGACCTGATCCACAGCGACCGCGAGATCGAGGTCGAGGCTTACCAACGGCTCGACATACGCGTTGACAGCCTGCCCGCCGATCACGCAAAACCGCACTTCGTGTTTCTTGAGAAGTTCGATCAGGTTTTCGAGCAGGTTGGAATGATCCATGGCGACGGTTTTCCAAAAGGTCAGCGCTTGCATGTTTACTCGCTTGCGATTATTCTACCATGCCCGTCCGATGGACTCGACGAGCCGTTTACGATGTGGAAGGTGAGGTTTTACAGGTTGAAGGTTTGAAAGTTGAAGGTTGAAACGTTTAAACCTGCAAACTTGCTAACGTTTTTTGATTTGTAACACTTCGTTTTGATTGAATGGGGAATTCAGTCTGTCCGAATCCAATTCCATCACTTTGCTGTTGGCAAAGAATCCAAAGTCAAAACTTGTCTCGTCGCCTGCCTTCTTGCCAGGGATGGGCATCAGCCGCGCGGTGAGAGGTTTATCGAGGCGCAGCGCCAGCGCGGACAAGTCCAACAACAGCGGCACGAGTTGCTCCGCCGTTGTATCTCCCGCCAGAGGAATCGTATCCAGCCCTGTGCCGCAGACTGCCGAATAAAGCAACGCGTCCTTGATCGTGAGCGTCCCTTCGGCGGCGCGCTTCGCAAGGATGGAATCTTCCAACACGGGTTGCATGAATCCACTGAAGCCTGTGTGTGGGAAGTCGGCGCGGTCAACCGCCTCGGTGAGGATGGCGGCGGCGGCGAGCGAACCGTGCAATCCGATTTTTGGGATGCCCATTTTTTCGACCGCGTTGCCGAGCGAGTGCGCGTCGTCGGGGAAGGGCGCGAGGGAAAAGTCAATACCCAAAAACTTTGGAGAACTGGAGACTTGAGACTTCGAGACTTTGGCGATTTGCTTTCCGTGCTTTTCGATCTCGGCAATCAGATTATTTCTTCCCTCTTCGATGGTCTTCGCATTTTCAAACGCTTGGACGGCAAGATCGGCGGACTCGGTCGCGACAGCGAACGCGGGTTTGTCCTTGTCGTGATACGCGGCGGGGAAGAACGGCGCGCCCGCAGGGACGTTTGCCAGCGCGGCAAATTGCAGGTTGGCAAACCCGTTCGACTCGATCGTCGCGCACTTGACGATCACTTCCGCACAGGCGCGGATGGCGGCAAGGTCAATGCCGCGCGTCTTGTCCGCCATCACGCCGCCGAAGAAAACATTTTTCGAGACGAAGATCGCATCGGGAATCAACTCATAACTGCGCGGCGACTCGGGCAATGCAGGACCCAACGAGACGTAGCCAAATTTCAACTCTTGAGCCGCGTCCGCGATCTGGCGCGTCAACTCCAGCGCTTTGTTGATGTGTTCATCGCCCAACAATTTCGGGAACGGAATCGTCGCCAGCCGCACCGTCTGCACATCGTATCCCGCCGCCTCGTACGCGGACTTGGCATCCGCGAGGAACTTCCCCGCCTTTTGCAGGATTTTTTCTTCGAGAGGATATTTGGGATTGCAGAAATAAGTGATCGAGCGGATTTTCATTTTGGAAACGCTGTTCCACCCAGGTCACTTCAAGAGTTCTTTTATTTTCCCAATAAAGGCGGAGGCTGCATTGAATATCTCTTCCGCGCCTTCTTTGTTCAGGGTGGCAAATGGCGCATAATCGCTCCGTTCCCGAGCGGATTGCGCGCGTCCCAGATAACGGAGATACTCTGCATCCACGCGCCCCGTTATCACAAAGAGTTCGCGAAACTTTGTAACAGCCGAGGAGTGACGTCGCAGATCTAAGCCTTCGGAGAGCAACGCGGCTTTCGCCGCGTAGAACATGGCGTAATACGCCCGCGATACCGCATCATTGTACAAACCAATTTCGAATATGCGACGCGCGTCGTCCAGTTTGCTCTCAGCCAGTTCCAGCCATGTAGCGGGAGAGTTCATCTCGGCTGGGCTGTCCACAACTCCAGTCCTTCCTCACGCGCAGCCTGTGACACTGAAAATTTGCTTTGGAAGACATCCTCTCCAACTACCAAAACGGATACGAACGGTCCCTCGTTCACCAAAGAATCGATCCCCGCGTCAACCAGTTTCCTCCAGCGGATATCACCGGGTCCCCCGATGTACGTTTCGACAGGTTGCTTGTCCTTCCGCACGACAACCATCACGTCGAGGTCGGAGTCGGCAGTTTCCTCCCCGCGCGCGTAGGAACCATACAAGATGATCCTGCTGATGGCATCGGGGAACATTGCCAGGGCGCGCTCTTGAAAATTTGCCAGGGTTAATTTTGCGGCGCGCGGCAGGCGTATCTTTGTCGAAGAAGTCTTTCTCGATTGGAGCGCTGACTGAGCCATGAGACGATTATACCGATAATTGAGAATTCTTACTTCTTCTCTGCCTCACTGCCTCGAACATCAACACCGACCCTGCCACGCCCGCGTTCAGCGACTCGACATTCCCAGCCATTGGAATGCTGATTTTCCCATTGGCTAATTTGTGCGCTTCCTCGCTCGCCCCCTCCGCTTCACCGCCGATGATGAGAGCAAGCGGCTGGCGCAAATCTGTTTCCCAACAGGACTTTCCATCCATGTCCGCGACATAAATTTGCATGTCCTTTGTTTGTAATTGGATTTCATCCCAACTCATTTCCCGAATCGGCACACGGAAATGCGCGCCCATGCCTGCCCGCAACACTTTCGGCGCGAAGGGATCGGTTGTTTCGGGCGGAATCAACACCGCCTGCACGCCCGTCGCTGCGGCGGAGCGAAGCAAAGCGCCGAGATTCCCTGGGTCGCGGATTTGGTCGGGGATAAGAACAAAATCAAGAGAATTAGAGATTGGAGAATTGGAGAAGTGGATGATTGCGAGAATTCCCTGCGGAGTTTCCGTCTCGCTCAATGACTTCATCAAACTTTCCGAAACTTCCTCCACCTCAACCCCTCGCGACCTTAGACCTTCGACCTGCGACTTTCCCCTCTCGCTCAACGACGAATCGAACAAAACAGTTTCCAGTCTCCAGTCTCCTTTCGCCGCTTCTTCCACCAACCTCACGCCCTCCACAACAAACATCCCCGCCTCGCGGCGTTCCTTGGCGCGTCCCATCAAAGAACGGACGAGTTTGATCTTCGAGTTTTGCGCCGAAGTGATCATTTGCCTATTTGCCCATTTGCCCATTTGCTTATTTGCCTATTTGCCCCATTTGCTTTGCCATGCTTTGACAAACACATCCACCGTCGCTTGATCGAACAAAACCAGCTTCACCACTTTGAGATTCGACGATGCGCCTTCAAAATACTTTTCAATCGTCGAGAAGATGATCCCCGCCGCGCGATCTTTGGGAAAGCCGAAGATGCCTGTTGAAATCGCAGGGAAGGCGATGGATTCGCACTTCAATTCGTCTGCCACGCGCAGAGAACCTGTCACTGCATCGGCGAGTTTGCGGTCCTCGTCGCTTGCGCCCCAGACGGGACCGACCGCATGGACGACAAATTTCGAGGGGAGGAGTCCGCCCGAAGTCCACGCGGGATGCGAGTGGGGGACGGGTCCGCGCTGGCGAATCCAGTCATCCGATTCGGCTTGAATCGTTCCTCCGCCTTTTTTCGAGATCGCCCAGGCGACTCCGCCTCCGTGTTGAAGATTTTCGTTCGCCGCGTTGACGATGGCATCCACGTATTCGGTCGTGATGTCGCCCTGCACAATTTGAATTGTTTGACCTGTGGGAAGAACGCGTTCGACCAAAACGGTGTTCATGCAAATATTGTACCCCGATTAAAACGCTCGGTCGGGGTCTGAGACCCCGACCGAACATATCTTGAAAACTTATTTCGCTTGCGCAACCACTGCGGCGAACGCCTGCGGGTCGCGGACTGCCATGTCTGACAGCATCTTGCGGTTGAGTTCGATGTTGGCTTTCTTCAACAGCGCCACCAACTTGCTGTACGTGGTTCCGTTGAGCCGAGCCGCGGCATTGATGCGGGCGATCCACAACTTGCGCAGGTCGCGCTTGCGGACGCGGCGATCACGCGTCGCGTACCACAGGCTTTTGAGCATCGCCTCGTTGGCTCGCTTGAACAGGCGGTTCTTTGCGCCGCGCTGTCCCTTCGTGATCTTCAAAACTTTCTTATGACGTTTGTGCCCCTGGGGTCCACCTTTGACTCTCATGTTCTACTCTCCTGCAACTCGCGGGCGTCGTCGCGCTGATGACGTGACAGTTGCATACACCCGAAAGCCGCAACTAAAAATTTGGATACACTGTAATGCGAACTTAAGTTCGCTTTACTCCATGTTCGGCGCGAGACGCTTGATGCGTTTGATGATCTTGCGACCCTTCACATCTTGCATTTCGCTCAACTGCGCCTTCGTGCGCTTCGACGTATTGCGGCGCAAGTGACTCTTGCCGCCTTTGGTGCGGACCAACTTGCCCGAACCCGTCAGACGAAAACGCTTAGACGTCGCCTTATGCGTCTTCAACTTAAACTTACCTTTAGCCTTTGCTTTGCGAGGCATTTCGCTCTATCTCCTTTCATGCGGTCTGCGGACTTAAGTCCGCACACCTACGATTGCGCTTCTTTCTCAGGGGAGGCTTGCTCCGCCTTCTCCTTCTTTTTCGCGCCGCCTTTACTGGGCGCCAAAACCACGAGCATCGTTCGCCCTTCCATTTGAGGCGCCGCCTCCACCACGCTGACGTCCGCCAGCGACGCGGCGATCTCCTTCAGGTCTTCGAGAGCGATCTCGGGGTAATCCATCTCGCGCCCACGGAACTTGATCGTCACACGGACTTTGTTGCCTTGCAGTAACCAGCGGCGGGCGTCGTCCACTTTGAAGCCGCGGTGCGCTTCATTCGTCTTGGGACGCAGGCGAATCTCTTTGACCTCGATCTTCGTCTGCGATTTTTTCGCTTCGCGTTCCTTTTTGGCGCGCTCGTAAATGAACTTGCCAAAATCCATCACGCGGCAAACGGGGGGAGTGGCGTTGGGCGAGACCTCAACAACATCCAACTCGGCGTCACGGGCGATCTGCAGGGCTTGTTTCATTGAAACCACCCCGACATTTTCCCCGTTGGGTCCGATCAGGCGGACTTCGGGAACCCGAATACCTTCATTAACTCGAAACTCTGCGGCGCTTATACGACTCTCCTATTTACACGATAAATCCAGCCATCGGCTGGTTTTTGGTTGGCGAATGATACCACGCCCGTTGAGGAATCGTCAACGAATCGTAGCCTTCTTTGACGGAACTTTTCGGTAGAATGAGTCGTTGACGTTCGAGGAGGTAACCATGAATAAAAAGTCCCTGGTTTCGACGATTCTCGTTATTTCACTCCTGTTCCTCGGGGGAATGGGAGGCTACGCGCTTGGGTGGTTCGCGCCGTCAGACGCGGGATACTCCACATCCTATCAGGACTTTCCAGATCCGCAGCCTGCTCCTAAAACCGAGCCTGAAAAGACGGTGGAAGTCCCTGGTTTGATTCAGGCGTTCGATATCCGCGCGGACGGCGAAACGATCGCGATCGTCACCTCGACCGATTTGATCCTGTACAACCTGCAAACGTTGAAAGAACTCCAGCGCCTGCCCCTCAGCGAACAGGGATTTCAAGTTCGATTTTCTCCCGACGGAAAGAAACTTGCGCTGAGCGCGCGCGTCTCAAATAACCGCGAAAGTGGAATCTTGCGCGTCACTGTTTGGGATGTTACTACATGGAAGACGATCTACGAATATGAAGTTGAATCGCAGGGCGTCTACCTCGAAGGCGGCTTGGCATGGGCGTCGGATAGTGAACGGATTGCTTTTTCGGTTCCCGAGCGAGGCTTATCCTTGGCAGATGTGAAAAGCGGGAGACTGGTGGAAACACTCGATGATTTCCTTGTCCCGCCGTTCGATCTTTCGTGGTCGCCAAATGGTTCGCGCCTGATCGCCACTGGAGACCTCGGCTATGGGTTACGCCGTTGGCGGGTGGATGCGGATCAATGGGTGCGCCTGTGGGACAAACGCTTACAACCCGCCAAACAAGTGGCATGGTCGCCGGACGGCAGACGGATCGCCTCCGGGCATTTCGGCGGCGAGGTCTGCGTATGGAACGCGCGCAATAATCAATGCGCGGGGTTCATTCACGCTCATTTCAATTCGGTGGACGCGTTGGGCTGGTCGCCTGACGGAAAGCAGATCGCCACCGCCAGCGGCGCGATCCGCATTTGGGACGCCGAGACGGGCGTATTGTCGGCGGGGTTTGGGTTTTATGATGGCATTGTTTACAAGGAATTGCATTGGTTCGACCCGGATACCATTGCCACGCTTGAAACCAGTTACACCGAAAACCTGCCGTCCGCCATCCGTTTTTGGGATGTTTCTACAGGCGAGGTGAAGCTGATGTTCCTCGGCTGGATCAACACAGACACTGGTCAGTAAATCAAATTGCAGTCGTTCGAGACAAATCCAGATGGGACAGAAACTATTCTGTTCATGCAGACCTTTCTGCCCATCAAGCGGATGGACGCTCCGCCGCAGGAAGCGTTGGACCTGTTTGAAAGAGTGGTATTCTTCACGCCATAGGAACGCTCGACCTTTGAGTTCAACCGCCGGGATAAAACCCGGCGTTTTGCTCCCCCAACCTTTTGCACCGTCAATGGATGGATTCAGTGAAGGATAATTTGTAACGAGGATCATTTGGAAGAAAAACAAGCGATACAGCGGCTCAAACAAGGCGACATCGGCGGGTTGGAATTTCTGGTCGCGCGTCATCAGGTCAGGGCTGTGCGGACCGCCTATCTGATCACGCGTGATCTTGGGCTGGCTGAGGATGTGGCGCAGGATTGTTTTTTGCAGGCATATCGTTCGATCCGCCACTTTGACGGGTCGCGCCCGTTCGAGCCGTGGTTCATGCGGAGCGTGGTCAACGCGTCGGTGAAGACGATGCAGAAGTCGGCGCGGCAGGTTGAGGTGGGGGATGAAGCGGATGAGTCCATGTTTGCCGAATTGGCTGCGAGGGTCGAGTCGGTCGAGGAGCGGGTAGAGTCGATCGAAATCCAAAATAAAATTTGGGAGGCGATGCGGAAATTGTCGCCGCGTCAGAGGGCGGTCGTTGTCCAACGCTATTTTTTGGAGATGAGCGAAAAAGAGATGGCGGACGAAGCGGGCGCGGCGGCGGGGACGATCAAGTGGCTGTTGCACGCGGCGCGCGAACGCCTGCGGACGGCGCTTGCGGAAAGGAGCGATGAATGAAACCGAATCGCATGAAAGACGCGCTGGAGCGCATCGCCCGCCGCGCCGTACCTGAGGATTTGAATTTGATGCCGAGTATTGCGGCGAGACTTGAAAGGAAATCTTTGATGACGACTCTGCGCGCTCGACCTTTGATGGCGATCCTGATCGCTTTGTTCACCCTGTTGGTTCTAAGCGGGGTAGCCTATGCCGTTGGACGCTCGCTGGGTTATCTGCCCGGTTCTGGGCTCATCGAGCAGGGCGCGCCGATTCGCGTTTTGAGGGAACCGGTCAGCGTTACGCGGGATGGGATTACATTAACCGTGAATAGAGCCTTTCTCACTTCGGATGGAACGGACATTTACTATTTTGTTTCCGGTGTGCCGCATTCTGCATATCCCGAAAGCGAGGCGGTTATCGGCGATTGTATCGGTGAAGCATCCGAGCCATATTTGCTCCTGCCGGATGGAACGAAAGTAAATGAGGGTCGTTTTCAGGACACATCCATTCCCGCGGACGTGAACGCGGCTGTGTTCGTCATGCCTTGTATTTTCAACACTCTGCCGGGCATGGTTCCCGAAAATTGGGAATTGCCGCTGCAATTTGTCCCTGCCCCGCCGGAGTTGACGGTGATCCCGGTGACCGAAATGATTCCCTCACCGCAGGCGACAGATGTTTTAGAAAATCCGCTCACCCTTACAAAAGTCCTTGATATTGGAGATAACCTTGTCCTGATAGGTGAGTTCCGCTCTGATGCGCTCGGCGCGGTATCTCAAGACAATGTACTCGCCGACGGCTCGTGGTGGTGGGAGAAGAATATTAGAGTCGTTGATGCGGGCGGGCAGGAAATTCCAAGCACGAGCAACCCGGTAGACATCGAGTGGCCCGCGCCTACCCAGCCGAACGCGCAGGTATGGGTCTACCAGATCCGCAAGAACTTTACTCCGCCTTTGACGATCAGGTATGAAGTTGAACACGTCATTCCTGCGGGGGCGGAGGAACAAGCCGAGTTTGAGTTCGACGCCGGACCGAACCCACAAGAGGGGGATGTGTGGGCGCTGGATAAGGATTTCATGTTGGGCGGCTTCAACATCCGGCTTGATTCAATTGACCTGAACGGCGGCGGTTATAACTTCAACTTCAAAGCGGATCCCGGCGCGAGCGCGAACGAGATCAGCGTGGAGATTGCCGGTCATCCTCCTTATTGCGGCGGCGGAGGCGGCGGGGAGGAATTCCCCGTAGAATTTACGCGCAGTGTTTGTTATGGCGGCGCGGTTCCAAACCCGAACGGAAAGTTGCAAGTCATCCTTCGCTTCCAGGCGCTGAGACGCGAGGCGAAGAACTTTCAACTCCAATGGAGTCCGAGCGAGCCGTATGCTGCGCCAACGCCGCAACCGGGCGTATGCCTGCCGCTTGAGAGGTGGAGTCAGTTGACGGGTCGAAACGACGCGCTTCCCGTCGGCGTGGGCGGAAAAATCGTCACAACTATCAATGAGGGTGGACCGTTGCCCGCGATCTACGTCAGCGCTCCCGATGGCGCGAACATGCAAAAGGTCGGGGTCGGCGCGTGGCCCTCGCTTTCCAACGCTGGGACGCAGTTGGCGTACAGCGCGTCGGATGGCTTGCGTATTGTGAATCTCTCGAATGGGCAAAGTTCAGCGATCGGCGCGGACGGCTATCGCATCATCTGGTCGCCGGACGACAGCCGCATGATGTACACAAACACTGTGGGTCTTTACGCGGTCAACGCCGACGGTTCAGGACTGCAACAAGTGAACGTCCCGCCTGCGCAGGTTATTGCGCCCGTCGGCTGGCTTGATAATCAGTCCATTGTTTACGGTGTGTTGGGTGGAGATGGGTTTATGCTCAAGACCTATAACCTGCAAAGCGGCGAGCCGAAAGACCTGTTCACGATCCACAACAAAGCGGGCTACGGCGCAATTTCTCCCGACGGGCAATGGATCCTTTTTGCCGACCGCGAGTTCGGCGAGACGAATTGGGGCATCTTCATCTCACGGTTGGATGGCTCGGAGCGTACATTGATCGTGGAGCCTGATGTTTCAACTGCCTTTATGTCAAGCTGGGGACCAGACGGGCAGTGGTTGATCGTCAATACGCGGAATGCAAATGACAAGAACATCCCCGTCTTGATCAATCCGTTCACCTGCGAAGCATTCGCGTTGAATCAGATAAACGGCACGGTGGAGGGGTGGAGTCGGTAACCCTCGAAAAATAAAATTGGCGGAGAGGCTCACGCCTCTCCGCCAATTCTCCAATCCTCTAATTCTCGAATCTCCAGTCTCTAGTCTCCAACCTCCATCTATCACAACTCCTTCGCCCGTCTCGCGATCCGATCCTTCGCTCGTGCGACGAACTCGCCCAGCGGAATATTATTCTGCTGGCTCCCATCTCGTACGCGCAAGGACACCTGCTCCGCTTTCATCTCGTTTTCGCCGACCACGAGCATATACGGCACTTTCATCAACTGTGCCGAGCGAATCTTGGCATTCATCCGTTGCGCGCTCACGTCCGCATGAGCGCGGATGCCATTCTCGCGGAGTTGCTGCGCGATATTTTCCGCGTACTCGTTCTGATTGTCCGTGATCGAAATGACGCGTACCTGCTCGGGTGACAGCCAGACGGGGAAATTCCCGCCGAAATGCTCGAGCAGGAATCCGATCATCCGCTCGTGCGTAGACAGCGGCGCGCGGTGGATACACAGCGGCGCTTCCTCTTGACCGTCTTTGTTGATGTATTTCAGGTCGAAGCGGGCGGGCTGGGCAAAGTCCACTTGATTCGTGGCGAGCGAAAACTCGCGCCCGATCACGCTCCAGATCTGCACGTCAATTTTCGGACCGTAGAACGCGGCTTCGTCTTCGGCTTCCACATAGGGAACGTTTCCGTTATTCATGGCATGGCGGACCATGTCCTCTGTTTTGAGCCACAGGCGTTCGTTGTCCACATACTTTTTGCCAAGCCCCGCTTTGCTGTGCAGCGACAGGCGCATCACGTATTTCTCGATGCCGAACAACTCAAAGTATTTGAGGTACAGGTCAACCACGCGGAGAAACTCCTGCTCGAACTGATCCTCCCTCACGTAGATGTGCGCGTCGTTCATCTGCATCGAGCGGACGCGCATCAGCCCGAACAACTCGCCCGATTTTTCATAGCGATAACACGTCCCGTATTCGGCGAGACGCAGCGGCAGGTCGCGGTAGGAGCGCTGCTTCGACCCGAAAATTTTATGGTGCATCGGGCAGTTCATCGGCTTGACGTAATACTTCACGCCCTCGATCTCCATTGCTGGGTACATGCTTTCCGCATAGTATGGCAGGTGACCCGAATGTAAAAACAACTCCTCCTTGGAAACGATAGGCGTGCGGACGCGCACATAGCCAGCCTTCTCTTCCATTTCTTTGGCGAGTTTTTCCAACTCTTCGATCATCACTGCGCCGTTCGGCAACCACAACGGCAGACCTGGACCGACCTCCTCATCGAACGTGAAGATTTCCAACTCTCTGCCGAGTTTGCGATGATCCCGCTTCTTCGCCTCTTCGAGCTGGTGCAGATATTCTTCGAGCTGTTTCTTGTTCTCCCACGCCGTCCCGTAGACGCGCTGAAGCATTTTATTGTTCTCGTCGCCGCGCCAATACGCGCCCGCAATAGACATCAACTTGAACGCGTCCTGCTTGATCTCCTTCGTGTTCGCCACATGCGGACCGCGGCACAAGTCCACGAACGTATCCTGTTGGTAGATCGAAATTTCTGGCTTCTCTTTCAGCGGATTCCCGTATTCGTCGAGTCCGCCTTTCTCGAGTCCTTCGATCAACTCCAACTTGTACGGCTGGTTCGCAAAGATCTTCTTCGCCTCTTCCGCCGAGATGACCGTCTTTTTGAACTCGTGCTTGCCTTGCACGATCTGCCGCATCCGTTTTTCGATGGCTTCCAGATCTTCAGGCGTGAGGTTGCGCGGCAGGTCGAAGTCGTAATAGAACCCGTCCCCCACAGGCGGACCGATCGTGATCTTCCCATCGGGGAACATCTCCATCACCGCCTGCGCCATCACGTGCGCGGCGGAATGACGAATCTTATACAGATTCGACTCTTCATATTTTTCCTGAACTTGCTGAGACATTTTCGCTTCCTTTCTTAATTTCGGTTTGGTCGCTGCTTCGTGGACATTCTCGCGCCTCGAAGGGAAGCAGTCACAAACCTCCGAGCCGCCAACGAGTGTTGCTGGTCATGGCGACCTCCTTTTGACCCCCACCCTGCCCTCCCCCAAATCCGACGAACTTCTGTCGGATTTGGGGGAGGCGCCGCTTTAGCGGCGGAGGGGGTTTAAAACAAAAAACTCGCCCAAACACGGGGCGAGAATTTTCTTCACGCGGTTCCACCCGAATTGTAGAGCGAGATACTATCTCGCCTTACATCTCTTAGACTGATAACGAAGTCATCCGTTTCACATAATCACTGACAGCTGATCGCTGAAAGCTTTCTGCTTCACGCTCGCGAGTGGTTTTCTGCGGACTTCCCTTGAAGAGACTCTCAATCATCGTTCTCTTCTCCCTGTCAGGGATGCGACCACGTACTCGTCTCGGTCGTTGCGTTTTGATACTAACTGCTGGGGATTATAATCACAAAAACCTGAATTTACAATGTCTTGTCCAGGGAATGAACCATGAAGGGTAAATCAGAAAAACGGTTGTTGGCAGAGCGTCTTCGTATTGAACGAGGCTATTCATACAACGAAATTTCGAATCAATTAGGCGTAAGCAAGAGTACGCTGTCTAACTGGTTAAAGCGCCTGCCGTTGACGCCTGAGCAGGAAAACCGAATTCAGCAGCGACTTAAAGATAATCGGTCCAACTTTGTTGCCAAAGCGCGACAAAGCAATAGAAAGCGATTTCAAAAAGCGCGAGAACAGGCGTTTCAGCAAGGCGTAGACATTTCCTCACTTATCCCAGATGAGAACGCAGTGCACGAACTAGCTCTTGCGATGCTTTATCTTGGCGAAGGCGATAAAACGGGGAACCGAGTTCAAATCTCGAATACAGACCCCGAGGTTTTGAGATATTTTCTCTCGGCGGTGGAGCGGTTGTATCAAATCAGTCGGACGGAGATGTCTTTTCGACTTAATCTGGTTGAAGCCGCACGCACTCAAGAACTTCGCATGATTAAATGGTGGGCGACTCAACTTGAGTGCTCAATCCATCAATTCCAAAAGACTCAATTTGACCAGCGTTCCAAATTTTCTAAAATCACAGACGACTATCATGGAGTTTGTACAACAACGTACAACGACACATACCTTTTTGAGCGGATTAAAGGCGTTTATTCAGCATACTTAAACCGAGGGTTGCAAAAATAAAAGCCATCCATTGGAAGGATGGCTTTGGTGGGCGAGACAGGGCTCGAACCTGCGACCTCATCGATGTCAACGATGTGCTCTAACCAACTGAGCTACCCGCCCGCGAAGTCCCCGAAGGGGGAAGGATTGACATTATAACGAGGGGCGCTGTAATTGACAATGCCTAGGCGTAAACCAGCTTGCCTCGCGGTTCTGGAATTTCCCGCCCGAGTTCGCGAGCGGTTTCGATCCACTCACGGGCGACAACCTCCACATTTGCCAGCGCCTCTTGAGTCGACGCGCCATCTGCCATACAGCCAGGGAGTTCGGGAATTTCAGCGATGAAGGCTTGGTCTTCCTCGCTCCAATAAATTATCACTTCATACTTGATCATTATCTTCACCTGCCAATTTATACTTCAGCACGATGGTCCGTACCTGCTTCACTTGATACGGTTTTGCCAGACTGCCTTTTGGTTGTAGGTTTATGATTTCGACTACTCGATCTCGTGAAAAAATGTGATGGTCGCCGCGAACTCTTTCCTCGAAGCCAATGCAATAAGCAGATTTCGTAAATCTGAGAACGAGATATTTGCGTTGGAAGTTCCGCGTAGGATCTTTTCGAGTGTCTTATCGCGCTTGGTCATGAATGCGACAGTTATACAAGGAAACTCACTTTTCTGGCTTGCTATTGAGTTTTGAACTTGCTCTGTTGCAAGCATCGGTGTGCCATGATAAAGTAGGTCTATGAAACCACGAGAGCGCCGCTTTGATGGACGCGTCCGCATCGAGATGCAGGCGCGGTTTAGCCACCCTTCGGCTCCAGCGTCGATTCGGATTCGATGTCGGAATCTATTTCATCTTTGTGCGTTTGGTAAAAAGCCTGCGCTTCTTTGACTTGCGCTTCGGGGATGTTGAATTGGTCGGCAATTTCCGCAGGAGATAACTTCCACTTATCGGCGGCGGTGACTATGGTCTGGACGCGAATGCCCGTTCCGCTGAGGACAGCCACAGGTCGGCGCGCCGCGCCGCGTCGGTAGGTGACGCGCGGGAAGTTCGGATCGTCCACATTGGCGCGAAGCGACCCGAGTTTTTCCGCAACCGCCCGCAGGATGAACTGGTTGAGCGAAACACCCCGCCGCGCCGCCCATTCCTCGGCTTCCTTCTTCAGTTGCTGGGGGAGACTCAATGCATAGCGTGACATACGACCTCGTTCTTGGCGTCATAGATCACATCGTATTTGACAGACCTCGGAGTTTTTTGAAAACTCCGAGGTCTGAATCATTCTTCCACCTGCACACCTGTAATCCGATCCAAACGGAAACTCCGCTCATCGTTTCGCAAGTGACAATACGCTTGCAGATAAACATAATCCTTCAAGCCCATCACTTGCTTGGGCGTGATCCAGCGTTCGGTTTGTTCGCCGTCGCCATCCACATAACGGATGAACATGCGCTTGGCGCTGTAGATCGCCTCACCCAATTCGGTCGGAAGTTCAATGCCCTCGTTGGGCCAGGCGGGCGAGTTGTAAATGCCGATGTACTCGTCGAGCGGCTTGTTGAACTGTTTCATCTGTTCCATCATTGCAAAGAAAACTCCCCGCGCCGCGAGCGCGCCGTCCAGCGCGCGGTGCTTCATCGCGACGGGCAAGTGGAACGAGTCCGCGATGAAGCCCAAACTGTAAGACGGCATCTCGTAATATTGCCGCGCCAGCATCAGCGTATCAATCAAATTTGGGATTTGGATGTCGCGGCCGAGTCGCTTGAACTCGCTATCGAGGAACTGCAAGTCGAACTTCGCGTTGTGACAGACGACCACCGCTTCATTCACCAAGCCGACAACTGATTCAGCCACCTCAGCAAAGCGCGGCGCCTCAGCCAACTCCTCGTCCGTCAGCCCGTTCGTGCTCGCCGCCCCCACCGAAAGCGGACGCTCGGGATTCACCAGCGTTTGAAATTGCTGTTTGATGCGCTTCCCCTCCGTGACGACGATTCCCACCTCGCACACGCGGTCGCCGAACCACGGAGAAAGTCCAGTGGTCTCGAGGTCGAGAAAAGCAAAACGAGCGGAGGAGAGATCAAACATGGATAAAAGGAAACCCTCGTAATGCGACATTCATGTCGCACAGGAAAAGCGACATGAATGTCGCGCTGCATCTACATTCTAAACCGAAAACGCGCCTCCTGCTTTATACGCGTCAACTTTGCCATCGCGATACACCGTCACCTCCCCCGCGCCGTAGACGTTCCACATTCCGTTTTCGGCGTCGTTCAACATGCCTGTTTGTTCATCAATACCGAAAAAGGTGACATTAGGAATTTGCTTCAACAGTCGCGGCGCCCAGCCTTTGCCGAACGTGTTGTGATGCGGCAGGACGAGTGAATTGCTCACCAGATTCAATCCCTCGCGGATTTTCCCTTCGTATGGATCGTAATAAAACTCGCACATGACCATCGCACCCGCGCTCGAGCCTGCAATGACCGCGCCGTTCCGATATGCTTCCAGCGCGGCTGACCACGCGAGGCTGTCTTTGAGAGTTTGAGCAAGATAATGCGTGAAGCCTCCAAGCAGATAGATCAACTTCGCTGTGCGTAAAGAATTTGCAATCGCTTCGTCGTCCGCGCTGGCTTTGTCAAGCGCTTGCACGGACTCGACATCCCGCGCGCCGAGCGACTCGAACCAGCGGACGCCGTTGCCTCCGGCGCGGAGATGGTTGCCGTCCGGCGCGGCAGCCGTAGGGACGATGCGAAGCGGGGCGTCGAATCCGCCGGCGAGGTCGAGCGCGCGTACGTCGGGAATCCGCATCTGCCCGCCGAATTCCGCGCCGCCTTCCAAAAGCAAATAACCCATCACCGCATCATATCTTCTTTCAGAACTGAAGACAAGCGAATCAATCCTCCGCTGTATAATCAGACAAAAGGAGAGATGCGCCATGCCAAAGCCAACGGCTGGGGATCATTTCGAAAGTCTCTTTGAGTACGCCCCGATCTCGTTGTGGGAGCAGGATTTCAGCGAGATCAAAAATTTTTTCGATGGGTTGCGGACGAGCGGGGTCGCCGATTTGAATTCGTATCTTGATGAACATCCCGAAGAACTCGACAACAGCATACGCCGCATCAAAGTGACTCACGTCAACCGCGAGACGCTCAACATGTTCGGCGCGCAAGACGAAGCCGAATTACTCGCCAACCTCGATCAGACGTTTCGCGATGAAATGCGCGCCCACTGGCGCGCGGAACTGCTGGCGTTGTGGAACGGCGAGGTCAGCTGGGCGGGCGACGGAATCAACTATCGGCTGGACGGCGAAGCGCTTCACATCCGCTTGCACTGGCGCATTTTGCCCGAGTGCGAATCCAACTGGGAGTGCGTGTTGGTGTCCATCGAAAACATCACGGCGCTGAAAAAAGCCGAAGCGCGTTTCCATAATTTATTTGAGTACGCGCCGATCTCGTTATGGGAGGAGGATTATTCGGCGATCAAACGGGAATTCGACTCACTGCGCGCCAACGGCGTTACGGATCTGAAATCGCATCTCAATTCGGACCCTGAGGCGGTGCGCCGTTTCATGAGCATGATCCGCGTCCTCGACGTGAACCGCAAGACCCTCAGCCTATTCGAAGCGACAGATAAGGAATCCCTGCTGGCGAATCTCGACAAGGTTTTCCGCGACGAAATGGGCGAACATTTCAAGAACGAGCTGGTAGACATGTGGGAGGGCAAAACGTATTACGAACGCGAGGGCGTCAACTATTCGCTGACCGGCGAACCGGTCAACGTGCATCTACACTGGACCTTGATGCCCGGGCATGAAAACGATTTCAACTGGGTGTTGGTGGCGTTGCAGGACGTGACCGCGCGCAAAAAGGCGGAGGATTACCTGCGTTACCTCGGCACGCACGATGTGATGACCGGCTTGTATAACCGCGCCTTCTTTGAGGAAACCTTGCAATCTCTCGAAGCGAACCGCAAAGACCCGATCAGTTTCATCATCATGGATTTGAACGGTTTGAAAGCCACGAACGATTCGTTGGGGCATCATGCCGGCGATACATTGATCCGCCGCGCGGCGGAGGTGTTGAAAGCCAGCATCGAGGACGGCTACTGCGCGGCGCGCATCGGCGGCGACGAGTTCATCCTCATCATGCCCGATGCGAACGAATCGGCGGCACAGGAAATGGTCGAGCGTGTGGAATCGCTGGCGGCGATGAACAACCGGTATTACCGCGAGCCTGAGCTCAGTCTTTCCATCGGCGCAGCGACGAGCGCGGCGGGTTTTTCGCTGTTGAAATTCATCAGCCTCGCCGACGATGAAATGTATAAAAGCAAAGGGCTGTATCATCGCCGCCGCAGGGACGATCTCTGATTACGGGTTGTATTCGTCGAACGGGATTCCGTTTCGATGATTCGCCAGCGCTTGCCGCACATACGGGACGGTGTTCAGCGGCAAGGCGTCAATCTCCACCCAGCGGACTTCATCGCATTTATCCGGTTCGGCGTTGAACGGTTCGCCATCCCAGCGGTTGACCGTGAAGAAGAAATCCACGCGCTCCTCGTCCTCGATGCGGTGCATGACCGTCGAGAACGTCAGCGCGTCCGCGTCGATTCGAACGCCGACTTCTTCCAGCCCTTCCCGAATCCCGGCGTCCTTCACGGTTTCGCCTCCGTCCAAATGCCCGGCAGGGACGCTGTATTCCCCGTCGCGAAAGCCCGTATTAAACCGCCGCAACAACAGGATTTGATTTCCGCGAAAGAAAAACAAGTGCACGGTGGCGGGAAAGCGGGCGCGGGTCATTGGAAATAATTCTCCCACACGCGTTTCTTCTCTTCTTCGGGAATGAACGACGCTTCGTACGCGTTGCGATTGCACGCGGCGATATCGTCCAGGCTCATGCCGAGGATTTCATGCGCGATGCGATATTCGTTATTGAGATTCGTTTCCAATACTTCGGGGTCGTCGGAGTTGATCGTCACCTTCACGCCGAGGTCGAATAATTTTTTCAGCGGATGCTCCTCGATCGTCCGCACGGAGTTCGTCAGGTAGTTGCTCCACGGGTTGACTTCGAGCGTGATGCCGCGCTCTTTGATCATCTCCACTGCCTGCATATCTTCGATGCTGTGGATTCCATGACCGATGCGGTCGGGCTTGAAGTGTTTGATGGTTTCGATGACGTACGATGCGGGTGTGTCCTCCCCCGAATGGATTGTGACCTTCAACCCCGCTTCTTTCGCCCTTTGAATTGGCTTCACAAAATCGGACAGCGGGTACAACCTTTCGGCGTCTGCCAGATCAACGCCGAGGATCTGTCCGCGGTGACGGAGCGCCCAGTCCACGGTTTTGACGCACGAGTCCGCGCCCATGCTCCGCGAGGTGATGGCAATGCAGCCGATCGCCATGTCGAACTCTTTTTCGGCGCGGGCTTTGGCGCGGAGCAGACCCTCGAGGCAGGCGTCCCAGTCGAGGTTGTGACCGGAGAACGCCCAGTCCGGCGAGAAACGCACTTCAAACAGTTTGATGTTTTGCCGCGCCGAATCTTCGAATAACTCCCACGCGATCCGCTCGACGATTTCCGGTGAGACGATGCTATTCTGGAAAATCGCAAACGCATCCAGCACGGCTTGCAGGTCGCGCAATTGATCGTAGACTTTCACATGCCGATCGAGTTCGGCAGCTTCGTAGGCGGGTAGTTTCAAGTTATGGGCGCGGGCGATGTCAATGATGGTCTGCGTGCGGATCGCGCCTTCGAGGTGGAGGTGAATCTCGGTCTTGGGGATGGA
The DNA here is from genome assembly GCA_020847435.1 of Anaerolineales bacterium. GTDB lineage: Bacteria > Chloroflexota > Anaerolineae > Anaerolineales > Villigracilaceae > Defluviilinea. The sequence goes on from JADLBX010000022.1 coordinate 29,150, forward strand.
GTTATATTTCGGGTCGAAGTTTTTCATGGATCAGCCTTTTGACCATCGTCTATCGTTTGTGGTCAGCATATTTTACCCTGCGCGTAAGAAATGAACGACGGCGGCTGTCTGTTGAAGCGTACTCGAACTATTTTTTCATCGCACAAGGGACAACCAATGGATTTCAAACTGACGATCTTCTCCGATTACATCTGACCGTGGTGTTATGTCGGCCAGGGTGTGGTCGAGAAGTTGAAAGAAGAATATCAAGTGGATGTGGAGTGGCGTCCGTTCTATTTATATTTTGACACGCCGCCCGAGGGACGGGAACTGCCCGAACATGTCCAGCGCGCTCGCGCACACGGCTCGGAGGAACGCCTGCGCTCGATCGCAGATGGGTATGGGATGCCGTTCCGGTCAACGGAGCGCGTCTACAACACGCGGCTCGCGCACGAAGCGACGGAGTACGCGCGCACGCATGACAAGGGCAACGAATTTCACAAGGTTTTATTCCGCAAGGTTTATGCGGATGGACACGATCCAAGCCAATGGAAAACGCTCCGCGCCGCGGCGGAGGAAGTCGGTTTGGACGCGGACGAAATGCAGCGCGAGGTGGAGGCGGAAAAATTCACCGCCGAGGTGGTGGATAAAGTCCGTTGGGCGTATCAGATCGGCGTGACCGGCGTGCCGACCTACGTGATCAACGATCGGTATGCCATCGTCGGCGCGCAACCCTACGCCGCGTTCAAGGACGCGTTGGCGCAGATCATGAATCAAAAGGACTGACCGCGAAGGTCAGTCCTTTTGATTTGTTTCTCGCTTACTGTGCGTGCGTGTCGGGCTTGTGTACCCGCTTGCACACGCGGATGGAGACGCGGTGTCCGTCGCGCCAGATGACCTTGTTCCAACACACGACAGCGGTCACGCCGACGGTCAGCGCGGTGGCGGCTGGGCTGGTCGCGGAGACGCTGACCGTCTGCGGCGTCGAATTGGTGAGGGCATACGCGGGCGCGGCAGGCAGCGCCGCGGCGACGAGCGCGGCGATCACAGCCAGGCTGAACAACAGGTGGGAAAGTTTGATGGTTTTCATACGCTCGATCCTCCTTTGAATCGTTGAACGCATTGTAGAACTCAGGAGTAACCGGCGAATGACGATGGGGTAAAAAGGCTGTAAAAATTACAGCGGGTCGGATAACGGCTCTTGCGGCACAGATCGCAGGTCAATTTCGATGGCGGAGAGCAATAACTGAATCGCGAGCAAGACCGAAAGCGTGGGGAGCATCACCGTCCCGGTCGGCGCGGGGAGGTTGAGGCTCGCATATTGAATCCATTTGACAATACCGAAGGTCAAGCCGAAGAGCAACAGCGGCAACCCCACGAGGAGGTAAATACTGCCCATCGTAAAATCATAGATGTAATTCTTGAGGACCAAACGCCTGACAAGCGTGCCGAGTAATTTGAACGGGAATTGGAACAGGATGCGGTGGATCAGCATGTTCGAGACTTCGCTTTGATAACGCGCGGGCATGGGCACATCCTTCACGACCGCGCCGAGCAAATACAGGTTTGCCAGCATGGACGTTTCAAAGTAATAGCTTTTGTCAATTCGTTCCAGCGGCAGTTGCGCCAGAACCTCCGCGCGGATGGCGGCGAAGCCGTTGGTGGGGTCGAAGAGATTCCAGTACCCGGTCGCGGCTTTGGAGAGGAACGCCAAACCCATGTTGCCCACGCGGCGGATTAGCGGCATTTGTTGCAGGGATACAAAGTCGCGGAAGCGATTGCCTTTGGTGTAATCCGCCTGACCGTTAATCAACGGCATGATCAATTCGGGCACATGGGAGGTATCCATCTGTCCGTCGCCGTCCATTTTGACGACGATCTGCGCGCCGAGTTCGAGGGCTTTGCGGAAGCCGCTTGCCATCGCGCCGCCGACGCCCTGGTTTTTCGCATGACGGATCAACGCGATGCGTTTGTCTTTTTTCGCCAGCGCCGCGACAATTTCAGCCGTTGCATCGGGCGAGGCGTCGTCTACGACGAGGATGTGTTTGACGTATTTTGGGATGCCGAGCAAGACCGACTGAATCTCTTTTTCCACGCGGTAGCAGGGAACGACGACGGCGATGGTGTATTTACGGAAATCGGGGGAAGGTTGCATTAAAGTTTTCAACCGCTAAGGTCGCAAAGAACGCAAAGTTTTTTTTCTTAGAAACTGTTTCTTAACCTCTTATTTGGACACGGACAACACGGATTACACTGATTTTCACGGAAAAACCTTTTAAAAAATCTGCTCTTTTCCGTGCGTTCCGTGAAATCCGTGTACAAAAGAATGATGCTTTGGACTTAAGAAACGCTTTCTTAGCGCGCTTCGCGCTCTTCGCGGTAAACGTTACTCCACCGAAATAATAAAGTGATAATACGACTGTCCGCCCTCTTGCACTTCGATATCCTGTTCGCGGTATTTGTCGCGCATCAGGTCGGCGATGCGGTTGGCTTCCGCGTGAGTCATGTCTTCGCCGTAATAAAAGGTGATGAGTTCATGTTCCGCCGCCTTTGCGTTTTCGAGGAGCAAAGCGCTAGCCTCTTCCACCGAGTTCGCCGAGGCGATCAGTTTGCCGTCGAGCAGGGCGATCACTTGTCCATCTTGGCAACGCACGCCGTCAATTTCCACGTTGCGGACGGCGATGGTGATCTCGCCGGTCTGGACGGCGCCGAGGGATTTGGTCATCCTGTCCACGACCGAATCAAGTTCCCCGTCGGGTTGAAGCGCGAGCATGGCGGCGAGTCCCTGCGGGACGGTGCGACTCGGAATCACCGCGACCTGTTTCACCGTCACCTCTTTGGCTTGGTTCGCCGCCATGATGATGTTCTTGTTGTTCGGCAGGATGATCACTTTATCGGTTGGTAAATTTTCGAATGAACTCAAAATATCCTGCGTGGAGGGATTCTTCGTCTGCCCGCCCTCGACGGTTGCCGCCGCGCCGAGGCTGGCGAAGATGCGACTCAAGCCCGCGCCCGGCGAGACAACCACAACCGCGATCTGACCCGGCTCGACCGCCGCGAACGAGATCGCGTTAGATTTGCTTTTCTGAATGTCGTCCATCTGCGCGAGCAGGTTTTCCATCGCCACTTTGGTGATCGTGCCAAGCCCCATGATGTAATCAATCGGTTCGTATCGTTTTTCGAGCGGCACGTGAATGTGCATCCGATACATGCCGTCGCCTTCGCCCACTTGAATGGACGTGCCCATTTCTTCCAACCGCCCATAAAATTTTTGCAAATCGAAATTCGTCGGCGGTAAAAAATCCACCACCACCTCGTAATCCTGTCCCTCTTCCACTTCCTCGAGCGCGCCTTGCAAGTTCATCGCCGAGATCGGTTGCACGCTCATCAATGCCGTGTCGAGCGATTCGCCATACACGTGACGCAACATGCCTTCGAGGATGAAGAACAGACCTTTGCCGCCCGAATCGACCACGCCCGCTTGTTTTAGCAAAGGCAGGAGATCGGGAGTCCGCTGGACGGCTTCGTCTGCCGCTTTGACCGCCACTTCCAGGATGGTGATCGCGTCGCTCGTGGACTGGAGGGCTGCTTCAGTTGCGTCAGCCACTCCGCGTATGACGGTTAATATCGTCCCCTCAACCGGCTTGACCACGCCTTTGTATGCCGTGTCGCGCGCTTCGGCGAATCCCTTGGCAAGCGATTCGCCGTCGAGCGTTTCGCGTTCCTGCACGGCGCGCGCAAACCCGCGCCAAATCTGCGAAAGGATGACTCCCGAATTGCCGCGCGCGCCCATCAACGCGCCTTTCGCCACCGCCGCTGCCATATCGCCCAGTTTGCGATGACCCGAGTCTTTGATCTCGTTCCATGCCGATTGCATGGTCAGAGTCATGTTCGTGCCCGTGTCGCCGTCTGGGACGGGGAAGACGTTCAACGCGTTGACGGTCTGCTGGTTAACGCGCAGCCAGGTCATGCCCGCCTCCACCAGCCGCTTCATGGATTGTCCGTTGATGGTCTGTTTACGCAATTTTTCAATGCGTTCGCGATCCACAGTCATACTCAATCTCTCCTCTAGGTATCTGTAGCGCAATTTGCCAAATTGTGGTTGGCAAATTGGCTACATTGCGTTTGGCAAATTGGCAATTTGCCCTACAACTTAGTCGGTGTTGCTCACGCGCAGTCCTGCCACGTGGACGTTGACAAAGTTCACTTTCAAGCCGAGCGCCTTTTCCACGTGAAAGCGGACCGTGTTGGCGACGCTTTCCGCCACACTGCTGATGCGCGTGCCGTATTCGACAATAATGTGAATTTCGATGTCAATCTCTTCGCCGTTGTATTTGACAGTGATGCCGCGTGACGGGTCGCGTGTGATCGTCTTGACCAGCCCGTCGGCGAGGTTGCGCGCCGCCAGCCCCACCACGCCGTAGGATTCCAGCGTGGCTTGGTAGGCGATCGTCGCCACCGCGTTCGGGGAGACGTGGATGCCTCCGAATGTCGTCGAATCTTCGCCCATGGGCTCCTCATTTAGTCTGTCATTGCGAGCCTGAAGGGCGAGCAATCTCCAATACGTTGACGGGGATTGCTTCGTCGGGTCTTCGACCCTCCTCGCAATGACGAGGTTGTTTCTATTTTAACATCTTGCCTGCCATTAAGTCACGTGGTAAAATGCCGTGCCTTCAACAAGGGCAGACGTTTCGGAATTATAGCAAGGAAAGGAAACAGCAAGTCATGGCTAAATGCGCAAATTGCGGCAAGTCCACCACCTTTGGGCATAATCGCTCGTTCTCCCAGCGCGCCACCAACCGCACTTTCAAACCCAATCTCCAGAAGACGATCGTGATGGAGAAGGGTCGCGTGGTGCGCAAGGTGTTATGCACCAAGTGCATTAAGGCGATGGGTAAGACTGTCGCGTAAGGTGGAAGTTTTTGTAACAAGAATCATGGCGCGATTCGCGCCATGATTTTTGTTTTAAAGCCGACAATACGAAATACGCTGTATCTCGTACTTCATACTACGTACTGCGTATGGCGCTTTGTAAATCCTTGATTCCCGCTTTTGTGCCGTGTGGATGTTTGAATATCGCCGTTGCCGCGACGAACGCGTCCGCGCCAGCCTTTTTCATTTGGGGGAGGGTCGCCGCGTCGATGCCGCCGTCCACTTCGAGCCGCGCGGGGGATTTCAGCCCGTCCAACTTTTTGCGGATCTCCCTCACTTTGCCAACCGTGGACGAAATAAACTTCTGACCGGAATACCCGGGGTTGACGCTCATCACCAACACCTGATCTGCCTCGTCTAACACCGCGTCGATCGCGCCGACGGGGGTGCCGGGGTTCAAGGCGACGCCGGCTTTGCATCCCAAGGCTTGAATCTGCTGAAGCGTGCGGTGGATGTGTGGGCAAGCCTCGATATGCACGATGATGTGGCTGGCTCCCGCCTTTGCAAATGCCTCGAGATGGCGTTCAGGTTTTTCGATCATCAGGTGCACGTCGAGCGGAAGTTTCGTGGCGCGCTGGCAGGCTTCGACGATGAACGGTCCCATGGTGATGTTCGGGACGAAGTGACCGTCCATCACGTCAATGTGAATCCAATCCGCTTTGGCGGATTCGCAGGCGGCGAGTTCTTCGCCGAGCCGTGTAAAGTCGGCGGAGAGGATGGAGGGGGCGAGGAGAAGTTTGTTCATCAGATGCAAACCCGGTGGTTGAGTAGAGCGGCATGATCTCTGCCGCTCGTATCGAAACCACCAGTTCGTAAAGCAATTCTTCTTAGAAAATTACCGTTGAAAGCAGTTGGTCTCGATACGCCCTTCGGGCTACTCGACCAACAGTGTGTATCATCGCGGATTGTAAACGAAGTAGATGTAGATCCAAAACGGAATTAATCCGCCAACGGTGATGAGGGCGAGCAGACCCAGCCCGATGGTCGCCCAGTCAATTTCGGGGGTGGAGGAGGCTGACGCTGGGTAGGCAGGTTGAGGGTCGGGTTGAAGCGGTTCGACGAAGGAGGGGGGCGGTTCGGGTTGTTGGTACGTCGTCACGGCTTCGGGAGTTAGGTTGAGCGCGGGCGTCGAGGGAGTTTCGCGTTGGGTGCCGAATTTGAGGAGGACGCGTCCGAGTTGGTCGGCGGTGCGATAGCGCGCCGAGGGTTCTTTGGATAGAACTTTCATCACGATCTGTTCTAGCACAGGCGGAATATCGGGGACGTATTCGTTGAGGGGGATGGGCTGGTCTTCGAGGTGCATGCGCGCCAGTTCTTCGCTGGTGGGGGCGTTGAATGGGAGCGCGCCGGTGAGCATTTCGTAGAGGACGATGCCCAGCGAGTACACGTCGGAGGCGGGCGAGGGCGGCTCGCCGACGGCTTGCTCCGGCGAAAAATATTGCGGCGATCCCCAGACCACATCGGCGCGTTCGTCAGGCAGGATGGTGGAGAGGGCGCGCGCGATTCCGAAATCGGTCACTTTGAGGCGGCTATCCGGCGTGACGATCATGTTGTGCGGTTTCACGTCGCAGTGGACGAGCCCGGCGCGGTGCGCGTACCCAATGCCCGCGCAAGCTTGCACGATGAGCGGGATGGCTTCTTCGACGCTGAACCGTCCGCGCTGGCGCAGGATGGTTTTGAGGTCTTTGCCGGGCAGGTATTCCATGACGAGGAACAGTTGTCCCGAGTCGTAGCCGAAGTCGTGGACGGTGACGATGTTTGGATGGGAGAGGTTTGCCGCGGCGCGCGCTTCCTGTTTGAACCGTTCTTGAAACGCCGGGTCTTTGGAATATTGCGCGTGCAAGACTTTGATGGCGACGTAGCGTTCGAGCATCAGGTCGCGGGCGCGGAATACGTTGGACATGCCGCCTGTGCCGAGTTGATCGAGCAGTTGATAGCGTTTGATGAGCAGCGCGCCGGATTCCATGATGGAAAAGATTATATCATCTTGAATTCAACCAAAAGCCCCCGCAAAAAGCGAGGGCTTTTGGTTTTGAAGTGTTGTTGTCAATTCGACGGGCTAAACGTACTTTTCGCGCAACACAGAGGAGATGTAATCCATCGTTGCCACCACGATCGCAATGGCAAGCATGTTGACGCTGGCGGCTCGGTAGTTCAGCAGGTTGATGTTTTGCTGGAGGATGAAACCAATACCGCCGCCGCCGACGAAACCAATGATCGTGGACATACGCACGTTAATGTCCCAGCGGTACATGGTGTAGGAAATATAGGGCGGAATGATCTGCGGGACAACGGCAAAAACGATGGTCTGCAGGCGATTGGCTCCGGTGGACTGGATGGCTTCCAACGGACCCTGAAGGATGCTTTCGACTTGTTCGGAATACAACTTGGCGTTTGACGCCACCGTGTGCAACGCCAGGGCAAGCGCGCCAGCGAACGGTCCCAAGCCCACCCAAGCCACGAAAACGATCGCCATAACCAGGGCTTCGATCGAACGTGTGCCGTTCAGAATGGTGCGGATGATGCCGTAGAGGACAATGCCGACCGGCAGGGACTGTTTGGGCGCGGTGATGATCGCCAAAACCAACCCAGTGAGCGCGCCGGTGATTGCGGGCCACTGGAGCGTTATCGCCGGGTTGTTGAATTCATAGAACCAATCCACTCCCTGCATGATGAGAACCGCGATCAACGCGCCGGCGATGGGGGTGATAATCAGGGTGAGGATTTTTCCTCTTGCTGGCGGCAGTTTGTCGCTGATCATTTGCCCGATCTTGCCGAAGAAACCGCCGAGGATGCCTCCGCTCACCAGCGCGGCGACGACGGGTACGAACATGGCAACGATATCTCCCACTTGGAAGATGAACTTTCGAATGAAATATAGCGGGACTTCCTTATTCGGCGTCAGATAACTGCCCACCTGAAGGAGGAGTTTTCCGAGAAATAAAATGGATGCGATCGCCAGGATCAGCGCGACCAAGGTGTACAGCAGGTTGACCAGGCGGTCGCTGAACTGCAATTCCGCGTCTTCTTTCTGTTTAGATACGCGCCACTTGATAAACAAGAAGCCTAGAACAGGGAAAATGATGGCGCCGATGAACGTAACTGCCATTGAATTGAAAAGCGGCGTCAGCCACGCGGAAAGTAATTGACTTATCTTTATGCCCAACCCGATGCCCAGGGGCCACCCGATCAGTGAAAGAGAAAGGTTGCTGAGCGGAGTCCGCACCTCGGCCATCAAGTTGCGGGCGGCGAAGAAACTGATGGGAATGGCTATCATGGTTCCGAAGGTGGTGGCGAGCAACGCCATGAACACCGTTTCGACAATTTTCTCCCATGTAATTTGAGCTTCACGAGAGATTTCGGGTCCCCCCACGCGCACCCTTCCGGTAACACGGATGGCTTGGGGCTCTGCCCTGACCTGGCGGTTTGGAAGGGTTACCTCAACCTGAAAATTGCCTTGTGCATCCGCTTGAAAATTGCCTACTTGAAGAAGAACTCCTTCCGGCGCTTCAGCGCTGAACCCAATGAAGTTGATCGGCCCGGACGAGTTCCCCTGAAAGTTATGGCCTTCGATCACGATGGTCCCTTTGGGTTCGGCGCACCCGGCGCTCGTGAGGATAAACGCTCCCGATCGATCTACATCGGGAACCTCGACGCCTCCTTCGGGGCACCCCAAATAAAAGGGGATTTCAACATTCACCGATTCAAATTGATAATCGAAAATCTTGGGGTGCGCTAATGCCCTGAGGATGCGCGTGAGCGAAGCCACGCGCCTTTCAGAGCGGGTTTCTTCAAAGTTGATGTTGGTTACCGAGAAACCGTATGCAAAAACAACAAGGACAAGGAGCGTTGCCAGCCCAACCGCCAGCGACCTGATCGGAGAAGATTTTTTGTTCATGGCTACTCCTTTACCCTACCCGCTCTGCATCTTTGCCGTAAATTTCGCGGAACTTTTCGTCGTCAATTTTATTGGGCGGTCCGTCGAACATCAACACCCCGCCGTTGAGAGCGATCGCCCGGTCAGCATAACGGTGTACCAGGTCGAGAAAGTGGAGACTGCAAAGGACGGTGACGCCGTCTTCTTTATTGATTTTCTCGAGATATTGCATAATGGAATGGGCTAACACAGGGTCGAGGCTGGCGACCGGTTCATCCGCCAATATCATGGCGGGTTCCTGCATCATGGCTCGGGCAATCCCCACCCGCTGTTGTTGCCCCCCGCTCAGTTCGTCGGCGCGCTTATAAGCCTGTTCCTTGATACCGACTCTATCAAGTTGGGAGAGCGCCTTCTCGATATCGCCCTTCGGAAAGCGATTCAAAGCGCTCATCAGCGGGTTAACATACCCAAGCCTTCCCGCCAGAACATTAGTGATAACCTTTGAACGGGTGACTAAATTAAAATGCTGAAAGACCATGCCTATCTTACGGCGGACGAGACGCATTTCATCCTGACTGGCGGCGGTGACATCTTGTCCATCCCAAACAATTTGGCCGTTCGTGGGTTCGATCAAGCGGTTGATACAACGCAACAGGGTGGATTTTCCGGAGCCGCTGAGTCCGATCACAGCCAGGAATTCACCTTGCTCAACGCTAAAACTGACGTTCTTAAGGGCTTGCACGCCGCCGTCATACACTTTGGAAAGGTTTTTAATTTCTAGCATGTGAAATATCGCCTTTCTGGATTCCGATTCAAAAGATGACAAACGCAATAAATTAAATGAATAATACCTTATTAAATATCTTGCCCCAGGAGTGCCTGGGGCAAGATATTACAAAACGACTGACATTACTTACCGAGGTTCTCGAGGGTGATGCCCTGTTGAGCGACCAAAATGCGGACGCCGTCAAAGTTCTCGTCGGCAATGGGACCTACCGCTGTCCAGCTATAGAAGTTCTCATTGCAGAGAGACTGAGCGCAGGATTCGTTATCCAGCGACACGAATTGGGTTACCGCATCAATGATGGCTTGTTTCAAGTCATCCGGGAAATCGGGTGAAAACGACATGGTGTCGTTCGGAATTTCCTTGGAAAGCGCCAGAATGCGTACTTTCTGGATGATGTCGGGAGCGTCTTTCACGACAGCGGCACGCGCATCCAAAACGCGTGTGTCTCCGCACCACAATTCTCCATCAGCGTTCGCCGCGCAAGATTCAACCGCATCGGCCGCGACATCGGGGTCGTCGCCCATAGCCCATTTGCCTTCCTTGAACAGCGGGGGGCTGTAGTAGGCGGTTGCCACATCGGCTTGACCGTTGTACACCGCGAGGATGGATTGGGGATGGCCGCCGGCTTCGATAGTTTCGCCGGTTGTGAGGCCCAAATCCGCAAAGATTGAGGCGGGATACAGATAGCCCGAAGTGGAGCCGGCATCCGGATATGCCCATTTAGTGCCTGCCAAATCTTCGAGTTTCTGATATTGGCTGTCGCGGGCAACGTAGAAACCGGTCCAGTAGACGTTCCAGCCGCGGCGTTCGGCTGCCAAGCCAGGTTCGACACCACACAACTGGTTAGCAATCACGTAACCAAGGGCTGGGATGAAGCCAATGGTATCTTCCGGGGAAGCGCACATCTCTTCAATTGTAGCGGCGTAGGAGGTCGGCACGCTGACTTCGAAGGTATACCCAGTGGCTTCGTTCAAGGCTTGAGCAATCAAATCGCCGCTGGAGATCATGAAGTCCACATCCACCGAAGGCACGAACAAAACCTTGATCGGATGTTCCGGCGAACCGATCGCCGGTTCGGGCGTCTCGGTAGGCGGAGGCGGAACGGTCGGCGGGACGGCAGTCGGAGCGGGCGGTTCGGTTGCGACCGGGGTGGCGGGCGCGCAGGCGGTGATTGCGATCGCCAACGCCGTCAGCACGGTGAGAAACAGATACAGCTTTTTCATACGTCTTCTCCTCTAGAATATTTGGATTTGGGAACAGGTTTCCCAACGGGCTGATAATACAGCCGATTAGGAATTTATACAAGTGGCATTTGGTTAAAAATTTTTGTGCATGTTGACGATTGCAGAAATTAAAGAGGGCGAGAAAATCGAAATGAAAAAACCTGCCTCCGAGGGCGAGGCAGGTTTACCCTGAGTTTGAGCGCAGGGTCTCAATCTGATGTGAAGCGCGCGTACTATTTGATTTCGTACGTCACACTGACGGTCACGGTGAAGGTCAACTGACCGGGGTTGATCGGCACTGCCGCGGCTTCCGCACCGCCACCACCGCCACCGCGTCCCTCAAAGACAGGGTAGGGCTGGCTGTCGGAAAAACTGATGGTTTGGATCTCGCCCAGCGTCACGCCGGCGGCCGCGGCAAGTTCATCGGCCTTTGCCTTCGCATCGGTGAGCGCGTCGGCGCGGGCTTGTTTGAGCGCGGCGTCTTTATCTGCCACGTCGAACTGAATGCTGTTGACAGTGTTTGCCCCGGCGCCGATCACCGTGTCGAGCAGTTCGCCGAGTTTGCTCAGGTCGCGCACGGTCACGTAGACCGTGTTATCCACCGAGTAATACTTTTCGCCGGTGGCAACGCCCGTCGCGGGATCGTATTTATCGAACGGATAGATGCTGAAGCTGGTGGTGCGGATGTCCTGCGCGTCCACGCCGAAGTTGGTGAGCGCTTGGATCATCGTTTGGGTCTGGGCGTTGTTTTGCTTGACCGCTTCCGAAGCCGAGGGCAATTCGGTATGCACGCCCAGATAGATGTAGGCAATATCCGGCACAAGATACGCCGTGCCGGAACCCGCCACGTTCAAGTTGCGTGTGGGCGCGCCGCCCGCGGCGGCTGGCGCGCAGGCGCTGACCACAAGGGCAAACAACGCGAGCGCCGTAAATAAGATGGTTTTGGTTTTCATTTTCTAAACTCCTTTGGATATGACTGCCAATGGAAAGACGCCGCGCGCGATGGAAAGTTCCCACCCGGCTTGAAAATTATCCGCTTTGCTTGTACAATCCTTGTACATTTGTTCTATGCCGATCAACTATCAGGAAGTCTACACACAAATCCAGTCCATTGGCGCGGGCGCGCAGGAAAGGCGGAAGAAGAAAGAAGCCGCCCAAGCCCAGGCGCGCGAATTGCTCGCGTATTTCGACGACAAGCTGGAGGCGCTCCGCGCCAAAGTGGATTTAGCCAAGCAAGCGGATGCGAACCTCCGCTGCGCCTACCCGCTGGATGAAAACCTCGCTTCTTCCTTCGACGTTCAGCCTGTTTCAGTCTCCCCAACCTTAATCGCCGCCGACGGGTCCCAGATCAACCCCGACCGTCACGCGGCGGTGCAGTTCGGGCTGGTCAACGTCGGCGCGATCGTCATGCAGTTGAACTCCGGCGAAACGCCGCAGGTCGAAACGGAAAGCGAACTGCTCTTCGGCGACGAACTCCTGCCCAACGATGTCCCGTTGTCCGACGGGCTGGTGGCGCTCAAACGCGACCTCGCCGAGCGGAAAAAACTGGACGAGTTGTCGCAGCGCTTCGAGGGCGGAATCGTCACCCTCACCGACGGACCGCTCGAGTTGTGGGGCGCCAAAGGCGACGACCCCAAATCCTACGCCGATTTCATTCAACGCTATTTGACCGTTCTCTCCCGCTTGCAATCGCGGGGCGTCGTCACGGCTGGCTACGTGGACAAACCCTCCGCCAATCTCGTGATGCGCCTGTTCGAGATCATGCTGGCAGACAATGAACAGATGCAAAAACTGCGCGAGTTCCATCCCTTGCGCGCGGTGAGCGACCGCTGGCTCTACGGCGCACGCGAGAACCCGTTGCTAAAGCCCGGTCATCGTTCGGCGGTATTCGGGTTGCAATCAGGCTCGGAGAAGAAATACACGGGCGTCGTTTCGCTCCATTTCTTTTATCTGAACGTAGGCACGGAGGGACACCCCTGGCCCGTGCGCGTCGAAGTCCCCAAATGGGTGGTGGATGATAAGGAAAAGTTGAATCTGTTGCACGCGGTCCTCGTCGAGCAGTGCAAAATGATGGGGAATAAACCTTATCCTTATTCGCTTAATCGCGCTCATGAGATAGCCGTGGTGAAGCAAGAAGAAAAAAAACAGATTGAGCAGTTACTTTCATTGGAACTCGGAAAACATGGTGAAGAGACAGATGATACTTCGTACAAACAGGCAGGAAAAGATTCTCTTGCAAGTGGAAGGAAGAGGTACTGAAAATGACAACAATTGAAATTGGTCGTCTATTACGCGCTGGCACGACGGGCTTTGTCGCTGGTTGCCGCATATCGCAAATTGCCGTTCCTTCTTTTGGTTCCCTTGTGATTGCCAAGCCTGAAGGGAATGATGTCTATAAAATATTTGGGCTTATCTATGATATTCATATTGACGATGATGGACTCGTTCGGCAGCTTGTAACTTCAGAAAATATTTCAGACTCGGTTATGAGCGATAACCGCGTAAACCGCATCGTCCCCGTCGAAATGTCCGTGCTGGCGGTGGGATACGAACAGGACGGGAAAATATTTCATCTTTTGCCGCCGCGTCCGCCATTGAGTTTGGATGCGATCTACAAGTGCGACGACAAAGACATTGCGCGCTTCACCGAAAAGTTTGGCTACTTCAGGCACATCATCAACAACAAGGATATTCCCGTCGGCGAGGTGGTCGCGGCGCATTTACAACAGGCGCAGTCCGCGCACAAGGATAAAGGCTGGCAGGAGCGCGCCACGCATGAGGTGATTACGCTGATGAGAGATGATTACCCGACGTTGATGTCCGTGCTGGGCGCGTTGAGTGACACCTAGATAGATTGCGTTCAGCTTAATTCCATTCAACAAGAGTATATATCTATGAACTCCAGAATCGAGAATACCAAAGCGCTGAAACCATGGTTGACATTTATTTTCGCAATCCCGCCAGGTATTGCCGTCGCCTTGCATGCCTATCTAGGGTCATTCACCCGGTTATTGGCAGATGATTATTGCACCGTCTATTTCGCAAACAGGTTAGGCATCTTGAGAACGGCTTGGTATTGGTATCTTAACTTTGCAGGGGTATTTGCAAGGAGTGTAATTAATAAGATTCTACTAATGGTAGGCGTCGACAATATATCAGTGGTCGTACCCGGCGTCTTAATTCTCTGGATTGCTGCCACAGCATGGGCTTTGTTCCTGTTGTTATCAAAAGAGTTCCCATCAAAACCTAGAGGATGGATCTCCCTGGCTTGGAGTATTACATTTATTTACACTGTTCTCCTCTTATCCCCTCAACCTACCCAATCACTTTATTGGTGGGGTGGCTTCAGTGCGTATACAGCCCCTCTTATACTGGGTACTTTTTACCTTGCGATGTTCCTTATCTTTCGCGGGAGGGAATGGAAAAAAGTTATCCTTCTATTGTGGAGTATCGTTTCCTTTCTTATGGCATTTGGGCTAGGGGGTATCAGCGAGTCTTTCTCGCCTACCTTTCTAATGGTCATTTTTTTTACATTTGGTTGGACCCTCCGTGTAAAAAAAACCGATAAAGATAGACCAGAGATATGGTTCCTCGGAGCAGGACTATTGGGTTCAATTCTTGCCTTGATAATAATGATCTCTGCACCCGGCAACGCGATTCGTATGTCCTATTTCAATCCCCCCACCTTTCTTGGCATACTGCAAATTTCAATCGATGGATATCTTGATTACCTGAGGGCGCTTCTCATGACGCCGCAAAAATTTTCAGGCATTCTTGGAATGTTCTTTGGATCAATGCTGGTTGGAATAATCACTGCAAACAAAAATCAGCCGAAGAATTGGGCGCCGTCCATATTATTGGCTCTAGGTATCTTCTTCGCCTTTTTATCCTTTCCACCAGCAGCGTACGGAACTTCCGAGCCTCCACCAAATCGGGTACTGGTAATTTCCTCCTTTATGCTGACAGTTGGATTAATGATATCTGGTTATACAGGCGGAATGTGGTTTTCTACCAATGCATTATCAAATTTCACAAATGCGAAAACAGCACTCTTGATCACTGCTACAATCGCACCTTTATGCTTCTCATCATGGATAACATCGCAAGACTTATTTGAAAGCCGGGGGGTATTCATAGAATTTGCCGAAAAGTGGGATCGGACAGATCTCCAGATACGCCAGGCGAAGGAAAAAGGGGGTGAATCTGTCACCATTCCTGCATTGGATAACTGGGCTGGACTCGAACGCCCAAATGAGAATAAAAAATATTGGCCAAATAAATGTTATTCCGCTTATTATGGAATACAGATATACGGTCCCCCATACGATTGGACAGATTCTCCATAAGGTTCGGATAATATAAAGAGGTAACATGGAACAACGAACAAAAATCGGCTACTTGGTTGGCGGTGGTCTCAAAGAAAACTTCCGCGTAAGGCTCACGGTCTCGCCGCAGAAGATTCATTTGAAGAATCAATAATGAAACCACAAAAACTCTGGGCGTTCCTCACACTTACAATCCCAACCAGCATCCTGCTGGTAATCCATGCTTATTTAGGCTCGTTTACCCGATTGATCGCCGACGATTACTGCACGATGTATAACGCAAGAACCTTCGGGGTCTTTGGGACCGCCCTGCTTTGGTATCGCACATGGACGGGAGTATACGCTCGGGCTCTCATCAACGAGATTTTGCTGTGGATCGGTCCCTATCACATGTGGATCATCGTCCCCGGCGCCCTGCTCATCTGGCTGGTTATAACAACGCTCGCGATACAGCTACTAATGGAAACAGAGATACAGCCCAACAACAGAGTTTGGGTTTCGCTCTCCTTGAGCATGATCTTTTTGTTCTCGATCCTGCTTCTCAGCCCTGGGTTGACACAGTCCTTATATTGGTGGGGCGGACTCAGCGCATACACCGTTCCGCTCATTCTGGGAACGATCTACTTGATCCTCTTCCTTCTGATCACACGGCGGGAATGGGATAGGCGAGGTATTGTTATTTGGAGTTTGATATCCTTCCTGTTGGCGTTCGGTCTCGGGGGAATCAGCGAATCCTTTACGCCGATCATGCTGGTCATCATCCTTGCCGCCATCGGTTGGAGATGGTTTACAAAACAATTAACCCCGCAACGGATCGCCTTCTGGTTCCTCAGTTCCGCGTTGATCGGAGCCTCGTTCGCATTGATATTCATGATCAGCGCGCCGGGGAACGCGCTCCGGCAAGCCAATTTTCCGCCTCCTCCAGGCATTGTCGAAATTTTCCAGATCGCCACGAACGGATATGTTGAATTCATCGGTTCTTTGCTCACGCAACCTCCGATATCCGCAGGGGTTCTTGGCGTCTGGCTCGGAGCGATGGCGATCGGCATCCATGCAGAAAACGATCGCCCGCCTCGCGTGTGGACCATCCCAGCGGCGCTTCTCTTCGGGATGGCGCTTGCCTATCTGTGTTTTCCACCGACAGCGTATGGCATGTCCAATGTTCCTCCGCGGCGCGTTCTCATCATCTCTGCGTTTTTCCTTTCTGTAGGGCTGATAACCAGCGGATACCTCGCTGGGAAATGGAGTTCACATCGGATGGCTGGTAAGTCCACTGTGACCGCCGGGGTATTGCTGGCTGTCACGCTGTTGTTGGGTTATTCATCGTGGATCACATCACGCACCTTATATGAAAACAAGCGGACATTTGTTG
The DNA here is from genome assembly GCA_020847435.1 of Anaerolineales bacterium. GTDB lineage: Bacteria > Chloroflexota > Anaerolineae > Anaerolineales > Villigracilaceae > Defluviilinea. The sequence continues at coordinate 45,645 of JADLBX010000022.1, forward strand.
AATTTGCCAACCTGTGGGATCAAGTGGACGCGCAGATTTTGCAGGCAAAAGCAAATGGAGACGAGTCGATTACCATCCCTGCCATGAGCAGTTGGACAGGACTCGACCGCCCGAATGAAAACCCGAAGTTTTGGGCGACAGATTGTTACTCAGACTATTACGGTATCCAAGTGTTTGGTCCGCCTTATGGGCCGTAACGAATTATGCACGACTAGAAAATGGAGTTCTACATGGAACAACGAACAAAAATCGGCTACTTGGTTGGCGGTGGTCTCAAAGAAAACTTCCGTGTGAGGCTCACGGTTTCCCCGCAGGAGATTCAGGAGGGGGCGTTTGTGGTGATCCAATCGGGCGAGTGGAATTATTACGGCATCGTCACGGATATTCAACTCGGCGCGACAGACCCGCGCTTTGCGGATGAGCAGATGGAGGGACGATTCCCGTCGCATATTTCGAAGGCGTTGCATGGCCAGACTCTCTATGCCAACCTCGAAGTGCTGCCGAATCTGATGTTGGAGGTCGGTCCAGAGTTGGGGACGGTTGAACACAAGCAGTGGCAAGCTAAAATCGACGCGGGACTCAAAGATCAGCCGCGCATATTGCCCGTCAAGAATGTACCGCCGCATCACGCGCAGGTGTTTTTGGCGAACGCAGGCGACATCGCAGAGATCTTCGGCGACCCGAACGAGAAGAGCAACTTCATCATCGGGTACACGCGCGAGCAGAATCATCCCGTGTGCATTGACATGGAAAAGTTCGTGCAGAGGTCGTCGGGCGTGTTCGGCGCGACGGGCACGGGCAAGTCGTTCCTCACGCGGCTCGTGCTGGCGGGACTCATGCACTACAACAAAGCCTCCGTGTTCGTGCTGGATATGCACAACGAGTATGGTTTTGACGATGTGGCGTCGGACACGAAAAAAGCCGTAACGGGATTGAAGACCAAGTTCAAGTCGAGAGTAAGAATCGTCGGCTTGGGAGGCGGATCAACCATCCGAGGGCAAGTCCCCGATTTTAATTTGGAGATCTCCACAGGCGACATCTCCACAAGCGACATCGAAACGTTGATGCGCGAGTTGAACCTGCGCGACACAACCCCGACGACGTTGAACGCGTTGTACGGTTCGTTCAAGAGCGAATGGTTTGCGCGCTTCAAAGCGATGAACCGCAAGGAAATCGAAATCGAGGATGACAAAGGAAAGATGAAGAAGGTTCCGCATCCCGATAGCGTGGCGGCGTGGGCGAATGAAAACGGCGTGAATGTGATGGCGGCGGAGGCGCTATATGAAAAACTGAGCCGCTTGTTCGATAAGCCGTATATCGTCGAGAAGCCCGCCGCAGACAGCGTGAAGGAGATCATCGCCTCGCTGGAGAACGGTCAGCATGTGGTGTTGTCGTTCGGCGAACACGAAAGCGATTTGGATTATCTGCTCGTGTCGAATTTGTTGACGCGCAAGATTCGCAACGCGTGGGAGCATAAGACGAATGAATTTCGCTCTCATGGAAAAGAAGAGCCGCGCCAGTTGATCATTGTCGTTGAAGAGGCGCACAAGTTGTTGAACCGCGAGATGGCGGCGCAGACGACCTTTGCCACCATCGCCCGTGAACTCCGTAAGTATTACGTGACGCTGTTAATCGTGGACCAGCGCCCGTCGCAAATCTATGACGAGGTCATGTCGCAGTTGGGGACGCGCATCTCAGGCTGGCTCGGCGACGAGGACGATATCCACGCCGTTCTCTCGGGTCTGGCGGGACGGGAGGCTTTGCGCGGCATGTTGGCGCGACTCCAACCGAAGGAGGAAGTTCTCCTGCTCGGCTGGGGAGTGCCGATGCCGTTGCCTGTGAGGTCACGCAGGTATGACGAGGAGTTTTGGAAGGAGTTGCTCGGAGGGAAGGAAAAGAGAAGCAAGGAGCAGAGTATGAAGGAGTTGGGGTTTTGAAGACTACTTTGAAGTAAAATTTGTCAAGCGGCTTGACAGTATCGCGACTTTTGACGATAATGAAGGCGTACCCCCCAGTAGTAGCTTCGGCAAACCTGGCGCGAGACCGCCGCAAGGCGGTCTCTGTTTTTAATCATGATCACCAACGTTTATATTGACGGCTTCAACTTTTATTATGGCGCGGTCAAAAAGACGCCCTACAAATGGCTGGATTATTCCGCCTTATTTCGCATTCTTCTTCCTCAACATCAGGTCAAGAAAATTTATTACTTCACCGCGCTCGTGGATTCACGCCCAAGCGACCCCGACAAGAGAACGCGACAGGAGACATACATCCGCGCTCTGAAAACCATTCCGAATTTCAAGGTTGTGTATGGCAGTTTTCTGACTCATGTAACGAGTATGCCAAAAGCGGACGGCAAAGGGTATGTGGATGTCATCAAAACACAGGAGAAAGGTTCGGATGTGAATCTGGCGGCGCAAATGCTTTTAGACGGCTTCAAGAACGAGTATGAATGTGCCGTTGTGGTTTCAAACGACTCCGATTTACTTCGCCCTATCCAAATGGTCATTCATGAACTCGGCAAGAAGGTCGGCGTCCTGGCTCCGACACAGAATAAGCATCCAAGTCGTTCCTTGACTGCCAATGCAACTTTCATCAAACATGTCCGCTCAAGTGTTTTGGCGGCAAGCCAGTTCCCAGAAGTAATGACGGATAAACGCGGAATGTTCAGCAAACCGAAGGAGTGGTAATGAAAAAAAGCAAGCCGATTCCTAAATTCAAGAACGAAGACGAAGAACGGGACTTTTGGAGTAAAAACGATTCCTCCGAATATCTCAATTGGAAGAGCGCCGAACGCGTACTTTTCCCCAATTTAAAACCCTCGACC
>JADLBX010000023.1 GCA_020847435.1 Anaerolineales bacterium
AGCGAGGGGCATAGCAGCGTAGGAAGTGCGATTGGCACTTAAGGTTTTGCGCTGAGTTTACGAGTTCGGCGCCGCTCGGCTCGCATTCCGGGACCAGCCTCTCCCGTCGAAGCCTGTCATCCCCGTAGAACAAATTGAACCATTTGCTCCACAATGCGTTTTCATTATAGCATACTTGCAAGCGCGCCTCACGGCTTGCCCTCAAGACTGCTTTATGCTAGACTGTGCTTCATTATTTCACGGTATATCACAACATGAGCGAAAAAATCCTCATCATTGACGACGACCTCGACACGCTAAGACTGGTAGGGCTGATGTTGCAACGTCAGGGCTATCAGATCAGCGCGGCAACCAACGGACAACAAGGGCTGGATAAAGCGTTCGACGAGGACCCGGACCTGATCCTGCTCGACATCATGATGCCGGACATGGACGGTTACGAAGTGACGCGGCGCTTGAGATCGAACCCGTCCACGACAGAAACGCCGATCCTCATGTTCACCGCCAAAACCCAGATGAACGACAAGGTGATCGGATTCGAAGTGGGCGCCAACGATTACCTGACCAAACCCACGCATCCCTCCGAACTTCAAGCGCGCGTCAAGGCGCTGCTGGCGCGTGCCAGTGAAAAGAAAGGCGCCCGCACCGCGCGCGAAGACGGCAACGGTTTCCTGATCGGCGTGGTCAGCGCGCGCGGCGGGCTGGGAGCGACCACCGTCGCGCTCAACCTGGCATCTGGGTTGCACACCCGCACCAAAAGCGAAGTCGTCCTCGCCGAGACCATCCCCGGGCGCGGCGCGCTGGCGCTGGAACTCGGGCTCACCGCCTCACACGGATTGGCAGACCTGCTCAGCCAAACCCGCCTCACCGACATCACCCGCGACGCGGTGCGCGGCGCGCTCATGCACCACGCGTCGGGCATCAAAGTCTTGCTCGCCTCCGACCGTCCGCGCGATATGCACTTGATCAGCCAAAGCGCCAATTACGAGGCGCTTGCTTCCAAACTTGGAGGTCTCGCCCGCTTCACGCTCCTTGACCTCGGCGCGGGACTGCAACCCTTTACCCAGGTGATCCTCCCCCACTGCGATGAGGTCATCATCCTCCTCGAAGGCAACCCGAATACCATTATCAACACCAAAGCGTTGATCGAAGACCTGCACTCCTTCGGGGTTAACACCTCCAATATTCACCCAGTCCTCAACAACCGCATCCGTTCCGATACGCAACTGCCCACCAGTCAGGTACAGGCGAAGCTCGGACACGAGATCATCACCACCCTCACACCCGCGCCGGAACTTTTCGTGCAAGCCACGCGGATGCAAACGCCGGCGGTCCTGTGCCAACCCGACAGTTTGACCACGCGGCAATTCAACAAACTGGTAGACTTCATCGTCGAGCGAGAGGCAATGCCGCGATGACCGTCTCTCCCACGACGACGAATGCGCTTGACGCTTTGCATGCGGCAGAATTAATTCGCAAAGCCAAGCGCATTGTTGTATTAACGGGAGCCGGCGTTTCCACCCCTTCGGGCATCCCAGACTTCCGCTCGGAGGGGACCGGTTTATGGTCGCGCGAAGAACCGCTGGAGGTCGCCTCGCTCAACACCTTCCGCACCGCGCCCGAAAAGTTTTTCCAATGGTTCCGCCCGCTTGCCGGTCAGGTCTTCAACGCCCAGCCGAATGCCGCTCATCAGGCGCTCGCCGAACTTGAACAACACGGCGCCCCGCTCAGCATCGCGACTCAAAACATTGACGGTTTGCACCAAAAGGCAGGCTCGAAAGAAGTCTTTGAATTGCACGGCACAATCCGCACGCTCTCCTGCACGCAGTGTTTCAAGCAATACGCCTCGCCCCCATTTTTGCAGGCATTCATCGAAAACGGGACGATGCCCCGATGCCCAAACTGCAATGGAATCCTCAAACCGGATGTGATATTGTTCGGTGAGCAGTTGCCGCATACGGCGTGGCAAGCCGCGCAGAGCGCAACGCGTCAGGCCGATTTGATGCTGGTCGCCGGTTCCTCGCTGGAGGTCCTGCCGGTGGCGGGACTACCCATGCAAGCCCTCGACCGCGGCGCGCACCTGATCGTCGTCAACAATTCGCCGACGTATATCAACGTCCGCGCCGACGTGGTCTTCATGGACGATGTCGCCGCCATTTTGCCGGAGATCGTCAAACGAGCGCTACATGGCTGAGATCAAAACCCAAACCCTCGGAAGTTACCTGCGCCTGATCGAAATCTCGCGCGATCTTGCCTCCACCCTCGACCTCGACACCCTGTTGGACGATATCGTCCGCGCCGCCGCCGACATCACCTATGCCGAAGCCGCGTCGATCCTTTTATACGACGACACCGCGCGGCAACTCTACTTCCAAGTCGCGACCAACATTGACGAACCGACCATGCGCGGGTTAATCATCCCGCTCGAGAAAAGCATCGCCGGCTGGATCGTGACCAACCGCCAGCCCGTGCGCATCGAAGACGCGCACAAAGACGAACGGTTCTTCAGCGACGTGGAACAGACCATCGGCTACTCGACCAAATCGCTGTTGGGGATTCCGCTGGTGACGAAAAACAAGGTCGTGGGCGTGCTGGAAGTGGTGAATAAAAAGCGCGGCAAATTCACCGACCCCGACGAATCCATGCTCACCGTGCTGGGCGCGCAAGCGGCGGTCGCCATCGAGAACGCGCGTCTGTTCCAGCAATCCGACTTGATCCAGGAATTCGTCCACGAACTCCGCACACCGCTCGCTTCATTAAGCACCGCCACCTATCTCCTGCTCCGCCCCGAAATGTCGCGCGAACAACGCGACCAGATCGTCAACAACATCCACAACGAGACCCTGCGCTTGAACTCGCTCGCCTCCTCCTTCCTCGATCTGGCGCGGCTCGAATCGGGACGCGTCCAATTCCGCAAGACGCGTTTCAGCGCGGCGGACCTGCTCTACGAAGTGCGCGACGTGATGATGACAAAAGCGCAGGAAACGAACATCCAGATCCGCGTGGATGTTCCCAATGATATGCCGCTTATGGAAGCCGATCGCGACAAGATCAAACAAGTCCTGCTCAACCTCGTCAGCAACGCCGTCAAATACAACCGCCCGAACGGCTCGGTCATCATCACCGGCAATTTTACGGACGCCGAACTTTCGATGAGCGTACAAGATACCGGCTTGGGCATCCCCGAAGAATCGATTCCCCATCTGTTCCAAAAATTCTATCGTGTGCACGAACACGAAGGCAAAGCCGCCGGCACCGGCTTGGGGCTCTCGATCTGCAAGCAGATCATCCAAGGGCACAACGGACGCATCGAAGTAAAAAGCAAGATGGGCGTCGGCACGTCCTTCACCGTCTACCTCCCCCGCGCCCAGCGGACCATTCCGCACGAGTAATTAGCTTTCTTGAATCGTTAGCGCCGCAGTTGAACTGCGGCGCTAACGATTCAAACCGACCTTACGGCTGGATCAAGACCTTCAACGTCCCCGCCTGTGCGGCGCGCTCGAACGCCCGCACCGCCTCCCCCAGCGAAAACTGATCGTCAATCAATACCGTTGGGTCAACCTGCTTTGATTCCATCAGCCGCAGCGCAGGCTCGAATGGTCCGCACCGCGAGCCGACGATATTCACCTCATCCACCACGATGGACGAAAAGTCAACGCTCATCTCGCCCTTGTACGTGGATTTCAAGACCAGCGTCCCACGCGGACGAATCGCCTGCCGCGCCAGCGCAAAACCACCCGGCGACCCGGTCGCTTCGACCACAACATCCCACCTCCATTTTTGCACGTCTGCTTCATCAATGATTCGGATCCCTCGCGCAGTCAACAACTCCCGCTGGCGTTTGTGCCGCGCGACCACGCGCAAATCGCAACCCGTGAGGGCAAGCGTCTGGGCGATGAGTTGCCCGAGCCGCCCCGCGCCGACAAGCAGGACCCGGTCGCCGGGCTGGATGTTGATCTGCTCCTGAATCTCCAGCGCGGCGGCGAGGGGTTCGGTGAACACAGCCATCTCATCCGAGACCGAAGTGGGGACTTTGTGTAAGTTGGCAAGCGGTAACTGAGTAAATTCGGCGAACGTCCCGTCACGATTCATGATCCCCAAAACCGTACGGTTCTCGCAGTGCGTCGGGCGTCCGCTCACGCATTGTTCGCATTGATTGCACACTGCGTTAATCTCGCCGACGACGCGGTCGCCAGCCCTCACCCCTAACCCCTCAGGGGAAGAAATCACCTCTCCCACGAACTCATGCCCGATCACGCCCGTGTATGGATAATATCCCTTCACCAGTTCGAGGTCGGTGCTGCAAATTCCCGCCTTGCAGATTTTGACCAAGACTTCATTTGGTTTTTGAGGTTGAGGAATTTCACGCAGTTCGATCTTGTTATTTTCGAGCCAAAGCGCTTTCATTTCACTCCTCCGCCGCCGCCCATTGATCTCGCCCGGCGTTCTTTGCCTGATACAACGCCATGTCGGCGCGGTGTAAAAATTGCTCCCAATCTTCCCGACCAATCCGGTACTGTGCAATGCCGATGCTGATGGTGATGGATAAAATATGATCGTTCGACGTCACCTGTAATTTACGAATCTTGTTGCACAACCGCGCCGCCTGCTCGGACGCGGCTCGCCAATCGCTATTCGGCAGGACGATCAAGAACTCCTCGCCGCCGTAACGACCGATCGTGTCCGGGTGGCGGATCTGTTCGCGCAAACGCGCCGCGATTGTCCTCAGCACATCGTCGCCAACCACGTGACCGTAGGTGTCGTTGACTTTCTTGAAGTGGTCAATATCCACAATGGAAATCGCAAGCGGAACGTCATAGCGCGAAGAACGGATGACCTCCTCCTGCAAATCCACGATGATCTTACGGCGGTTCGGCAAAAAGGTCAACGCGTCGGTGTTCTTGATCTCGTGCGCCTGCGCCAACACCCCTTTCAATTCGATCTCCTTGATCTCGATGGTGCGCTTCGCTCGGCTCAATTCCGCTTCCAACTGTTGCGAAGCCGCCAGCAATTTTTTGTATTTCTGGGTCAGCGTTTCTTTTTTATCTGGCACCGCGCCTCCCAAATTGACGTTCTAACAAATCCACCGAAAGATGGATCATCGTCGGTCTGCCATGCGGACACGTGCGCGGCGAATCGCACGCTTCGAGGTCGGTGAGCAACGCCCGCTGTTCCGCTTCGGAGAGCGACATCCCGCCTCTCACCGCCATACGTTTGCATACGCGTGCGGCGAGTTTTTTCTCCACCTCATCCTTCATCGGCGACTCGTCCTCCTCGAAATCCTCCACCAACGCGCGCAACGCTGACGATGGATCGCTCCCCACGAACAAACTCGGCATCGCCCGCACTTGGAAGGTGTTCGGACCGAACTCTTCCATATCGAAACCGAAATGCTTTAAAACAGGTAATTGGGTAATTAGTAATTGAGTTGATTGCGGAGGAAGCGTCACAACCGCAGGCGTGAGCAAAGACTGCGAGGGAATCTTCTTCATCTCATGCTGTGCCATCAACTTCTCGAACAAGACGCGCTCATGCGCCGCGTGCTGGTCAATGAGATACAACCCGTCGGGTCCCTCCGCCACGAGGTACGTCGCGCCGATTTGACCAATGAGACGTAAAAGTGGAATCCGTTGGAAAGATGATTGCTCTTCATTACTGCGTACTGCGTTCTGCGTACCGCTCACTGATAACTGATCACTCGATAACTGATCACTGCTCACTGGCTCGTCATGCCCAATCGCCCAATCCAACCCCACCGATGAACTTGGCACAGTCCGCGTCGTTCCCCACAAACTCGGCGCGACGTTCGGAACGGGCGAATATGCCAGCAACGCCTTCCGAACGGATCGTTGCACAAAACTGAACACTTTATCCTGATTCCTGAACCGCACCTCCGCCTTGGCGGGATGCACGTTCACATCCACTTCTTGCGGGTCAATCTCGAGGAACAACGCGGTCAGCGGATACCGTCCTACCATCAACAAGGTGTGATACGCCTGCAACAACGCAGTGGATAACGCCACCTCATGCACCCAGCGACCATTAATGAAAAAAGTGATCTCCTTGCGGTTGGAGCGCGTCAGCGAGGTCGGGCTGATAAAACCTGATAAACGCAGACCATCCTCTTCCGCTGTCATTTCGAGCATCTGCTTCGCCACATCCACGCCGTAAAGCGCGGCAAGGATCGCGCGTCGGTCGCCGTCGCCCGCCGTTTGCAACGCGACATTTTTCCCCTCGGATAGTTTGAATCGTTTGTCGGGATACGCCAACGCGTAACGCGTCACCAGCGAATCGATTGCGCGGCGTTCGGTCGTATCGGTTTTGAGGAATTTCAACCGCGCAGGCACGTTGAAAAACAGATCCTCCACACGAACCGTCGTGCCAATCGGAACGCCGACTTTAGTCGGCTTTTTATGTTTGCCTCCCTCCACACTCAACCGCGCGCCTTCCTTTTCATCTTTCACGCGCGAAGCGATCGTCATGCGCGAAACGCTCCCGATGGACGCGAGCGCTTCCCCGCGGAAACCAAGCGTCGAGATTGAAAAAAGATCGTCGGAGCGAACCAGCTTCGAGGTCGCATGACGCGAGGCGGCGAGTTCCAATTCAGCGGAGGGAATCCCGAATCCGTCGTCTGCAATTTCGATCAATTTTTTCCCCGCTTCTTCCACAGAAATCGAAATCGTTTTGGCGCCAGCATCCAATGAATTTTCGAGCAACTCCTTCACCACCGACGCGGGACGTTCGATCACCTCGCCTGCGGCGATCTGCGACGCAACCTCCGATGAAAGCAAACGGATGGGCATGGCAAGATTATACCCGCTGAAAACGGGCGAGTATAATCGGCGAATGCGTTTTTCAACCCTCTTCTTCGATCTCGACGACACGCTCTATCCACATTCAACGGGCTTGTGGCAGGCGATCAAAAATCGAATCAACTTGTATATGATCGAGCGGCTAAACATCCCTGAAAAAGATTCGCCCGCGCTACGCGAACAATATTTCAAAATGTACGGAACCACCCTACGCGGTTTGCAAGCGCGCCACAATGTGGATGCGGAGGATTTCCTCGCTTTTGCGCATGATCTGCCCTTGCAGGATTTCCTCACCCCCGACCCGATTCAACGGGACATCATCGCTTCGCTTCCCCAACGGAAGCTGGTCTTCACCAACGCAGACGTTCACCACGCCCGACGCGTCCTTGCCGCGCTCAACCTCAGCGACCTCTTCGAAACGATCGTTGACATCCACACGGTCGCGCCGTATTGCAAACCGATGCCCGAATCATTCGCCATCGCGCAAGAACTCGCCAACGAACCCGACCCGCGCAAGTGCGTGATGATTGACGACCTGCCGCGCACCACCCGCGCCGCGTTGGATGTGAACATGGCAAGCCTCTTGTATGGCACAGAGGAACCCACCTCCGAAGCCAGCGGCGCGTTCACCGATTGGACTCATCTGCCGATTCTGTTGGGATGAAAAATACGCAGTACGCAATACGCAATATTTCGGCTCTCTGGGATTTGGTGGGGTAGACGGCAGGTAGAGAGTAGAATCTGGCAAAAACTGGAGTATGGCGATGCCAGAACTACAACTCAGCAAACTGCTCAACCTGCCCAATCTGGAAATCATCAAG
>JADLBX010000024.1 GCA_020847435.1 Anaerolineales bacterium
TCCAAATGCCTAAAATTTATGAATAACAATATTGTATCAAGTTTTCAATTCTTCTCTTATCCCTCCTCAAACAACATCGTATTGAATCCAAAATCGTTTTACGCGTCAGCGTCTGCCAAACAAAAAAAAACTCGGAGACCTGTTTTGCAAAATCTCCGAGTTCCAAGTCACACGCGCAGGAGGGTGGTCACTGCAATATCTTCGTCAATCTCTTCCCAGTGAATGCCGATTCCACGCGCAATGAATCGCCAATTGTTTCGCTGTTCAGGGGTGGCATTTCGCAGGCGAGGAAACCACTCCAATGGAACCGAAACTTCCCGTCCATCGGAAAGATTGACGAGCAAGGCATCCTCCGTAAAACGGACGCCCATTGTCAGAACCGAAGTGGGGCTATGTGTTTCTAGGCTGTTCATACCATTACGCTGGCGCGAACTCCCGCACGTGGAGAATGTCTGCGCGTTGCATGGGGCGAATGTCGCTCGCGCGAAGGGTCACAACGGCGATGGTTTTTCCCTCGCCAGTCACGAACTCCACTTCGTAGGCTTTCCCGCCTTCGTACACATGCACAACTGCTCCTACATCCCCGCTTGTGAGTTGGTGCTCCTTCAGATCTTTGGCTAGCACAACGGTATCGAGTTCCTTGATCATATTAATACTCCTTACTCTGCTGGATAAACCGTTACCAAACGGGGAAAATCTGTGCCATTTTCGATTATCCAGATTGTTCTGACCCGAATCATAACACTGTTTGGCGACTCCAGTTCGCCGTCAACAATATACTTTGTGCCAAACGGCGAGCTTTCAGAACCAGCCACAGGTGAATTTTGGGCAATTGCCAATAATCCCTGCGCCAGATCATTCGCATTCTCATCGTTGAATCCATACAACCGAAAATACTTTGCCTTCGGTTTTCCCACCGCGTGGGTTTCGGAGAGCAAATAATCTATCATCTTTTCCAAAGCAACTTGCGCCTTGAATTTGTTTGGAAGTTCCATGTGTGAAATTATACCAATCCCATCCCCATCCCCTCCTCAAACGCCAGCGGACTGAACTCACAATCCCTTTGCGCGTCGGCACCCGCTCAAACAACCTTCACTTCGTGTTGCACAGTGCAACCTTCCGTGCTATACTCTAAAAAATCGAAGGAGCGTTCCATGCCTACATTACATGTTCGTAGCGTACCCGAAGATTTATATTACCAAATTCAACGGCTTGCGGAAACGAAAAACCGCTCATTGAGCGCGCAAGTCGTCAACATGCTGGCGCAGGCGCTGGAAGAAGAGAAACGCCGCAAAGTACAGGTCAAAGCGTTGACCTCCATTCGCCGACGACGGTTTGTCGCGCCTAGAAAAGCGCCCACAAGTCTTGCCTTATTGCGTGAAGACCGCAACCGATGAACGACATGCCCCTCCGCTTTGTGGTGGATGCAAGCGTAGGCATCAAACTGTTCGTTGAGGAAGAATTCTCTGAACGGGCTAATTTTTTATTTTCTCATCTTGCCGCAGACCCGCCCGCCGAACTGTTCATTCCCGATCTGTTTTACATCGAATGCACTAACATCCTGTTGAAATACACGCGCCGCTTCGGTCGGTCGCTGGCGGATTCGCAGGCTGACATTGCCGATATTAAACTCCTCTCGTTGAAAACTACATCAACGATGGAGTTGATTGAAGATGCCTTGCTCCTTGCCTCTGAGAAGAATCTAACCGCCTACGATGCCTGTTATGCCGTTCTTGCTCAGAAGCTGGATATTCCGCTCATAACAGCTGATGAGCCGCTTGCGCGAGCGATACGGAACGCAATTTTTCTTGGGGATTTTGACATCCAACCGTTTGAAGAAGATTGATTCACTTTGTAGCGATTACCTCCCTCCCAATCTCCTCCTCAAAGGCCAGCGGACTGAACCCAAAATCCCTTTGCGCGTCGGCGTAACTGAAATTTTTGTTTTCGTTCAGCCGCAGGACTTGCTCCGCTTTGATGGGAAACGGGATGTGAATCCGCTCGAGGATGGAGAGCAAGGCTACGACAGGCTTCGAGGGGATGTGCAGTTTCCACACGCGCTTGTTCATCTGGCGGGCAATCGTGTCAATGACTTCGTTGTACGTCAGCGGATGTTTGCCTGCAATGTTGTAGCTCTTACCGATGGTGACATCCGCTTTGAGGCAACCAAGAATCGCCGCGGCGACATCGTCCACGTGGATGGGTTGTTGCAAGGAATTGCCGTCGCCAAAGACAGGGACAATCGGCGAATATCGGATAAACCGAATCAATCGCCACATGTTGCGGTCGCGCGGACTGCCATAGATCATCGTCGGGCGGAGGATGGTGTATTTCAGTCCGCTCGTTTCGATGGCGAGTTCCGCCGCCACGCGGACTTTCTTGCTTTTGGCGTTCAACTGCGTGAAGATGGCGGTCGTGCTGATGAAGATGGCGCGCTTGATGCCTGCCTCTTTTGCGGCGCGGATGATCGAGTCCGCGTGACCGAAGCCAAGCGAGGCGATATTGACGAGCGCGTCCGCGCCTTGCATGGCGGCGGACAAGGCTGAGGTGTCGGATAAATCTCCAGCCGCCCATTCAACATTTTTTGCGTAGTCCGCGTTCTCTAACGCGGACAGGATAACCGAACGATCGCTTGTGGCGCGATACAAACAACGGACTTCGTATCCGTTTTTGAGCAAAAGAGGGACGACGCGTGAGCCCGTGAAGCCCGTCGCGCCTGTGACGAAGATTTTCATAGATTCCTGTTACATGTCATTGCGAGGAGCGCTCGCGCTGAGCGGAGTGAGCCGATAGGCGAACGAAGACGAAGCGCAACCGACGAAGCAATCCTTTGACGCGAGGGGATTGCTTCGTCGGGTCTTCGACCCTCCTCGCAACGACATTATTCTTTGACCAACATTGAGAGCAACTCCAAAGTTTCATTCAACTTATTGCGCCGATCGAGATGCTTGACCAAATACTCGCGGGCAGACTGTCCCATTTGCTTGACGCGCGCCGAATCGTTTGACAAATCTAAAATTGTCCTTGCTAGCGCTTCATCATCCCCAGGCTGGACAAACACTCCCCCACCCGAGTCTTGAATCAACTGCCGTGAAACGCCGTCAATGACCAACACAGTGGCGCATCCCGCCGCCATGTAATCGAAGACTTTGTTCGGGTAGGTGGTGCGGAACATCGGAACATCCTGCAAAATGGCGAGGCACACATCCGCAGAAGCGATGACGCGCGGCATTTCTTTTTTGGGGCGCACGCCTGCGAAGACGACGTTTGTGAGTTTCATCCGCTCCGTTTCAGATTGAAGCCTGGCGCGTTCTTTGCCGTCGCCGAAAATGGCAAAATGAATTTTGCCGTACAGTTTCAAGCGCTCCGCCGCGCGGAGAATCGTGTCAATGTCGTTTGCCTGACCCAGCGCGCCCGCGTATAACACGACGAACTTATCCTGCAACCCCAACTCTGCTCGAATGGACGAACCATCCATGTTTGGATTGAACATCTCCACGTCTGTTCCATAGGGGATAAATGTGATCTTCGTTTCAGGCACGCCTTTACCGATCATGTACTCTTTGTAGGCGGGCGAGTTCACCAAAATATGCGTCGCACGCGCATACAAAAATTTCTCCAGCCAGCGCGCCAACGCAATGATCACAGGGTTTTTCAACACGCCCATGCTCACGCCGAACTCGGGCCACAAGTCGCGCACTTCGAGCAGGAACGGCTTGCGACGAATGTATGAAACAAACCACGCCGAGACTGATTGAAAGATCGGCGGCGACGTGCCCATCACCAAATCCACATTGTCAACTCGCAGCGCGGTCCACACTGAACTGAACATGAAACTGAAAAACGAAATGACGCGCCAAAAATAACTGCGATGCAACGCGGGATAAATATACGAACGATAAATTTTCACGCCGTCAATGACCTGCTCGGCAAAGATACCTTTGCGTGTCACCGTCCGCTGACCTGTTTGATAATTCAAATCGCTCGCGACAATGACGAGTTCGTGCCCATGCGCTTGCAAAAATTTCGCCAGCTCGAAATGACGCGTGTGGCCCGGCTCATCGGGCGAAACGAAGGCTTGGTTAATCAGTAAGATTTTCATTAGATTTCATTATAAATTATTTGCAGTTGCATTATAATGACCGCATAAGGATGAGAAGTAAAAAAAAATCCTTATACATCTTTTTCCCAACTTCTGAAAGGAGTTCTCATGGGTTTCTTCTCAAAAATTCTCGGCAAGTTAGGTCTCGGCAAGAAAGAGGACGACAAACCTCAATTTGCAGGCATGTCTAAACCCGCCGGTGTCGTCACAGGCAGCGCGCCTGCAAAACCTGCGGTGGCCGCCAAGCCAACCTCAGGTCCCGGCGCAATGGCTCGCCCCGACATGACCAAAGACGACGCGCTCGAAAGGGTCGTTTCAGCGCCCGCCGCCATGGAAATGGTGGACGTGGTTTCCAAACTCGAAGGTCTCGCCAAGGCGAACCCCGCCAAACTCAACTGGAAAGTCTCCATCGTGGACCTGCTCAAACTGCTCGATCTCGATTCCAGTTTTGACTCCCGCAAGGAACTCGCCACAGAACTCGCCTGCCCCGCCGACCTGATGGGCGACTCAGCCAAGATGAACACCTGGCTTCACAAAGAAGTCCTCAGGCGGATCGCCTCCAACGGCGGCAACATCCCGAAAGAATTGCTCGACTAACAGAACGGCAACATCAACAGCGCGGACTCTTCCAGTCCGCGCTGTTTTTATTTTGGGGACGCGTCCGCTTCCCTTCTCCCCTTGCGGCTGGGTCGCCCGTGGCTGAGTCAGCTGTCCCGTCGAAAGACCCGTTCCGTCGTCCGCGGCATTGCAATCCAGTAAAGGAATCCAGTTTGAGAGTCTTTGAGAGTCCGCCAGCGTAGAATTATCTTTGCGAAAGGAAAGCGCTCATGGAAATCCCAAGACACTGGCGACTCAAGAAGCAACGCTACGGGCTGGTCGGCGAGGTCTGCCCGCACTGCGACCACAAGATCTTCCCCCCGCGCGACGTGTGCCCGAACTGCGGCGACGAAGCCAAAGATTTGTATACGTTTAGCGGCAAAGGCGAGGTCTATTCATTTACTACCGTGTATGAAGCCCCGTCTGGTTACGAAGCCAACGCGCCGTACACCGTCGCCCTCGTCAAACTCGAAGAGGGACCGATGCTCACCGCCCAACTCACCGACGTGGACAATAACAAGGTCGAGATCGGTATGCCCGTCGAAATGGTGACGCGCAAGATGCGCAACGACGGTGATGAACGGGGTTTGATCGTATACGGGTATAAATTTCGACAACGAACATAGGCAACAGGTAAGCGGCGGAGAAATTTCTCCGCCGCTTTTGTTTTATATACTCCTACTACATTGCCCTGGAGAATACCAGGAACTTGAATCAATGGCAGAGGACTTGTGCCTTTATTCCGCCGCTACTACTGTGCACAAATCAGTCTCGATGATCTTGGGATAATCCAAAATATGCTTCATGGATTATCACTTCCAAGCTTTAATTCCGTTTGCCAGAGAACGATCAGCGCGGCGAGACAGGCAAAGGCGACAAAGAGGATGTAGTGCGTCTCGCGCTCGCCGCCTGTGAATGCCTGCAACATCATACTTCCCGTCAGCAGGTTGGAGCCGTAATGGATAACCATCACGGCAGGGACGCTTCGATTGGATTTGAAATAGAGCCAGACGATGATGATTTGAAACGCCAAGTGAAGAAGACCGCGTCATAACACGCGATGGCGCCAGAAAGGACCAATGGCAGATGCCAGATCGAACGGAAGAATCCCATCGAGAGGGTCGCGGCAAGTGTCCCGTAGGAAAGAGGCGCAAAGCGTTCCTGCAACTTGGGCAGGGCATAGCCCGTCCAGCCTGATTCTTCCCAAAGTCCGCCCATCAATAAAAGCATGATAAACGTTCCGATGTCTGGGACAGGAAACGGGCTTGCTGGTTTTGCGCCAAGCAAGAGGTTGACCGCGAACGCGGCGAGCAAATACGCGGCAACGATGGCGGGACCGATGAAGTACCACTGCCCCGCGCGGCATTTTTTACGCGCTTTCATGAAAACCCGATCGTCCTCATTTTACGACTGAGCCTTCAAAAAAGAACCACAGGAATATGTGGTTCTTCGACCGCAACGATGTGGTTTTGTTCTGCGATCGGAACAACGCACCCAGTATGGATTGTGAGCGGCGCGATGTTACAGGAATGTCTGGAAGCCCGTCTACTAGAATCTTGCTCAGTTGAGGGAGACCTTTAGGGTTTGGCAAGGCAGCGTCAAAGAAGGACGACTGCCGCCAAATCGTACGCCGCGCCGAAAATGACCGCGCCTGCGACGAGCGTTCCCAGGACGATGGCGATGACGCGCCAGCGGGCGATGGTGAGCGCGCCAGCCAACGCGCCGATGGAGGTCCCTGCGCCCGTGATGAGGAAGGCAAGCGCCGCGCCCGCGCTCATGCCCGAATCCATGAAGGCGCGGACGAGCGGCATGGAGGCTTCGGTGTTAAGGTAGAACGGGATGCCGAGAAGCGCGGCGAGGGGAATGCTGAACCCGTTGCCCGAGCCGAAGACGTTTTGAATCCAATCCTGCGGGATGATGCCGTTGAGGAAGTAGCCGATGAACGAGAAGCCGAAGAACATCAGCAATAATTTCCATGTCACGTCGAAAAATTCTTTGGCGAACATTTTCGCGGTGACGCGCGGGCGGCTCGAGGGTGGATTCGGCTCGAGGGTCGGCAGACCAGTTTCAGGTCGGGAAACGAGGCGGGCTTGATCCTCCAGCCAGCCGCGCGATTCGGCAAATCCCGCAATCGCGCCGCCCGCCAATCCGAGCAGAATCGAGGAGGTCATGAAGGCGATGGCGAAGGGCCAGCCGAAGAGTCCCGCGCTGTAGATCATCTGCTGCGGCGAGGTGAGCGGCGAGGCGACGAGGAAGGCGACGATGGGCGCCCACGGGACGGTGGAAGCCATCATGCCGAGGACGACGGCGGTGGTGCCGCACGAGCAGAACGGCGTGCCGACGGCGAGCGCGGTGGACATGGCGACGCTGTTGCGCTGGTTGCGTTTGAGGAAGGCGGCGACGCGGTCTTGGTCCACGTATAGTTTGAGCAGAACGCTGATGACAATGCTCAACAGGAGCAATGCCCAGAGTTCCGAGAAGGTCGTCCACGCTTTGCCGAGGGCGAATTGAAAGAGTTCGAAGATGTTCATTTTTTCTCCTTGTGTATAGAAGTTTGTCTATGTGTTTTTCCAAAATTCAGGTCATGTCAAAAACATGACCTGGGATTTGTATCGCGAAATCAATTTCGCGGCACAGATTTTGCGCGGTGCGACAAACTTCAGTTTGTCATACTGGCGCAGGCACAGCCAGGGCGCAAACTGAAGTTTGCGGTACTATGGTTTACGCGCGGTGATCTTGGCGCTGTAGACCGCCTTGTAAACCGACTCGGGCGGGTAGGCGCTGACGTCGAGGTTCATTTCTTTCAACGAGGCGTCAACGGTTGTCTTGTCGAAGTACACGGGGGTGACGGAAATCTCCGTGAAGCCGACCGCTTGCATCATGGCGATGTAATCCTTCGCGTTCACCGCGCCCGCCACGCATCCCGCCCAGGCTGCGAGGCTGTCGCGCACGGCGGAAGGCAGTTCGCCTTCGGTGACGATATCGCTCACGGCAAATTTGCCGCGGGGCTTGAGAACGCGGAACGCTTCATTGAATACTTTGGGTTTATCGGGCGAGAGGTTGATGACGCAGTTGGAGATGACAACGTCCACGCTGTCTGAATCCACGGGCAGGTTTTCAAGGAATCCCATGCGGAATTCAACGTTGCCGATGTTCAACCGCTTCGCGCTGGACCTGGCGCGTTCCAGCATTTCAGGGGTCATATCCACGCCGATGACTTTTCCCGTTTCGCCGACTTGTTTGGCGGCGAAGAAACAGTCCAGTCCCGCGCCCGAGCCGAGGTCGAGGACGGTCTGCCCAGGCTGGAGCGAGGCAAGCGTGATCGGGTCGCCGCATCCATAACTAACGGCGGATTCGCCTTCAGGGAGGATGGCAAGCAAATCAACAGGGTAGAGGGCGTTCTCAGTTTTATCGCCGCAGCAGCCGTCGCCGCAGCATGAGGCATTGTTCTTTATTCGCTCGGCGTAATGTTCGCGCACAGCGTCATGGATGGGGGTTTGGGTCATTTTGTTCTCCTTGTTCGATTGCATTTGCAGCGCCCGCAGAGTGAAAGTCCGCGGGTGAATAAAAATAGAAATCCGTGCGGCATGTTTTCTCCTTGTATAGAAAAATGTCTATGTATCAGCGCAAAAAAAGAGGCGGGGTTGCGGTTCGTCGGCGTTAGAGAACGCCGACTACGCTACGCATTGACGGCTTTGACCACCGCTTCCGTGACCTTGTTTTCGGGCGCGAACTTGATCATCAACTGCCCGCAGCAAACGGCGATGTTTTCCTGGTTGAGCGAGTAAAAGGTCTGCTTGCCTTCTTCGCGGATGGAAACCAGTCCCGCGTCGCGCAGAATGGCAAGGTGATGCGAAATCGTCGGCTGGGAGTAGCCGATTTTCTCGACGATCTCGCTGACGGAAAGCCACTTGCAGCAGACGAGTTTCATGATGTTCTGGCGCGTCTCGTCCGCGATGGCTTTGGCGAAGAGAACAGGGCTGAGTTTCATGAGGGATATTATATAGAAGATTGTCTATTTGTCAAGGGGGCGACCCATCCGTTCCGCCGTGGAAATATTCTGCAAAGACTCCGAGCGCATTCTTACGATATAGGATGAACGCCGCAATGATCATCGTCAATGCCAGCCCGATGTTGGCAAGCAGTTGATTTTGAACTACGGCAAAGTACGAGAATGCCGAAGCGGAGTTGTTCATCACGATATGCGCGAGGGATGTGATCCACACACTGCGCGTTGTCACATACACATACGCCAGATAAATGAACGCGCAGAGTGAGCCGATTCCCAGCGCGATGAAATTCAGAATCAATTCGCCGAGCGGGATGTCGGCGGTCTGCGGGATAACGAGCGCCAGCGGCAAATGCCAGGCGTACCAGATCAGCCCGCCGATCATGAGCGCGATCCAAGTACGGCAAGATTTATCTTGCCCCCGCAAAACGCAAAATGAATTTTGCGGTACATCCTGCGCGACGCGATCCAGCGCGGGGAACATGAAGCCGCGATGACCGAACTCTTCGCCGAAGCCTGTGATGAGTCCAGGAATAATGTTGAAGACGGTCAGCCCGCCGATGAAGTAGATCAAGAGCATCGTCTGCGGCGTGAAGCCAGGCGGCAGACTCGCTTCCATATCCTGACCGACAGCGGCGAACTGCGCCGAGAGGCGCATCAAAAACTCCTGCCCTGTGAAGTCCCAGCGGATCGCGCCGCAGAGCGTGAAGAAAACATACGACAGCGCGGTGATGCCCAGCGAGACCAGCCAGAATTTTCCGTAGTCGCGCAGCCGCCCGAAACGCAGGTTGGCGTCTGTGAATTTCTTCTCGTAGAAGAACATGCGCGTGACCAGCGCGGCGAGCGCGGGCGTGAGCATGTATCCCTGCGCGAGGTACATCCCCTGCTCGCCGAGCGTTTTTGCTCCGACGATGAATCCTGCGCAAAGCGTTATCAGAATGATAAAGTAGATGATCAGCGGTTTGTGTTTCATTTTAAGTTCCTATTTCATCCCCGCGCGCACGGCGGGGATGAACGTGGCGAACAGAGTGTCAGTCAAATTTTATCTCCATCCGCCGAACGGAAACCAACACGATTCCCATGCCATGCAGGCGGCGGATCAGACCGACCAAGCCAGCCTGATCCATGACAACGTTCGAGAAAGTGGTCACTTCGGTATCATCCGCCAGCGTTTCGGAGCGGGCTTCGGCTTCGCCGAACCAACTTCGCCACGAGTCGTCCGCCCGACCGTAGAGCTTGATCTCGTATGTGTTTTGCGAATTCAAACCGATGTGTTGCGGCATATCGAATCCTTGACTCATGCCAGACCGAGAACGAGTCCCAGAATCAGAAACAGGAAGAACACGCTCTGTCCCGAGTGAATGATGATCGGGAACCAGTTGGAGCGAAAGCGTTTGCCCGAAAAGGCAAAGATCAAGTCCGCTGGAAGCGTCGCCAGAAAACCCCAGGGTTGGTGAAGGTGATAAAAAGAAAACATCACGCCGTTCGCCACCCAGTCCCATTTGCCGAAGGCGCCTTCCATCTTGGGCAACAACACACCGCGAAAAAGAAATTCTTCGCCAAGAAATGTGTTGAACAATGCGCTCACCGCGAACAGCGCTAGCAATCCCCACGCGCCGACCAGTTGCGCGCGCATTTCAGGCGTGAACATCGCCGCCATATCGTAGCCCTCAGGCTCGGCAAGGAAGGGAAAGATTCCCGTCCAAACATTTACGAGCGTGGAACGCAAGCCGATCTCCAGCGCGGCGACGAGGACGATCAACGGGATGAGCCACCACCACAGGGACTTCTTCGGCTCCCCGCTTCGCGCCGACTTAGGATGATTCAGCCAAAACCGTCGGCTGATCGCCCCTGGACGGATGTTCCCCTCTTCGCGATAGAGAATGATCATCGCCAGCGCGAACTGCCAGACCAACCCGACCGTGAACAATTTCATGCGAAGCAGACCCGCATCCAGCGGCAGGAGTCCCGCGCTGAGGGCAGGATATGCCACCCAGCCCAGCAATCCCATCGGCACGGCGGCGGCAAGCCAGATCGCAAGAATCTGCCAGAGGGTGTATTGACTCGTTTTGTGAGTTGTCGAAATTTCCTGCATTTGATTCGTTGAAGTAATTTCCTGTGTTGACATGATGTTTTTCCTTTTTGCTTGATTAAGCGTAGTTTCTACTCTCTTGCCTTACGCGTCTAATTTTTGCTTATGCCAATCCGAGAACGAGTCCCAGGATTAAAAAGCCGAAGTAAAACGCCTGCCCGTTGTGGAGGATGATGGGGAACCAGTTGCAGTGATAATGCTTGGCGGAGAACGCCATCAACCAGCCGAACAGGATATTGACAGGGATGGTCCACGGCATCTGGAGGTGATAAACGCCAAAGATAAAGCCGTTGGCGACCCAATCCCATTTGCCAAAGAGTCCGTTCATCTTAGGCAGCAACACGCCGCGGAAGAGGAATTCCTCGCTCAGGAAGTTGTTGAACAGCGACGTGACCACAAATAGGGCGAAGAAGTTCCATGCGCCAACCCAGCGAGCCTGCATCTCAGGGGCAAACAAGGCATCCAGACTGCGGCTGGGTGGTTCCGCCAGAGATGGGAAGAGGTTTGTCCAGGCTTCGGTGAGGAAGGGCGCAAGCCCAAGTTCCAATGCGACGGTCAGAAGCATCAGCGGGATGAGCATCCACCACAAGCGGTTATCTTTCCGTCCCGTTCTCGGTGAGATCGGGTTGTTCAACCAGAAGCGGCGGCTGATGGTTGCCAGCCGAATATTCCCTTCTTCCCGATAGAGGATGAACATCGAGAGCGCAAACTGCCAGACCAGCCCGAGGAGATCCAATTTCATCCACAGCAGACCCCTGTCCACAGCGGGGAGTCCCTGACTCAAAGACGGGTGTACCAGCCAGCCCAGCAATCCCATCGGCGCGGCGGCGGCGAACCAGATGGCAAGGATTTGCCAGAGGGCGTATTGACTCGTTTTGGTAGTTGAATGCTCTTGAGAGTTGCTCGTTGAAATAACTGATTGGGTTGTCATTTGATTTCTCCTTATCCAAGAGTATTGTGCGAATGATAGGTTTGGCGCAAACGCGCTTGCAAAGTGAACTTTGCAGTACGGATTCTTAATACCGCCAGCCCAACAAATTCCATTGATTCAAGAACCAGACGAACGCGACCGCGGCGACAGTCACCAACGTGAAATAGATTCGGAAGGCGGCGCCCCAATAGCGATCTTTCCAGGCAAGCGCTGCATAGACCAACGCGGCGACGGTCAACACGGCGGAGAGGACGCCCAATCCCAGTGTGACCTTGTAGGCGAACGGGATGCCGAAGACGATCTGCTCGCCCCAGATCACGTTACCGACGATGAACAACAAGTTGAGAACGCTGATCCCGACGATCAAGGCAGAGGCGGCGCGCCAAGGCTTCGGGTTAGCGACCAGCCGTCGGTTGCGAAAGAAGCGGGTCAACGTCACAGGCAACACAGATAGAAACAGCAGGAGACACGTCATCAGCAAAGGCATGTTGAATCCGAGCGTTTCGTACCACTTTAATTTTTCGAACGACATCATCGGGGTGTAGTCGGTGAAGAGGTAGGCGATGTGCCCCTGATCGTCTGCGCGGAATGCCATGTGGAAGGGACCGTCCACCTGACGGAAGTACAGCGGCTCTTCTTCGACGATGCGCCATTCGCCGAACGGCGACTTGAGCAGTAACGTGCCGTCGCCAGGATTCGTGACGTCAATGGTCGGACCCATGAGTGCGAAATATTTTTCGAATGTGGTGTAGGAACTCATCGTCCATTTGTATGCGCCCGTGAAGCGATCCGCGCGTTCCGCAAAATCGACGGGAGGTTGGATCGGCGCGACGGCAGGCGCGGGATAGTAATGATCGAAGAACGCTCTCTGAAACCCAAAGTGTTGTCGGTTGAGTTCGCCCGCGCCGAGGCTGTTGTATGCCACGAACACGCCCAGATTCTGTTCGGGCAAAAGCAACAGCATGGATTCCATCGGCTCGCCGCTGCCGCTGTGACCGAGCGCGCGCTGACCGTTATCGTCGAACTCAAAAAATCCGTAGGCGTTGCCTAGAATGCGCGGGTCGGGAGCGAATAATGTCTCGTGCATTTGCTGAGCCGTCTCTTCTTTTAAGATGCGTATCTCGGATGCGGCGTCGCCATAAAATCCGCTTTGCAAGTGCATGATCATGAAGCGCGCCATGTCTGAAGCCGAGGCGCGCATCACGCCAGCGGGGAAGAGGTCTTCGGGGCTAAGCAATTGCGGAAATACTTGATACGCGCCCTCGTCGTACAGATAGCCCACGGATTCTTGCGCGCGTAATTCGGGCGGCGTGGGCGATTGAGCGGTTGTGTTTGTCATGCCCAGCGGATTCAGGATTTGTCCCTGCACGTATTCGCTGAAGGATTGTCCCGAGACCCGCGCCACGATGTACCCCGCCAGCGCGGCGTTGTAATTCGAATACGCCGCAACTTCCCCAGGCGGACGAACCCGCGCGGGGATGTGAGACGCCAGCCATGCGCGCGGCGGCGCCAGGCTTTCTGCATACAATGCCACCAGCTCGGCGTGAAGGTCTTCGAAGCCCGATGTATGAGTCATCAAATGCTTCAAGGTGATGGGTTGCGGATACGTGTTTGGGATGGAAAAATCGAGATATGTGTTGACGTCGGCGTCGAGATTCAGTTTGCCCTGTTCGGCGAGTTGCATCACCGCCGTCCACGTGAAGAGTTTTGTGAGCGAACCGATCTTGAACATCGTCGTTTCAGCATCCACGGGGATTTTGTTTTCCACATCGGCATAGCCGTAGCCTTTGGCGAAAAACAACTGACCATCTTTGACGACTGCGACTGCCGCGCCTGCGATGTGATTCTCTTCCATTTGACGCGCGAGCAGATCGTCCATGAACGCTTCCAACTCCGCCGCGTCATTCGGACCTTGCGGCTGATTCGGCGAAGCGGATATTTTCTCCCCCGCTGCGACTCCGCTCCGCGCTGAGGCAGGCGCTACGACCCACAGCAGTAATAGTGCTAGAACTATCAGGCTGGGAAAGAAAAATTTTGTTTTCATGGATTGCTTCTCCTCTGTGCGTAACATGAATGTTGCGGCACATTCTAGGGCGCAAGCCAAAAAAAAGAACCACAGGGATATGTGGTTCTTCGGTCAAAAAATATGTGGTTAATTTATGTGCGTGAGACAAGCTTCAGCTTGTCCCAGTGGCGCAAACGGCGTAATGCAGAGCAAACGGCGCAAACTGAAGTTCCCTGGCACTTGCACGCCAGGGCAAGTGTGCGGTACGGACAACTTAGATCAACTTCATCCCCCGCGCTTTTTCGATTGCCTGCATCCGCTTGTTGACCAGCAGTTTGCGATAGATGCTCTTGACGTGGAATTGCACCGTGTTGAGGCTGAGGAAGAGACTCTCGCCCACCTCTTTGTAACTTTGCCCCTCAGCCAGCAGGCGCAGCACTTCGATTTCACGCTCGCTGAGATGATCCATGCCCTTCCGCGTGGGCTGGGCTTTGGCGGATTCTTCTGGCATGGCGTCGAGCAGGCGTTTGACGTAGGCGGCGAGGTCGGCGTTCTTGAGAAGCCGTCCCGTAGACTCAAGCAGGGGACGGAGGAGCCAGCCTTCATCCAGAAAGATGCGGAAGTATCCCCTGGGGGCAGCCGCTTCCAGCGCGGACTGGATCATGCGGCGCGCGTCGTCGGCTTTTCCTTCCGCCTGATACATCAACGCCCGCAAAATCCACATCTCGATCAGCCAGCCAAAGAGTCCGTTCGTCTCGGCGAATTTTTCCTGTCGGGCAAAGTAAGCGTGAATGTCTGCCAGCGGATACGCCTGCGGGTCGTGCGCCGCCAGCCGCGCCAGAACGTGAGCCGCGCTCACATATGTCCGAAAATTGATCTCGCTCACAGGGTCAACGCCCGTGATGTCGGGCAGGTCGTCAAACTTGAGTGTTGCTTGTTTTGCCCAGTGACGCGCCTCTTCGAGTTTGGCTTGAGTTGCAGACCGATCGCTTAATGACAAACGATGACACAACGCCTGCGCGTACGGAACGCATTCGGGTCGAGTCTCTTCGAGAAATTTCAGGCTTTCCATCGTCCCCGCTTCATCGCTCTGAACTGAACGCAGGCGCGCCAGAGAAGAATAGCCTTTCAGGTGCGCCTCGAATTCCCCCGCCCAGCGCACGAGACTCAAGCCCTGCGTCAACGCTGTTTCCGCCTCCGCCAGGTGATTTTCTTCCAGAAGGATTTCGCCCTTGAGGATGTACAGCGCGCCCATAGGCGGAAAGTTCTGCCCTGCCAACACACGATTGAAGTGTTCGATGTTCGTTTCGCACAACTGCAAGGCATCTTTGAGTCGACCGCTGATCTTGGCGATGGTGATCAGAGTGATCGGTCCGTAAAGGGCGGCATACAGATTGCCCCCAGCCATGCCGTCCTCAAAGGCGAGATTGGCGAATCGTTCGGCGGAGGGCAGATCGGCAAGCGCCATGTATGCATACCCAATATTCAACGCGTTGACGCCGCGAATGGCTTTTTCATCTTCGGGCAGAAGGCGTTGCGCCTTTTGAGACATCTCGATCAACTTTTCGGGCTGTCCGCTCGCTAGCGCCGAGGTTTGGATGAGGAATGCCTGAATGCTGGCGGCTTGTCCCGCAACCAGATTCCGCAGGGATGTATCTGCGTTTGTTCGATCGAGCGCCTCGTCCGCTGCCTGCAACACCTGCTGGACCTCCTCTGCGCGCGCCTGCCGCTCCATCAACGCCAGCGCCCATGCCTTGTTAATGCACATCATGGGAGAGAATTGAGTCAGCGGTTCCGACAACCTGTCGAACCATCCCAAAACCGCCGCGACCTCTCCTTGATATAACAGGGGAAGCGTGTGTCGTTCGATCAGCCTTGCGGCGATATCGTCATGGGAGATTTGAAAAGCTTGTTCGACCGCTTTCTGAATGAAGCCGTTCGCCTCAAACCAATCTGCGGCGCGTTCGTGCAAAACGTCCACAAGAGTTGGCTCGACCTGTAAGAGTTGATTCTGCAACAGTTCCGCAAACAAAGCATGATAGCGATACCACGTCCGTTCTTCATCGAGCGAGACCAGAAAAAGGTTATTGGTTTCCAGATGATGAAGAATTTTTGCGCTGTCTTTTTGTTCGGTGACGGCTTCACATAACGCGGGAGATAATTTATCCAGAATGGATGTGCGTCGCAGGAAGGCGCGCGTCTCCTCCGATTGGCTATTGAGCACTTCTTCGATCAGATAATCCAGCACATGACGATGCGTGCCGTGGAACGCCTCCACGAATTTTGCGCGATCCTCGCTTTCCTTCAACGAGAGCGCCGCAAGTTGCAATCCCGCCGCCCAGCCTTCCGTCCGATCCCTGAGGATCTCCATTTCCTGTTTTGTCAGGTTGACTCCCATCACGTCCGTGAAAAATTCGCACGCTTCCTCGAGCGAGAGACTCAAATCTGCCGCGCGAATCTCTGTGAGTTGATTCCGCACGCGCAAGCGCGTCAATGGCAGGTTGGGGTCCTCGCGCGTGGCGATGACCAGATGCAGGTTAGCGACCGCCTGATTGAGAATCGCTTCGACGAATCCATCGATCGTCTCGTTCTCGATCAAGTTGTACTCCTCCAAAACGAGGATGATCGGTTCGTCCAGTCCGTGCAGATCGTTGATCAACAATCCCAGCGCGGATGGAAGGTCAATCTCCTGCGCGTTTTCAACCGCCTCCAGCGCCGCCTGACCGAGTTCCTCCACCGCCTGCCCCAACGCGGTCAATACATACACGAGAAATTGTTTGAGATCGTTATCCGATTTTTCGAGAATGACCCACGCAACGGGACAGCCCGCCTCCTCAACCCACATGCGGAGCGTCGTCGTTTTTCCATACCCCGCAGGCGCGGAGACCAGCGTGAGCAATCGCCCCTCTTGAAGTCCTTCATTTAATTGCCTGAGGGCTTTTTTCCGCAAAACAAAATTATGCCGCAAAAGCGGCAGGCGGATTTTGGTTGCCAGCAACAGATCGGGCATTCTGTGGGAACCTCGACTCAATTGTACGATAAAAACCAGCGCTCATTTCATCGCGTTTCAAGCCGCTTCACCTTCGATCACCTCATACACCGTCGCGGCTACGTAGCCAACAGAGTGAGAGTCGCCTCCGCGCGGGCGACGAGGCGCAAGCCAAAACAATTCTGCTGGACTCCCTCCGCCTCGCGCGTGACATCCACTCTGAGCCGCTGATTCTCCAAGCCCTCGCGGGACTCGCCTCTTTGGAACTCCGCTTCAATCCCACGCTTGCGGCTGGGTGGCTGACCCTCGTCCTTTCTCACCCCTCGGCGCTTCACAGCACAAAAGAACGCGCGCAGAAATTATTATCGGGCTTACCTACGCGCGAGGAATCAAGTCCAACCCTCGAGCAGGCGGTGGAAGAGGCGCTGCGAAGTTGATAATGGGGATAATTCGTTACCGATACAGTAATTCCAGTCTGTCCAGATAATCCATCTACCCTAATGAAACTTTTGGATTGTTCCACTGCCGCATCACGGACGATAATGTCGCGGCCAGGGTTCGCTTATCGTTGATCGAGTGAAGCGGCATCGAGTATTGCTCAACGGTCTCGATTATTGCGCTATTGAGTCGCAGCCTGGGGAAGACAGGGTTGGTAAATTAGCCGATTCCCATAAATTTTTTATAAACCGATTCTTGAAATGAAAATTGGGTTTGAATCAGGTTTTTTCTGTCATAAATGGTGTCATTTGGCGCCGAATCAAAGGAGAAAAATTAGTACTCCTTTCTTTGCGATGTATGTACGATATGGCTTGATAAACAGAGAGCCATGAAAATCCTCATCATCATTGCCGCGATCATCCTCAGCCTGCACGGGCTTATCCACTTGCTGGGGACTGTGACCTATTGGAAACTTGGCATGGTGCAGGGACTGACCTATAAGACGACTCTGCTCGGAGATCGCTGGAATGTCGGTGAAGCGGGAGTTGCCGTGTATGGCACGCTCTGGGCGCTTGCGGCAATCGGCTTCCTCCTCACGGCGGTGGCTTTGCTGGCAGGTTGGGAATGGTATCGCCCAGTGTTAATAAGTGTAGCGGTCGGCTCGCTGGTCATTACCGCCCTAAATTGGAAGGACGCCTATATCGGCGCCATTTTAAATATTCTGATCCTGATCATATTGCTCCTGGGTCCAAACATCTCAAGGTTGACCGCGCGCTGATGTGCGCCGCGTCCGATCTATTAAGGATTCAAGACGCCAAGGAACGCGACCATGAATTACAACCCCTCTCTCAAATGGCTCATCCCCTTCATTATTATTCTGACTTTTGTCGCCGCGCTGGGCGGTCTATTGCCCGCCGAAGGAGAGCCATTCTCATTGACCAACTTCCGTGGCGAGGAAGTGACGATCCACGCGCGCGGTCTCTATTACTGGGACACGGTCAGTTCCGTCGCACAGATGCAAGCCAATGATCTGGTGACGTTGGTTCTTGGATTACCCCTGCTGGCGATTGCTTTCTGGTTGACGCTGCGCGGCTCACTGCGCGGACAGTTGCTCCTGACTGGCACGCTGGGCTTCATTCTCTACACGTACATCACGATGTGCTTCGGCGCGGCATACAACCCATTCTTTCTGATCTATGTAGCGCTGTTCAGCCTCAGCCTGTTTGCCTTCATCCTCAGCATGATGTCGTTCGACTTGCAG
Source organism: Anaerolineales bacterium (assembly GCA_020847435.1). Taxonomy (GTDB): domain Bacteria; phylum Chloroflexota; class Anaerolineae; order Anaerolineales; family Villigracilaceae; genus Defluviilinea. The sequence goes on from JADLBX010000024.1 coordinate 18,425, forward strand.
ACCCTGCCGACGCGATTCTCAGAAAAACTTCCGCGCGGGTGGATCGCCGGGCTGTTCTTCTTTGCGGCAGCATTCCTTTCGCTTGCCTGGCTGGGGCGCATCGCCGCAACCTTTACATCAGGCGCGATCCCTATGCTGGAAAATGCGACCAGTATGTTTATCCAGGCAATGGACTTGGGACTTGTCGTTCCATTGTGTGTGCTCTCCGGCATCCTGCTCCTGCGACGAAGCGCGTGGGGGTATCTGCTGGCTTCGGTGGCGGTAGTAAAGTTTGTGACGATGGGCATTGCCGTCAGTTTGATGAGCCTCAACATGGCGCGCGTTGGGGTACCGATCAGCATTGTGGAGTTGACGGTCTTTCCAATCATCACGCTGGCGAACCTTGTGATGGCGGCGTTGTTATTCAAGAGTATTGCCGAATGACATGAATGTAGTTGTAAATTACAGAAGCCGTCAGGCGCTGGTCTCACAGAAAATCGAAAGGATGAGTCCATGAAGTCCACTCGGATTTTATTCGAAACAATCGTTGTTGCCGTCATCACCCTGACAGGGATGTTGCTTATCCCATCCGCTAAGATTCTCTTTGCCCTCCTGCCTGTAGCGTACCTGCTGATCGAGCGCGCGCTTCGCAAACGGACATGGAGCGACCTGGGTTTCAATAGTCGAACCTTTTGGACGAGTCTGCGCGCCGACTGGATTCTGTTCCTGTTTATGGGATTTGTGATCCAGCCTGCGACGGTGTTGTGGGCAAAAGCATATTTCCCTGAATATCTGGCTCATATTCAGGAACGCCTGCCGTTTGAAAATGGAATCGGTTGGAATATCCTTCTGCCCTTGCTTGCCTTTTCATTGATTGGGGAGGAGCTGACCTATCGCACAATGATCCAGGGTCGGCTGGCTCAATTTATCGGTACGCCAGCCGCCATTGGCGTAGCCTCGCTTCTGTTTGGGCTGGCACACTTTGCCCCTGGACCTGGGCTGGTTGTGCTGACCGATGTCGGTCTGATCGTCGTCTCCTCCATATTCTATGGCTTGTTGTTTGCGCGTCACAATAACCTTTGGGTTGTGTGGCTGGCGCATCTGTTGGGCGATGTTTTTGGGCTGATCGTTTTGGCTTGGGCCTGATAATGACTCGGATCACGATCTTCGGCGCAGGTTCTCAGGGCGATATTCTGCCTTGCGTCCGGCTGGGGAGAGGCTTGCAACAAGACGGTTTGCAGGCGCGGGTAGCGGCGCCGCAGAACTTTGCCAATCTGGTTCTGGAGGCGGGATTGGCATTTCATCCATTGCGGGGAGATGTGCGGGCAATCATGTCAGGCAAGACAGGGCAACAATTTATGGAATCAGGTGGAGGAAATTTCCTTCGATCCATCCCTGTCATGCGGAAAATGCTCGGTCCCATTGCGGTTCAAATGGCAGAGGACGCGCTCACAGCCTGCCGCGAAGCCGAGGCGTTCATTACGCTGGCTGTGTTTGCGCCGTTCGGAAAAACGATCGCCGAACTCTGCGGAGTTCCGCTGATGCTGATCGAACCGACGCCAACGCTCCCGACCGGAGATTTTCCCGCTCCCGGGTTTCCCATCCAAAAGAACATGGGCAGGACGCTTAACCGCCTCTCTGGCTTCGCGATGCTGGAGGTGATCTGGCTGTGGTATCAACCCTTCGTGAACGAGTTCCGAAAGCGTTATCGCTTGCGACGATTAAACGGCTCGGATTTTCATCGCCTTCTTGTTTCGACGCCGTTGATCGGCGCGTACAGCCCAACCGTAATCCCTCATCCGCAAGACTGGCGTGGAAATGTTCACATCACCGGTTATTGGTTCCAGGAGGATGCGTGCAAATGGCAACCGCCGCTTGAACTGGAAACTTTTCTGAGGGAAGGCGAACCGCCTGTCTATGTCGGATTCGGCAGTATGTCGGGAAGGGATCCGAAACGCTATGCCCAACTTGTGATCGAGGCATTGGCAAAAAGCGGAAAAAGAGGCGTCCTTGCTGTCGGCTGGGGAGGCATGGACGTGATGGAAGTTCCCGCGCAGATCTTCGCGCTCGACTCCGCGCCGCACGGCTGGCTGTTCCCGCGCATGTCGGCGGTGGTGCATCACGGCGGCTCCGGGACGACCGCGGAAGGGTTGCGCGCCGGGAAACCAACCGTGACCGTGCCGTTCATCGTGGATCAATTTTTTTGGGGGACGCGAGTCCACGCAATGGGCTCGGGGACGAAGCCGATTCAAGCCAAAGGGTTGACTGCGGCCAAATTGGCAGAGGCAATTCAAAGGGCGACAAACGATCCGTCGGTCAAGGAGCGGGCGGAGTCCATCGGGAAGATCATCCGCTCGGAGGATGGAGTCGGCAATGCGGTGAAAGTCGTCAGGCACTATTTGGGAGCGTCGTGATGGGAAACGTAAACTATCAAATTGTTCCATTTCCAAAACTGCGCCGCTTGATGACAGATGGCGGATGGTTGGCGCGGCAGAAACACTTGATCCACGGGCTGGTGGAAATGGATGTCACTGACGCGCGCCGCCTGATTCGAGAGCACAAGATGAAGACGGGCGAGGCGCTTTCATTGACGGCGTTCATCATGGCTTGCGTGGCGCGGGCTGTGGATGAGAACAAAACCATGCAGGCATATCGCACATGGCGGGAACGACTCGTGATCTTCGACGATGTGGATGTGAACACCCTGTTCGAGGTCGAAGCGGGTGGACGCAGAATCATCCGTCCTCATATCCTTCGGGCGGTAAATCATAAGACCTTGCGGGACATCCATGAGGAAATCCGCGCGTTCCAAAGCAAGCATGAACGCGGGCGCGAGGCGAATTTCATCGGCTGGTTTGTTCGCCTGCCTGCCTTGGTCCGCCGTTTCTTTTTGGTCGTCCTTTTCAAAAACCCGAAGTTACTGAAGGAAATGAATGGAACGATCTCCCTGACATCTGTGGGCATGTTCGGCGCGGGCGGCGGCTGGGGCATCCCTGTGTCGAACCACACGCTCCAGACCACGCTGGGAGGCATTGCCGTAAAGCCGATGCTGAAAAATGGTCAATTGGAAAACCGTGAATTTCTCTGCCTGACGATCAGCGTTGACCACGACATTGTGGATGGCGCTCCCACCGCGCGCTTCATTCAACGGTTGAAGGAACTGGTCGAAAATTGTCATGGCATTGACGAGTTCATTGAGAAGCGCGAGACACAATGAATTGACCGCCAGGAGCCAGATCGTGAAGGAGAAGTCCGAACAGTCGTTTCCGAACAGGGATCTTGCCCTCGCCATCGTGCTTGGCGGACTCGCAACCATTTGGAAAAAGAAGCGCGGCTGAGATATGTGAAAGGCATCGTTATGGGAAGCCAAGTGTTGACCATTGTCCTCATCGTTGAACTGGCGCTGACGATTTACAGCCTGGCGACAAAATCGCTTCAGGAAAAAGTTCGAAGCGGCACGCGCATCGCTGCATTTATCGTTTTTCTACTTCTGACGCTGGCGTCTGTATTGGAGTGGGGTTTCCGCTGGTATGGTCTGGCTATCCTGCTTTTCCTCTGGGCGGCGCATGGTGTCTTTGCGCTCATCCGCAGGAAGGGTGTCAGGGATTATTCGGCGCGACGCATTATGGCGAGATTTGTCCTATCTCTACTATTGGTGTTCCTCGCGCTGGTTCCTGCTCTGATCTTCCCGCCGCATGAGCCGCTAGCTCCAACTGGTCCCTACACGGTAGCCACTGTCCGTCACACATACATGGATGAGAATCGCATTGAACAATTCTCGAGGAGCGGGGAAAACCGCAGAGTCAATGTCACGTTCTGGTATCCCCAAAACCCAACCAATAATGAAACCTTTCCGCTGATCGTGTTTTCGCACGGAGGTCTCGGCACAGAATACAGCAACGAATCGTTATTCCTTGAACTGGCGAGTCATGGTTATGTCATCGCATCCATCGGGCATCCATATCATGCCTTCTGGACGGAAGATGAAAACGGTCATGTCACGTTCGTAAGCATGGATTACTTTCGCCAACTTCAACAGGAGGACGCGAAACGCGACAAACAGGAAAGTTATCGCTATTATCGAGAGTGGATGGAAACCCGCACCGGCGATATTAATTTCGCAATCGATACCATTTTGGAGAAAGCTTCCACCAACGCCGGTGATGTGTATAACCTGATTGATGTAGAAAGAATCGGGGTGATGGGTCATTCCCTGGGCGGATCGGCGGTCCTAGGAGTTCCGAGGCAACGCAGCGACATCGACGCGGTCATGGCGCTTGAAGCGCCATTTCTTTGCGACATCGTCGGCGTCGAGAACGGCGAATTTATTTTCGTCCGCGACGCCTATCCCGTTCCCGTTCTAAACGTATATTCGGACGCTTCGTGGAGCCATCTTTCTGAGTGGACGCAATACACGCGCAATCACGATCTGCTCCTTGACCCGCAGGCGGACGCGTTCAACCTGTACCTGCGCGGCGCGGGGCACTTTTCCCTGACGGACCTCTCACTTGCCAGCCCTCTGCTTGTTCGCATCCTCGAAGGCGGGGAAACAACCAGAGACGCCGCTGCATACTTGCGGGAGTTAAACGAAGTTTCCCTCGCGTTCTTTGACCATTATCTAAAAGACCGGGGAGACTTTAAAACCGGTCTCTATCGGAACCTCCAAGAGGCGAATCCATGAAAAATAAATATGCACCTCTCGTCCTGCTAAGCGCGGCTACTCTGGCAATTTTCTTCGCTCGCGCGTGGTTGGCAAACAAATTCACAGACTGGCACACCTTTCAGGTATTCGAAACCCTGACCGTGATCGGCTCGATCTTCGTGGTATTGAAAGGCTATCGCGCTTTGTGGCGGGGCGATTGGATTGCGGCATTGGTCCTGGGCGCGGCAATCGGCATTGGGATGTTATTTGCCACGCTCTTTTCACCCTATCCATTTTTTGGAATTGTGCGCGGCAGTTTTGGACAGGCATGGCTACGCGGCGGCTTCACCTTTCTGGCTGCTCTGGGCGGACTCACGATCATGCGGATGGGCGGACCAGCGCCGTTCCACGCCGCGAGCGGTCATTGGCGCGAAACGGCGCGGGGAATTCTTGTGGGTTTGGCGGTCGGCTTGCCATTGGCAGCGCTGAATGCCTTCGCGTCACAACTCACACAGGGACATCCCATCGAATGGCAAAACCCCCTCGCTTCTCTGCTGGACGCGCTTCAGCCGGGCGTGGTCGAGGAAGCGCTCTATCGCTTTGCACTGTGGGGACTGCTATGGCTCCTCTTGCGAAATTCATTGCCTCGTCAATCGGTCTGGGCGGCGGGCGCGTTGGCAACGCTGGTGCATAGCTACTCCCACCTTGACGATCTGTTTTTACAGTCGCCGCTGTCGGCGTTAATCATGGGGGCGGTATTGACATTGTTCTGGGGCTTGCCGTTGCTCATTCTGGCGCGTCGCCGCGGACTTGAATCTGCAATTGCATTTCATTGGATTCAGGATGTCGCGCGTTTTCTAACCGGTTTTTAGCCGGAAGATTTCAACTTGAAGGATGTGAAAAAGGAGCTTCCCATGAAAAGGTCGAACAACTTTGGAGGCTGCATGACCATCCCGCTGGCGCTTATCCTTCTGCTCGCCGTATTCACGCTGTATTCCCAATGGGCGGCACATACTCCCGCCATCACCGGCTCAGATGGGAAACCCAAACCAGGCAGTATCGCCTCGTTGGAAGCGGTCAAGCTCGGCGGCGCGGAATAGTGGCTCATTATTCGCGGCCACGATGTGAATAAGCCGGTTCTACTTTTCCTCTCCGGTGGACCCGGCGCAAGCGAGGCAGCGCGCGTCCTGCGCTTCAACAGCGAGTTGGAAAAGCATTTCGTAGTGGTGATCTGGGAACAGCGCGGCTGTGGCAAAGCCTACCCTTCCTACAATCCAAAAACAGATTTAACGATCGAGCAATATGTTTCCGATGTCATCGAACTGAGTGAAATACTGCGACAACGCTTCGACGAGCAAAAAATTTATCTGGTCGGGCGCTCATGGGAAACCATCATCGGGGTTTTGGCTGCCCAATAACGTCCGGACCTCTACCATGCCTATATTGGTACGGCGCAAATGGTGGATGTGCAGGAAACCGACCAGATGATTTACGACCTGGTGCTGGATCATGCCCGTCAGACCGGCGATACCGGTTTTGTGAAGACGCTCGAAGAGCAAGGACCACCGCCCTACTTCGGCAAAAGTCCCATTCGCCCTTATGCCACTCTCTTTGGGCGGGAGTATCAGGTTTTTGAAGCGCCGAATATCAAGGATGAAACGTATCGGCGTGAAGGCGATGCCATCCAGTTAATGCTTAAGCAACCTGAATATGGCTGGCTTGACCGATTCTATTACCTGCTTGGGCTGATGAACACCTTCAATGTCGTTTATCCGCAGTTGCAGGAGATGGACTTCCGCGTAGATGCCGCCCGTCTTGACCTGCCGGTTTAAATTATGCTGGGACGGCATGACATGAACAATCCATCGCCAATTCCCGAGGAATATTTCAACCTGCTCCAAGCTCCCAAAAAGGAGTTGATCTACTTCGAGCATTCCGGGCATGGCATGATTTGGGAGGAAGCCGACCTGTTCCGCCGCTTGATGGTTGAGACCATCCTCCCTGAAACTTATAAGGAATCGGAATAACCATGATCACTGCCCGACAGACTGATTCCAGCGCGTATGGACACAGCCAACGACCATTCTCTCTCCCGCTCTACCTGCTGATCATCTTTGGATTGTCGTGACCTCCACAAATTGCCTATGCTCTATGGGGTAACGATCCTATCCGGGGCTACCTCTTCAGTTCCATTTCGCTGATCATGGTCGCGGTTGGCTCCTTCATCGCTGGCCGCTGGGTATTTCGTGACGGATTCAAGAATATGGGCTGGCATTGGGGCAAGCCAAAACATTATGTGGCAGTTCTTCTGCTGGCGCTATTAATCTTTGACGCGCCCGTCCTGCTCGAAAAACTGCTCGGCTTGCATAGTTTTCCGACGGATATTTCCATCGGAACCATTCTGGGGAGTTTTCTGATTAGTTTCGTGCTGACGCTCATTCCAGGGTTCGGCGAGGAATTCGGCTGGCGCGCTGATCTGTTACCGCATCTGCCGAAGCGCTACACGCTTCGCAGTCGTCCGATGTTGATGGTAGGATACAACACGCGCTAAAACCGATTGACGATCCGTGTGCGCGTTTCTTCGATATGCCTGCGCATCGCATCTTGCGCCTTGGATTTGTCGCGATTCTTCAAATGCAGGATGATATCGTTATGCTGGCTGGGGTCGGCAAGGTATGGGTCAAAGGTGAGCGCGCGTTCAAGATCGTCTATCATATTTTGGATCAGGCGCGTCAGGCGGTTGTTGCCGGCAGCTTGGGCGATGACCAAATGAAATTCGCGGTTAAGTTGATACCCTTGCTCGCGCAGGGACGCCCCGTCTTTTTCCTGTGCCAGGGCGCTTTCTTGCCTGTTGTTCTCGATCAATTTGCCGATGTCGGTTTCCGTAATACGTTCCACGGCGATACCGATGGCTTCAACTTCTATAATGATGCGCAGGGTAAAAATCTCAAACACATCTTGAAGCGTCAGGCGGGTAACGACATATCCGACACGCGGCAGGGCGTCTACAAAGCCATCGTGAACGAGCATGATGAGCGCTTCGCGCGTGGGGGTTTTGCCGATCTTGAGCTCCTGCGCCAAATCGCTCTCATTCAGGATCGTCCCGGCGGTCAACTCTCCGGCAATGATCCTTCTTTTCAACAACCCATAAACAAATAATTTTTTGGTGCCTGCTTTTCTCATGGATTCTCTTTTTTGACGATGCCCGATTATACAGATAAATCGGGAAAACAACCGCCTATTTTTCCGATTCTCAGAATCGGATTGACACCTTCCAAATATGCCCTATAATACATCATAAATATATTATAAACATGTCAGAACGGATACAATCCAACATCAAACTCACTCTGGTCAAACGAAAGAAAGGAGACGATTGGCGCGTGATTCTATAGTTCCTACCTCGACCTAAGCCTGTTATCCCACAATTATCAAAGGAGAATGGTCATGACCGAGAAATTGAAAGTCTATATAAGCCGCCGAGATTTTCTCAAACTTGCTTCCATGGGAACGCTGGGCGCGGTACTCACCGCCTGCGGACCCCGCATCACCCTCACGCCGGAAGCGGGTACGGATGCCGAACCTCAACCCACTGATGAGCTTGCTCCCACCAACCCCGACGCCGTGCAATGGTGGGTCGGCTGGGGTGAGTTGGTTCCCATCTTTCCGACGTTCAAGGCGATGTCAAAATTCAAGGAATTGATGGGCTCATCGGATGTCGAGATGAAGCCCAATGTCGCGAACGAGGCGCTCTTTACCGCCCTCGCGGCTGGCACGCCGCCCGACGCCGCTTCCAACGTCCCCTACCCCGACCTCTTCACTCGCGATGTCTGCCTTGACATCAGCGACTGGGTCAGCAAGAGCGCCATCGTCAAGAAAGACGATTACATCAACGGCAACTGGGATGCCGGTTTTTATGACGGCAAGCAATATGGCGTCCCCACACTCGAATGTTTTGTGCGCTTTGGTTTGGACTACAACGCCAAGATGGTGGAAGAAGCGGGTTTGGATCCAGACACGCCTCCCGTCACCTGGGATGAAGCGCTGGAGTGGCATCGCAAACTGACCACGTTCGATACAGCTGGCAACCTGTTGACCATCGGACTCGATCCGTACGATGCCGAAGGCGGGGGATTTGGCGACGGCTTCCTCGCCGCCCGCTCATGGGGCTTCAAATGGTTCGATCCCGCAACCGGGACGTTTGATCTTGCCAACGACGGCATGGCGCAAGCCTTCGATACGATGGGCGAGTTCTACCGCATCGTCGGACCCGACAAGATGGCGGGGATGCGCTCCGTTGCCGCCAACGAAACCTGGGGCGGTTCCTTCAACGCCGAAGTGCAAGCCATGATCATCGAAGGCTACTGGCACCCCGGCGAAACCCAGGCTCAGATGCCCGAAGTGGCGAAACAAAATCGCGCCACCTGGGTACCCGTCCCTGAAGCGCGGCGCGGCGCGAAAGTGCAAGGCACAGGCGGACACTTCAATGTGTTCTTCAAGGAGGCTAAGAAATCTGAAGAAGCCTTCAAGTTCGCCGAATTCCTCAACTCGGACGAAGTCTGCGAGAAGATGTTCAATGACCTCGGCTGGCTGCCCGCCTACAAACCCTTCCTCAACAAGGCAGATCCGAACACCTTCCCCGGGCTGAAATTCTATTTCGACTCGGTGAACGAAGCGACCGAAGTCGAGAACGCCATCGCCTGCCCGATCCAATCCTTCGTGGAAACAGCCTACGGCGAACTGCGCGAAGCGGTGTACCGCGATACAATGACCAGCGCCGATGCCGCCGCTGAATTCCAGAAACGCTGCGAGACAGAATATAAGAACGCCGGGTTCAAATAAGTCTTTTGATTGCAAGGGGCTTCTGCGGAAGCCCCTTGCGTTTTGCTTGAAAGGACGCGCCCAATGAACCTTCCATTCCTCAAAAATCGTTCGCAACGCGACCTCTGGCTTGGTCTGCTTTTTGTCTCCCCCTGGCTGATCGGCTTTCTGCTGTGGACGGTCTACCCGCTGATCTCCTCCTTTTATTACAGTTTTACACGCTACGACCTTCTGCGCCCAGCAGTGTGGATCGGGCCTGGGAATTACGTCGAACTCTTCACCGAAGACGCCACCTTCCCGAAAGTGATCGGCAATACGTTGTATTACGTTTTATTGAGCGCGCCGCTGGGGGTGATCTCCGCCTTCCTGATGGCGGCTTTGCTGAACACCAAGATCATGGCGCGACCATTCTTCCGCGCGATCTTCTTCTTCCCTGCCATCGTCCCGACGATTGTGGTTGCGATGGTCTGGCAGTTCCTGTTGAACACCCAGTTCGGCTTGATCAACTCCCTCCTGCAAGGGGTGGGGCTGCCCGTCATCCCCTTCCTCTCCAGCCCCGCTTTGGCGAAGCCGTCGCTCATCATGATCTACATGTGGGCGCAGGGCAACGCCATGGTCATCTTTCTGGCAACCCTGCAGGATGTGCCGCGTTCGCTCTATGAAGCCGCCGAACTCGACGGCGCCAACGCCCTGCACAAATTCTGGCACATCACCATCCCGATGTGTACGCCCGTCATCCTCTTCAACCTCATCATGGGATTCATCGAGGGCTTCCAATCCTTCACGCTTCCGTGGCTCGTCACAGGCGGCGGACCGAGCAACTCGACCGAACTGTACGGCTTGTATCTGTATCGCAACGCCTTCGAGTTTTTACGCATGGGCAAAGCCTCTGCGCTGGCGTGGATGTTGTTCATCGTCATCGTGGTCTTCACCTTCATCCTCTTTAGAACTTCGGCGCGCTGGGTCTATTACAGCAGTGAGAAATAGGAGCGTATCATGAGCGTTCAATCTTCAACCTTCCACGCCTCGAAACAACCCGCCCAGCGCAAACCGCTTGCCCTTGCCGAACGGATCGCGGGAATCGTCAAGTACACGGTCTTGATCCTGCTGGCGGTTTCGTTCGTCATGCCGTTCTACTGGATGTTCTCCTCCGCGCTCAAGAACGACGCGCAGGTTTACGTCGCCCCGCCGATCTGGTTCCCCAGCCCCGCCTTCTGGAACAACTTCGCCGACGCCTGGACGAGCCAGCCGTTTACGCAATACATGCTGAACACGCTGTTCCTGTACGCCATCCCCTACACCCTCGCGACGACGCTCTCCTCCGCGATTGTCGCGTATGGCTTTTCGCGCATCCAATGGAAATGGCGCGACACGCTCTTCTACGTTTGCCTTGCCACCATGATGGTTCCCTTTCAGGTGCAGATGGTTCCGCTGTTCATGATCTTCAAAAAACTGCACTGGATCAACTCCTTCCTGCCGCTGGTGGTGCCAGCCCTGTTCGGCAGTCCCTACTACATCTTTATGCTCAGGCAGTTCTTCCGCACGATTCCCTCCGAGTTATCAGACGCCGCCCGCATTGACGGCGCCAGTGAGTTCGACATTCTGTGGCGCATCATGCTCCCGCTCTCGCGTCCCGCGCTGACCGTCGTCAGCCTGCTGGCGTTCATCGGCGCGTGGAACGATTATCTCGGACCGCTGATCTACGTCCACGACCAGAGCAAGTTCGTCCTGGCATTGGGCGTGGAAAGCCTGCGGCGCACTTTCACCTTCAACAGCACCATCGCCAACGCCTACCCTCATCTCATGGCGGTCAGCACGCTCGTCGTCCTGCCCATCATCATCATCTTCTTCTTCGGTCAGCGCGTCTTCATCGAAGGTATTTCGATGACTGGCTTGAAGGAGTAAAAAGGGTTGCGAACTGCGCCCAGCCCTGTGTCATCTTAATGGCATGGGGCTTTTTGAAGCCAACCGTCTCATGCCATCGCAAACTGATGAAGTTTAAGAATTAAATACCGTAACCGTGTAGTTGGCGTTCTCCAACGCCAACGGGCGCGTAAGAGAACGCGCCCTGCGCGACGTTGCTCATGCCATCGCAAACTGAAGTTTGCGGTACGAACTCATGTAGCCCTATGAATTTCGATCTCACAAAAATCCCTTTTAGTTTTTACGGCTCGTATCTGGCGTTTTCGATTCTTTCTGAAACGTCGGACCGCAAAGCGGGCTTGTATCTTCGCAGTGTGCGCGGACCCGCCACAGGCGGACGCCCTTTGCAGGAAATCCTGTTGATGGAATTGCTCGCGGATGGAAAACCGATTCCGTTCGAGGCGGAGGCGGAATCGCATCGGCTGAGATTAAGCGCGGGGAGCGGCAGGCAGGCTGAGGTCAGTTTTGAGGCGGCGGATTCCGTCCGCTTTCGCCTGCGCGGAGTTTCGATCCGCTTTTCGATGCCGACGGGCGCGTACGACAATATCATCCCGCACACAGACGGCAAATGGATGTTGACGGTCAACACGATCTGCGAGACGAAGTTGATGTTTGCGCCGCTCAACGGGCGGATGGAGATTGACGCTTCATGGCAAGCCGAAAACTGCGACGCCATCTCGATCCTTTTCCACCCCGAAAGCGGAGAGGCTTGCGAATTCGCCATTGACGAATTCATCGTCGGCTGGGGCGGACGGGCGCGCGCCGATTCGTTCGATGAATGCGCGGACAATGCAAAGCGCGTATTTGCCGAATGGATGAGCGCCATGCCGAGCGTGCCTGCGCGTTACGCGGAGGCGCGCGAACTGGCTTGTTACATTATGTGGTCGTGCGTCGCCGCCCCCAGCGGACATTTGACGCGCGACGCGATCTTCGCCTCCAAAAACGGGATGATCGGCGCGTGGAGCTGGGATCATTGCTTCCATGCGTTGCCGCTGGCGGAGGCGCATCCGCAACTGGCGTGGGATCAGTTCATGGTATTGTTCGACCAGCAGGATGCCAGCGGCGTGATGCCCGACCTGATCAACGACCGCTTGGTTTCGTGGAGTTTTTGCAAGCCGCCCGTGCATGGCTGGATTTTGAACCGACTGCTGCAAAACTCAAGCCTGTTGACCGATGAACGTCTGAATGAAATGTACGCGCCGCTCTCGCGTTGGACGAATTGGTGGTTTGAACAGCGCGACGACGACGGCGACGGCATTCCGCAGTGCAATCACGGCAACGACGGCGGCTGGGATAACAGCACGGTCTTCGCCGTGCGCCCGCCGATTGAGTCGCCTGAAATTTCGGCATATCTCGTTTTGCAGATGGAAACGCTGGCTGAGTTTGCGAAGCGGCTTGGTAAACTGGAGGAGGCGCGCGGCTGGCTTGCGCGCGCCGAGGCGTTGACCCGCAAACTGCTCGCCCACTTTTGGCGCGGCGACCATTTCATCGCGGTGCAGGTGAGCGGACACGCCGAGATTGAATCGCAAAGCCTGCTCCTGTATCTGCCGCTGATTCTCGGCAAACGTCTCCCGCAGGATGTGCGCGGGAAGATGATCGCGCGTTTGAAAGTCCCTGGCGAATTTTTATCCCCGCACGGTTTCGCCACCGAGAATTTGAAGAGTCCGCTGTACCGTTCGCGCGGCTACTGGCGCGGACCCATCTGGGCGGCGCCGACGTTGATCCTTTTTGACGCGCTGACGGCTTGCGAAGAAATTGAGTTTGCCAGCGATATTCGCCAGCGGTTCGTGGATTTGGCGGCGCAGAACGGCTTTGCTGAAAATTTCGACGCGCAGACGGGTCAGGGCTACCACGACTTCCACTTCTCGTGGACGGCGGGCATCTGGCTGACGCTGGCGCATGAATTGCTTGAAGAAAATTGATTTACCACAGGAGAATCAATATGACCAAAAAACCAATCGTCTATCCCTACATCCCCAACTCGGCGCCTGCCGTCAAAGAGGCGATGCTGAAGGCGGTGAACGCCAACAGCGTGGAGGATTTCTACGCGGACATCCCCGATTCGATTCGCTTCAAGGGCAGGCTGAATCTGCCTGAGCCGTTTCTTTCGGAGACCGCGCTCGTGCGCCACGTGGAGGGCTTGCTCTCGAAGAATCAGTCCACGCGTGAGACGTTGAGTTTTCTCGGCGCGGGGTGTTCCCAGCATTATGTGCCAGCCGTGTGCGATGAGGTCAATTCACGCGGCGAATTTCTCACGGCGTACGCGGGCGAGCCGTATGAAGACCACGGACGTTTTCAGGCGTTGTTCGAATACGAGAGCATGATGGGCGAACTGCTCAACATGGACGTGGTCAACGTGCCTGTCTATGACGGCTTTCAGTCCACCAGCACGGCGCTGCGCATGGCGGGACGGATCACGGGTAGAACGGTCGCGCTCCTGCCTGCGACGGTCATGCCCGACAAACTCTCGAAGATCCGCGATTATCTCAAGCCCGATATGCAGGTGGAACTGGTCGCGTTCGATGAAGCGACAGGCTTGCTGGATTTGAATGCGCTAAAGCAACAGATCAATGCAGAGACGGCGGCGGTGTTCATCGAGAACCCGTCGTATTTGGGTTTCCTTGAAACGCAGGCGGAGGAGATCGGCAAAATCGCTCACGCGAGCGGCGCGCTCTTCGTCGTCGGCGTGGACCCGATTTCACTGGGCGTCATCAACCCGCCCGTCGAGTATGGAGGCGATATCGTCTGCGGCGATATTCAACCGCTGGGAATCCACATGCACTACGGCGGCGGTCACGCGGGCTTCATCGCCTCGAAGGACGATGAACGAATCGTGATGGAATATCCGTCGCGGTTGTTCGGCGTTGCGACAACGAGCGTCGAAGGCGAATATGGGTTTGGCGATGTGGCGTACGAGCGGACATCGTTCGCGGTGCGCGAGGAGGGCAAGGAATGGGTCGGCACGGCAGCGGCGTTGTGGGGCATCACGGCGGGCGTGTACCTGGCGTTGATGGGCCCGCAGGGGATGGAAGATTTGGGGCGCGGCATCATGCAGAGGCTGAGATACGCCGTCAGAAAACTGAATCAGGTGTCGGGTGTGAAGACGCGCTTTTCCGTCACACCGCATTTCAAGGAATTCGTCGTGGACTTTAATCAAACGGGGAAGACCGTCGCGCAGGTCAATCAGGCGCTGTTGGAAAAGGGAATCTTCGGCGGCAAGGATTTGAGCGCGGAGTTTCCGTCGCTGGGGCAGTGCGCGTTGTATTGCGTGACGGAAGTCCACACGCAGGCGGATCTGGATACGCTGGCGAAGGCCATTGCGGAGGCAACGAAATGAAACACGAAACCAAAAAACTCGGCGCGCCGAAAGCGGTCGCGCCCAAACCTGCCCTGCGGCGTTTTCATCAGGCGCGCTGGGATGAGCCGATCATTTTTGAGTTGAGCGTTGCGGGTCAGCGCGGCGTTCTTCCGCCCGAACCCGAAGCGGCGGTCGTGGAAGCGGCGGGTGATGTGTTCGACAACCTGCCCGAAAGTTTGAAACGCAAAAGCGCGCCCGCATTGCCTGAGATGTCGCAGCTGCATGTGCTTCGTCATTATGCGCGGCTCTCGCAGGAAAACCTCGGCGTTGACCTCAACGTTGACGTGGGACAGGGAACCTGCACGATGAAATACAGCCCGAAGGTCAACGACCAGTTGGCGCGTTCGCACAAGTTGACCGACCTGCATCCGCTGCAACCGCTTTCGACGGTGCAGGGGATTCTCGAAGTGATGTATAAACTCGAAGGCATGTTGAAGGAAATTTCGGGCATGGATCACGTCACGCTCCAGCCTGGGGCGGGTTCGGCGGCGATTTATGCCAACGTCGCGATGATCCGCGCCTATCACGAAGCGCGCGGCGAAGGCGGACAGCGCACGGAGGTCATCACCACGTCGTTCTCGCATCCGTCGAACGGCGCGGCGGCGAAGGTGGCGGGCTACAAAATCATCACGCTCCCGCCCGACGCGGACGGTTATCCCGATTTTGAGGCGTTGAAAGCCGCCGTCTCCGAACGGACTGCCGCCCTGCTCATCACCAATCCCGAAGACACGGGCATCTTCAATCCGCGCATCGAAGAGTTTGTGAATCTCGTTCATTCCGTCGGCGGGTTGTGTTCCTACGACCAGGCGAACGCCAACGGCATTCTCGGCATCACGCGCGCAAGAGATGCGGGCTTCGATGTCTGTCATTTCAATTTGCACAAGACCTTTTCCACGCCGCACGCCTGCGGAGGTCCCGCCGCGGGCGCGTGCGGCGTGACGAAAGAGGTCGCGCCGTTCCTCCCCACGCCGACGGTGGAATTTGACGGCGAAAAATATTATCTCGACTTCAACCGTCCGCAGAGCGTCGGCAAGATTCGCCCGTGGTATGGCGTCGCGCCGAACCTACTGCGCGCTTATGCGTGGATCATGAGTCTCGGCGCCGACGGTCTGCGCGAAGTGGCGGAGATCGCCGCGCTCAACAACAATTACCTGATGCACAATGTGCTCAAAATTCGCGGCGTGAGCGCGCCGTATGCGAAAGGCAAACGCCGCGTCGAACAGGTGCGCTACTCGTGGGAGCAACTCACGAACGATACAGGCGTGCATTCGGAGGAGATCGGTTTTCGCGTCGCCGATTTCGGCTCGCATTACTGGCTCAGCCATCACCCGTTTGTCGTCCCCGAACCGATGACGCTCGAACCCACCGAATCGTATTCGCGCGAAGACCTGGACGAATACGCCCGCATCCTCAATCACATCGCGGAGGAGGCGTACACGAATCCCGAAATCCTCCACACCGCGCCGCACAACAGCACGATCCACAAGATTGACCAGGAGTCGTTCGACGACCCCGACGCATGGGCGGTCACGTGGCGGGCGTATCAGCGGAAATTGAAAAAATAATCACACAAGACCTGGCATGTCTCCGCGAGGACTTGACGAACAATCACCATCGTCCACGCGATGATTGAGGAAGTAAGCGCGACTCATGAGGCATGTCAGGTCTGCTTAATTTATGACTCGCATCGGACTGATCGTAAATCCACTGGCTGGCATCGGCGGGCGCGTGGGACTCAAAGGCAGCGACGGGATCGAGACTCAGCGCCGCGCTTTGGAACTCGGCGCGACTCCCGAAGCGCCTCAACGCGCCGCCTTGAGCCTGCTTCCGCTATTTCAATTTGATCCCACTCTGGAGGTTTTCACGCCTCCGCTCGAAATGGGCGAGACCTCCGTGCGTCAGGCGGGATTCGCGCCGAACGTCATCGGCGGGATTCGTCCCAGCGCGACGACCGCCGAAGATACAAGACAAGCCGCGCGTGAACTCGCGGCGCGCGGCGTGGATTTAATCCTCTTCGCGGGCGGAGACGGCACGGCGCGCGACATTTGCGCCGCGCTCCCCGCGCAATTCCCATGTCTGGGAATCCCTGCGGGCGTGAAGATTCATTCGGCGGTCTACGCCACGAATCCCAAACATGCGGGCGAACTGGCGGCGATGTTCCTGCAAGGCAAAGCGCGCCTGCGTGAAGCCGAAGTGTTGGACCTGGACGAAGCCGCCTACCGCGACGGCAGAGTCAACGTGCGGTTGTATGGGACGCTGTTCGTGCCGCATCGTCCGCTGTTGTTGCAGAACCAGAAAATGCCCAGTCCCGAATCCGAAGCCTATCAAGCCGAAGCCATCGCGGCGGAGGTCGTCGAACAGATGCAGGCGGGCGTGGCATACATCCTCGCCCCAGGCACGACGACGCGCGCCGTCGCCCAGGCGTTGAACGTGGAGAAAACGCTCGTCGGCGTGGATGTCGTCCGCGACGGGGAACTCATCGCCAAAGATGTGACGCAGGCGCAACTGCTGAATCTGCTTGAAACCATGCCTGCAAAAATCATCGTCACTCCCATCGGCGGGCAGGGATTTTTGTTCGGGCGCGGCAACCAGCAAATCGGCGCGGAGGTGATTCGCAAAGTCGGGCGTGGGAATATCATCGTGGTCGGCACAGCCGATAAACTGCGCGCGCTCCGTATGCAGCCCCTGCTGGTGGATACGGGCGATACCGAAGTGGATAAATTGATCGAAGGATATTTCGCGGTTGTTACGGGCTATCGTGAAAGTATGATGTATAAAGTTGTTGCATAAGTACCGCGAAATTCATTTCGCGCAGAGCATGGACAAAGTAAACTTTGTCGTACCGCGAAATTTATTTGCAAAAAAAAGAAAGGCAGACACCATGAACACCCTCACAGGAAAAACAGCCATCATCACAGGCGGCGCGTCGGGCATCGGCAAAGCCACAGCGTTGTTACTCGCGCAAGAAGGCGCGGCGGTCGTGATTGCCGACATCAATCAGGAGCAGGGCAAACAAACCGAACAGGAAATCAACTCGGCAGGCGGGCGCGCGGTCTTCGTGCTGTGCAATGTCGCCAAAGCGGAGGATTGCGAGCGCGTTGTGCAAACCGCAGTGAACACCTTTGGCAGACTCGACATCCTCTTCAACAACGCGGGCATCATCCGCCGCACGAACGTGACGAACATCTCGGAAGAGGATTGGGATTGGGTCATGGCGGTCAACGTCAAATCCATTTACCTGATGTGCAAATACGCCGTCCCGCACATGAGCGCGCGCGGCGGCGCCATCGTCAACACGGGCTCGGGCTGGGGCATCAAGGGCGGACGCAACGCCATCTCGTATTGCGCGTCGAAGGGCGCGGTGGTCAACATGACGCGCGCGCTGGCAATTGACCACGGCGCGCAAAACATCCGCGTCAACTGCATCTGCCCAGGCGATACCGACACGCCCATGCTCCGCAACGAAGCCCAGCAACTCGGTCAAGCCGAGGATACATTTCTCGCCGAAGCAAAGGAACGCCCGCTCAACCGCTATGCCCAGCCGCTCGAAATCGCGCAGGCGGTTTTGTATCTCGTCAGCGCTGCGGCGAGTTACGTCACAGGCGCGGTGTTGGCAGTGGATGGCGGCGGCACGGCATGACGATTAACGACTGGGAAAATCCGCAAATTCAGGGACGCAGCCGCGAGCCAGCGCGCGCCTCCTTGATTCCATTTGCGACTTTGGAGGAAGCCCTGCGCGGGTTGAGGAATCAGTCCGCGTACTATCATGCGCTGAATGGGGACTGGCGGTTCTTTCTCGCGCCGAATCCTGATTCGGCTCCGAAGGACTTTCATCTCCCCGAAACCTCCGCCGCAGACTGGGACATGATTCGCGTCCCTGGCAACTGGCAATTGCAGGGTTACGACATCCCCTACTACACCGACGTCCAACTCCCCTTCCCGCCCGACGACGCGCCGCATGTTCCAAAAGAGGACAACCCGACGGGCTGTTATCGCCGCGCGTTTACGATCCCCGAAGCGTGGAGCGGGCGGCAAATCTTTTTATGTTTCGACGGGGTTGATTCGGCGTTTCATGTCTGGGTGAACGGAAAAGAGGTCGGTTTCAGCAAGGACAGCCGCCTGCCTGCGGAGTTCAACATCACGTCCCATCTTCAGGCTGGCGAAAATGTTCTGGCTGTGCGCGTGTACCGCTGGTCGGATGGGACGTACATCGAAAACCAGGATATGTGGCGGCTGGGCGGAATCTTCCGCGACGTGTATCTGTGGTCGGCGCCGAACCTGCACATGCGCGATGTCCGCGTCCACAGCGGGTTGGACGCGTCGTATCGGGACGGCAGATTCACCGTCAGCGTGGAGACGGTCAACTACGGGGAGCAGGCTCACCCTGCGCGCGCGGCGTGTCATCTCGTGGATGCGGCTGGGGAGCAGGTCTATGCCGAGGCGAGGGAAATCCAAATCGCAAGAGGAGTTCAAATCGAATTTTCTGCGGAGATTCCGAACGTCCGTCAGTGGTCGGATGAAGACCCGTATCTGTATCGCCTGTTGTTGACGCTGGAAGTGAACGGGCAGATTCTTGAAATCGAGTCATGTCAGGTGGGGTTTCGCACGGTCGAGATTCGGGATGGGCATTTGTTGTTGAACGGCGCGCCTGTGTTAATTAAGGGCGTGAACCGACACGAACACGATTCGTTGACGGGGCATACCGTGACGGAAGAGTCAATGCGCCGCGACCTGGAGTTGATGAAGCGCTTTAATATCAACGCCGTGCGGACGTCGCATTATCCGAACGCGCCGCGCTGGTATGAGTTGTGCGACGAGTACGGCATTTTGTTGTTTGCCGAGGCGAACATCGAATGCGACGGCGCGCTTTCGTATCTTTCCAAGTCGCCAGAGTGGAAGATTGTTTTTCAGATGCGGCTCGAACGCATGGTGAGACGTTACGGCAATCATCCGTCGGTGATCGTGTGGTCATTGGGAAACGAATCGGGCTTTGGCGCGAATCATGTTGCGCTGGCGGAGTGGCTTCGCGCTTTTGATCCATCGCGCCCAATCCATTATCATCCCGCGTACAAAGACCCCGTCACCGACATCATCGCGCCGATGTATCCCAGCGTGGATGACATCCTCGCGCTGGCAGAAGAGGACGACCCGCGCCCGATCATCATGTGCGAGTACGCGCATTCGATGGGCAACGCGACGGGCAACCTGAAGGAATATTGGGAAGCCATTGAGCAATGTCCGCGCCTGCAGGGCGGCTTCATTTGGGATTGGGTTGACCAGGGCTTTGAGCGCGTAGCGGACGACGGGCGCATCTGGTTTGCCTACGGCGGCGATTTCGGCGACGAACCCAATGACGGCGCATTTTGTTTGAACGGGCTGGTCTCGGCGAAGCGCGCGCCGCATCCGTCATTGTGGGAATATAAAAAATGGCTGGAGCCTGTGCGTGTTGAATTTCCCGATGCGGCGCGGGGTCTCATTCAAATCCACAACCGCTATTTCTTTTCTGCGCTCGATCATCTGCGCTGTGAATGGAATCTCACATCCAACGGCGTTGTGATTCAAGCTGGAGAGTTGAACCTGTTCGATCTCGCGCCGCAGGAAATTTGGGAAACAGAGGTTCCGTTTACGCTGGATGAAAATATCACTGCGGACGCATGGCTCGAAGTCCGCTTCACGCTCGCGCAGGATACGTTATGGGCAAAGGCGGGGCATGAGGTTTCATGGACACAGTTTGAAATTCAACAATTCAAAGGCATGAATCCCCCTCTCCCCGCGGGAGAGGGATTAGGGGTGAGGGAGAGCCACGATGCCATCATCATCTCGACGTCAAACCTCCAGGTCGCCTTCAACCGCGCCAGCGGTAAACTGACATCGCTTCAATGCGACGGGCATGAACTCATCCACCAGCCGCCCGCGCTCAACTTCTGGCGCGCGCCGACGGATAACGACATCGGCACATACGGGCGCGAGCGGATGATGTTCGCCTGGAAGGATGCGGGCTTGAACCGTTTGCAGGAAACGGCTGAACGTGTGACGGTCGAGCAAATGCGCGCAGAGCAGGCGCGGGTTGAAGTTCATTCGCGCATTGCGCCGCGCCCCGCGCAGGGACGTTCCCTGTGGTGGGATTGGTGGCTGAATCAATTTCAACTTGTCCTCACGCAGATATGGAACGAAGCCGACTTGACCCAACTGGCGCATGAATTGGGCGTGGATTACTCGTCGCTCACTGGCAGGCTCAAGTCGCTCCGCGTGCGCGCCCTGCTGGAGGTCTGCAACGGGAGCGGCAAGGGCTATCCACTGCTTCAAGTCGTTGGCAGATGGCTGGACAAGACCGACGCCGACGTTTTTGAATCGGTCAAACATCGCCTGAAGCGTTTGCGCGGCTTGAACGAAAAGGAGTTCGAGCATGAGTTCCGTCTGCGCGACGATTTTCACATCGAATGCAGGACGGTTTACGAAATCAATGCCAGCGGCGAAATCTGGATCGAAACGCATCTCAACCCCGTCGGCGAAATGCCCGTCCTGCCGCGCATCGGTTACCTGCTTGCCCTGCCCGCCGAATTCGACGAGTTCTGGTGGCACGGGCGCGGCGCGCTGGAGACCTATCCCGACCGCCAGCATGGAATGCGCATGGGCGTTTTTCACGGCAGTGTGGACGAGCAGTTCATCCCGTATGGTCGCCCGCAGGAGACGGGCAACAAAACCTCCGTGCGCTGGGCGGCGTGCGTGAATCAAAATGGATACGGCTTGCTCGCCTACAGCGACAAACCGCTCAACGCGGGCGCGCTCCACTACACCGCGCAGGATTTGGAAACGGCTCGTCATCCCGTTGACCTGATCCGCCGCGACGAAATTTATCTCACCCTCGACTTTCGGCACGCGGGGCTGGGCAACGCCAGTTGCGGACCTGGCACATTGCCGCAATACACCATCCCGCCCAAAGCCGAGACGTTTCGCCTGTGTTTGCGTCCGTATTCAATAACTCACCTGACGCAGTACCGCGAGATTTATCTCGCAAACCAGGCGACATGAATGACGCAGTACTGCCCAAACTACGATAAACCCCAAAAAACGCTCCGCCTCATCCAATGTCCATCCTCAACCCGACTCAAAAACCCGAAGTCAAATTTCAGCCCGATGTCTGGCGCGCCTTTCAGCGCGGCGCGCACAAGATTGTGGACGCCGTCAGCCCCACGCTGGGACCGCGTCCGCGTCTGGTGGCGATCCAGCCGACGCATCGCAGTGACCCGCCCGAACTGCTCGACGACGCGGGGCAAATCGCGCGGCGCATCATTCAACTGCCGAACCGCGACGAAGACATCGGCGCGATGTTCGTGCGGCAAATGCTCTGGCGTTTGCGCGAAGATGTGGGCGACGGCGCGGCGACGGCGGCTGTCCTGTTCAAGGCGGTTTACGATGAATGCCTCAAATCCATCGCGGCGGGCGGCAATGCCATGCGCGTGCGCGTCGGACTTGAAAAGTCGCTTGACGTTGCGTTGCGCGCGCTCGATGGACAAATCCAGCCGTTGGCAGGCAGAAAACAGGTCGCCGATTTTGCGCGTTCGGTTTGCGCCGATGACTCCATCACCGATTTGCTCGGCGAAATCTTCGACCTCCTCGGCGCGGAGGGTCAACTGACCGTGCAACTCGGGCGGAGTAACATGACCGAACGCGAATATGTAGAAGGTCACTTGTGGGCGGGCGGTTTGCTCACGCGCAGTCTCATGCTCGATCCGATTCAGAGCCGCTCGCGTTTGGAAAACACCGCGATCTTGATCAGCGATTTCGAGATCGAATCCGCCAGCCAACTCACGCCTGCCCTGCGCTGCGCGCTTCAAAACGGCGAACAAAATCTGATCCTGATCGCGCGCAAACTTTCGGAGGAAGCGACCGCCCTGCTGGTGAAGATCAACCGCGACTCGAAACAGATGCGCGTCACAGCCGTGAAAACCCCAGGCACAGGCATGATGGATCAATCCGCCGCGCTCGACGACCTGTGCGCGCTCACGGGCGGGCGCGCCGTCGTCCAGGCTGTGGATCAAAATTTTGAAAACCTCACCCCCGCGCATTTCGGTCATGCCCGCCGCGCCTGGGCGGATATGGAACGCTTCGTCGTCGTCAACGGCATGGGCGAGCCGCGCGCGCTTCGCAGTCACATCCACACGCTGCGCCGCGCCATCGAAAAATCCGACACGCCCGAACAACGCAACAAATTGCGCGAACGCATCGGGCGGCTCTTCGGCGGCGCGGCGATCCTTTCCGCTGGCGGCGCAACCGAAACCGAAATGAAAACGCGCCGCGAGATCGCCGAACGCGCCGCGCTCACGCTTCGCAGCGCCCTGCGCGACGGCGTCGTCAACGGCGGCGGCATCGCCCTGCTCGACTGCCGCCCCGCGCTGGCTGAATTCTCAAAACAACTTTTGGATGAAGATGAACGGGCGGCTTGCCGCGCGCTGGGAAAAGTTTTGGACGCGCCCGCCCGCCTCATCCTCACGAACAGCGGCTTCGACCCCTCAGGCTTTTTGACTCGGCTGGGGCAGGGTCGCGGCATAGACGCGCGCAACGGTCAGGCTGTGGAGATGCGATCCGCTGGCATTTTGGACTCCGCCGCCTCCGTGCGCGGCGCGTTGATCCGCGCCGTCCGCGCCGCCGCGCTGGCGTTGACGGTGGATGTGGTCGTCCACAAACGCAACCCGCAGGCTTCGGTGAACCCGTAACGCAAAATTTATTTTGCGAAGCCTGGGCAGGGTGAACCTTGCCGTACCGCGAAATTTATTTCGCTGGGCGTGGGGCAAAGTGAACTTTGCCGTACCGCGAAATTTATTTCGCGAAGCGCGGGGCAGGGTGAACTTTGCCGTACTATAGAATTTTTTTTCGGAGCAATGCCAAAGAATGATGACGATAGATTCGCAACCTGACCTTTTACTCGCCCTTGCCGCTTCGCCCGATTTCAAAAAGGATAAACTCCTTTTCGCGGGGCGGCGTTCGGGTTTATATCGTTCCACCGATGCGGGAAAATCGTGGGCGGCGCAAAGCATCATCGCGAGCGGGACGTTATCCGTGACGGCGCTGGCGTTCTCCCCCAATTTCGCCAAAGACCAGATTGTGTTTGCGGCGTTGCCTGGCGGCATGGCGTATTCGCGGGATGCGGGGAATCACTGGCTGTGGGCGCAATTCCCCACGCCCGCGCCGTACGTCTCTGCGCTGACGATTTCGCCAAGCTTTGAAGAGGATAAAACTTTGTTCGCCGCAACGCTGGAGGACGGCGTCCTGCGTTCGACGGATGGCGGCGCTTCGTGGCAGGCGTGGAATTTTGGTCTGCTCGACAAACAGGCGTTGTGTCTGACGCTGAACGGTGAAGCGGTTTACGCTGGCACAAGTACGGGCTTGTTCCGCAGTCACAATGGCGGACGCTCGTGGCGTGAGGCGGCTCTGCCTGTGGAAGATTCTGTTTTGAGTCTGGCGGCGCTGGGCGGGCGGCTCTTTGCGGGAACAGAGTCGCATGGGTTGTTTGCGTCGGCTGGGGGCGGCTGGAAGCAAGTCAAAGCCAAAGGGTTGGAGAAGCCGATTAATCAGATTCAGGCTGAGGCGGGGAAGGAAGCGTTTATCCGCATTCTGGCGGGGGATGCGCTGATGGAATCCAAAGACGAGGGAAAGACATGGCGCAAAATCCAACTTCCTCCAGAGGAGGCGCCTGTTCTGCTTGCAAGCCTGTTTGTGGGTTTCATTTCAGGACAAGTTGCGGCACGCTAGGTTTATGAAATCGTAAGCCTGAATACAATTCAAATCGCTTATACTTGAAAATACGCTTGCAAACACGAAAATAAAATTCGTTCAATTTTTCTTGTTTCATGGACCCCAACCTTTCCTCCTCCCTCCAAACCCACTTCGGCTTCGATGCCTTCCGTGCGGGACAGGCAGAAGCGATTCAATCCCTCCTCAACAAACAACATACGCTTGCCATCATGCCCACAGGCGCGGGCAAGTCGCTCATCTACCAACTCGCCGCCCTGCAACTCGAAGGGCTGACGCTCGTCATCTCGCCGCTCATCGCATTGATGAAAGACCAGGTGGACGCGCTCAACCGCAAAGGCATCCCCGCCACCTTCATCAATAGCGCCATCCCAACCGCGGAACAAAATCAGAGATTGACGCTCTTATCGCAAGGGAAATATCGGCTAATTTACGTTGCGCCTGAACGCCTGCGCAGTGTGACCTTCCTCCGTTCGCTTCAATCCTCGACGTTAAGCCTGCTCGCCGTGGACGAAGCGCACTGCGTCTCAAACTGGGGACACGACTTCCGCCCCGACTACCTCCACATCGCTGAAGCGCGTCGTCTTCTTGGAAACCCGCTCACTGTTGCCCTTACCGCCACCGCCACGCCCAAAGTCCAAAGCGACATCGTGCATTTGCTTGGGCTACCCGAAGCGACGACGCCCATCGTCACAGGGTTTAACCGTCCCAACCTGACGCTGGAAGTGAAATACACAGCAGATACTGAAACCAAGTTCCGCACGTTAAATGAGTTGCTCCGTAGCGCAAATTGGCAATTTGCGCTACGGGGTTCATCCATCATCTACACAGGCACGCGCCGCGACGCGGAGGAAGTGGCTGAGTTTGTGCGCGTCGTCTGCAAAGTACAAGCCGAACACTATCACGCGGGGCTTTCATCCGAAGACCGTGCGCGGATTCAAGAGCGCTTCATCAGCGGCTCGACCCCCGTGATTGTGGCAACCAACGCCTTCGGCATGGGTATTGACCGCGCCGACGTGCGGCAGGTGATCCATTATTCCGTGCCAGGCTCGCTCGAAGCGTATTATCAGGAAGCGGGGCGCGCGGGTCGCGACGGTCATCCCGCCAAAGCCGTGTTGTTGTACGATCCACAAGACCGCGCGTTACAGGAATTTTTCATTCAAAACAGCGTGGTCACACCCAATGAATTGCAGGCGTTATACCGAGCATTGGGCAACTCCAACGCCGAAGTCTGGCTCACTGCCGAAGACTTCCAACGCCGCACCGATCTACACTACGTCAAGATCAAGGTGGGGCTGGCCGCGCTCGAACAAATCGGCGCGCTTGAACATCTTGGCGATGACGGCTATCGCATGTCGCTCAAACGCCAAACGTGGAATCAAAAAGAAGTCGAAAACGCCGCAGCACGGAGCAGGGAATACATCCGCCGGCGCATCGAACAACTCGATCAGATGATCCGCTACGCCGAGACCAATGCCTGCCGTCGCAAGATCATCCTCAACCACTTCGGCGATCACGGCGCTGCCGACGCGCCCGTGTGCTGTGACAACTGCGAAGCGCGGAAATCTCTGCCTGCGCAAACGACAGGCAAACCCGTCGCCGAAGTGGCGCAGATGGACCTCATCGAACGCGCCGCACTCATCATTCTCGATACTGCCCGCAAACTCGGAACCCGCCAGGTTGGTCGCGAGAAACTTGCACAGATTCTGAAAGGCTCGAAAGCAAAAGATATCCTCAAATTTCATTACGATAGACATGTATATTACGCCAAACTCGCCGCCATTCAACAAAACCAGATTGAAGAAATGATCCAGGAACTCATCTCCCTTGGATACTTCAAGGTGGTCGGCGGTGAATATCCTGTCGTCAAACTGACGCCGAAGGGCGAGAGCGCCCTCCAGCAAAAAGCGTCCATTCCGCTGAAACTCCCGCAGGGATTTTCCAAACACACGATCGAAAAGAAGAAAGCCCAAATGCAAGCGGGCGGCACGCTGGAATACACCCTGCAACTGATCAACCAAGGTCTGACGCCCGAACAGGTTGCGCGTCAGCGCGAACTAACGCTGACGACCATTTACAGTCACTGCGCCAAACTGATCGAAGCGGGCAAACTCGATGTGGGGAAAGTCATTACCAACGATGTGAAAGAGAAAATCGAGAGCGCGATTCACAAAGTCGGCTCGACCCAATTCCTCTTCCCCATCAAAAGTATCCTGCCCGATGAAATCACCTATGAAATGATCCGTTGTGTCGTATCAGCGCAATCCC
This sequence comes from Anaerolineales bacterium, assembly GCA_020847435.1. Lineage (GTDB taxonomy): Bacteria > Chloroflexota > Anaerolineae > Anaerolineales > Villigracilaceae > Defluviilinea. Next base: position 45,169 of record JADLBX010000024.1, read on the forward strand.
AGACTTCCGAAGTCTCCAAACCCGACTCCATCTCCTCCTTCCTCTCCTCCTCTCACCCTCGCCCGCTCAAAGGCAACTGGGACACAGGTTTCGCCCTCGACTTTCACAGCAGTTACAAAGGCGCAGATTGGAACCGCAGCGGCATCGGCGACTTGGTCTATCGCCTCAAATACGAATCGGATGCGGCAGTTCTGCCTACGCTCATTGAGCATACGCGCAAGCTATTCGCCGCGCACCCCGAGATGAGTCAGTTCGACACGATCGTCCCCGTGCCGTCCTCCACGCCGCGCGAGTTCAGCCCCGTGCATGAATTTTGCAAAGCCATCTCGCGGTCCGTCAACCAACCCGTGCAAACCTGCGTCATCAAAACGCGCCAGACCCAGCCGCAAAAAGAAATGCACACCCTCCCGCAAAAACGCGATAACGTGGCGGGCGCATTCGCGGTGAACGGTGACATAGTTGGCAAACGAATTTTGCTCGTGGATGATTTGTTCGACTCAGGCGCGACACTCGAAGAAATCACCCGAACGCTTCGCAAACATGGCGCGGCAAAGATCAACGTTCTATCTCTGACTCGCACGATTCACTCTGACGCCTGAAACCTGGAACTTGAAACTTGACGCCTACACCCGACTCCCTCGCCCTGCTCTTGCTCTGCTCCCAACTTGGATTGGACGAAGACTCCGCCAAGCCGTTGACCCTGCGCGAATGGAATCCAATTGCTCGCAAACTACAAGCCGCGTCGCTCCGCCCCTCTGACCTGCTTCAAGGACCCGAGCCGACTCTCCGCCTCAAACTCGACCTCGACGAGCAATTTGCATCGCGTATCGCGCATCTCGTCTCGCGCGACATTCAGGCTCATTTAACTCGTCTTGCCTCCCTCGGCATCTCGCCCCTCACCCGCGCCGACTCAGACTACCCCGAAAAATATCGCCAGCGATTGAAGGACTCGGCTCCCGCCGTATTATTCTATGCGGGCGAAAAAGCGTTGCTCGGTCAACCTGGCATTGCAGTCGTTGGCTCACGTCATCTGGATGAAGCAGGACAGGAATGCGCGAAGTTTGTCGGCAATGCCTGCGGGCTTTCAGGGCAGGTGTTGTACTCAGGCGGCGCGCGAGGCGTGGACACGCTCAGCATGGAATCGGCGCTCGAGGCGCGGGGAACCGCCGTCGGTGTGTTGGCAGATAGTTTGGAGAAGCAGGTCAAAAGTCGGAAAGAAGCGTTGAGTCGAGGCGACCTGTGCCTCGTCACGCCGTACAGTCCCAATGCAGGGTTCTCCGTCGGCGCGGCGATGGGCCGCAACCGCCTGATCTATTGTCTCGCCGATTATGCCATCGTGGTCGCATCCGACGCGGAAACGGGCGGCACGTGGGCAGGCGCGACCGAGACCTTGAAGAACAATTGGGTTCCCGTTTTTGTGTTAGAGCATGAAAAAATGCCAGAGGGAAATAAACTGCTCTTGCAAAAAGGCGCGCTGGCATTCCCGCATCCATTCAAGGATAAACCTGTAAGATTGCCCGAGTGGATGAAAGAGCAAGCGTCCAGTTTACCGCCCCAACCCAACCAGCCGAGTCTTTTCTAATTTCGCTGTCTCAAGGCAACCATCTTGAAAGAGTTTGCCTAATTCCATTGGATCTCTTGCATATGTAGATATAACAGCTACAGAGTGCACAGAGACCTTTGAGAAAAAGCTCTTAAAACTCATTTTTCTCTGTGATCTCTGTGGCAAAGAAGACTTTTGCAAGAGGTCTATTAAATCTCTTATCACAAAGTCAAAACGACCCAGCGAGTGCGGTACATTTCTGGTATACGAGTACAAGTTTCGCCTTTACCGATATATGCCAAATCAAACATAGTTGCGGTCACATTGATCCTGTAGAACAATGCATCGTACTTTACCCAACGAAAGTCACTTCGATCTTTCCGTTATAGCGCATTCTCGGCGTAATATCCGTTATTCAATTCAGCAGGTATTTTCTGCCGAATTGAAATATCGTTCCCTTATGTTTGCTTTTCCGATAGACAGAGCTTTAGCCTTTCTGCCAGATGTCCGGAATGGGGTTCTTTAAACATTCCTTCATGAGAGCTAGGAATGTCAAAAACCCTGACACGCCCAGGCGCCAACTGTTGCCAACCCAATTCAGGATCAAATACATTCAACAATGGTCGGACTTTTGCGCGAAACAGGGTGACGTTTCCTGGATAGGCTTTAGGGATATACTCCCGCATAGCCCGATAATGGCTTGTAATCAATTGTTGGCGGTATTCAGGCAACTCAGCCGCAAAATCCACGATATCCATCGCATCGAATTGGTCGAGAGGATTTGTCCCAGGTTGGGCGCTTACTTTTTTAGCCAACCGTAGCTTCCTTTGAATGCGCATTAAAGTACCAGAGGGTCCAAGTTGAAGAAATTCCTTCAACCAAAAGGGAAAATTCGCTAAAATTTTCCTCGTCACCAGCAAGCGATGCTTTAGACTGTCAGGGTCGGGGTCGATATGAGTATTCGCAGGCGCATGGTCAAAGATTGCCAAGAGGGCAACTTTCTCGCCCTTTTCCAGTAGTTGTTGAGCAATCTCCAAAGCCACTGTCCCGCCGAAACTAGCTCCGCCAATGTGATATGGGCCATTCGGCTGGCGACGCCTGATCTCCATCATATAGTATGCCGCCATATCCTCAATTTTAGAGAACGGCTCATGCAAACCATCCAATCCCCGTGCCTGCAGACCATAAAAGGGGAAATCAGGAGCAAGGGATTGCGCCAAATTTCGAAACCAGAGAATATCACCGGTAACCCCATGCACACAGAAGAAGGGAGGGTGACTTCCCTGGGATTCAATCTCCACCAAAGGCGACCAGGCGACCGGTCTTACTTTGTGGTTGATGATATTGGCAAGATGTTCAATGGTAGCTTCCTGAAACAACGTTGCAAGAGGGAGGTTGACCTCGAATTGTTTCCTGATCCGTGAAAAAAGACGCACAGCCAGCAGGGAGTGTCCGCCTAATTCAAAGAAATTATCTTGAATCCCTATGGGATTCACGTGCAATAGTTCTTCCCAAATCCTCGTCAACGCCTTTTCCGTCTTGTCCCTTGCTTTTGCGAAGCCTTGCTCATGCTCGCGTCCCTCAGGGGCAGGGGGAGGCAGTTCAGCGTAATTGATCTTGCCGTTGGGGGTCAGTGGAACTGCCTGTAGAAATACAAAATTTGACGGGATCATGTGGATCGGGAGCCGTTTTCGCAAAAATTCACGAAGTTCACCAGGTTTCGGATTACTCTCGCCATTCAGAACTATGTAAGCCGTCAGACGCTTGTCCTCCTGATCCAGCTCCCATGTATTGACAATCGCCTGGCGAATCGCTGGATGCATACCCAGAATGGTTTCGACCTCCCCAAGTTCAACACGAAATCCCCGAATCTTTACCTGTTGATCCCTGCGCCCCAGGAATTCGACCGTGCCCTCTGAAAGATAACGGCCCAAATCGCCTGTTTTATAAAGGCGATCTTCCTTTTCCAGGGTAAAAGGATTGACTATGAACCGTTCAGCGGTCAACGCTTCGTCTCCAAGATAACCTTTTGCCAAATGAGGACTACGCACATAGATTTCACCTAACTCGCCGATCCCCGCTTGCTGTTGAGAGTTCGTCAACACTAATAACTGAACATCCTGCATCCCCCGACCTACCGGGAGGACCGCCTTGCCATCTTGTTCAACGTAGCGATCATCACCAAAACCCCTTGGATCCACAAGCGAATAACCAACAGCCCGTTGCGTTTCTGTCAAACCGTAAGAGTTAATACAAATCACATTCGGAGCGATTCGTCCCAATTGACGCACATCGCGCCGCGTCAATTTATCACCAACGAAAAAAGCATACCGCAGGGAAGTCAACTTCCGTTCTGAAAGATCATCATTCGATGTGCTAGCAGCCAATAATTGCGCCATGGGAGGCGTAAAATGCGAAAAAGTGATCTGCTCCCGATCCATCCAATTCTTCAGCCAGTTCGGTGAACCAAGGTGGTCGGAATCCGGTATATGCAGGCTAGCGCCCACCCATAGTGCAGTGAAGATATCGCGTTGCAGTGGGTCATGAGACAATCCGGAAAGCATGCTAAACCGGTCGTTCCGGCTAAGATTGAAAATCTCAGATTGCCAAGGGAGAAAATGTGATAATGGTCCGTGCCTACCCATCACTCCCTTTGGCTTGCCACTGGAACCCGATGTAAATGAAATCGCCGCCACATCATTTGGACCAACAGTCACATCCGGAGCGCTTACAGGAAGAGCATCTAAAATATTCGAGGGAGCGGATAGTCCATCCGGTAGTGTAATTTTGCAAGAACCAACACGCCCAGCCCATGCTTTTAAACCGGTAGATAATGGACCCGCTGCCTCAAGTTGAATGAAACCTTGAGGGGCTGAAATATTCACATAATCCAGCAGGCGCGCTGCAGGATAAGCCGGATCAAGGATCAAAAAGGCTCCTCCGGCTTTGAGGATTCCCAGAATTGCCCACACCAACGAACTATTACGATACCCATAAATAGCCACAATGCCCTGTGGTTTCAAACCTTGCGCGAGCAAGAAATGAGCGAGTTGATTGGTCCGGCGATCAAGTTCCTGATAAGTCCATGTTCCCGATCGATCTCTAATGGCTACATCAGTTGGAAACTGAAGAGCATTTCTCGAAAGCCGGGAGTGAACCGGTCCGTGCCAAGACGCATCCAGCGAAAGTACAGGGTCCGGTAAAACATCCTTTGCCTTCGTCGTTACCAATGAGTAGGCATTCAATGTCTTTTCAGGATTTGCCGATATTTGCGCTAACAAAAATTCATACTGGGATAATAATTCCCTAATTCGTTCCGCTGTGAAAAGTTCCGAGTTATAGACCGCTGTCACCTGAATGCCATTATCGCGTTCAGCGAGATAGAGCGTCAGATCAAATTTAGCGCCGATATCCGGCATGCCCAAAGACTCTACAGTCAAATCTGGAAGTAGCTGCCCGCCATTTCCCTCGATATTGAGCATATTGAAAAATATCTGAAAAAACGGCGTGCGGCTCAAATCCCTCTCTGGTTGGAGCTCGACCAGGATTTTCTCAAAGGGGACATCCTGATGAGTATAGGCATTCATCGCCACTTTCTTCACGCGTCGGATCAACTCCCTGAAAGTAGGATTTCCAGATACATCGGCCCGCAGAACCAGGGTGTTGAGGAAAAAACCAATCAGGTTTTCTGTTTCAGCTCGGGTGCGTCCCGCGACCGGTGAGCCGATAACAATATCCTCCAGCCCGGTTTGCCTGTGTAACAATAGATCGAACGCAGCCAGTAACACCATGAACAGCGTGGCATCCTCTTGCTGGCACAAATGTCGAACTGCTCGGACCAGTTCGGAGGAAATCAACAGGATAGCCTGCCCGCTTTTATGCGACTGCATGGCTGGGCGCGGCTTATCCAATAACTGATCCAAGGGAGGCAGTTCTCCCCGCAGTTGTTGTTTCCAATATGCGAGTTGGGTTTCTAACCGTTCGCCTTTTAACCACTCCCGCTGCCAACAGGCATAATCCGCGTATTGGATCGGAAGCGAGGGAAGCGCATGGCTTTTTTTCCCAGCATATGCGCTATATAGGCTTGAGAACTCCCTAGCGAATAAGGCGATGGACCAGGCATCTGAAACAATATGATGTATCGTCAACAGAAAAATGTGCTCCAGTGCACTCAACTTTAGCAGACATGCCCTGATCAGTAGATCCTCGCGAAGGTCAAATGGACGGCTAGCTTCTTCATCCACGTACTGCTTAACGCGAATTGATTGCTCCTCATCAGAAAGCTCGCATAGATCAATGGTTCGCACAGGAAGCGCCTGAGGAGCTCGGATGATCTGTACCGGTTGATCTTCTACAATATCGAAATTTGTACGCAATACCTCATGCCGCGTAAGAATTTCAGTTAACGCCTGCTCCAGCCAGACCTGATTTAATATTCCTTTTAACCGGATGGCTTCCGGTATATTGTATGCAGCATTCCCCGGCTCCAGTTGATCTAAAAACCATAACCGCTCCTGCGAAAACGATAGAGGCAAATGCCCGTTCCGCGGATGGACCGGTATCCTGGAAGTAGACAGAGCGTCAACTTTGGTTGTTTTTAGAAATTCGACAATCTCTTCCTTACGCGCCGACAATTCCTCCTTCAAGAGTGGGGTTAACACTCCTGCCGGGGCAATAATGCGGAGACGATCGCCAACCAATTGCAATTCAATCCCGGACCTACGCAACCGGGAGAGAAGCTCAAGAACCATCATAGTTCTATCTCTTCCTGATTTCCAGAAATCATATTAGGCGTATTTAAAGACCCTTGAGTCGCCCAAAGAATCGTAGAAACTGCTTCAGCAATCTCGGCAATCGTGGGGGTCACGAAGATGACGCGAAGCGGCAAGTCAATTTGATACCGATCGCGTATGCGCGCGATAACCCGGGTAGCCAGAAGCGAGTGCCCGCCCAGGTCAAAGAAATTATCGTAGATATCCAGATCAGATATCCCAAGAACAGATGCCCACAGATCGGCAATCGCCTTCTCTACCTCGTTTCTTGGCAACATCAAGCTTCTCTTGCTCGCTCCTTGATGTATAACGGGAGCCGGGAGCGATTTCCGATTGACCTTTCGATTGGGAGTCATTGGAAATTCTTCAAGAAACATAAACGAGGAGGGAATCATATACTCCGGAAGCTTTAACTTGATGAATTGACGCAATTCCCCAATGTCAGGTCGGTATTCTGCCTGCGAAATCAGGTAAGCCGCCAATCTCTTATCCCCAGGGTTATCTTCCCGCGCCACTACAACAGCCTGTCGAATATTAGGATGACTATTCAAGACAGCCTCGATCTCACCAAGCTCAATGCGAAATCCTCGGATCTTAACCTGGAAATCGGCGCGCCCGAGGAAGTCAATCTGCCCATTTGCCAAATATCGGGCTTGATCGCCGGTTTTATACATACGCGCGCCAGGGGCATTGTCGAACGGATCTGAAAGGAATCTTTCAGCAGTCAGATCGGGTTGGTTTAGATAACCACGCGCAACGCCATCTCCAGCGATGTACAATTCGCCGGCAACGCCGATTGGGGCAGGCTCAAGGTTATCATCCAGAATGTAAATCTTTGTGTTGGCAATCGGATGGCCGATGGTAATTACTTGAGTCGTTGCAGTTATTTCACAAAGTGTAGACCAAACCGTTGTTTCCGTAGGTCCATACATATTCCAAACGGAGCCGGCATGAGAGGTCAACCATGCTGCCAGATCTTTGGACATTGCCTCTCCACCGCATAATACTTTGAGGTTTTTATCGCCTTGCCAACCCGCCTCAATCAGCATCTGCCAGGTCGCGGGTGTAGCCTGCATGACAGTTATGCCTCCGGTAGACAGGCGTCGAATCAAAGCCGCTCCGTCATAGATCTCCTCTCCTGGCGCTACAACAACGCAAGCGCCGGTAGTGAGGGGCAAAAATACTTCAAGAACTGAAATATCAAACGATAGGGTTGTCACTGCCAACAACCTATCACTGTCCTTCATACCCGGTATTTGCCGCATCGACGCCAGAAAATTCGCCACGGCTCGATGGGGAATCTGCACTCCCTTTGGTTTACCGGTGGAACCAGAAGTAAAGAGAATATACGCGAGATTTTCAGGTTGGGTCTTCACCGACAAATTATCGGAAGAGTTGCGAGAAATAGCATCCCAATCACCGTCGAGGTAGATTACCCGTTGGGTATCGTCCTTTGCAGTATAAACTCCCTTCTGGGCAAGAAGAATATGAGTCTCTGAAGCACCCAGCATGTACTCAATACGCTCTTGCGGAAAATGCGGATCCAGAGGGATGTATGCACCGCCCGCTTTGAGAATTGCCAACAGCCCAACGATCATCTCAGCCGACCGCTCAGCCGATATCCCTACTGGCGTTTCAGATGAAACGCCTAACGATCGAAGATGGCGAGCCAATTGATTTGCCCGCTCGTTCAGTTCGCGATAAGTCATCTGCTGACTATTAAACACGATGGCAACCGCTTCCGGTGTACGTTCTACCTGAGCCTCAATCAATTCATGAACACAGGTTACTCGAGAATATTCAAGGCAGGTATCATTCCAAGATCGAAGTTGCTTTTCCTGTTCTGCACTGGTAAGCATGGGTAGATCCAGTATTCGCCGGTCAGGGTCTTCCAAAGCATGTTCCATCAGGGTTTTCAGATGTCCCAACATCCTTTGAGCGGTACCCTGCTCGAAGAGGTCAGTATTGTAGAACAATAGCATATGCGGGAACACGTCGACACTTACAGAAAAAGTTAGATCGAATTGTGCTGTGCGTCTATCCACCCAAATCGGGCTCATAGATAGATCATTGAAAGGTTGTTGTGTCACAGTTGGCGCATTGAGCATATTAAACATTACTTGTATCAACGGTGAACGGCTCATATCCCGTTCAGACTGTAATTCTTGCACAAGTTTTTCAAACGGAAAATCCTGTTGACCGAACGCGTCCAAAGACAATTCCCTGATTGAGCGCAGAAACTCCTTAAACATCGGGTTATCCACCAATTGAGTGCGGAGAACGACAGTGTTGACAAAGGTTCCCATCAAATTTTCCGTCTCCAACCAGTTTCGATTGGCAATCGGTGTGCCCACAGCCACATCTTTTTGACCGGAATAACGAATCAGGAGAATCTTGAAAATAGCAAGGAAAAACATAAAGGGCGTGATTCTTTCCTGACGACACAGATTGTTGACCGACTCGATTAGAGATTCAGGCAGATCAATTCTTTCCATCGCCCCGTTAAAACTCTGCATTGCCGGGCGTGGATGGTCGGTAGGCAAATCCAGGGCAGTAATGCCATCTAGCTGTTTGCGCCAGTACGCCAACCTGGCGTTCAACTGCTCGCCTTGCAACCAACTTCTCTGCCACAGGCTGTAATCCGCGTATTGCAAAGGCAAATCGGGCAAATCGAGGGGCAGTCTATTGGTCAAGGAATTATAAATGGACGCGACTTCACGAGAAAAAACTCCCATCGACCACTGATCAGAAATAATATGATGCATGGCTATAGACAATATATGCTCGTCATCGCTAAGTCTGACGATGAAGGCACGGATTAATGGGCCATGAACCAAATTAAAGGGCTCTTTCGCAGCGGAAGTAAGCAATTCATCAAGCCTGGCAGTTCGTTCCAGATCGGATACGGCTTCCAGGTTTATTACAGGCATAGATAAATGGCTTGAAGTTTTTATCACTTGAACTGGCTCGTCATCAACAATATCAAATATTGTTCGTAGAATCTCGTGGCGATCAATCACCATGTTAAACGCCTGTTCCAGGGCTTGAGGATTCAGCCGACCCTTGATACTCACGTTACCAGTGATATTGTAGGCAGTGGTCTCCGGAACAAGTTGTTGAACAAACCACATTCTTTCTTGAGAAAACGACAACCTGGGATAACCATCGCGGGTCATTGGCTTTAATGGCGGAATGTCGAACTCATCCTGATCTTTCAGCGCCTCAACCTGCGCGGATAATCCGGCAACGGTTGGAAACTCGAAAAGAACGCGAAGGGGTAGATCGACTCGAGTGACCTGCCTGATACGCGACATGATCTGTGTTGCTAGGAGAGAATGACCGCCCAAATCGAAGAAGCTTTCATGAATACCAACCTTCTCAAGGTGTAAAACATCAGACCAAATACCGACCAGCAATTCCTGTAGTTGCGATTGCGGAGCAATATAGAAATCTTGCCCGGACTGAAAATCGGGGTCGGGTAATGCCCTGCGATTAATCTTGCCGTTCGATGTCAGTGGAATTGCATCAACCAAGATGTAACTTGCAGGAAGCATGTAAGGCGGCAATAACTGCTGGAGATAACCTTTCAGTTCATGCCTCTTAGGAAATTGTAAATCAACAGGGACAATATAAGCCGCTAAGCGTTTGTCTCCGGTTTCATCTTCCCATAGGGAAACCACCGCCTGTTTTACATCCGGATGTTGACATAATGCACTTTCGATTTCGCTTAACTCAATCCGGTTCCCGCGTATCTTGACCTGATCGTCAATTCGCCCAAGAATATCCAAATAACCGTCCAGCCGATAACGACCCTGATCGCCAGTATGATATACCAAATCATGTTCATCATCCCGGAAAGGGTTTCGAAAAAACTTCCGGGCATTCTCTTCTGGGGCGTTAATATAACCAAGAGTCCGAAACGGCGTGCGTATGACAATCTCTCCAACTTCACCAATACCGCACAACCTACCAGCTTTATTGATAATAAGCGCTTGAGTCTGGGGCAGAGGGGCTCCCACAGGCTGGATCCCCTGATGAATCTGGGAAGGAATCTGATAAAAGCACTTCGCCATTGTGGTCTCAGTTGGACCATATAAATTTACAATTTGACACTCCGGAAAATATTTCCTCCACTGATGAACGAGCGAGTCTTTGAGCGGTTCACCGGCAAAAAAGACCCATCTCAATTCAGGCAAATATGATTCTGCTGCATGACCGCCCAGCCACATCTGCGCCAGAGCAGGAACAGTATGAATAATTGAAATTCTGTTTCTACCTAGCCATTTCAATGTTGCTTCTGCATCCAGTTCAATATTGTCCTCCGGCAGGCAAAGCGTTGCACCGCTGACGAGAACAAGGAAAATATCCCTCAGTACAACATCAAAGGATAGCGCCGTAAGTTGTGCGGCGCGATCCGAAGACTGGACATCAAAAGTATTCCTCTGCCACACGAGAAAATGGCTCAATCCATTATGATTTCCCCTTACACCTTTCGGAGTTCCAGTTGTACCGGAGGTAAAAAAGATGTATGCGGGGGCATCTCCCGAAAGCGCGGGCTGAATGTCCGTCGCCTCATCCTCAACCTCACTGGCTGCAAGATCCTTCGGCGAATCCGTGAGTCGAAGAATCATATCCTCCTGGATCATATCCGCCCACACAATCCTCGCTTCAGTCTCTCCTCCTCCACGGATCAATGCTTTTGCCGAAGCCTCCCGAAGCATCAGTTGCTTCCTTTGAATCGGCAAATCGTCATCAATGGTCAACAAGACCCCTCCACTGACAAACACAGCGAGCATACTTGCGATCAGGTTGAAACTCCGTGATCCGCATACGGCTACGACATCGCCAGATTTTACGCCCATGCGCACCAATCGTCGAGCGAGCAACCGAGCTTGTATATCTAACTCTTTATATGTCCAACAGTGCGCATCTTTTTCGATAGCAATAGCGTTCGGAGTCCGTCTTGCCCAATCTGACACCCACCGAGGAAGGAAGATTTGTTCCGGCCTGTCCAGAAGCGCCGCGGGGTCAGGCAACATGAGACGCGCTCGATCAGTGATCAGGGAATAACGATCAATCGTTTCATCCGGCGATGCCGCGATCTGCTTTAGCAGTCCTTCCAATTGTCCCGCCATCTCCTCCATGCGCTCATGGCTGAATAGATCGGTGTTGTAGACAAAGATAAGATTGATGCATTTGTGCTCCTCCCGCGCATAGAGAGTCAGGTCAAATCGCGCTTCTGCATCTGATTGATCGACATAATCGCTTTTCAGATCTGCGAACCCAAGTGTTTCTTCGTTGAAATTCAGCATATTGAAAAAGACTTGAAAGATCGGCGTACGATTAAGATAACGTTCAGGGTGTAATTCCTCAAGCAACTTTTCGAACGGGATATCCTGGTTAGCATATGCCTGCAACGCAACTTTACGGACGCGCCGGACCAATTCAAGAAACGTAGGATCGCGGTTGAGATCGACACGGATGACCAGCGTATTGAGAAAAACACCGATCAATCTCTCCAGTTCGGACCGGCTACGCCCGGCGATCGGAGTGCCAATGACCATATCCGTTTGACCGGTCTGACGATACAACAAAACGCTGAATGCGGCCAGCAAGGTCATAAACAGCGTGCTGCTCTCTTGGCGACTCAATTCCTTGAGAGCTGAAGATAGAGGCTCAGACAATGTCAGTGAAGTTCTGGCGCCGTGAAACGTCTGTACCTTTGGACGGGCATAATCGGCAGGAAGGTTCAACATAGGCAAGGGAGCTGCTAGTTGTTCTTTCCAGTAACTCAACTGAGAATCCAATGCGTCCCCTTGAAGCCATTCATCCTGCCAGTGGACAAAATCTACGTACTGGACGGGAAGATCAGGCAGTAGCGGGGTTTGCTTGTTGACAAAAGATTGGTATAAGGAACGCAATTCACGAATAAATACTTGAAGAGACCAGCCGTCAGAAATAATGTGATGGAAAGTAAAGACAAGAACGTGATCCGTATCGTCCAGCTTCAACAACTTTGCACGTACAGGCGGCATTTTGGAAAGATCAAAGAGCTGCGACGTTTCTTCATGGATCAACCTGGGTAGTTCAGGTTCTTGTTCCGGTTGAATTATGACAATGGGCACTGGTAGTGTAAACGGAGCATGAATAACCTGGGCCGGTTCATCATCCATCATGATAAATGTGGTTCTCAACGTCTCATGCCTCCGAATGATTTCTGCGACACTGTTTGTCAATGCGTCCATACGGAGATGACCTCGCAGTCGAATGGATACCGAAAGATTATAGGCGGGGTTCCCGGGTTCCAATTGGTCTAGCACCCACATTCGGCGCTGAGCAAATGACAGCGGTAAAGAGTCATGGCTTCGATCTACACGATGGATCGGCCTCTCTGTTGCGTTCGTGGTAGAGATGGGTGTTTTTCTTTCAAAACTCGCTGACTGTTCCTGCGCTGTCTTTGCTCGAAGCAGCTTTTTGAGGAGTTCGCGCTTGCTCAATGGCGTACTATTGATGGATGAGTTGGAATCGCCGCTCATTTCTCGTCTTCCTTTTCCAGTAAATTGTCCAAAAGCGCGTCCACTTCCTGCTCTGATAGCTGATCAATATTTTCCAACAACTGTTGTGCTGTGACAGAGTCGATCGTCCCGCCCATGCCGATTTTCTGCGGGTCTTCAACGACTGGAAGTGTAAGATGCAATCTTGTAGCGAGGCTGTTCACGCTAGCCTCTTCAAGGAAGAAGCGGATGGGTAGATTAATGCCCAGCTCGCTGTCGATCCGGTTCTTTAATTCCACAGCCATTAGCGAATCCATCCCAAGGTTAATCAACAACTGTGAGGGGTTAAAGGCTTGCGTGGAATCGAGCCCTAGCGTTCGGACCACTTGAGCTCTTGCATAGTCCTGTAAAGCGGATTCTCGTTTATCAAATGGAATATGTTTGAGCTGATCAAGCGTCACCGCAGAATCGAGCGTGGCTGTTTTTTCCTGAGACTGAACGATCTGCCTTAACAATGGCGGAACAGGACTACCGTTCCGACCTCCGCCGAACCGGCTCCAATCCATCGATAGGACCGCTATCTGTGCAGTTTGCACATCCATGATGCGCTCTAAAGCCTGCATACCTTGAGCCGGTTTGATCAAGTTCATTCCCAAATTAACCCAACGGCGCTGATTCTGACTACTCAGTTTGCTTGCCATGCCTACATCTGCCCAAGCGCCCCAATTGATACTCAGCGCTGGCAAGCCACACAGATGGCGATAATGCGCCAACCCATCCAGAAATGCGTTTGCTGAGGCGTAGTTACCCTGGCCTGGCGAACCGAGCAAGGACGCGCCTCCCGAATATAGAATGAAGAAATCAAGGTCCGAGCCCAGTGTCAGAGTATGCAAATGCCAGGCGCCATCAACTTTGGGAGCCATCACCGTTTCGAATCGAGACCAGGATTGGTCGGTCAAAACACCGTCGTCAATCAAACCTGCGGAGTGAATGATGCCTCGCAATGGCGGCATCTCTACTTCAATCTGCCGCAATAGTTTTTCCAATTGGTCTCGTTGCGAAACATCTGTTGAGGCAACATGCAGTTCCGCTCCATCACGCTTTAGTTCATTGATGACTTGTCGAGCGTCTTCTGTGGGAGCGCTACGACTTACAAGAACGATGTGACGCGCCCCCTGCTCGATGAGCCAGCGCGCAGAAGCTAACCCCAGCCCACCCAAGCCACCCGTGATCAGATACGTAGAGTCTTCTCGCACAGGCTTCTGAAAACTTAAATGATCCCGAACTACAACGATCTTGCCCATATGCTTGGCTCGCGCCATAAAACGGAATGCATCTACAGATTTGCTGAGCGGGAAAATATGCTGAGGGAGCGGTTGCAATTCGCCGTTTTGGAACATATCGAGCAGATTCTGGAGCATCTGCATAATCGGTTCAGGATTCGCCTCCAGAATGGCGCCCAGATACAACGCAAAATAATCAACTCCGGCTTTTATTTGTTCGACCTGTTGTTGATCCAGGATTTCGGTTTTGCCAATTTCCACAAACCGTCCCCCTTCTCTTAGAATGGAAATGCCCTTTGTAATGAATTCACCAGTTAAGGAATTCAGGACAATATCCACGCCTTCGCCATTGGTGATGGACAGGATGTCCGCAGCAAAACTCAATGAGCGAGAATCCAACACATGCTGCACGCCAAGCGATTTCAGAAGCTCACGTTTTTCATCCGTGCCGGCCGTTCCAAAAATTTCTGCGCCAGCCCGCTGCGCAAGTTGCACAGCCGCCATACCGACCCCGCCTGCCGCGGCATGGATCAGAACCCGCTCGCCCGCTTTCATTTTCGCCAGAGTGTTTAAGGCATAGTTTGCCGTTAGGAAGGCGACCGGTATCGTAGCCGCTTCTACAAAACTCAAGCTGGCTGGCTTATGGATCGCTACATTTTCAGGAACGATCGCATAGCTGGCAAAACTATTCGCAACCAAGGCAATGACTTCATCTCCCACGCGGAATTTCGTCACATCTTTTCCAACAGCAGTGACCTTGCCTGTACATTCATTCCCTAGAATCCCCGTAGCTCCGGGATACATATTTAAAACAGTCAACACATCTCGAAAATTCAAACCGGTAGCATATACTTCAACTTCTAATTCATTAGCACCTACCGCTCGACGGACTGCTGGTTGCAATTTCAGATTTTCGAGCATACCTGTTTCGGGTATTTGCAGAACGACCGGCTCATTAGTAGAAATACTGTTCAGCAGATGATCGGCACGCGTCAGGCGAGCGGCAAAGCGCTGACCATTGGAATAGGCAATTTGATCTTCATCCGTCGAGTTGCAAATTTCATCAAAAAGATTCACCCGAGTCAGATCGGATGGATCCAAATCAATGCGGATGCAATTTAAATCCGGCTGTTCAAGCGCGATCACATTTCCTAAGCCCCAGAGTGCAGTGGACAGTGGATTTACTACAGAAACATGCCTCACATCCTGTGCACCATAGGTCACAAGACAAAGCCGCGGCTTTGCATCCTCCAGATTGGCTAAAGCTTGCACAAGGTAAAGCAGACTACCACAGGTGCGTTCCAACGCAGAATGAACAGCGTCCAGATCCGTTTGATCGGTCAGGTTTTCCAGGTCTCTCCACAAGAAAAGAACCTCGTCTAAGCGCTGTTGGGATTGTGAAGCAATCTCTTCAAGCAATTGTTTGAAATGCTCTGGCTCCGTAGGATCGATCTTCCAATGTCTTGAGCCGAGACGTTCAAACTCCTTACCTTTCGATACTAGAAAACAATTTCCATCATGTGATTGGAGTTCATCCACCAGCCGCTCGCTCACACCATTTTCTTCCGCAAAGACAAGCCAATTGCTCTTCTCCTGTTTTTCTCGAAGCGTTGAAAACAACGGCTGTTCGACCCATTCCATCGTATAAAGCCATTGATCCACATCGGTATGTCGGACGCGCTCCAATGCGCTACGACTGATCTGTTGTAGCAGCAAGCCCTGTATATCAGCAACGACCCGCCCCTCTTCATTAAATATCTTCAAATCGCCGGTCAAGGTTTTTGAATTACTGCCTTCCATAGGGCGCAACTGAATATGACAGTAGACGGCATTTTCGATGCAGTCCAGGACTTGAAGGCGCTGAATTGCCACCGGTACATAAATGATGTTATCTTCACGAACCAACTCACCCGCGCCGGGAACTGTCGCCCCAAGTAATTGGAAACAAGCATCCAACAGGGCAGGATGGATTGAGTATTTACTGAAGTCACTTATAGATGCAGGAAGCCTGATGCGCCCAAGAGCCTCGCCCTCGGCGCGCCAGATTTGTTCGAGACCGCGAAACGTGGGGCCGTAGTTCGCGCCAATAGCGAGAAGATGTTCATAGTATGCATCCACAGGTATCGACTGCGAAAGACGCGCCTGCAGTTCATCCAGAGAGACCATCTTAAAAGAGTCGTCCGCTTGTCGACGTCGTACCCTCCCCTTCGCATGAAGCGTCCAAGCAGTCTGTGTTTCGCTGTTGCCGCGGCTGAAATATTGGAAGGAAGCGCCGTCCTCATCAGCAGCCAGGGTAAGTTGTGCGATGCGCTCAGCCTCAGGAGAGAGCGGCAACGCCTCATAAATGGAAACATCATCGACAGAGAGTTGTTCGCCATCCCACATCCGCTTGGCTGCCGCCAAAGCAATCTCAACATAAGCAGCCGCAGGCAAGATGATCGTTTCGAGAATACGATGGTCCGCAAGATAAGGCGGATTCGTTGGAGTCAGGCGTTTTTGGAAAACAGGCGTGGCTGTATCAAGCCGCGCGCCCAACAATGGATGGTCCGTCTTGGATTCGAGTGGAATAAATTTTGTTTCGAGATTCATCCAATAGCGTTCGCGCTGGAACGGATAGGTGGGCAATGCCAATTTGCGTCGTTGCCCTTGGTAATCATGTTCGAACGCATCCCAGTCCATATGACATCCATGCACATACAATTGTCCCAGGCTATCAAGCATCTGTTCCCAATCGCCGCGTCCAGCGCGCAAAGAAGGAAGCCAGATTGCCGCGGGATTGGCAGGCTCACAGCGACGCGCCATGCTAAGCAGCGTAGGAGTCGGACCCACTTCCAGGAAGAAGCGATAACCTTCCTGATGCACAGTTCGAATCCCGTCTGCAAAACGGACAGTCTGCCGAATATGCTCGCGCCAGTATGACGCATTTGAAATGGCATCATCTACGATCAGTTTTCCATAGACATTGGAAATCACACCGATCTGCGGCGTATGATATTCCACCGAGTCGGCGACCTGCTCGTATTCATCCAGGATCGAATCCATCAACGGCGAGTGGAAGGCATGCGAGACATTCAGCGCCCGGGAGGTAATCCCATCCTTTTTCAACGCTTCAACCACCAAACCCACGCTTGACTCTGCTCCTGAAATCACAACTGCACTTGGACCGTTGACCGCGGCAATGGAAACTTCCTTTTCATACGGCGCAAGCGCTTCACGAACGCGCGACTCATTGGCAAAAACTGACGCCATGACCCCGCCAGACGGGAGCGACTGCATGAGGCGGCCGCGTGTTGCGATTAGCTTCAAACCGTCTTCCAGACTGAAAACACCGGCAATACATGCCGCCACATATTCACCCACACTATGCCCCATCACCACCTCAGGTCCGATGCCCCATGATTGCCAGAGCCTCGCCAGACTGTATTCCACAGCAAATAGTGCTGGCTGTGTGTACATGGTCTGGTGAATGAGATGATGGTCGTCTTCGGTTTCAGGATAGATCACCGAGAGTAGTGGTTTTTCCAGCATCGGGCGCAGGAATTCATCGCATTGTTCGAGAGTCTGTCGAAAAGTTGGCTGGGTTTCATATAGTTGGCGTGCCATGCCAACCGACTGCGAGCCCTGGCCAGTGAATAGAAACACGACCTCGGGTTTTCCTTTTTCTGTCAATACTTCAGAGTAAACGCCAGAGGCGTCCGGGTTATGGATCCAGGCTGAAAGTTTTTCCTGAGCCTGTTCGATCGAAGCGGCAGTAAATGCAAGGCGATGGTCGAAATGCGAACGACCCGCGTTCAAGCTATAAGTGATATCTGCCAGGGACATCGTATAATGCCGCTTCAGATACACTTCGAATGTTTCCGCAAGTTCTTTAAGGGCAGGCTTGGCTTTTGCAGAAAGAGTAAACAGTTGTGTAGCGCGCTCGAATTTCGATTCTTGAACAGGTTGCGCGGGCGCTTCGGCAATGATCACATGTGAATTAGTGCCGCTGAATCCGTACGAACTTAAACCGGCAATTCGAGGCATTCCGTCGACAGTTGTCCATTCGGTTGGCTGGGTGGGCACAGTGATCGGCAGCTCATCCCACGGTATATAGGGATTCGGTGTATTCAAATGAAGATGCGCGGGAATTATCTTATTTTGCAGAGCCAATACAACTTTCACCAATCCAGCAATGCCCGCAGCCGCCTCAAGATGGCCGATATTGGTTTTAACGGCGCCAATCATCAAGGGCTTCTCGTGAGTGTGGTTATCCGCAAACACTTCGCCGAGCGCTCGTACTTCGATCGGATCGCCGAGAGATGTGCCGGTGCCATGCGTTTCTACATAGCCGATATCGCCCGGTTTCAACTGCGCATCTTGTAAGGCAGCGCGAATGACCGCTTCCTGCGCCTTGCCATTAGGCGCTGTAAGGCCATTGCTGCGTCCATCCTGGTTGAGGGCGCTTCCTAAAATTACAGCCAATACAGAATCGCCATCGGCAAGCGCATCTGACAATCGCTTGACCACGATCATCCCGCAACCCTCGGAACGTCCATAACCATCGGCCGCAGCGTCGAAAGTTTTGCAACGCCCGTCAAAGGAGATCATGCGTCCGCGCGAAGTGAGGATATGGCCAGAGGGATCCAGAATCAAATTCACTCCGCCCACCAGAGCCATATCACATTCGCCATTACGCAGGCTTTGGCATGCCTGATGGACTGCGGCCAGAGAAGAGGAGCAAGCTGTATCTACCGTAATAGCCGGTCCGTGCAAGCCGAAGGTGTAAGCAATCCGTCCAGCTGCAATACTGCGCGCCGTACCAGTGGCAAAATAAATATCGCTATCATTCGCGTCGCTGGAGGCCGCCTTAAGATTGGCATAATCGCTCCCCCCCATGCCCACAAAAACGCCAGTCCGGCTGCCGCTGAGATTTGACGATGCCTGTCCGGCATTCTCTAAAGCTTCCCAAGCGGTTTCCAATAGGAGGCGCTGTTGTGGGTCCAACGAGACGGCTTCGCGCGGTGAGATACCAAAGAAATTGGGATCGAACGTATCCACTTGTTTAAGGAAGCCCCCCCAACGCGAATAAGTTTTGCCGATCGCATCCGGGTCTGGATCATAAAATTGATCCGCATCCCAACGATCTGCTGGGACCTCTGTAATCGCGTCTGTGCCATTAAGGAGCAATTGCCAGAAGGAGGCTGAGTCGTTCGCATCGCCAGGGAACCGAAAACCCATACCAATGATCGCAATCGGTTCATGTCGTTCCAATTCGGACGCACGCAGCTTTGTTTCCATTTGCTCCAATGAAACGAGCGCCTGCTGCAGGAGCGCACGGTAATCGTTAGGCGGCGAATTCTGATTCATGAAAAATCCTTGTCACAAATATTGTCAATCGAGACGATCGTTCCATTCACAATGTGGTTTACCTATTCGAATCAAGTTGCCTGAGTTTGTTTTCGAGCATGACAGCAAGCTCCTCATCGGAGAGGTGATCTAACGTTGACGTTTCAAGAGGCGCGGCTGTTGACGGCGTTTGAGAAACAGGCTCGGGCTTCTGAACCTCTAACTGAAAAAACTGGCTTGCGCCATAATCCGTCAATGCGTTGAGGGTGGGAAATTCAAACAACAATGTAGCGGGCAGAATCTTTCCAAACGACTGCGATAATTTATTACGCAACTCCACTGCCATCAACGAATCCAACCCCATGGTTTGCAGAGGCTGGTCGGGGTCAATACGTAGAGGGTTGTGTATGGTCAACACTTGCGCAACCTGCCTGCGGACATGGTCAAGCAGAACTGAGCTTCGTTTATTCGGCACAGTCTTCGACAATTGCTGGCTCAAGGAAAGTTCCGGTTCGGTACTCACAGTCTTGACACCTTGCGAACGAACCTGACGGACCATATCCCTCAGAAAAGCAGGTTCTGCTCCCGGAGCATAGGCTCTCAGGATGTCATCCCAATCTACAGCAAGCACAGCGGCTTCAGTCACTTGTTGCTGGATTGCCCATTCCAAGCCTTTCAGCCCCTGGCCGGGCGTGAGTGTCGCCACGCCGCGCGCCCTGACAAGATCATGGTCCACCGCCGCTCCCGCGCCGGACCAGGCGCCCCAATGAATACTCGTAGCGGGCAACCCCAGGGCACGGCGATACTCGGCAAAACCATCCATAAAGGCGTTGGCTGCGGCATGATTAGATTGTCCCGCTGTGCCGATCAACGACGCGCCGGAGGAGAAAAGAATAAAAAAGTCCAGCGACAAATTGGCGGTCAATCGGTGCAATAGCCACGTCCCGGTCACTTTCGGCGCCATAACCGTTTCAAACCGTGACCAAGTCTGTTGTAAGAATGTACCATCGTCGAGCGCGCCGGCAGAATGAATCACGCCTCTTAATGGCGGCATGCTATCTTCGATTAATTGCATCAACCTGGCAATCTCCCCCTCCTCAGAGACATCGCCTTGCACCGCCAGCACATTCACTCCAGCATGTTTGAACCGCTCGATCGTCTTTTGCGCATGATCATTCGGAGCGCCCCTGCCCAGCAACGCCAGATTTCTGGCGCCGCGTTCCGCCATCCATTCAGCAACCAGCAATCCCAGTCCTCGAAGACCGCCGGTAATGAGATAAGTCGCATCCTCGCGCAACGTCAGAGGAGACCAATTTTGTTTTTCGGCGCGCGCCAAACGACGGACGCGCCGAACTTCGCGCAAGGCGATCTCCTCTTCGCGCGGGTCTGGATCCAGGAGCTCGTTTATAAGATCAGCGATTTCCTCGCGTCTGCCTCCGGGGTCCAGATCGACGCGTTTGCAATTCAATTCAGGATGTTCGTTTGCAAGCGTACGAGCCAACCCTAACAGCGCGGTCTGACCAGCCGCAACAGGAACCGCATGCTCATCCAGCGATTGCGCCGCCCGCGTAACCAACCACAAATTGGACTGAGCGCTCTTAATCATCGCCTGCGCCAGCAGGAGAGCGTTACCTGTGGAGAAATGTTGCGCTTCTTGCAAATCAGCAACCTTCATCTCATCTTTCAGGGTGTTATTCAATGCCCACAAATACACAACTCCCTGATAACGCTGTTCATTGAAAAACTGCGCAAAATCGATAGACGGATCGCCCGCGTGGATGAGGCGACTCTGCTGTCCACGCTCAGTCAAGGCAGCGGCAAGCTGATTTCCGACGCCGCGCTCGTCCGCGAAGATCAGCCAGGGATATTCGGTTTCGACCTTTTGTCCTGAGGCAGGGGCGCGCCCAACAATCACTGCTTGCTGAGACAGAATGCCGTCTTGTTCTCGCCCGGGAAATGCAACCGCGTCCACAAACCCCGACTCAGCGAGAAGTTTGCACCATTGATCCTGTGCAAGTAGTGCATATGAAGGACGAAGAGCCTTGTCTGTGAATGCCCACCAGCCTTCGGTCATCCCGACGGTCAAGTCTGAGAAACGCTGTTTTCCAGTAGCCTCGTACAAGATCAACTCGCCTTGCGGCGCGAGCAGCGTCTTTATATTCTCCAAAGTCTGTGCCAGGTCCGGGGTGGCATGCAAAACATTTGCGGCAATCACCAAGTCAAAACTGTGAGGGTCAAATCCCTGTGAAAGAGGATCGCGGCTGATATCGAGCGTTTGGCGCTCGATAAATCCATACTCGCTGAATTTTTGTTGCGCCTGGTTGGTGAACAACGGCGAGATATCTGTAAACACATAGCGTGTCTGCTCAGCCGGTAACTCCTTCAAAATATAGGATGTGGTCCCACCCGTGCCGGCGCCCAGTTCAAGGATACGAATACGACTTTCCGGTGTGGACTTCTTCAGCGCCAGCATGACTGATTCGCGGACCAGCGCGTTGAACGTGCGCGCAACCGGGGATTCCCGATATAGCCTTTCGGCTTCTTTCGTGGAACCGGCAGGGAAAAGCAACTGCAGCGGGTCTCCTGACCCGCGCAACACATTTGCAAGACCACGCGTACAGCGGGCAATCAGGGTCAATTCCGTCTCGAAGATGGGAAATCGCTGAAGAAGTGTCTCCCATTCGGTATCCAGACCCGTGAGATCGGGCGACTTCAACACCTTCCACCCGGATTCTGTCTTTTGCAAAACGCCGTCTTCAGCAAGCATCTCCAACAACCGTGAAAAGAGAATGTGTTGTTTTGGAACGACCTTAAGCTGTTCGAGCAAGGTCTGAGTATCAAAAACATTGCCGGGTTGATAGGCCATGCCAAGCTGTTGTAGCGCATCAGCCACGTATCGTCCGCAGATTCGGTCCAGTTCGGGCAACAAATCTTCATAGCGGAACATTTCGTTAGCGTTGCTTAACGCATCAACTTGTTGGGAAACCTGATCTTTGATCGCTTGCGGAGGGTTTAAACGTGTGGCTGCAAACCCATGCTGCGGATGAGGCTGCGAAAGCCATTGCACTTCATAAAGTAAATGCTGAATGTCCGTTATGTCCTGATTCGCAACAGCGTCATTCTTCGAAGCCACAGCCTGCGGACTCGAATCTAGACGTTGACGGGTCGTATCCACCCAATAGCGCTCGCGCTGGAAAGGATAGGTGGGCAGAATCCTCTTCCGCCGTTCGTAGTCGCGATCAAAATCCTGCCAATGTATATCCGCGCCCAAGGTGTAGAGTTTGCCGAGACTGCCAAGCAGAACTTGCCAATCTTCGCGACCCTGTCGCAGTGAGGGTAGCCAGGTCCCCACATTTTGAGGTAGGCATTGCTGTCCCAAGCCGAGCAGGATTGGATCGGGACCAATTTCAATAAAGACATCGCACCCTGATCTCTGCAATTGGATGATCGCATCCGCAAAACGAACCGGTTGCCGAAGGTGATCGCGCCAATAACGCGCTGTGGTAACTTGCGCCGGCTGAACAATGTCGCCGGTGATATCCGAAATCAGTCCAATCTGCGGCTCGGCATATTTCACCGATGCCGCGACGCGTTCGAACTCGTCGAGCAACGGATCCATGAGCGGCGAATGGAAAGCATGCGAGACAGTCAAACGGCGCGATTGAATTCCTTGTTGGCGTAGCGAGACCAAAACCTCCGTTAAAACTGATTCAGTTCCAGAGATGACTACATTCGTCGGGCTGTTGATTGCGGCAACCGACAATTGATCTGAATGTAGTGCGATTGCTTGTTTGACGACTGCCTCGTCGGCAAAGACCGCCGCCATCGCGCCTCCTGCCGGTAATTGTTGCATCAGGCGTCCCCGTTCTGCGATCAAGCGGAGGCCGTCTTCCAAAGTAAACACACCGGCAACGCACGCGGCAACATATTCGCCAACGCTATGTCCCATCAACATAGCAGGAGCAACGCCCCACGCGCGCCACAACTCCGCCAGCGCATACTCGATACAGAACAGGGCGGGTTGCGTGTATCGCGTTTCATGAATCAGCGCCGTTTCGGTCTCACTCTCGGCGAAGAGCACGGACAAGATCGAACGATTCAGGTACGGACGTAGGAGTTGATCGCATTTATCCAGCATGGCGCGGAACGTCGGCTGAGTCTCATAGAGTTGGCGCGCCATGCCGTTAGATTGCGCGCCCTGCCCGGTAAAGAGAAAAGCAACTCGAGGCTGGCGCGCCCCGGCTATTCCAGTCCACAACAAGCGGTCGGCATCCCGGCTCTTCGCAAAATCCGACAATTGAGATTGGATGGCAGTCGCCGAATCTGCAACTAGAGCCAAACGATGGCTGAAGTGGGAACGTCCGGCATTAACCGTGTAGGATAAATCTCCAAGGTTCTCTTCCCGATGCAATAGATGTTCCGCATGGCGACCGGCAAGCTGTTTCAGCGCTTCCTCATCCCTGGCAGACAGGGTAAAAAGATGAAGCGGTCGTTCCATCGCCGACGTTATTTTTGCAGGCTCAGGCGCATTGGATAGAACCACGTGTGCATTCGTGCCACTAAAGCCAAAGGAACTCACACCGGCAACTCTCTCCTCACCGTGCCATGGGGTTAGTTGCTGTGGTATGGAGACCGGCAATTCAGACCACGGGATGTGCGGATTGGGCGTTTGCAGATGAAGGTGCGGAGGGATCTCTCCATGTTGCAACATTAGCGCCGTTTTCATCAACCCGGCGATGCCCGCCGCCGATTCTAGATGCCCGATGTTCGTCTTCACTGATCCGATAACAACCGGCTGGTGACGAGATTCACCCAGCACAGCCGCAAGCGCCTGCACCTCGATCGGATCTCCCAAGGATGTACCGGTTCCGTGGGTTTCAACGTAACCAACCTGTTGCGGAGTGACGCGTCCGTTTGCCAAAGCGTTACGAATGACAGTTTCCTGCGAGGGACCGTTCGGCGCGGTCAAGCCATTACTGCGTCCATCCTGACCGACAGCCGAGCCACGGATCAACGCCAGAATATTGTCGCCATCCGCTATGGCATCCGAGTGGCGCTTGAGCAGGATCACGCCAACGCCTTCACTGCGCACAAAGCCATTTGCCCGCGCGTCAAAGGTTTTACAACGCCCATCGGGAGCCAGCATGTGTGCCTTCGAAAGTGCAATTGTAGTTTCCGGTCGCAGAATCAAATTGACGCCGCCAACCAAAGCCAGCCGACATTCCCCACTGCGCAGGCTCTGCACAGCCAGGTGTGTTGCAACAAGCGAGGACGAGCATGCCGTATCCACAGGCAAACTTGGACCGCGTAGCCCCAACACATAGGAAAGCCGTCCAGTTGCAATACTGCGGGCGTTGCCTGAGGCAAAGTAGGCGTCGAGATTTTCGACGCCCCCATCCATGTTCAGCAAAAGATAATCGCCGCTAGAGATGCCGGCAAACACGCCGGTTTCACTGTGCATCAACTGTGCGGGGTCTTGCCCGGCGCGTTCGAGCGCTTCCCAACTGAGTTCCAGGAGTAATCGCTGTTGCGGATCAAGTCCAGTCGCTTCACGCGGCGCAATGCCAAAGAAATGCGGGTCGAAAAGATCCACATCCTTGATGAAGCCTCCCCAGCGCGTGGACATTTTTCCAATCGCGTCCGGATCGGGATCGTAATACGAATCGATATCCCACCGCTCAGGCGGGACTTCGGTGATCGCGTCCACGCCATTTTTGAGCAACTCCCAAAAAGCCTCCGGCGTATTGGCGCCCCCAGGGAAACGGCAACTCATTCCGATCACAGCAATAGGTTCGGCGCGCTGATTCTCCAGCGCGTCGAGACGCGCCTGTAACTGAGCCGCCAGCAGGATGACCCGCTGCGGCGGTAGATTGCTGATCCGTTCAATAAATTCCTTCATCACAGTTCCCGATTCGTTATTCAGTGAACTACCCTTTCGTTCGATTTCACTTCATACTCGAAAGCAACCGAGTCACTTCTTCATCAGAAAGATTTTCAATATCCTGCACCAAGTCGGTCTCGACTTTTATCAAACCCTTCGCGTCCGGTTGATCGCCTTCGGCTTTCAGCAGGTCCTGCGCCAGATAATCCGTGATTGCGCCGATCGTGGGATAATCAAAGACGAGGGTGGCTGGCAAGTTACGTTGCAGCTTGAGTTGAGCGCCTAGCATGTTTCGCAACTCCACCGCGGTGAGCGAGTCCAGCCCAAGCTCTTCGAGTGGCTGTCGAGGATCGATGAGATCGCCTGCGCTCATTCCCAAGACTTTTTTAGCATTCGCTTCCACGAATTCCAAAAGCACGTCACGCCTTTGATTAACGGGAGTTTTACCAAGACGCTCAAACAGGCTGAAAGATTCACTCTCGAGGAAACTCATTTTTCGAGAAGTAGGGTTACCCCCACCCCTGCGAACCAAGGAGGTTATCCAGGTTCGTTTTTCGGCTGAGGGATTTTGTCTGACGAATTCGTCCCAATCAACCGGCGCCACAACAACCTGACCAATGTTTTCGCCGATTAAATCATCGAGAAGTTGAAGCCCAATGTGCGGGGAGATCATCCCCATGCCCTTTTGACCGGCGCGCTTTTCCACCTGCATTTCCGCGGCAATACCCACGCCGGACCAGGCTCCCCAGTTGACGCTCAGGGCGGGCAACCCAAGTTGCCGACGATATTGCGCAAGCATGTCCATGAACATATTCGCGGCGGAGTGATTTGCCTGTCCCGGTGAACCAAGAACGGAGGCTGCCGACGAGAACAAAACAAAGAAATCCAGCGAGAGATCGCGAGTCAAGCGATGCAAATTCCAAGCGCCAGCGATCTTGGGAAGCATAACGTTGACAAAGCGCTCCCACCGCTGTTGCAGGAGAATGCCATCATCGAGAACGCCAGCCGAGTGGATAATTCCACGCAACGAGGGCATCTCCGCCTTGATCTGGCGCAGAACATCCTGCACATCATCGAACCGGGATACATCACCTTGCACGACCTTAACGCGCACGCCAGCCTGTTCCATGAGGACGATGGCTTCTCGAGCCATCTCTGAAGCTTGGCGTCGTCCCATCAAAACCAGGTTCCTCGCGCCAAGTTTAGCCAGATGTTGTGCGGTCAGCAAGCCGAGTCCGGTCAACCCGCCGGTGATCAAGTAACTGGCATCGTCGCGGATGGGCAATAGACTAGTATGTTCCTGAGTCAGAACGATCTTTCCGATATGCTTCGCCTGCGCCATATACCGGAATGCCTCAACAGCCCGCTCCAGCGGAAAAGTTTGAAAGCGCAGCGGTTTCAGACTGCCGCTCTGCGCGGCATCCATTGTCCTGTTTAGCAATGTCTGTAGAAGCGGCGGATTCTCCGCAACAAAGCGGGAGAGATCAAGAATATGATAGTGCGCATTCGGCTTGAGCTGCGCGACCTGTTCCGCTGGCCAGATGTCGCGTTTTCCAATCTCCAGAAACACACCATGATCGGCAAGCGCTGAAAGACTGGTTGGAATAAATTCACCCGCTAGTGAATTTAGCATCACATCCACACCTTCGCCGTGCGTCAATCTATTAATTTCCTCGGCAAAGACAAGCGTCCGCGAATCCAGCACATGCTGGACGCCAATCTCTTTGAGATAGGCTCTTTTCTCGTCCGTGCCGGCTGTACCGAAAACCTCCGCGCCGACTCGCAACGCCAACTGCACTGCGGCCGATCCCACGCCGCCTGCCGCCGCATGGATGAGCACCCGCTGTCCTTTGTGCAGGTGAGCGATATCGGTAAGAGCATAGTCGGCGGTCATACACGCCAGAGGAATAGTAGCCGCTTCGTCAAAACTGAGTTGAGCCGGTTTGAGGGCAACAAAATCCGCATCCACTGTCACATAACTGCCGAAACTACCGCTGGCAATGGCAATCACCTCGTCACCGACTTGGAATCGCGTCACCCCTTCCCCCACAGCAACGATACGTCCGCTGCACTCGCCGCCAAGCGGCTCCGGGTCGCTGCGCATGGCAAGCGCATTCATCAAGTCGCGGAAGTTCAATCCGCTTGCCAGGATGCGAATCTCCACTTCACCCCGGTCGGGCGCGCGCCGGGTCGCAGTCTGCAAACCGATATCGTCCAGAATTCCACTGGCAGATCCAAGGAGCGTGACTGCCGACTCGTGGGACGCGGCACGCGGTGTAAAGCGGCTCAACCGGACAGCATAGCGGGTCTGGCTACGATAGGCGATCTCGTTCTCGGGGTTCGCGCCTGAGAAGAGTTCCTTCATCAGTTGGTCCGTCTGCGATTCTGCGGAATCCTGATCGTCTAGGTCAATGCGTTTACACTGCCAGTCTGGGAATTCCAACTCGATGCCTTTTGCCATACCCCACAGCGGAGATTGACCGATTTGTAAAACATCGGTTGATCTTACAAATTGAGCCTTGCGTGTGACCAGCCAGAGCCTGCTTGCCTCTGATGGTGCGACAGAAGCAATTACCTGCACGAGAGAAAGCGCGCTTTCTGTTCCCCGTCGTTGGCGCTCGATGGGAGAATCATCTTCTTCATCACTTAATGGCAGGATATCTAAACTCCACAAATGGACGATGCCTCGCAGATCTCGTTGCCTCTGTAGGACAGCCTCCTGCCATAATTGTTGGAAATCACCTATACGTCCAGGATCAACTCGCCAGCCGTCCGTAGTTTTTTGATATTCATCGCCGGCATGCACAAGGATACATTCTTCACCGCGCTGTTGCAGGCGAGATGCCAACCGCTCGCCTACGCCATCCTGGTCGGCAAGAATTAGCCAACTTCCATTGTTTTTAGTAGTAGCAAGCGGCTGACGGGCAAGGAAGATCGCATTCGTTGAAAGGTCTGTAGGTTCCGGCACGATATCGATCTCATCAAATTTCAACTCACTGAGTAAACCGACCCATTTTTCACGCGTAAGCAGCGGATAGGCAGATCGCAGGTCATGGTCGTTGAAGCGCCACCAGCCATCTGTCAGTCCAAAGGTGAGATCGATCCAGCGCTCCGGCGCCGTCACTTCCGAGATCAGCGCAATTCCGCCGGGGGCAAGCATCTGTTGAAGATGGCGCAGTGTCTGGCGTAGGTCAGCGGTGGCGTGCAAAACATTTACTGCCAAGACAAGGTCAAATGTCTGTCCTGCCAATCCCTGAGTGGACGGGTCCTGTTCGATATTGAGCAACTGGTAGCGCATAAAGGGATAGGCGCTGAACTGCTCCCGGGCGCGATGTAGAAATACTTGCGAAATATCCGTGAAGACATACTCTGCACAATGCCCGTTCAACCCTGGCACGACCGACGATGTAGCGCCACCGGTCCCCGCGCCAATCTCTAAAATCCGCAGAGGCTTCTCCGTCGAGCGAACGGCAATTTCAGCCACGATCTTTTGAGTCAGCGTATTGAAAACTTTGGCTTCTGGAGAATTGCGATACAGCGCTTCCGCTTCAGCCGTCGAACCATCCGGGAAAAGCAAATGCAACGGGTCTACACTGCCCGTTAAAATCCCACTCAAGTTTTCGCCACAACGCTGGGTCAACGCGGACTGGGTTTGGATCGTTGGGTAACTTTCAGATAATTGCGCGGGAGTATCGCCTGCAACTTCCAAAAGTCGAACCACTTCCCATTGAGCTTTACTGCCGTCATTTTCAAGTTTGAGTATGCCATCCTCTGCGAGAATAGATAAGAACCGTTCCATCAATTGACGATAACGACTCACGATCCCTAATCTGGATACCAATTCCTCGATGTGAACACGTTCCCCCAGTGGAGGGTTCCACCCCAACGCACGCAACGCTTTGATGATATATGGCACGGTCGTCAATTCCAACTTTTGAATCCCCTCGTGGTGATTCCTCAAACCGAAAGATCGGCTCAAGGGTTCCATCTCAGCATAGGCAGGGACGGTAAGTTCGGAAAGCCTCCACTGGCTTTGCGAGCGGCTCTCCTCGATCGCCGGGATAGGCTGCCAGTCTACAGTGTACAGCCAGTCTTGGGGCGCTTCGGATTGCGCGTCGTTACTCGGCGCCTGGCGCATGGCAATATCACGGATCTCAGCCATTAACTGTCCATCATTTGCAATGAGGCGTACCTGCCCTTTCAACGTTTGCGGCGCTCCGGCGTCAAATTCCAGATTGACATGACTCCACAATTCCAAATCGGGTTTACGGTACAGTATGAACGAGCCGATGCTCATTGGGAGATAAGCCGCAGTCGCATTGCCTTGCATGGCGGCGCTCATCACTTGCAAACAGGCATCCAACAGGGCTGGGTGAACGGTATATAACTTCGCCTCACTGACATTCTCTTCCGGCAGGCGGATGCGGCCCAACGCTTCACCATCCCGTCTCCAGAGATGTTGCACCCCGTGTAGACTCGGACCGAAGCGAAGGGAAAGATCATCCAACGCTTGATAATGTTCGACCGCCGTCACCGCTTCTGTACAGCGTTTCTTGATAAGGTCCAAATCCACAGATGCGACCGGCAAGTGTGCCGACTGCCGCAGGATTGTGCCTGTAAGATGCGCTTGCCATTCTGAGCGCTCCGGGGCATCGCTGCTGAACACTTGAAGCAAAGCCCGTCCATCCGCCTCGATGCTCAAGACAGTTTGAACGACACGTTCCCCCTCGGCTTGAAACGCGAGGGGTGCATGAATGACCACATCCTGCAAGATAGGCGATTCGAATCCCAACCCCAGCCGCGCTGCCGCCAGCCCCATCTCGATAAATCCTGTCGCGGGCATAATCGCTGTCTCATTCACACGGTGATCATTGAGGAAGGAAACCGTTTCAGCGTTAAGCACCGACTCGAATTGGACCTCTTTGAGAGGCGAGCGCAGACGACTCCCCAAAATTGGGTGTTGATACTGCCTGGCATTAATCCGATGAACAGGTTTGTCGGCAATCCAGTAACGCCGATGTTGGAAAGGATAATGTGGCAGATGAATCTTCCGGCGCAAGCCTGTGCTGGCATATGGCTGATCAAAACCGACCCAGTTGATACTCATGCCATACACATATAGCGCGGCAAGGCCGGTCAACATTTGAGACCAATCGTCATGTTCTCTACGCAACGACGGCAACCAAAGATGATTGTTTTCTTCGAGACAGTTCCCAGCCATCCCCAATAGTGTGGGATGAGGTCCAATCTCGAGGAAGATCTCACCTCCCAGTTTTGCCAGCGCCTGTATCCCCTGCCTGAACTGAACAGGCTGACGGATATGATCGCGCCAATAATCAGGCTGGGTTAACAGATTAGAGGAAGCAAGTTCCCCGGTCAGGCAGGAAACAAAGTGGATACGTGGCGTGTGGTAGGTAACTGTCTTTGCAACAGCCTCGAATTTCGCCAGGATGGGGTCCATGAGCGGAGAATGGAAGGCGTGCGAAACGGTCAACAGATGTGATTTAACACCTTGTTCTTTGAGTGTATCCAGGATCGATCGTATCGCAGTGGCTTCGCCGGAAAGTACGATATTGGTCGGCTCATTGAAAGCGGCGATTGCTACACGGTCGGCATAGGCTTCAATGGCGCTTTTTACTCTCTCTTCCGGGGCGAATACAGCCGCCATGGCGCCGCCAGCAGGAAGCGACTGCATCATACGCCCACGCGCGGCAATCAATTTGAGTCCATCCTCCAGGCTAAAGACGCCAGCCACACATGCCGCAGCATACTCGCCCACACTGTGTCCCATCACGGCGGAGGGTGTAACCCCCCATGAGCGCCACAACTCAGCCAAGGCATACTCGATCACAAAAATAGCGGGCTGAGTGTATGCTGTTTCATGGATCAGCTTCGCAGTATCCGAGGCGGGGTCTGCGAACAAAACCTCCAACAAAGGTCGTTCCAGATATGGTTGCAGCAATTCCGCGCATTGATCCACAGCAAAACGGAAGACAGGCTGGGTCTCATATAACTGGCGCCCCATATTCAAATACTGCGATCCCTGCCCTGTGAAAAGAAATGCCACGCGCGGATGATCGGTGGTCCGCACCCGTCCAGACTGCAAGCCGGGAGGTATCTGTCTATCGAGAAATCTTGTAAGTTTTTCGCGAACATCCCGGACAGTTGATGCCTGAACCGCCAAACGAAAGGGCAGTGCAGCGCGTCCTGTATTTGCGGTATAGGCAGCATCTACCAGCGAGAGATCGGGCGAGGCGTCAAAATGATCCGCATAACGGCGCGCAAGATCATATAATGCGTTTTCCGTCTGGGCAGAGAGACTCAAAAGATGTGTGGAGCGCTCGAGCGATTCTGTTTTTGGTTCATCGCTTCGAGCGGGAGGCTCTGCGAGAATCACATGCGCGTTTGTGCCGCTAAAGCCAAAGGAACTCACACCGCCTACAAGCCTTCCATCAGCCTGCCAAGGCATGAGCCGAGTCGGCACGGTCACAGGGAGGGATGCCCACGCGATCAGAGGATTCGGAGTTTGAAAATGCAGATGAGGCGGAATCTCTCGATGGGTCAGCGCAAGGACAAGTTTTATAAACCCGGCAACACCAGCCGCAGATTCGAGATGCCCGATGTTCGTCTTAACCGAGCCGATGACCAACGGCTTACCCGGCGCTCTTCCTTCACCTAACGCCGCGCCCAATGCCTGCACTTCGATCGGATCGCCCAGTGAAGTACCGGTCCCATGCGCCTCTACAAAACCAACCTCGTGCGGCTTGATTCCAGCGTTCGCCAGCGCGGCGCGGACCACCGCTTCCTGCGAAGGTCCATTCGGAGCAGTGAGAGCGCTACTGGCGCCATCCTGATTAACTGCCGATCCCAAAATGACCGCCAAGATGCGATCGTTATTAGCCTGCGCATCCGACAGACGCTTGAGCGCCACTACCCCACAACCTTCACTCCGCACAAACCCATCGGCGCGGGCATCAAACGTTTTACAGCGGCCGTCCGGCGCCATAAAATGATATTTCGACAGGGCAATGGACGTTTCCGGGCTCAGGACGGTATTCGTCCCGGCGGCGAGCGCCATATCGCATTCCTGGTTACGCAAGCTCTGTACGGCTAGATGAATCGCGACCAACGACGAAGAGCAAGCCGTATCAATAGACACACTCGGACCCTGCAAACCGAACACATAAGAAATACGCCCGGAGGCAATACTGCGCCCGACGCCCGAACCATAGTATGTATCGATGCGGGATGCACCGTCATCCGCCATTTGCAGTTTGGCGTAATCATCGTTGACAATTCCCACAAAGACACCGGTTCGACTGCCGTCCAGTGTATCGGGAGACTGACCGGCATGTTCGAGCGCCTTCCAACAGGTCTCAAGCAGGATGCGCTGCTGTGGATCCATGCTAACTGCTTCACGCGGTGAAATGCCAAACAACTGCGGGTCGAACTGGTCCACATCTTGCACGAAACCGCCCCAGCGCGTGGACATCTTGCCCGGCGCTTCGGGGTCGGCATCGTAATAGGCATCGATATCCCAGCGTTCAGCGGGGATCTCCGAGATCGCGTCCACACCATCGCGGAGGAGTTGCCAGAACGCCTCAGGGCTATTTACTCCGCCTGGGAAATGACAACCCAAGCCGACTACTGCAATCGGTTCGCGCTGAGCCTTTTTAACAGCATCAAGTTTTGCCTGCAACATTTCGACAGCAAGTAGCGCTTGTTTCAACGGAGAAAGCGGCGGCGGTTCTTTTTTTTCAGTCGTCATTCGAAACATCCTTTAATTTGTTGAGCAGTAACGCCTCCACATCTTCCTCCGACAGTGACTCGATCTCCGCTTGTCGCGCCAGCATCGGGTCGGGTTTCTCTGCTACTCGGACTGTTGATGCATCTGCCTTGAAGAGCCTATTTTCCAAATATCTGGCAAGGGTTTCGATCGTTGGATAATCAAAGATTAACGTGGCTGGCAACGGCTGGGATAAGCCCAATCCTTTTGTGAGACGATTACGCAAATCGACTGCCATGAGCGAATCCACACCGAATTCCATGAGACGCTGTCGCCGGTCCGGGGGATTGGATGGATCACAGCGGGTCACGCGCATGACCGCGCTCCTCACATAATCAATCAACAACAATTCCCGTTCCTCCGACGCGGCGCTATTCAATCGTTCCAGAAATGCGATTGTCCCATCATCCAGACTTTCTTCCGGCTGGGAGGCGCGACCTGTGCGCTGTGACGAACCGCGCATACTATTCTGCCGTTCGATTGGAACATCCAGGGGAGCCTGCGCCAATATGATGCGCGCCCCCAAGATCTCAGTCGGCATCCCCGGGCCAGGCCAGGATTCCACCGCGATGAATCCGTTGGCTAGCAACGCCTCATGCCACTGCTTCGTTGAGAGCAAAGGAATATCCCGGCGCCATTTATCTTCAAAGCGACTCCAGCCTTCGATCAGACTGATCGAAGTTTCGAACCATGTCTGTTGTTCTGTGGTTTCGTAAAGAAGAAGCATGCCTCCTGGCGCAAGCAGGGAACGTGCATGCTGCAATGCTTCGTCAAGATTCCTGGTGGCATGGAAGATATTTGCGCCCACCACCAGATGGAAACTATGCTTATCGTATCCCTGCTCTTCGGGGCTTTTTTCCATATCCAGAATACCAAATTGAAGAAAGGCGTATTCTTTAAATTTTTCTTCTGCTTGTTTGAAGAAATATTCCGATAGATCGGTGAAGACATACACGGTCCGTTCGATAGGAAGAATTGGTAAAAGTGCGGCTGTGGCGCCGCCGGTCCCCGCACCGACTTCCAAAATGCGAAGCGGTCCGCTTGTTGTTTGCCCCACAACCCCCGCACCGACAATAGCCCGGGCGATTCCATTGAAGTAACGCGCAATGGGCGAGTTGTGATAGAGATAATCGGCTGTCGCGTATGAACCGCCGGGGAACAGCGTGTCCAAAGGGCTGTCGGCGCCTTTCAAAATATTAACCAGCGCCTGCCCGCATCGTTCCAGATAATCGGGTAAATAACGCTCATCCTTGTGTAAAGCCCGAGCCTCCTGAAGCAGGCGGTGGGAATCGCTCTCCGGCAATGGCTGTTGAGCGACATATACATCTGAGCCATTTCTAACGAGCAAGCCCGCTTCAGACAATACATTCAGCCAACGCTTCATCAGCCCCAAATAAACGGGGTTGATTGCCGCTTGTGCAAGGATGGCTTCCGCAGAAAAAGAGTCACCAGATTTGGTAAAAAAGCCCAGTTCACGTAGCGCGCGCACGATATATGCAACTGCTAACCGATCCAACGCATCCCAACGAGCGGAATGCGACTCAATCGCCAGATCCAAAGGTCCACGATTGGCTTCATAATCACCCGCTTCAACGGACGCCTGCCATGCGGAACGTTGGGGCGGCGCAAGCAGTTGTGATGTTTGCCCTTCCACCCAATAGCGTTGGCGAGACCAGGGATAGGTGGGAATGGAAACGGGCTTGCGAGCATAGTGATGGTCAAAGGCTTTCCAATCCAGTGAGATACCCTGGGTGTACAAAATGGCAGCGCTTTCAAGCGCCTGCTGCCAATCCTGCCAGCCCGAACGCAGCGACGGGATGAAACTCCGTCCATCTGCCTGCTCGAGGCGCTGTGCCATTCCGGAAAGAACCGGGTGAGGTCCAACTTCAATGAAGTGATGATAGCCTTCAGTGAAGAGGGCGTGCATCCCATCGGCAAACCGGACAGGCTGGCGCAGGTGTCGTCGCCAGTAACCGGCATGAGTCACTTCGTCTCCATTCGCAAACGATCCGCTCAAGCAGGAAACAAAACCCAGGCGCGGTCGCGCGTATTCGATCGTTTCCGCTACCGACTCAAATTCATCCAGGATCGAGTCGAGGAAGTGAGAATGTGCCGCCTGTGAAACCGCTAACCGGCGCGTCTGAACGCCCAACTTCTCAAATTTTCCAAGCAGAGAAGCGATCGCTTCACTACTGCCCGAGACCACAATATTTGTGGGACCATTCAGCGCGGCAATAGCAACCGCTTCACCGCAAGTTGCAATCGTATCCTGCACCACTGCTTCACTTGCAAATACAGCCAGCATTTCTCCGGAAACCGGCAGGGAATCCATCAGACGGCCACGCGCCGAAACCAATTTAAGACCATCCGCCAGGCTAAAGACCCCGGCGAGGCAAACCGCCACATATTCACCGACGCTGTGTCCCAACACAGTCGTGGGTTGAATCCCCCAGGACATCCACATCTGAGCCAACGCATATTCAATGGCAAAGAGGGCTGGTTGACCATACATCATGGTATCGAGCCGCTGGACGCCATCTGTCGGGAAAAGGATCTCCGTCAGCGGCACATCCAGGTGGGGTTTCAGAAGTTCTTCGCACTCCTGCAGCGCGGCGCGGAAAGCGGGTTGCGTCTTAAACAATTCCTCTCCCATACGCACATATTGTGAGCCGTGACCCGTAAACAAAAAGGCGATTTCGGGCGCAGCGGTGTCAAAGACCGTCCCGCAAAAAACCTCCTCAGTGTTGGGATCGTCTACAAACGCTCGCAGTTTTTCACGCGCCTGCTCGCTGGAAGAAGCAACCAGGGCAATCCGTTGAGGCAGATCGGCGCGTCCCGCATTGGCGGCAAAAGAAATATCTGCAAGGCTTGCCTGACTGTCCGATAAAAATTCGGCGAACTGACCAGCCAGATTTTTCAACGCCATTTTATCTTTGGCTGAAATCTTCAGCAGATGCAGCGGGCGCTCCATGCCCGCCGTCTTGGAAGTGGGTTCGGGCGCCGCTTCAAGCACGACGTGCGAGTTGGTCCCGCTAAACCCAAACGAACTCACACCGACAAAGTATCCATCCTTGGAGACAGGCAAATCCGTTAACTGCGTAGTAACGTCCACAGGAAGTTCTTGCCACGGAATATACGGATTCGGCGTTTCAAAATGCAGGCTTGGTGGAATCTGTTTGTGTTGCAGGACCAGGACCGACTTCATCAGCGCCGCAATGCCCGCCGCGGCTTCGAGATGCCCAAGGTTTGTCTTGACCGAACCGATCTTCAAACGTCGGTCTGTAGGGCGTCCTGATCCATACACGGCGCCAAGCGCCTGCACTTCGATCGGGTCGCCTAATGATGTTCCCGTACCGTGCGCTTCAACGTAGTTCACCGCCGAGGCATCCACCTCCCCATTGTCCAGCGCCGCACGGATTACAGCCTCCTGTGCGAGTCCGTTCGGCGCAGTCAGTCCATTGCTGCGACCATCCTGATTCACGCCGGTACCGCGGATGACCGCCAGAATGTTATCGTTATCTGCCAGCGCATCGGAAAGACGCTTGAGCACAACCATGCCACAGCCTTCCGAACGAACATATCCATCCGCGCGAGCGTCAAATGTTTTGCAACGTCCATCTGCAGATAACATGCCGGCTTTTGAAAAACTGATATGCAAGTCCGGCAGTAAAATAACATTCACTCCGCCTACCAGCGCCAGCCGGCTTTCTCCGGAACGAAGGCTCTGCACCGCCAGATGAACTGCCACTAGGGAAGAGGAACAAGCCGTATCAATCGAGACTGCCGGGCCCTGCAATCCCAGAAAATAGGAAATACGACCCGCGGCTACGCTATGGGTTGTGCCCTGGGCAAAGTACACATCGCGCAGACGGTGATCCTGCCCAGCCATGATCTGATAATAATCCAGCGAGGCGATGCCGAGAAAGACACCCGCCTTTGAACCGGTCAGCCTATCGGGCGCCTGCGATGCCGCTTCCAGCGCTTCCCATGCGCATTCAAGCAACAGGCGGTGCTGGGGATCCAAACCTTCTGCCTCACGCGGAGAAAGACCGAAAAACTGCGCGTCGAACCGATCAATCTGCTCGAGGAACCCGCCCCAACGTGTGATCATCTTGCCTGCCGCGTCGGGGTCAGGATCGTAAAAGGAGTCATTATCCCAGCGATCGCCCGGAACTTCGGTAATCGCATCCACACCGTTACTCAACAACCGCCAGAAATCATCTACAGAGTTGACCCGGCCTGGATAACGGCACGCCATGCCGATTACGGCGATCGGCTCATGACTCGCATGTTCCATCGCTTCGAGGCGGGCGCGCATCTCAAGGACTTCCTGCAATGCCCGCTTGACAGGAGATAGATCAGGATTCGGTGTCTTGGTCATTTGGTCGCTTTTCCGCTTTTCTTTTGTTTAAGTTCGTCGAGTTCTGCCAGTAACAACGCCTCTGCTTCTTCATCTGTCAAATCAGCGACCTCGGCAGACTGGATCTGTTTTATATCGAGGCTGACAGTTTCCACTTCAGCGAAGAGTCTGTTCAATAAATATTGCGTCAAAGCCTCGGGGGTTGGATAGTCGAAAGCCAGCGTTGCCGGTAACGCCTGCGCCAGAGGTAACCCTCTGCTGATTACATTCCGCAACTCGACCGCCATTAGCGAATCCATACCCAACTCCTGGAAAGGCTGGCGTTGTTCCAACTGGAAATCGGATGGCAAGCCAAGGACACGGATCGCCTGCACACGAACGTGATTGAGAAGTAGGTTTTTCCGGCGACTTTCCGGCGCGCTTTCAAGCCGTTTCCATAAATCATCCCGTTCTGCTACAGGTTCGGTCACGGCTGGGGATGTGTCTGCCCTCAAGCTTCGGTTCAAGTCGGCATAGTAGGGTGAAGCAGCCTGCGTGGCAAATTGCGACCATTGGATTGGAATGACACCAACGTGTGCGCGCTGTAGACCGATTAACTTCAAGAACAGTTCCGCTCCCTGCAACGGGGAGAGCGGTTCCACACCACGTTTGACCTGCCGCTCTATGACATCAGCCTTAGCCGCCATGCCCACTGCCTGCCACGGACCCCAGCCAATACTCAAGGCCGGCAATCCCAACGAACGGCGATACTGCGCCAACGCATCGAGATAGGCATTGGCAGCGGCGTAGTTCGCCTGCCCCATGGCGCCCAGGAAAGTCACCGCGGAAGAGAACAAGACAAAAAAATCAAGCGCCATTCCTCGGGTCAGTTCATGTAACAGCCAACTGCCCTGCACTTTGGGAGCAAACACCGTTGCAAACCGATCCCAGGATTGCCGCTGTAAAACGCCGTCATCCAAAACGCCCGCCGCATGGATCACACCTTTGAGCGCAGGCATCGTACGTCCGATCTCGGCAAAGAATTCGCTTATCTGCGATCGGTTCGAAATATCCGCCTGCATAATGCAGACATTGACGCCTGTATCGCGCAGACTCTGTATTCGGCTCTGTGCTTGCTCATTCCCTCCGCTACGCCCGACAAGCACAAGGTGACGCGCCCCAACATGCGCTAACTGCTCCGCAACCGTAAGTCCCATTCCGCCCAGTCCACCGGTAATCAGATATGTCGCGTCGCCGCGGATGGTCGGCAAAGGCGGCGTCTGCGCGACTACAAGTTTGCCTGTGTGACGTCCCTGCGACATTGTACGGAAGGCTTCAGCAACCTCCGCAGCCGGGTAGACGCGCAAAGAAAGCGGTTGCAACTGACCCGATTCAACCAGCGGCATGATTGCCTCGAACAAATCACCGATCAGGTCCGGGTTTTGTCGGGCTTCCTGCAAAAGATCGATCACTGCATACGATGCATGGGGGCGGACAGCGGTAAATTGTTCCCGGCTCCAAATGCCGCGTTTGCCAATCTCCAGAAAATATCCATCCCTGGCAAGGACCGAAATCGATTTGGGGATAAATTCATTGGCGAGTGAATTAAGCGCGATGTTCACACCTTTGCCATGCGTGATCTCCATGATCTGATCGGCGAACGTCAAAGTACGAGAGTCCAGCGCGTGTTGCACGCCCATGGATTTAAGCAACGCACGCTTTGCCGGGCTTCCTGCGGTGCCAAAAATTTCCGCGCCCGCCAGACGGGCAAGTTGCACAGCCGCCTGCCCTACACCTCCTGCCGCCGCGTGAATCAAAACCCGGTCGCCCGCCTTGATGTTAGCCAGTTTATGCAAAGCATAGTACGTTGTCAGAAATGCCGATGGGATGGTTGCGGCTTCGGCAAAGGTCATGTGAGACGGCTTGGAAATCGCCAGCCTGGCAGGCGTGGTCACATAAGAAGCAAAACTTCTCAATGCTACGGCAATGACCGGGTCGCCGACTCTGAAGCGGTCCACACCCGCGCCGATAGCGGAGACTACACCCGCACACTCTGACCCAAGATCACCCCCACCCGGATACATCCCCAACGCATTCAAAACATCACGGAACCCAATACCGGTCGCATGGATTTGGATCTCCACTTCACCGGGTGCGGGCGCTTTGCGAGTTAGCTTCCGATATTCCAGGCTTTCTAAAACGCCGGCTTCACGGCTGACGAGTTCAACCGGTTGCGCCCGATCACTCTCAGATGCTTGCACTCGTTCCAGCCGGGCTACAAAACGTTCCGCACTGCGGAAGGCAACCTGATCCTCAGAACTGAGAGCGCTGATTTCCTTCCATAAATTGTTCGCCTGCTCTTCCTGCGAAATCAGTACATCCGGGTCCAAATCAACAAGGCGACATGAAATCTCCGGGTGTTCCAGAGAAATGATCTTAGACAGACCCCATAGGGTGGCTTGGGATGGCGTAGTCACAGGACCCCGAACGGCTTGTGTACCTCGGGTAGCGATCCAGACCGGCGCGCTTCTGCCAGAGGCGAACAGCGCCTGAGCAAGATACAGTAAACCACCGCAAAGTGCAGACTGCATATCCAATCTATCGAAACCTCGGTTCAACGCCCACAAGTAGACAATCCCTTTACAAACTTCACCCGGCTGTAGAAGTTTGTGAAAATCATCCGCACAAACAGGGTCAATTTCAAAACAATCCTGTTCGGTCTGAATGAATTTCCCGCCAGGCTTAACAACTCGCACGGATCGATCCCGCGCGCGCAGCCGCTCCGCAACTTCATTGCCGAGACCATCCGCCTCACAAAATACCAGCCAGGTTCCAGCGCTATTGAGGAATTCCGTCTGGGACGGCGCATCGTCCACTTTCTGCCACACAGTTTCATACAACCATGACTTCGTATTGAGACCCGTAGATTCTCTGACAGAAAACCCTTCCAGAGATATTAGCAGGCGACCTTCATCATCAAGAAGTTCAAGGTTCGATGTCACCACAGCCTGACTCGGTTGTTCCATCGTCTGCAAAGTTACATGACTCCAGAAAGCAGGCGGCAAACTGTCATGGATTTCAATCGAGCCGATACTCATGGGAAGATACATCTTATTCGGATCGGGAATCAGGATTGCAGCCGCCTGTAGCGCGGCATCGAGCATAGCCGGATGGAAATGATGGGCGGAGAGTCCGGTGGAAATCTTTTCCGGCGTTTCGATACGCGCCAACGACTCGTTCTTTCCCAGTTGCAGATGGACCAGCCCACGAAAGGCGCTCCCAAAACCTATGCCTCTTGAGGCTGTCTTTTGATAGTGAGCCTCTCCGCTGACCGCATGATCGCAACGCGCCTGAATAGTTGACAGTTCAACGAATTCTTCAACAGCAGAATCACGCAGTGAAATCACGGCGCTTGCATGCTTCTGCCATTGACTCGTCTCTTGGTCCCGACTGTACACCTGGCAGTTGAATCGATCTCCCTCAGCGCGACTTACAACTGTCTGGACTGTTACTACTTCATCGATAGATAACGGCAGTGCGGCGTAGAACACGATGTCTTCTGCTCGCACTCTCTGCGGCGTTGCGCCATGTACATGCTTTGCGGCAGTGACCATCATCTCCAGATAAGCAGTCGCCGGCAGAATTACCCGTCCTTGAACTGTATGATCTTCCAGGAAAGCGGGCTCACCGGCAGTTAACTCGTTCTCGAAAATAACATCCTGTCCTGCCGTTTGTAGTTGCTTTCCCAATAAAGGGTGGAGCAGATTTGCATCCTGCACCGGGCGTTTCTTTGAAGACGGCTTGATCCAGTAACTTTGACGCTGGAAAGGATAGGAGGGCAAGCGCACAACTTCGCGGGGATAATTCTTATCGAACGCTTGCCAATCTACGCTTACTCCATGAACGTGCAACGACCCCAGACTTTTTAGCAGGATGGACAAATCATTACGTCCCTCCCGCAACGATGGCAGCCAGACACATAGCTCGTCATTTAATGACCGTTGTCCCATCCCGATCAGTGTGGCGCTGGGTCCCACTTCAAGGAAGAGGCGCACACCCTGCCTGTAGAGCGTTTCTATACCCGCAGAAAAACAGACTGCCTGGCGCGTATGCTGCACCCAGTAATCGGCATTGGGCGCTTCATGATCCTTGAAGAAATCGCCGGTCAAATTCGACACCAGCAGAATCTGCGGCGCACGGAATTGGATCTCACGGGCGACCTTCTTCAGCGAAGCCAGCATGGGTTCCATCAACGAGGAATGGAAGGCATGTGAAACTTCGAGGCGGCGGGATTTTATTCCCTGTTCCTGTAAGCGCAAGCAGATCGCATCTACGGCATTTTTCCTGCCCGAGATCACGATGTTGTCCGGTCCGTTGATCGCGGCGATGGATACTTCCGCTCCATATTCTGAGATTACAGATTTTACTTGTACCTCGCCGGAAAAGATGGCAGCCATGCTCCCATCCATAGGCAACGCCTGCATCAATCGTCCGCGCTCGGCAATAAGTTTCAAACCGTCTTCCAGGCTAAATACGCCTGCCAGACAGGCAGCCACATATTCGCCGACGCTGTGCCCCATCACAGCGGAAGGGATGACGCCCCACGATTGCCATAACCGGGCAAGAGAATACTCGAGCGCAAACAGCGCCGGTTGAGTGAAGACAGTTTGGTCCAGCAAGGGTTGCTGTTCATGCTGGTTTTTCGAAGGCGGATAAAGTACGTCGAGGAGAGGTTTCTCCAAGCGTTCATGCAGAATTCGAGCGCATTCATCCAGCGTCTCGCGGAACACGGGTTCGGTTTCATATAAGTTGCGCGCCATGCCGGCGTATTGCGAACCTTGCCCGGTAAAAAGGAATGCCACCTTGGCTGGCGATTTATCAACCAGTTGATGAGCAACCAGGTTTGGGACAGCCTGACTATGGACAAACCGATTCAGATCCTCACGCAGTTGAGACGCCGTCTCAGCGACGATTGCCAGCCGCTCGCTGAAATGAGCGCGCCGTGTGTTCGCGGTAAAGCATACATCGCCAGGCGGGATATCCGGATGTTCCTCAAAGAAAACTGCGTAACGCCGCGCCAATTCCGTCAATGCCGCGCTATTTTTTGCCGAGAGTGTCAGAACATGGAAAGAGCGATCGGGTAAATCCGAATGGGGCGAACTTTCGCGTGCGGGCGCCGGTGCAAGGACGATGTGGGCATTTGTGCCAGACGCGCCGAAACTGCTAACTCCCGCAATGCGATCCGCTCCAGTCCATGGCACACGCTGTGTGGGAATGATCGCCGGCACGTTTTCCCAATCGATGAAAGGCGAAGGAGTTTGCAAATGCAGGTGAGGCGGAATCTCCTCATGTTGCAGGGCAAGCACGGTCTTGATCAGTCCCGCCACGCCAGAGGCCGATTCAGCGTGACCGATATTCGTTTTAACGGAACCCAGCCAAAACTTCGAATGAGCCGGTCTTCCCTCTTTGAGGACAGCCGCCAAGGCGCGAACTTCGATCGGGTCGCCCAGCGCTGTGCCTGTCCCATGCGCTTCAATATATTGCACCTGAGCCGGCTGGACTCCCGCGTTCTTTAGAGCAGATCGGATCAACGCCTCCTGCGCGTGCTTGTTCGGGACGGTTAATCCACTGCTGAAGCCGCCGTGATTCACCGCCGAACCTTGAATCACTGCCAAAACAGAATCGCCGTCAGCAAGCGCGTCTGATAAACGCTTGAGAACGACAACACCGCATCCTTCACTGCGGACAAAGCCATCGGCGCGCGCATCGAAGGTTTTGCAACGTCCATCGCGCGCAAGCATGTTGGCTTTAGAGGCGCTGATCGAATATTCTGGCGACAGGATTAAATTCACGCCGCCCGAAAGCGCCAGATCGCACTCGCGGGCGCGCAGACTTTGACAAGCCAGGTGAACAGCGACTAACGAGGACGCGCAGGCGGTATCCAGGGACATGGTCGGACCGTGAAAACCCAAAGAATAGGAAAGTCGTCCGGCAACACCGTTCAAAGTGTTACCTGTCAGCCGATATGCATCGATCTGGCTTGGTTCCAGTCGTGAATTCTGCAGAGTCAGGTAATCATTCGTTGTAACGCCGACAAACACACCCGTCTGGCTTCCGCCGAGAGCTGCAGGGTCCTGATTGGCATGTTCGAGAGCATTCCAACTAACCTCCAGCAATAAACGCTGCTGAGGGTCCATACTAATCGCTTCACGCGGCGAAACGCCGAAGAAATGGGCATCGAACTGATCGACACCGCGGAGAAATCCGCCCCAGCGTGTGGAAATCTTTCCCGGAGATTGCGGGTCAGAATCGTAGTATGAATTTACATCCCATCGTTCGGGGGGAATCTCTGTGATCGCATCTACGCCGTTGACCAGCATTTGCCAAAACGATTCTGGATCGTTAGCGTTGCCGGGATACCGGCATCCTATACCGATCACCGCGATGGGTTCGGTCTGAGCCTGTTTGAGCGTTTCCACCTGGCTCCGCAATTTTTGGATGGCTGACAGGGCGCTTTTCAGGCGTTCCTGATATTCTCGTAACTCTGATGCCGAATCCATTTATTTCCCTTCCGTCAATTTGTCGATCCCAGAAAGTTCATCATCAAGCAGGGCAAACAACTCATCCTTAGAAAGGTCTTTAAGCTTTGCCTCACTCTTCTGCTCTGCGCCATTGTTTATCCCACCATCAGATTTAGGCGTTGAAATGGTTGTGACCTCGCCTGCAAATATCTCGCGAACAAGAAAATCTGCCAGCGACTCCACAGTCGGATATTCAAAAGCAACTGTGGGTGGCAGGCGGCATAAGAACAACTTTTCGAGACTGTTGCGAAGACGCACAGTAGTGATTGAGTCCATACCCATTCTAAAGAAGCCTTGTTGGGGATCAAGTGTGTCTACCGATTCCAAGCCAAGTACTCTGGCAACCTCCTTTTGAACGTGCGCGAGCACAACAACCCGTCGTTCAATGTGTGATATATGCTTAAGGCGCTGTACCATTTCATAAGCGGACTGATCCACAGCAGAATCATGCGATGCAACCTGTTCATTTACGGTGATGTATTCCAGCAGAGGCTGTTTTTGCCTGGCTTCATAGATCGGCTTGAATTTCTCCCACTCAACAGAGGCAACAATCGCCTGGGCAAGATTGGTTCCCATCAAAAATTTCAAGGCAGCGAGTCCTTGTTTAGTAGACATCTGGTTCAGTCCAACCGTCGTCGTTGTCTCCAGCAAAGAATTCATCGTATTGAATTGTTCAGTCGTAGACACTTGCGCCAAACGGATTTCCCATAAACCCCAGTTGACGCTCAGAGCAGGCAATCCACAGCGCTGACGATACTGCGCGAGCATATCGAGAAAATGGTTCGCGGCTGCATAATGAGACAGCCCGCGCGGTCCCCAAATCGAAGCGATCGAGGAGAACAAAACGAAAAAATCGATATTCTCAGCAGATTTGGTCAGTTCGTGAAGAATCCAAGATCCTGCGACTTTGGGACGCAATACTCGACTGAGTTGATCCGTATTCATATCTTCGATTAAGGAGAGTTCTTCCAGCCC
Organism: Anaerolineales bacterium; assembly: GCA_020847435.1. GTDB lineage: Bacteria > Chloroflexota > Anaerolineae > Anaerolineales > Villigracilaceae > Defluviilinea. The sequence goes on from JADLBX010000024.1 coordinate 90,148, forward strand.
CGCCACATGCAAGACACCGCGCAATGCTGGATGTTCCCGCTTCAATCTGCCAAATAATTTTTCCATATCCGCGACCTTGGCGGAATCGGCCTTATACACAGAAATAGCAACGCCTTGCATTTCCATCTCTCGTAAAAATTCAATTCGTTTTCCATCTACCGTTTCAGGCGGAACGAGATCCCACTCCTCTGCTGGCGGCAAGCCTGTTCTGCTGGTCAGCGCCACATGTTTTGCGCCCCGTTCAACCAGCCAGCGCGCGACCTCTAGCCCAAGCTTGCCGAGACCACCGGTGATCAAGTAAGAGGCATCGGAGCGGATTTGGAGAGAGTTGTATTCAGGCTTTTCTGTATCCCAACGCATAAGACGAGGCGCATAACGCACGCCATTTCGATAGGCGACCTGCCGTTCCTGATCAGCGGCGAAGAGCTCGGCAAGGATGCGGTTGGCGTCCTCCGACTGAAGCATTTCATTATCATCCAAGTCAATCATGCCGCCCCACAGATCAGGATGTTCCATGGCGATACCCCGCCCCAACCCCCACAACAGCGACTGTGCTACTTGGACCGAATCTGCCTGCGCGACAGGTTGCACGCCGCGCGTCACAACCCACACACGCGAAGTCGCGACCTGCTCCACAGACAGCAACGATTGGACTAACTGTAAAAGACCGGCTGCAGTGACGGTCTGGCTTTGCATGAGCAGGTCGGCATCCAGTTCTTCATTGGATGGGGCATCCAATCCCCAAAGATACAAGATGCCATCGAGTTGTCCTGTTTCCGACCCTTGATTGATTGCGCGCGCTATTTCTGCCGGGTTTCCAGGCTCACAAGAAGCCAGAGTGCATGTACAACCTAGCGCTTCCATGCCCGCGGCAATTTCCTTCCCAAACCCAGCCTGATCGCCGAAGATTAGCCAGCGACTATTAGATTTGGCAACTATAGCGCTCACCTGTAGAGGCTTTGACTGCCATTCCAGTTTATACATCCAGTCCGCATCCACCTGTCCGATTTCAATCTCCCCATCAATCAGTTTGCTCCACGCGTCTGTATTGGCTTGCCGTTGATACAGTTCAAACAAGGCGGACATGGACTCACCACGGGTCAAAATCAACTGAAGAGTCGCGTCGCTACTTGCGTCGAGGGCAAGGGGAGCATACGTGTGCGATTCTCTGATCAGATGGGTTTTCGGTCCAAAGACCGCATTGGCGCCCACGAACACCATGGCTGTCGTCACATCGTCAATTTTGTTCTCTTTCAAGTAGGCGCGGAATGCATTATCAATCTGCGTCTGCCAGACCGTACTCTTTGGCCAATGCGCGAGAGGCGGTAAACGCACGCCAAGCAAGGGACTTTCCTGAATGCCGAGAACCTGCCCGCCATCCCGTTTGGAAGGGGTTGCACGGTTCGCGCCTGACTCGACCCAATATCGCTGGCGATCCCATTGATATTTTGGCAGTGACGCCAGCCTTCCCCCACCGGGGTAGTGTTTCGTCCAGTCTATGGGATAGCCCAGTGTATAGAGCCTACCCAACGAACCCAGAAGCGCGCTCTGTTCTGCTTCTTCACGCAGTAACGATGGGAGTGTAGCGCCTTTCTTCTTCAGATGCTGGAGCGTCTCTTCGATCGCCGGCAACAGAATCGCATGTGGGCTGATCTCAATGAATATCGTGTGGCCATCCTGCGCTAACCTCTCGATCGCCTTGGAAAAGAGCACGGGCTGTCTGAGATTATCTGCCCAGTACGATTCGTCAAAAGAGGAATTGCCGCTACGGCGCCCTTCGACCGTGGAGTAAAAAGGAATGTCGGCAGGCTTCGATTGCAGACCATCGAGTTCCTTGAGAAGCTCAGGCAGCAACGGATCCATTTGCGGACTGTGAGAAGCCACATCCACCTTGACTGGTCGATAGAAGATATTTTTCGCCCCCAACTCCTCAAATAACCTGTCCATTGTTGCCGGGTCACCGGAAAGGACGGTGGAACGCGGACTATTGTTCACCGCAACAGATAACTGAGCAGAGTAGTTTTTCACGACCTGCTGTGCTTCATCGAGCGAGAGTCCAACAACAGCCATCACGCCCCTGCCGCTGACCCGGCGCAACAGCCGACTCCGCGTACAAATGATGCGGGCTGCGTTTTGCAGATCGAGCGCTCCAGCAATGTGCGCGGCCGCCACCTCGCCCATACTGTGTCCCACAACGGCATCAGGCGTAATTCCCCAGGAACGCCATAAAACAGCCAGAGCCACCTGAATGGCAAACAAAGTCGGTTGGATCACGTCGATTTCATCCAAACGAGCATTGCTTCCATTCTGTAATTGCTCGGTCAGATTCCAGTCGGCGTAGAGGCGGATCGCCTGCTCACATTCCAGCATGGCATCCCGGAACACAGGTTCTCTTGCCATTAATTCCTGCCCCATGCCGATCCATTGTGATCCCTGCCCAGGAAAGACAAATGCCACGCGCAGCGCGGCTTCCGCAGTCACATAGTTGCTTGAGTCGCCCGGCAGTGTCTTGCCTTGCATAAAGCCGCCCAACTTTTCAGCAAGTTCCTCATGGGTTCTACCTACAACGACAAGGCGATGTTCATGCGGACTGCGCCGCAAACTGGCTGTGTAGCAAATATCGTCAAGGTCCGGGAGTGACCCGTTTTTTTCAGCGACCAGGAATTCCCGATATGACTCGACCAGCCGATCCAACGATCGTCTGCTTTGGGCTGAGATCGGCAGGAGAAATACCCGATCTTTTTCGGACGAGGCGACCTTCTCCGGCACACCTGGCGCATCCTCGAGGATCACGTGAGCATTTGTTCCCGACCAACCAAAGGAACTGACTCCCGCCAGGCGTTTTCGATTGCCTGGCCAGGGTTGTAATTCGGCAGATACGCTCAGCCGCGTGCCATCGAGCGAAACATTTGGGTTGAGCGTCTTGAAGTGCACCAGCGGCGGAATGGATTTCTTCTGAAAAGATAGGACGGTCTTGATCAAACCCGCTATTCCAGCCGCGCCTTCAAGATGCCCGATATTTGCCTTTGCAGAACCGAGAAAACAAGGAAACTTGCCGTGATCATCCTGGCTGAAAATTGCGGATAGAGACTCTAACTCAATCACATCCCCAAGGGAGGTCCCGGTTCCATGAGCCTCGATATAACCGATCTCAGATGGCGCCACGCCGCCATTCTCCAGGGCACGGTGGATCACATCCTGCTGTGAGAGGCCATTCGGCGCGGTCAAGCCATTTGTGTGCCCATCTTGATTGATGGCAGACCCACGGATTAAAGCCAGAATGCGATCTCCATCGGCGAGCGCATCCGATAAACGTTTCAGGATGATAACGCCGCAGCCCTCACCGCGTACAAATCCATTGGCGCGCGAATCAAATGCCTTGCAACGACCATCGGGCGCCAACATGTGCATCTTGGATGCGGCAATGGAGAACTCCGGCGAGAGGATCAAATTCACTCCTGCAACGATTGACATCCGGCTTTCACCAACCCGCAAACTCTGGCAAGCCAGATGGACCGCAACCAGCGATGAGGAACAGGCTGTATCCACAGTGATGGTGGGACCGCGCAAATCGAACAGATACGACAAGCGTCCGCCGATCACGTTATGTGCAGTGCCGGTGCCTGTGTAGATATCGATCGCATTCGGGTCGGCGTACTGATACATGGTGTAATCTGTGCTATGACTGTGAACTCCCACATAGACGCCCGTCTGACTTCCAGCCAGACCGATCTTCGTCAGCCCGGCATCCTCAATTGCCTCCCAGGCTACCTCCAGCACAAGCCGTTGCTGTGGATCCATCTGTGCGGCTTCCCGCGGCGAGATCCCGAAGAAATTCGGATCGAATTGATCGATCGGGTCGATAAAGCCACCCCACCGGGAGCTCATCTTTCCGGGGACCGCTGGGTCCGAATCGTACAAGACATCAACGTTCCAGCGATCGGCAGGGACTTCGGAAATCGCGTCCACGCCTTTTTCCAACAGACTCCAGAATGCTTCGGGAGAATTGGCGCCGCCGGGAAAACGGCATCCCATGCCAATGATCGCGATCGGTTCCTTCTGAGACTTTTCGATCGAGTCGAGGCGGACGCGCGCTTTCTTCAACGCGCTCAACGCCTGTTTCAATTGATTCAAATCATTCGATTCTGGATTACTCATTTCACTCATCTCCCAGCAGATCCTCTATGGCATCCAGTTCTTCTTTCAAGAGGGCATCTACTTCCGCCTTGGATAATCCTTCAATTTCTGCCTCTGGAGCGTCTACCACGTCAATTTGCGGCGCTGTGCCCGATGAAGGTTCATCCTTTCCAAATTCGACATCCATCTTCTGTGCCAGGAAGTTTGCCAATGCTTGAATCGTCGGGTAATTCCAGATCAAAGAAGCGGATAGTGTGAGTTGCAGACCTTCTTCGAGTCGGTTGCGCAATTCCAACGACATCAACGAATCCATTCCCAACGTTCGAAGTGGTTTATCCAATGCAATACGGGCAGGAGCAAGATGCAACACGTAGGCTACCTGTTCCTGCAGATAAGCCTCGAACAATGCGCGGCGTTGCTTGTCTGAATCGAGCGCCGCCAATTCGTCACGGACATTTCTAGTCGTTGAGCCTTTGCCGACTGTCGGGACCGCGATCTGATTTACCAAATCTCTTACCAGAGAGGCGCGCGCCGCGGCGGGCTGTGACAGACACCACCTGCCCGCATCAAACAACATCACGCTTACTTGCGGACTTTTTTGCGTCATGAGCAATGACATCACATTCAAGCCCTGTTCCGGGGTGATACTGCCGAGTCCCTGTTGCGATAACCGATCTCCGCGATTCGACTGCGCTGCGGCAAGACCGATTTCGCTCCATGGTCCCCAATTAATGCTAAGCGCAGGCAGTCCCTGGGCATGACGGTATCTGGCAAGCGCGTCCAGAAAAGCATTGCCCGCGGCATAGTTGACCTGTCCTGGGGTGCCAAGAACCGCAGCAACAGACGAAAACATGATGAAGAAATCCAGCGGCTGATCGGCAGTTAATGTGTGCAGGTTCCATGCGCCCAGCGCCTTCGGAGCGAATGCTTGCATAAATCTCTCGTGATCCATCTGAGGGATCGTAGCATCGGCAAGCCGCCCAGCCGCATGGATAACACCTCTCAATGGCAATGAATCCTGTTTGATCTGTGAAAGGATTTCAGACATCTGAGCCAGATCGGCAACATCTGCCTGCAGGGTAACAGCATGGATACCGGCATCCTGCAATTCATTGATGCCTTGCAACGCGGTTTGGGTGGGTTGGCGTCGTCCCAGCAAAATAAGATGACGCGCACCCTGCTTTGCCAGCCACCGGGCAAACACCAAGCCCAGGTCGCCAAACCCGCCAGTGATCAGATATGTACCATCTGATCGAATCGGTATCGTCGCGGCAGGGGCCGCAAAAGAGGCGTTCTCATCTTCCATAGCAATGACCAGTTTACCCGTGTGTTTTGCCTGCGCCATCAGGCGGAACGCCTCGCGTACCTGCGACACGGGAAAGGTCTGCAAAGGCAAGGTTGTGATCTGCCGCGTCTCGATCAACTCGAAAATCTCATGCAACATTTCGCCGATCATATCGGGTCTCTCACGACTCATCTTATCCAGGTCGATCGCAAAGTAGGAAAGATTCTTTTGGAAAGGTAATAGTCCGATCCTGCTGTTCTGGTATATATCGCGCTTGCCGATCTCCAAAAAGCGACCGTAAGGCTTCAAGACCTGAAGACCTTTTGTGATCGCGCTGCCTGCAAGTGAATTCAGGACAACATCCACGCCTTCCCCATTCGTAACCTTGAGAATGTCGTCGGCGAAGGATAGTGAACGCGAATCCATCACGTGCCGAATTCCGAGCGCTTGCAAATATTCACGTTTTTCCGGGCTGCCTGCAGTGGCAAAGATCTGTGCGCCGGAACGTTTGGCGAGTTGTATGGCGGCTAAGCCCACACCGCCAGTTGCCGAATGAATCAAGACGCGTTCATTTGCCTGCAACCGGCCCAGATGATGGAGCGCATAATAAGCCGTGAGATAAGCGATGGGAAGCGAGGCGGCTTCTTCATAACTGAGGGACGCCGGCTTTTTCACGACCAACCGCACATCGGTGATGACGTGTGAAGTCAGGCTGTCAAACGCAATCGCCGCAACCTCGTCACCCGGGCGAAACTCGGTGACTTCTTCGCCCACGCGTACGATGACACCGGCACATTCGATGCCCAACGGTCCCACACCACGCGGATAGCCAGGGCAAATTCCCATCGCTCCCATCACGTTCATGAAGTTGAGTCCCGTTGCCTTTACGGCAATCTCAACTTCTCCAGCCTTCAGCGCACTGCGCAATATCGGCTGGATGGAGAGGCTGTCCAGGATACCCGGGGAATGGACCTCCACTCGGAAAGATCGCTGTCCATCCACCTTCTGATGGGCAAACTCCGGCGCCTCATTCAAATCCAGGACTGGCATCCGTTTCAACCGTACCGCATATCTCTGACCGTTTCTCAGCGCGACCTGATCCTCGTCCTGAAACTGCAAGGCTTGCGCGAGCAGATCAAGTTCGTCCACGTTCGCGGCGGGGCTCAGGTCTACGCAGGTACAGCGCAAGTTCGGGAACTCATTGGCGATCACCGCCCTCATTCCCCACACAGTCGCTTGCGAAACAGAAATCGCTTCCGGCTTGGCAAGAACGGATTGTGTCCCGCGCGTGATCATCCAGAGATGAGGCATGGTCACGGGCATTTGTGAAATCGCCTGCATCAGATACAAAATGCCAACTTCATTTAGAGCATTGGCAGAACCTTCGATAGTTTGATCCAAACCCCACAAATAGATAACTTCTTGAACCGTTTGACCGAGATCTTCGAATAATCGCTTAAAATGCGCAGCCTGCGCCGGGTCGAGTTCATAACGATTGGTTTGCGCACGATATTCTCTGCCAATGGTAACCAGGCTGAAAGTATGAGAATGAAGTTGTAACTGCTCCGCAAGCCTTTCTCCAACGCCTTGTCGGTCGGCAAAGATCAACCAGTGTTTTGATTCACTGGCAGCGATCGCCGGAGTTGGGCTCTCCTGCCACTGGATCTCATAGAACAGAGTCCCCACACCCGTCGGTTCCGCTTCTACGCGTTGTAAACAGAGTTGCCGCGCCGAAAAGATGATTCGTCCACTGCTGTCGAATAAACGAATATCCCCTCTTACATAACCCTGCCCAATCTCTGGAACTACATGGCACCAGAATTCACGATCAAAGTCCGGCGCCGCATGACTTTCCATATCTGAGAGATCGGTGGGAAGATATGGATCCTGATTTGATAGCGGCAAGGCAGCCAATAAAGTTTGGAAACAAGCATCCAGAAGCGCCGGATGCAAAATATACTTTGCCGTTTGCTGAGCGATCTCGTCCGGCAACTTGATTCTGGACAGGATCCCTGTTTGACCCTGCGTCACGCCTGTGACGGACTGGAAGTTCCTGCCGTAGTTAAGCCCGCGTTGAGATGTCTCTTTATAAAACGCATCGGCAGTGAGTTCCATAGGCTGTGCTAGCAGATCTTTCCATGCCAGACTCACATCAACATCCGCCTGCTCACCAAGTCCGACAACCCCGCTTGCGTGCAGAGACCATGAACCAGCAGAGTCATCTTGAGACGGTCGGCTATAAATTAGGAATTCTGTTGTATCCGGCTTGTCGGAAGTGAATACCAATTGCAGAATTTTTTCTTCCTCATTGTTAAGGAAAAATGCTTCCCGGAATGAAACATCCTTGATCCGATACGGCTTCGTCCCATATGCTTCTGCGGCGGCGGCAAGCGTCATCTCGATATAAGCGGCGGCAGGGAACACAACCGAGCCGCGCACCTGATGATCCTTCAAATATGGGAAAAGTTGTACGCTGATGGGTGTCTCCCAAATATGTTCGCCCGTTGCCGTGTAGACATGCGTTCCCAGCAAGGGATGAGAACCCGGGCGAGCCGGACGCATGGAAGGAACAGTCTCAAACCAGTACCGCTCCCGTTGCCAGGGATAGGCAGGGAGAGAAACGATCTTACCGCTTGGATAGATCTTTTCCCAATCCAAGTCGTAACCAAGCATATAGAGTGAGCCCAGTTCGCCGAGCAGTGTGGCAGATTCCGGCTGGCTTCGACGCAGGGATGCAAAACCATAAGCCGGCAAATCTGTCGCAGCGCGCGTTTCTTCGATTGCCGAAAGGAGAACCGGGTGCGGACTCATCTCAATGAAGAGCGCGTGCTCATCCTCGAGCAACCTTTGTACAGTTTCGCTAAAGCGCACCGGCTGGCGAAGGTTACGCCCCCAATACTCGGCATTCAGTAATTCACCATCAAGAGCAGTCTGTGTGACAGTGGAATAGAAAGCAATAGCCGCGGCTCTGGGTTCGATACCGCTCAAAGACTCTTCCAGTTCCGGGCGAATGGGATCCATTTGCCAACTGTGAGATGCTACATCTACTTTGATCAGGCGGCAAAAAACCTCGCGGCTATGGAGAGTCTCCATAAGTAACTCGAGTGCATCCGGGTCGCCCGATACTACTGTTGACTTTGGACTGTTCTGGACAGCAATCGAAAGCTTGCCTTGGAAATCTTGTAAAAAATTCTCCACATCGTTGTGTGGTAGTCCAACCACAGCCATAGCGCCTTTACCGCTGGTACGTTGCATCAACTGGCTGCGTTTGCAAATGATCCGCGCCGCATCCTCCAGGCTGAGCGATCCTGCAACATAGGCTGCCGCCACTTCACCCATGCTGTGACCGATCACCGCTGAGGCTTCAATACCCCACGATTGCCAGACGGCCGCTAACGCCACTTCCATAGCGAACAAAGCAGGCTGAATAACGCTGATCTCATTCAACCGATAAGCAGGATCGTTCTCTTCCAGCATAAGTTGTTCAAGCAGAGACCAATCTGACCAGTGTTTGATCGCGCAGTCGCATTCCGTCAAAACTTTACAGAATACTGGATTTTCTTTTAATAGCTCACGTCCCATACCCAGCCATTGCGCGCCTTGCCCGGGAAAGACAAATACCACTTTCGGACGACCGGTGATCTTTCGGCCTTTATGGGCATCCCCGGCTAGAAAAGCAGATAGTTGTTCTGTGATTCCCTGATGCGTTCTGCCCAAAACTGTCAAACGCTCAGCATGATGCACACGCCGGCTGCCAGCAGTGTAGCAAATATCCTGTAGCGAAGCGGAATCTTTTTGGGATAAAAATTGCAAATAGGATTCGGCAAGCATGCGCAGACCTTCAGCTGTCTGCGCGGAGAGAGGCAGTAGATAGAATGTACCTGATTCCGAATGTATCTCTGTTTGAGAGAGGTCCGGTGTCTCAGCCAGAACAATGTGAGCGTTTGTGCCCGCGATGCCAAAAGCGCTGACACCTGCGATTCTCTCGCCGTCGCTCAGCCAGGGCGTCAATGATGTTGGGATTGTCAGTTTCCAATCTTGCCAAGGGATATTCGGATTGAATTCATCCAGATGAAGACTGGGCGGGATCATTCCATATTTTAAAGAAAGCGCGACTTTAATGAGCCCGGCGATCCCAGCAGCGCCCTCCGTGTGCCCCAAGTTTGTTTTAACAGAGCCCACTAAAAGCGGCGCTTGAACCTGTCGCTCTTTTCCAAGAACTGCGCCCAGGGCGCCAAGTTCAATCGGGTCACCGGCACGCGTCCCCGTTCCATGTGCCTCAACATATTGAACTTGACGCGGGTCCACGCCGGCGCTTTGATATGCCACTCGGAGCATATCCTCCTGTCCCTGTTGGCCCGGCGTAGCAAGAAAGCCACCGCTTTGTCCATCGTTATTGACCGCTCCGCCGCGGATCACAGCATAAATAGAATCGCGATCCTCGATTGCTTGCGACAAGCGCTTCAACACCACCAGCGCGGCGCCCTCACTGCGGACATAGCCATCTGCCCGCGCGCTGCCAAACTTGCAACGTCCATCGGGCGCCATCATCTTTGATTGCGAATACGCGATTGTGATATGCGGCTGAAGGATCACATTTGCGCCTCCCGCTAGCGCCAGTTGGGATTCGCTTGTCCACAAACTCTGGCAGGCAAGATGGATCGCGACCAACGACGAGGAACAAGCTGTGTCAATCGTAATGCTCGGTCCTTGCAGCCCTAAAAAGTAGGAAAGCCTTCCAGAGGCGGAGTAACGACCACTGCCGGTAGTCATGTAAAAATCTGTCTGGGAAGGATCGGCAAAGAGCCGGGCTTCAAAATCATTCAACCAAATACCGGTAAACACACCGGTTCGAGTCCCCACCAACTGGCTGGGGAGAACGCCTGCATCTTCGAGCGCTTCCCAAGCTAACTCCAGAAGGAGACGCTGTTGCGGATCGAGGCGCTCCGCTTCGCGCGGAGCGATCCCAAAGAACGATGCATCGAGTTGGTCGATGTTTTCAAGGAAACCACCCCAACGAGTCATGATCTTGCCCGGCGTTGCCGGGCGAGAATCGTAATATGTTTCCACATCAATGCGATCGGATGGAATCTCGGAGACAACATGGACACCCTCTCGCAAGAGAGCCCAGAATTTTTCCGGGCTATCCGCGCCGCCAGGAAAGCGACAACCAATCCCTATGATCGCGATCGGCTCCCGCTTCAACTCGCGTGCTGTGGGGTAATTACTCTCTCCCTTGCGTGTCATTCCAACTCCTGCATGTTTAGGAAATAATCGAATCAACCAACAATATGTTCCAGATGCCAGTAAATCGAACGAATTCAAATGTCAACGCCAATATTTTGCACGGCGGTGAAATTTTAAATAAAAAAGCCTGAGGAAACCGCAAGACGATTTCACAACAGCAAAGGATCGCTTGTAAATGTTTGAACTAATGGCGCCCAGCGCGGACTTGTTATCGGCGGAGGGTAGATATAAGCGTTGCGCCAAACCATACGCCGGCGGTCGGAGAGAAGTGTACCAACCTGAACGCCCAGCCTATAATAGCCATGAAGTCCTGTCATGGGGTCGCCATATTTTACAGACTCGATCTGCTATTCGACAATTTGCCTCTCAAGCGCTTTCAACGACCTAGTCAGTTCCATGTTTAATTCACGTAAAACAACTGACCGCGCCGTCTGGAGAAAGAAATGCTCTCCGGGAAACATCTTCAGCCTAAAAGCAGTTGAAGTATGTGCCTCCCAGCGCGCTAAAATTTGCTCATCCACAGAGCGGTCCTGATCTCCCCCATACACAGTAATGGGGCAACCCAGCGGGGTTTCCTCTTTGTATTCATACGTTTCGAGCATTGTGACATCAGCCCGCATTATTGACAAGAACAAATTGACCAGTTCGGGGTCCTGAAGAATAACCTCCGGTAAGCTGCCATAAAGTTGCTGGGTTGCCTGGAGAAACTCTTCTTCCGGCAGATGGTGCAAATTGGGATGGGTCGCAGGGACGTCAGGCGGTTTACGTCCCGAAACGAACAAGTGTAACGGCTGCGATCCCGTCCGCCGGCGCAGTTCCCGCGCGACTTCAAAACCGATCAATGAACCCATGCTATGACCAAAGAAAACAAAGGACTTGTCAAGGTAGGGCGTTATCCCTTGAGTCAGTGGGGCGATCAACGCCTGAAGCTGTCGGTAAGGCGCTTCCCGAATCCTTGCATCTCTACCCGGCAAATTCACTACAAATAGCTCAATTTCCGGTAAAAGCCAGTTCGACCAGGCGTTATACACTGACGAACCTGCTCCAGCGTAGGGAAAACAAAATAAGCGGATTCGCGATTGTGAATTAGGCTTTAAACAACTTACCCAGGAGGTAGAGACAACCGAATCGTAGTTTGACAAATTCACTATGGTTATCTCCTCACGGACTATTGATTCGCTGACTTTAATTTCTATTTATCCACAAACCCTGTTTGAGGCTCATGGGGAGAGGTAATACTCGACTCGAATGAATCGATTTGCGATCGGCAAGGAGCGCTAATTACAAGCCCAGTCCGTGACTGGCATAACTAACGATTTCTCTGGCAATTATGGTCGCAATGCCCTCAGGTAAAACTTTTACAATCTGACAAGAAACATCTACACAATAAGACGTGAGAAAATTGTATAAGTTACACGGTTATATACGCCGTTTCAGATCGCATTACAATCCTTAGGTTAACGGAGGCATTCTGACAATTTTTCAGAATAAGGCTGTTTTAAATTCACTTAACTCACCTGATGCAGTGCGCCGCATTTTACCCGCACAAGTCACTTCGATCTTTCCAGTATACGCATCCTCTGCGCAATATCTGTCACTTAAGTCGTCCAAACAAGCAATAATCGCCTGTCGTGATTTCGAATCCTATCGAGTCCGCTAGAAACATGGCAAAAAATCTCTTCACTTGGAGCGGATCGCAAAGGTTCGGAGTGTTTTTACAGTATTGTGTGCTATGTTGCCTACAATACAAATGGCTTATACTTGAAAATACGTATTGAATTGCCATTATGCCGCCCCAACCCAACCAGCCGAGTCTTTTCTAATGCCCACCTACCCCGATTACGTCCATAAAACGCTCGCCCGCGCCAGAGAGGAGGGACAATGGCAAGCCGCGCAAGCCGACGCGGCGGCGTTGTGCTTCGACATTCTGGCATTGTTCCCCGATTGCAAGGAAGCCAGCGATCTCGTCTATGAACTGTTCTGCGATGAGTGGACGGTGTACGAGAACCGCGTCGCCGTGCAACAGAACATTGATGAGTGGGACGATCGTCCGTGGCAACAGCGGCGCAGGCTGGCGTTGTCATATCGGTTTATGAGCCGCTGGGACGGGAAGTACGAATTGAAGCACGACCGAGGCGGACCCAAAGATGTCCGCAAGATCCTCGAGGACGGGAAATTTGAACTGCTCGGCGCGTATTGCCTCGGCGACGAGGAGTGCACCGATTACGCGTGGACGATCTTTGCCGATGCGATTCAAAAAGCCAAAGACCCGCAGGCGACTTTGTTTTGGATCGGCTGGCAATACGCCGACTTGGGATTCTTCGCCGACGCCGCCGAAGCGATCGGCGAACTCTGCTCGCGTTTCAACGACGAAAAAGCGCGGCGCTTGCTTGCCGAGGCGGTCTGGTGGCGCGACAACGCGCACCGCATCCCGTGGATCCCGCCTGCGGGCGACGGCTCGCGCTACGACCGCATGATGGAGTTCATTGACCCGTCCGCGCCGAAGACAAAAGATTATGAGCAAAGAGCGCGGAACGAGAATCAAAAGGAACGCATTGCGCCGTATCGTCCAACGATTGACAAGAAATTGGCAAAACTGTTCGAGAAATCCATCCCTGAAAAACAGGACGCGCCCGCGTCGACCGTCGTAGATTGGAGTTTCCTCGACAACGACGATGGTCAACCAGGCGAACTGCCCGATTGGGTGAAGCGTTTCATCAAACGGCTCGAACGGCTGCGCGATCAAGATGAAACGAACAACGAAATGATAGACGATATGATCCACACACACAAATGGACGCGCAACATCCCGCCGCCGTCCATACCGAAGCGGTATGACCCGAACGAGCCGCCGTTCGATCCGAGCGAAATCCTCGGCGGGATGGAGATGGATGATTTCGATGACGATGACGAAGATGATGAATGATCGAACGATCGCAAAGAAAAGTTCTTGATCTAATGTAACGCGTCCACACCGGGCAGAACTACGACGCGCAGGCACAACCATTGACCTCACACTCATTCTCTCGTACAATCCCGCTTGCAAAATTATATATAATTTTCATTATGTCATTGCGAGGAGGGCGTAGCCCGACGAAGCAATCCCCCACAAACAGGAGATTGCTTCGACCCCTTCGGGGTCTCGCAATGACGCAGAAGGCAGCTATGGCAAAATATCGCATCATGTACTGGAAGCATATTCCCCAATCCATCACCGTCGAGGGCGAGGGGCGCACGATCAAGAAACAACTCTCGGATAAGATTCAAAACAAGATCGACGCGTACGCAATGGCGGAGGGGCTCACCTCCACGTCGGATTACGCCAGTCAATACAAACGCGGGGATTGGATCGAACGCAACGGCGCACCCGAAGAGGTGGCAGACACGCTTCTTTCCCAACTGGAGGCTGAGTTCGCCAAAGTGGAGATTCCGCGTCGGGACAGAAACCCCGCTTAACCGCCAAGAGCGCGAAGATCGCAAAGAAAAAAATTAAACTTCGCGGTCTTGGAACGCTTCGCGGTTCAAAGAATATGACCAAACACACCATCATCCTCCAACCCTCTGGCAGTCGCGGACAAGTGGACGAAGGCATGTCCGTCCGTTCTGCCGCGCGCGAGTTGGGCGTGGAGATTGAATCGATTTGCGCGGAGAACGCCACCTGCGGCAAGTGCATGGTGTTGATCGAGGAGGGACGCTTCGAGAAATACAACATTGACTCGAAACAATCCAACCTCTCCCCCGTTAGCGCGGAGGAGCGCGCCTATCTCGAACGCAGACCAAAATTATTGAAAGAAAAAGGCTGGCAGATCGGACAAGTCCGTTTGTCGTGTCAGTGCAAAATTCTCGGCGACGTGTTGATCAACGTCCCTGAAGAGAGCCGCGGCAACAAGCAGATCGTCCGCAAGAGCGCGAGCAACCGACCGATCGAGATTAAACCCGCCGTCCGAAAATATTTGGTGACGATGACCCCGCCGAATTTGGAGCGACCGATTGCAGATTGGGAACGCCTCGCCAAAGGACTCGAAACTTCCATGCGACTCGTCCACGGCAACGACGCGGTGTTGCCGCGCTGGTATGACTTGGATATTGATTATCAATGTCTGAGAACGTTGTCGAAAACATTACGCGACTCAAAATGGAATGTGACCGTGTCCGTGTGGAAGGATAAGGAAGTCATCGCAGTTCAGGGCGGGTATCACGAGGAAAGTTACGGCGCGGCGGTGGATATCGGTTCGACGACCGTCGCTCTGTATTTGTGCAACTTGAGAACTGGTGAATTGCTCGCGGCGGAATCCGAGATGAATCCGCAGATCGTGTATGGCGAAGATGTGATGTCTCGCATCCAGTATGCCATCGAGCATCCCGACGGCTTGGAGAAGTTGCACAAGGCGATCATTTCGACGTTGAATAAGTTGTTGAGTAAAGCCATCATATCCGCCAACATGTCGCTGCGAGTGCAAGTTGCGAAGCAGGCTCCTGTTGAAGGCGAGGGGATTGCTTCGGACAAAGAGCAAGAGCGTCCTCGCAATGACATTAGGTTAGAGGATATTCTCGAGATGGTCCTCGTCGGCAATTCAACGATGCATCATATCCTGTTGAATTTGCATCCAAAGGATTTGGGACTCGCCCCGTTCGTGCCTGCGATTCATAAATCGGTTGACATCAAAGCGCGTGAGTTGGGATTGCATATCAACCTGTCGGGGAACATTCACGTTCTACCAACAATCGCATCCTTCGTCGGCGCGGACACGAGCGCGATGATTCTTGCCGAAGAGCCGCACAAACAGGATGAAAACTGGCTGTTGATCGACGTCGGCACGAACGCGGAACTCGTGCTGGGCAACCGCAAACGACTCGTCTGCACGTCCACGCCGACGGGTCCCGCCCTCGAAGGCGCGCACGTGGAATATGGGATGCGCGCCGCGCCTGGCGCGATGGAACGCGTCCACATTGACGAAGCGACCCTCGAACCGAAGTACAAAGTCATCGGCGTGGAGGGCTGGAACACGGATCACGCCGAGTTCAAAGGTCAGGTCAAAGGGATTTGCGGATCCGCAATCATCGACGCGGTGGCGGAATTGTTCAGGACGGGTATCGTCGACTCGAGAGGCAAGTTCAACAAAAAGTTGAGTTCGACATCGTCCCCGAAGGGGAAGCGTGTTCGAGAGGGCGAGTCAGGCTGGGAGTTTGTGATCGCCTGGTCGGAGGAAACCTCCATCGGACGCGACATCCCAATAACCCAACAGGATGTGCGGCAGATCCAATTGGCGAAAGCCGCGCTGTTCACGGCGGCGCGCACGTTGTTGAAACGAAGCGGAATGGAAAATCCCGACAAGGTGATTTTGGCGGGCGGGTTCGGCAGTTTTATTGATAAAGAAAAGGCGATGCTGATCGGCTTGATCCCCGATTGCGATTTGAACAATGTGTATGCGGTGGGCAACTCGGCGGGCGACGGCGCGCGAATCGCATTGTTGAGCATCGAAAAGCGAAACGAGATCGACGCGGTGACGCGCAAGGTTGAACGGTTTGAATTGCCCACCGACCCTGAATTTCAAAATCAGTTCATGCTCGCCACGAGTTTCCCGCACATGAGCGAGCCGTTTGAGCACATCGCACATTTGATTCCGAACCGCGTCGCTGATCCGCTGGCGAAGAATTTTATGAAATAGAAAAAATTAACCGCGAAGCGCGCAAAGAACGCAAAGATTTTTAAAGAATCTTCGCGACCTTCGCGGGCTTAGCGGTTCAAAAGAGGAACAATGAATAAATTTTTAGAACGACTCAACTCAGGCGAGATTCTCGTTGCCGATGGCGCGACGGGATCGAATTTACAAAAGATGGGACTCAAGCCAGGCAAGCCGCCTGAGGACTTGATCGTGGACGACCCCGACACGATTCTCAAACTCGCTTCATCCTTCGCCGAGGCTGGTTCGGACATTATTTTGACTTGCACCTTCGGCGGGACGCGGATGCGGATGAAGGATTCCAAATATCAGGATCGGACTCCCGAAGTGAACATACGCGCGGCGGAGATCGCCCGCAAAGCCGCCTCGCTCAACAACGGACTGGTCGCTGGTTCGATGGGACCCGTCGGCGCGTTGATCAAGCCATACGGTCCGCTGGAATATGAGGAAGTGAAAGCCACGTTTGCCGAGCAAGCCAAAGCATTAGCCGATGGCGGCGTGGACTTGTTACTCATCGAAACGATGTTTGCGTTTGAAGAAACAACTGCTGCGTTCGAGGGCGCAAAATCCGTGACGGATCTGCCAATCGTCGTTTCATTCAGTTACGACAGAGGCACGCGCTCGATGATGGGAGTCAAACCGAAGGATGTGATGAAGAAATACTCCGAGATGGGCGCGACGCTCATCGGCGCGAACTGCGGGACGACGCTCGATAACATGGAAGCCGTCGTCAAGGAATACGCGGCAACCCTGCCAAACTTCCCGCTGTGGGTGAAACCGAACGCGGGCGTCCCACACATGGACATCGAGACCGAGCAGGGCGTGTACGACATGGGTCCCGAGGATATGGCTGTCTATTCAAAGAAGTATGTTGAGTTGGGAGCGAAAGTCGTAGGCGGCTGTTGCGGAAATACAGCAGAGCATATCGCCGCAATTGTGAGGGCGGTGAAGAAGGAACGGGTTGCATAATAATAAAACGGGAGCGGAGTCGCTCCCGTTTTATTATTCGAATGAGGGTTGATATAAGGCGAATCAAAACGCGTCAAGGTTTGTACAAGAGCGCCAACACGCCCTACATCTTCGCGTGATGCAACCGATCCGCCGCCTCCTCGGTGAGCGGAATGTACACCTGAATCCGCGTCCCCTTGCCCGGGGCGGAGTCGATGTTCAGCAACCCATTGACCAATTCCGTACGCTCGCGCAGGTTGACCATGCCCAGACTGCCGCGCTTGTCGTAGGACCGGTTGACCGCTTCCACATCAAAGCCCAAACCGTCGTCTTCGATCTCCAGCAGGGCAATGCCCGATTCGAACGACCTTAACCGCACCCAGATGTGCGGCGCGCCCGCGTGCTTGCGCGCGTTGTTGGTCGCCTCTTCGATGATGTAGAAGATCACGCCCTGCTTGCCCATCTCCATGTTTTCGAGAACCGCCTCGTCCACGTTGATGATGACGTTCTGCCCGAATGTCTCGCGCATCTTTTCCGCCATGGCGGTCAGCGCGGCGGTGAGACCCTGCGACTCGAGGATCAACGGGCGCAAGGTGAACAGCATGTGACGAATCTCCTTCGTCGTGCGATGCGCCAACTCCTCGATCTTCACCAGCTCGTCGGTCGCGTCGCCGACGTTCTTCGCCATCATACGCCGCGCGAGATTGATCCGCATCGCCATCGCGGCGACGGATTGAGTCGGTCCGTCGTGCAGATCGCGCGCCAGTTTCTTGCGCGTCTCCTCTTGCACCTCGATCATGCGTTCCTTTTCTTCGACTAAATCTTGATACAGCCGCGCGTTCTGCACCGCGATCACCGCCTGCCTGCCGATGATATCGAGCAAGCCGCGCCGTTCGGGTGTGAAGTAGGTCGGGTCGGGGTGCGCGAACAACATCGCCCCATACACGTTGAATCCACTGCGGAGGGGGAAACAGTATGCCGAGGTACAGGAACGCAGGGCGACGATGCGCCCCAGTTCGGGATCATACCCAACGTCCGTGGAAAGAAACGGCTCGCCGTCGTCGAAGATCTTTTTTAGAACGCCCTCGTTGCCGTGCAAATTAACGCGCATGTCGGCGTTCGTGTATCGCCGCGCCGAGCCGACGCGCAATTCGTTGCCGCGGAACAGATAGACCGCGCTCACGAGTCGTTCGTCGAGTTCGGGTTCGTCGGGGTCGGCGGTCGGATTCAACGCCGTGTAGCCCAGGTCGAGCGCGGAGTCGAGGACGCGTTTGTAACTGAGCGTCGCGGTCAAGGTGGAGGTCAATTCATAGATGGCTCGCAGGCGTTCGCTTTCCATATTGCGCCGTCGTTCTTCCGCGTCGAGCCGAGTGCGGCGCGCGTTGCGCAACCAGCGCATCAGGAACCGCCCGCCGAACGCGCAGACGAACGTGAAAAGGAACGTCAACGTCAAGCCGCTTGAGATGTTAAGCGAGAAGCCATTCGCCAGCGCCTCGCGTGAAACGAAAATTTGCCAAAGGGCGAACGCGCCGCCCATCACCAACCCGCCCCACACTTCGAAATAGATCGCCCCGGAAAGGATCGGGTACAACGCGATCCACCCTGAGGCATTCGCCAAACCTCCCTGCACCCAAAAGAACGCCGCCGCGAGCGCAAAATCCACAACCAGCGCGATCTGACGATGATAGCGCACGCGCAGGCTCAAGCCCGCCAGCGCGCTCAGCGCCGCGTTCCAAAACAGCATCAGTGTCGGCACGGTCATCGAGACCGCGTTCACCTGTCCGCGCAGCGCCAATGAGATAACCACCCCTACCAACACAATCCAACGCAGGGAAACGGCAAACCAATCGGCAACGTATGGAGTTTCAAATCGTCGCATGGTCTTCCAATGATACCCGAAAATATCGGGGGCAATTTCCGCCCGAGATTACAGCCAAATTACGAATTACGCTTCATATCCCATGCGCGCGAGATACGCGCCCATCTTTTCCTTCAGTATCGCCTGTTGTTCGGCGGAATATGCTTCGCGGAACCGACCGATCTTCCCTTTGAAAAAATGTAACCCCTCCCTGCCCTCCCCTTTTTCTGGACGAAAAGCATCGGTCACTTTCTGGATGTCTGCCTGGTCCGCCCGTAGGCGGAGGAACTCAACCAGACGCGTCGCCTCGGCGTCGTAATTCGTGAGCAAATCTTCGTAGCGCGCGATCAACACGTTTTTCTCCTTCGTCCACTTCTCCCAAATGCGGACGTAGTCCATGATGAACGCGAGACTCTTGTCGAAGTCGGTGAGATGCGAAAACGCGTTGGGTCGTCCCTTTTGTAACGCGCGCTGACCGTAATCGAACGCCGAGAGCATCGCGTCGCGGGGGTCGCGAAAGATGTACGTGACGCGCAGCAAGCCGACCCGTTGAAAGAAGCGTGAAGCGGTCGTCGGTCCCGCGTGGGCTTTGATCACAAACGTCTCCCCCATCAACGCGGGGATGGCGACCATCCCCAACCGCCGCGCGGAGAGGACGCCGATGTTGCAGTTGACCTCGGTCAAAATTTTCTGCAAATGATATTTTTCGCGGATGTCGCGCGCGTCGGCGCAACCCGTCGTCTGCATCAGGTCGTGGATGAGGTTGTAGTGCCAGCCCGAGCCCGCGCGCGGCATACCGACAGAAAGTACGATCATGATTGCTCCTGCCCGCTCCCCTCTCCCGCTGGGAGAGGGGCTGGGGGTGAGGGCGATTTTATCTCAAACGCCGTCACGCCCGCGACAATTCCAAGATTGATCCACAAGTTCGGCGTGGCGAACGAATCTTGCGTGATGTTGTAAATTGCGAGGGCGATCCACGAGAACAAACCCGCGATGCCGAGATACCGCGCCAGCGGAGACGCGCCGCGTAACGCGATCAACGAATCGCCCAACAGCGAAAATTGAAATGCAATAAAAAGGATGAAGCCGATCAAGCCCGTCTCGGCGAGCAAGCGCGCGTACATGTTTTTTGGATTCGGATACAGCCTGCTTTCAGGGTTGAGTTGTTTTGCAATTTCAGGCACCACCGTGAGCGACCAATCGGGCAAGCGGTCGTACATGTAAAACCCGCTCGCGCCCAAGCCCACGCCAAACACGGGACTCTCCTCATACACGCCGAGCGCGCTGACCAAATACGCCGAACGCGCGCCCGCCGAATTTTCGATGACAAATTCCTCCACGCTTTCGGCATCCGATTCAAACAGGCGGGCGATGTATCCTTTTTGCGCGAGGAACAAACCCGAACCGACCAGCGCGCCGAGGATGAGAATCAAAACTCCAAAACGCAAAGCCAAACTTTTCGAAGCGAGCCACTTCCACGCGTTGCGAAATTCACCGCGCCCAACTAGAAGAAATGTCAACGCGGTCGCCGCGCCAGCGGTGAGCAATCCGCCGCGCGAATAGGTGGCTAACACAAGCGAACCTGCAAACCCCAACAAAATAATTTCAAGCCATTTGAAGCGCGTGAGGCGCACGCCCGCCAACAACGACGCGAACAGCCACGGCAAATACACGGTTGCAATCTGCCCCGCCAGCCACGCGGGCTCGTACGCCATGCCAGAGACGCGGTTCGTCTTCACCAGTTCGCGCATAGAGAACGCGAGTTGCCAATGCGTCACGGTGACTTTCGGAAGAATTGGCGTGTAAAACGCGAGCGCCTGCACGCCGCTCCAAGCCACGTCCATGATGAAGCCCGCCAGAATCCATTTTACGGAAAATTTCAAATCGTCTTCGTTGCGATTCATCCACACGGCGGCAATGAAAAAGGATACGCCGATGATGAGCGTCGCCCATGCGCGGACGACGCGCCCGAAGTAATCCTGTCCGCGCAGTGGAAGCGGATCAAGCCATGCCCCAAAACTGCTCGCCAGTAAGACAGCCAGCCCAAACCCGATAAGGGGAGTCAACGCGCCCGCGCGTGGAAACGTCGTTTTGCCGCGCAGAAGTTGAATCAACAGAATCGGCATCAGCGCTGCGATGGGATAAAACGCCAGCGGGCGGACGAGCGTCCCTTCGCCCATGCCGGGGAAGTAGCGAAAACTGGTGACAGGCAACGCGAACAACGCCGCGCCCCAGAGGAAGCGCGACAGGTCAGCCACAGTCCCCTTCGGGGATGATAAGTTCACAGAGAGCATTGAGTTTTTCACTTTGGTTTGCTGATAAGCAGAATCGCCATTGCGCTGACGGCGAGCAAGCCGACCGCCCCCGCCAGCAAATACGCGCTGATCGGCTGACTCGGCTCGGACGGCAAATTCTCCGCCTGCGCCATCTCCACGCGGATGAACGGATTCAATCCATCGGAATTTGTCACTTTCGTATTCACCTCGTCTGTGAACAAGCGCG
Organism: Anaerolineales bacterium; assembly: GCA_020847435.1. Taxonomy (GTDB): domain Bacteria; phylum Chloroflexota; class Anaerolineae; order Anaerolineales; family Villigracilaceae; genus Defluviilinea. Next base: position 111,809 of record JADLBX010000024.1, read on the forward strand.
CCCAAGTAGAGGCGAGTTGCACTGCGGTTCGCACATCGCGATCAGAGGCATAAAAATGCCAGCCTCCTTCTGCGGGCTGACCCAACTCCAGCTTCCCGCCGCGCAATTCTTCGACGGAAATTCCAAACTCGGAAGAAAGTTGATTCATCACGTCATCCGACCAGGCGATCTCTTCGAGTTTGCGCGTCTCGCGTTCGAGATAATAGAAATATTGGCGGTCGGTGTCTTGTGGAAACGCTTCTTCGAGGTTGAAGTCAACGACCACCGTTGCGCGCGCCTGATACGGCGGAGGCGCGACAAAATAAACAGCCGCACCAATCGCCGCGCCGAGGATCGCGCCGAGAGTCCAAAACTTCCACGCTTTGAGGAGGCGGGTGAGGTCATCGAGGGACGGAGGGGAGAAGAGGGACATGGGGATTGGTAAATGGTAATTGGTAATTGAGGATTGGAGAATTAGAGAATTGGAGATTGGAGACTGGAGACTAGAGACTGGATGTTGGGAGGGTAAATGCCGCAAGCCTTCGGAAAGTTGTCCTGCCTTCATTCTTTTAAACTTTGTGTCCTTCGTGTCCTTTGTGTTTAACTGTCGCGTCTAACCATTCAACATTCTTCGTCTGCGCCAGTTCCAGATGGGGGCGATTAACTTGCGGATGAAATATTTTGTATTGATGATCGAAAAGAACGAGCCGCCGTCGCGGTAGTGGACACGGATCATTTCGGGCCAGCAACGGTCGTCGGCGACGATAGTCTTGCCCGAGATGTGCAAGCGGAAGTTCGCCCATAACTGCGGCACATATTGAATCTTCGAGCGCGCCGCGAGCCGCGTCCACAGATCATAATCCATCGCGAAGTAAAACGACGGGTCGAGCGGACCGACCTGCCGCCACAAGTCTGCGCGGAAGAACGCGGTCTGTTGCGGGATGTGAACGTAGCCGCGACGAAGCAGTTGCAAATCCGTTTGAGCCGAGTTGAATTTGCCGATCACGCGTCCGCTTTCGTTGATGAAGTTGCAATCGCCGTAGACCATACCCACATCGGGATGTTCTTGCAGATATTTCACCGCCGCGCTGACCGCGCCTGCCTCATACGTGTCGTCGGAATTAATCCACGCAAGGATTTCGCCCTGCGCGCGCGCAAACCCCTTGTTGATCGCGTCGGTCTGACCTTTGTCCTGCTCGCTCACCCACCAACCGATTCGCCCCTCGAATTTTTTGATGACTTCTACTGTCCCATCCGTCGAGCCGCCATCCACGATGCCATACTCAATACGCGGATAATCCTGCGCCAGCACGGATTGAATCGTCGCTTCGATGTAGCGCGCTTGGTTGTAGGAGGGGGTGACGATGGAGACGAGAGGAAGATCAGTCATCGGTAATCAGTTGGCTTCGGGGTAGAACAGGTGAAGCGTATCGTGTGTCAACTCGTGGATGCGGGCGATTTCCTCTTCGCTCAAGCGCTTCTTCCAATTTTCGATGTTGGCGCGGCTGTCGAGTTTGACGGAGTGAGTCTTGCCGCGTCGTAACTCGGTCGGGTTTTCGGAACTGCTGGAGTTGAGGATTTTCTTTTCCAAGTCGGAAGTGAATTCAAGACCGAGCGAGGCGTACAGGTCGCGGAATCCGCTGACGGGGTCGCGGGACAAATCTTCGTGGCGGACGAGGATGAATTGGGGATTCAACTGTCCCGCGTTGCCCTGAGCCTGTCGAAGGGTCGAATGAACGAAGCGGTAGATCATCTTCCACAGCAGGCTGGCTTGTCCGATCGCATCGTCTACAGCGATGGATCGCATTTGTTCACGATATGGCTCAAGATGGTCGCGCATCAGCAAAGGCTGATCGAGCAAATCGTTGAAATCGAAGTTCCAGCCGAGGCGTTTGAGACTGCTCGCAAACGCGGCGGGATGCCGAACCGTGACGACCGTTTTGAAATTGAACCGTTTTGCAAACCACGGGATCGAAAACGCCGCGAACGGATCTTTGAGCAAGGCGCGCTGACCGTGTTCGAGCGCGTCGTAGAAAATTTTGAAGTCGCGTCCCATGCGCAGGAAATCTTTTATTGAGCGAATGGATTTGATCTCGCTCCATGTGTGATAACGATAATCGAGCAACTCCGTGAACGGCGCGAGGTATTCGGCTTCATTCTCCTCGCAAATGTATTGATACCAATGCGGCGTTTTCGCGCGCAGAACGCCAGGACGATGCAACACGTTCAGCGGCTCGCTGATGTACGCGACCTGCGGATCGAGTGCGAGCATCCTGCCGACCCACGTGGTGCCACTGCGATGCGCGCCAGTGACGAGGATGGGTTGAACGCGGAAGGTGGGCGAGTCAGACGTCATGGGAGAATGAAGCGCATCATGGGGCGACGATCGAGTTCAATCCGTAGAAGCGCGCCACACAGCGGTTAATCCAATCTTTGGGGTTGTTCTTGTATTCGCCGACGCCGCCTGGCGCGTCCAACTGCACGACGACGAGATCGGTCTCGCCGTTGGCGACCGCCTCTCGAATCTGCGCGTCGCGCACGTCCCATTGCGTGGCAAATTTTTCATATTCGTAGTGGAGCAAATACACGCGCGGCGCAGAGCGCAACGGATGGATGATAAGCCCAACAAGCAAAAGCGCAACGGCAACACGCGACCAAGTCTGTTTTGCAAACACGCCCATGCGCGCGGCAAGGATTCCGAGTACGCCGCCCTCGATGAGCAAACCCAACGTCAACATAAAATGCGACGCGTAGCGCGCCCGCGCCGCAGGGAAAGTCCGCACGAACGCGCTCGGCGCGTAACTGAAACCGACGACGATGAACACGACGACAGGCGCGATCAACAACGCCCAACGCAAATACGACGTGGGAATGTGCGACCCATTTTGGTCTCGCATGGAAAGCGTGAGGAACATGATGCAAAACGAAACCATCAGCGCGACGAGGATCAATGACGGATACGATTTGATCGTCTCAAATAAAAATTGGGACGTGTACAACATCACATCGCCAGCCAGTTCGATTGGGTTATAGATCGGCGAACTGCGCATGATTCTGCCTAATCGGTTCGACGTGCCAGGCGACGCCGCCGTGATCGAGATGGCGATCACCGCCGTGATTAAACCCACCGTGAGCAGAGTCAACGCGTCCCGTCGTTGATGAAGCGGTTTCGTCCACCACGTCAAAGTCACCGCGACGAACATCATCCCGACCAGCATCCCTGAGGTCGTTTCGCTCAAACCTCCCGCAAAGAAAACCAAAACGACGAAAACAACTCCCGCCCGAACCGCGCGCGGTTTCGCATACGGCTTTTGAAGATAACGCAGAAAAAATATCGCCAAGCCAATGAACCAGAGAAGCGGCAGTGAATAGGGAATCAATCCCGTGCGCCAAAAAAGGATTTGATACAACGCTGACGTTTGATACAGACTCAACGCGATGGTCATGCCCGCCAGCCATACATAGCCGAACGCTCCGATGCGAACGCGCAAGAGTTTCGCCGCCTCGGCAAACATCCATGTCAACAACAGCGCCCACAGAAAAAGTTCCACACCCGCCATCGCGCGAATTCCGTTCACGCCGCCCAACTCGATCAATTGCGAAAACATCAAGCGCGAGTAACTGTTCCCCCATAACGAATACGCCCGCAGTGTGGCTTCCACAATATTTTGCGACGTATACAAATACGTCGAGGCGCAGTAATCGTCGGCGAGATAGCGCGAGAACGTTCCCAAATACGCATACACTGCCAACGGCACACACGCGCTCAACGCGCCGAGAAAAAATAAAACCGTTACCCAGCCTGGATTATTTTGACGCGCCTCGCGTTGCTCTTGCGCCGCGCTCGAAGTCTTCAAACTCATTCGTCCATCAACCTCTTCATGTTGTGATTCAGTATAACATAGCCACCCCACTGGCATTTTCAACATACTGCATTATAAATTTTCATCACATGCTCTCGCAGGATCTCTGACCCTGCGATGGAACCTCCAAAACACGGCGGTCACAGACCGCCTTGGAGCATTGCTATAAATTTGTGTCTTTCACTCGTCCCAATCGCCGCGACAGGAACAGCGAGCGGATGAAACTCAGCCCCGTGAGATTCAACAACGCGGACGCCAAAATGTTCAACCGCCTCAACGCGGTCGGCGGATGAATGAAGAACGCGCGCATCCAGGATTTCAACGCGGAGGCGGACTCGCCCGCGTCGAGCCGATACCGCGCGTCGACTCGATACGCGGACGCGCGGGCGCGTCTTTCCACGGGTCGAATTGCCTCGCCCAACTTCGGCTGACTCTCCGCCCAAGCCAAAATGCGGAAGGCTTCGCGCCCAAACTCAGCCGCTTTGGCGCGGTTCTTCGCCTCCGCATGGTAGCGCGCCGCCGCCCATGTTTGATTCACGTGGAGGATTTTCCCATGTTGGGCGATTCGAATCCATAATTGATGGTCGAGTAAAAAGTGGAAGGTAGGGTCGAGCATCCCCGCCTTTTCAAGCGCTTCGCGGCGAAAAAACACGGCTGGCTGACCGATGATCTGAAAGCACAACAAATCTTGCAGGGACAATTGCTTGTAAGTCAGTGAATTGAACGCATTCCCGCGTTCATCCACGGCGAGCATATTTCCGTAAACGAGCGCCACATCGGAATTTTCTTCAAACACCTTCATCGCCGACGAAACCGCGCTGGGCAAATAGTAATCGTCCGAGTTCAGCCATGCGACGATCTCACCCTTCGCCCGCGCCAATCCCTTGTTGATAGCTTCGGCTTGACCTGAGTCTTTTTCAGAGAGCCACCATGTTATGTTGGGCGGGGGGACCCCGCCCCTACGTTCGTATTTTTTTATTATCTCCACCGACCCATCCGTGGACGCACCATCCACGACGATGTATTCGATGGACGGGTAATCCTGCTCCAGCACGGATTGGATCGTCTGCTCGAGGTAGCGCGCTTGGTTGAAGGAGGGGGTGATGATGGAGATGAGCATATCTACTGCGTAACGTTTTTCTCCGTGTTTACTTGTTTACCTGTTTCCGTGTCTACCAACAGACTCGCCGAAACAACGACTCATATTCCACTTTCGGGAAGATCGTCAACTTCCCGCCGACGGTTGCGTCCACTACTTCGCGTCTCGCCTTGCGGTAGGCGTCGCGTGCCAGCGCGTACCCAATCTCGGAAGTGTCCAAGTCGGGGAGTTGCCATTTCACGCCCTTGCCGAAATAATTGGGCATGAAGTGATTTGGGTCGTCGCCTTGCGAAACGACGGTTTTGTTCGCTTCGCCTTTGTCGGCAAAGTTGTGGTCAACGCCGATGAGGATGGCTTTCTCGATGCCCATATGAAAAGCGAGTTGGAGGGCGAGGTTTGTCACGGTCGCGCCTTCCCACACGCGGCCGCGGACATCGGTTGCAAAGCGAGGTCCTGTGTAGGTGGTGTAAACGAATGTTGGTAATTGGGTAATTAGTAATTGGGGATTGAAATGACGATGCGAACGCCAGGCAATGAATTTGGGAATCGTCAGCGCGTTGATGTCATCCACGAATTGCTCGACGACGAGATCGTTCGTCACACAGAGGTAGGTGGTTGTGAATCCCCATTCGGGAAAAGCGAGATAGATTCGGTTCATGCCGAAGGTGATCTCATTTTTCAATTTGCTCGTGTCGGTGCGCTTGAGGCTTGGACCGTTGCCGATGATGAATGCGCGTTTGCCCTTGTGAACATCCTTCAACGCAGCGAGGCGGCGGATGCTCTCCCGTCGCCACGGGTGAAAGTACGCGGCGGGCAACTCAGGCAGACGGCGGAAAGAATCGTACGCGTCCCGCGTAAGTTGCCAGAGAGGATGAGGAAGGATTCGTTTGAGAGTGGGTATCATTGAAAATATTTTTATTGCGTATTTCGTATTGCGTGGAGATGAATAAAGATTACGAATTACGCAATACGCAGTACGGTTTACTCCGTGCTCAACCGCGCCGTCGCTCCCCCATCCACCACCAACGCTTGACCCGTCATGAAAGAGGATTGCTCGTTATCGGCGAGAAAATAGATCGCGCTGGCGATCTCCTCGGGCGTGCCCACTTTTCCGCTGACCGTTTTACGCGCCAGATTGTCGAGCCGTTCCTGCATGTCGCCGCTGCCGACGTGTCCGCGTCCGAGTCCCGCGCGGAGCATGGGCGTATCCACTGCGCCTGGGAGAATCGCATTGACGCGGATGTTATCGGGAGCAAACTCGATTGCCATCGCCCGCGTGAAAGCGAGCAGTCCGCCCTTCGACGTGGCGTACGCGGCAATGTTCGCCGAAGTCTGGATCGCATGCACCGACGAAACATTCACGATTGCGCCGCCGTTTTTCTTGAGCAGGGGATGCGCGAGTTTGACGAACAAAAACACCGAGCGTAAATTTGACGCCATGACCGCGTCCCATTCTTCGACAGTAGTCTCGATCAGCGGCTTGGCAACTTGTACAGCCGCATTATTCACAAGCGCGTCCAACGTGGGATGAAAATCTTTTACCTTTTGAAAAATAGTTTCAACAGAATCGGGATGAGAAATATCCGCCTTGATAAATCGTCCATCGGCGGGAAATCCCTCGCCAAAATCCGCGCGGTCAATGCCAATTACGCGCCATCCTTTTTCAGAGAAGTGGTTGACGCACGCGCGCCCAATCCCTCCGCCTGCGCCAGTAATGAGGATTGTTCTTGTCATAGTTTTTTGTACACGGATAACACGGAAATCACGGAAGGAAATTGTTCTTACGGATTTTTTGTCCAGGATAATGACCCTTTGCGAGGGTTGTCGTAAATTTTACGATGAAATTGGGCTTCACGCCCAAAGTTCAACAGCAAACCGACTTCGATTTCGGTCGCTTTCAAGTAATTCAACAACTGCGCGTCGTGAGCGTCAATCAGCCTTTCGACAGATTTTAGTTCGATCAAAACCACGCCGTTAACGATCAAGTCTGCTTTGTACTCGCCGACTATCTTGCCATGATAGTAAACAAAGATGTCTTTTTGTCTTTCAACGATCAACCCAAGTTCCAATAGTAAAATTTCCAACGCCGATTCGTACACTTTCTCGGCAAACCCAAATCCCAATTCCTTGTGAAGCTGAAAGAAAGCGCCCAATATCTTCCCCGTCAACTCAGAATGTTTGCCTTCGAATTTCTTTTTTGCATCCATGGCTCTTCTCCGTCAAATCAAGATTTTTCCGTGTCGTCCGTGAAATCCGTGTACGAAAATCTCATCCCCAACCCCTCGACCAGATTCTTGATCGTATTCCAATGCACGCGTTCCCACGCGGCGGGGCTGGAATTGGAATTGTGCGGCGCGAGCAGGACGTTATCCATTTTCAAGAGCGGACTATCGAGCGGAAGCGGCTCGACCTCGAAGACGTCCAATGCGGCTCCTGCCAGACGTTTTGACTGCAACGCCTCGATCAGCGCTTTCTCGTCGACGATGGGTCCGCGCGCGGCGTTGATGAGGACGGCGGTCGGCTTCATCAGCGCGAACGTTTCGGAGTTCATGAGGTGATACGAAGATGGATTGAGATCGCAGTTTACGGAGACGAAATCGGAGTTGGAAAGTAGAAAGTGGAGGTCGGTCATTTCGATTCCAGTCTCAGTGATGAAGACGTGATCTATTTCAACAATGTCGTTGCCATAGACTTTCATGCCGAAGGCGCGCGCGCGGCGCGTCACGGCTTTGCCGATGTTGCCGACGCCGATCACGCCGAGGGTGCATTCGCTCAATGTCTTTCCTGGAATCTTTTCCCATTTGCCGCTTTTCATTTCCTTGTCCATCCACGGTTGGCGGCGGGCGAAGGCGAGCATGTAGCCCAAGACGGTATCCGCTACGGGAGTGGTGAAGGCGTTGGGGGTGCGTCCAATTTTGACCGAATGAATGGAGCAGGCTGAAGCGTCGATTGAATCGATGCCCGTCCCCCACTTGGAAATGACTTTGAGGCGCGGCGCGCAGGCTTCAATGACGCGCGCGGTGTAACGGTCGTCTCCGCAGATCGCCCCGTCGAATTGACCCGCGTATTTCATCAAGTCATCTTCTTCCATGCGTTCGCGCACGTCTGGCACGATCAACTCGATGTCGTATTTTGCGAAGACGAGTTTGAAGCGCTCCACGAACGGAATCATGTAAGGCGCGGTGAAGAGGACGGTGTATTTCATTTGCAATTGTTTTTCACTTCAGAAAAATTATAAAGCTTCGGCACGGGCGAGAAATAACTGACGTCTGGAAGCATATCATAGTTCCCTTTGAAATATTCGTCGAAAATATATCGAAAGGAATTGACGGGCGAAATGGTTGGGTACAAACCCTGATCGTGATTCGGCAGATAATACGCGTTCAGAATCCACATGCGTTTGTTATTCGATTGCAACCACGGTCCATGATCGCCTTGCAAAATGATAATCGGAGGCGTGTCTGATTCGGCGATCAACGTGTCAACCGCTTCCAAAACTTTTTGATTCAAAAAGGTCAGTTGATTCTGATAGCCGCGCGCATACAGGTCTTTGGGATACTGTCTTTTTTCGTTCCAAAAATCGGGAGGATACGTAGGCTCGCCGTTCGGACCAAACACAAAAGGCGGATGAGGCGAGATCAAATGAACGTACGCGAAGGTCGGCTCGTCCATGCGCGCAATGTCACCCATCGAATCGAACACGAGCAAAGTGCGGTCGCGGAAATTTTGTCCCATCACTTCGTCGGCGTCCACCCAGCCAAACTCCTTCACATAACGCGCCAACGTGGTGTTGAGAAATAACGTTTCAAATTCGGTCATGCCAGCGGAGAAAGGCGGCGGCGTAAAAAACACATCGGCGTCGTCCAATTCATTCCATGCAAAACCCGTCGCGAACGCAATCGTTTTATAACCAAGAGTCTCAAAATTATATCGAACCGCGTTGTGTTTATACGAGTCCCACAAGACCCGCCGCTTGATGCTTTCGGGATCGAACGACGAATCCAAACCCTGCAAATACGCCATGTTCAACGACGATGCGACAGAAAGTTCGGTGCGCACATAATTGCTCTGACTGCATTGCGCCACATAAAAACCACGCGCGCGCAACGCATCGAGAAACGCGCTGTTATCGTAGCCGTACGCCTCTTGCAACAGATCGGCGCGCGTGTACATATCAAGGATGAAGTAATACACGTCAGGCGGATTTTCGGGACGCGTCAGATTTTCATCCACGGGCGCGTTTTCGGCGGCGACGCGATGCACGCTTCCTTTTCGGACTTCGGGCTGAATCTGCCATAGCGACATGACCACAAGCCCCAGCGCGATCACGTTCAGCGCGGCTGGCGACGAGGGAGATCGCTTCACCGCCCAGAGGATTGCAAGCAAGAACAGGATGAGCCACGCCAGCAACAACCACGATTCAAAATCAACGTCGGAAAATTTCTCGGTCAGCGTGATGAAGACGTGACCATACGAGAAGAACAACGCCATCCACAGCGCGGACAGGAACGCGGCGCGGTTCCAATCACGGAGGATGAGTCGCAACAGAAGAAAGAGAATCCCCGCAAAGGCGAGGCAAATTATCAACGCCCGCCACCCCGCTTCGACCTTGATCTGCCCCACATTGACCGCCATCAACGCCAACACAGGGTACGCGCCGAACAAGATGGAATACCACGGGATGGCAAACCATCTGCCCAGGGTTTTTCTGATTTTCTCCAAAATTCTCTTCTCCGATTAACGTAACGCGACATTTATGTCGCCTTACAAAAGCGACATAAATGTCGCGTTACGAGTTTCTCTTCAACAAAAAATCGCAGATGGCGAAATCGAGTTCTTCGTCAATGTCCCACGCTTCGTCGGCTGGAATCTCGAATAGGAGCGGCTTGTCGCTGATGCGGTGATGTTTGGCGATGAGATTCTCTCGCTTGAAAATGTACACGCAGGAGTTTTCCTCGTAAACAGGAGGCAGGTCTTGCGTTTGGATCAACTCTTTCGGGTTGTGGTTGATGGCATTGCCATGTTGGTCGTAGAGGCGGGTTTGGAGGCGGGTGACGGAGAATAGGGAATCGTGATTGGGGTAATTAGTAATTAGTAATTGAATCGCCTTCGAGATTGTTTCGGCTTTGAGGAGGGGATTCGTGCTGTGGGTTTGCAGATAGAAATCCGCTTCGAATTGTCCCGTGTCGTGGATCAAAATTTCGTTCATCGGCACGTCGTCGGCGCGGAGGGATTCGGGACGGACGACGATCTGCACGGAGGGGAAATGCTGTCGCAAGCCGTCTATCACCTGCTCCGAGTCGGTGTCCACGACGATTTGATTGATCTCTGGCACGGCGAGCAACGTCTCGATGATGTGATGGAACAGCGGCTTGCCAGCCAGCGGACGATAATTTTTCCCTGGCACGCGTTGGGAATGATGGCGCATCGGAACGAGGGCGATAATTTTCATGGCAGGATAACCTGAAGTTTAATCTGATAGTAGTCTTCGGCGCAACGGGTGATCCAATATCCCTTTTTGTCGGGCGGGTCGAAGTCACGGATGCCGCCGACGGGAGCGCCGTCTATGGCGAGGACTTCGACGCGTGATTGACCGCCCGCTACGGCGGAAAGAATCGTCGCTTCACGTTCGTCCCAGAGTTGGGCACGGGTTTGGAAAATGGAAATGTTTTTTGAGGATTGGAGAATTGTGAGAATTGGGAAAATCAGTATGAGGAGCGAAACGACGATCAAAGTTTTTTGCAACCAAAGCGGAGCAAATACATTACGGAGAGCATATCCAGCGATCCAACCCAACGCAACAAACGCAAAGACCATGATGTGACGTGGGATGATTTGTGTGCGCTCGATGGGGAGTCCTCTTTCAACGTACGCGCTCGGCGTCAGCGACGCGGCAACGAGTAAAACCGCAAACAGGAAAATTCCAAATCCAAGCGCGATCGTTTTTGGGATGTTGATGTCTCTTTCTTTAGTGCTCAACACAAAGCCGAACAGACCAGCAAGGACGAAAATGAGGAGATGCTGATAGTCCTTGACGGAGAGGGTTACGAATGCACGCGTGAAATTGAAAACGAGAACGATCAGTTCGGACAGGCTGGCGGGCTCGCCGTATCGTTCGGCGCGGATCTGCGTGGAGGGTGCGAAGACGAGCAATGCCATGGCGATGAGGGCGAATGTCAAAGCGACGACGGCGTTGACAAACGTCTTCTCAGCCCAAACTTTTTTGTAGCGAGAGCCGATGAACGCGATGACCGTGTACACGGCGAGAATGGAAACCAGCACCGTGCAACTCGCTTCGGAGAATCCGCCCGCGAGGAGGGAGAGCAGGGCAATGAGGACGAGGCGTAATGGCGCCAGCGAGCTGGCTGAGTCCAAAACACTGGTCAACACCCAGGGGATGAGGATGAGGGGAAACGTGTAGGTGAAGAAGCCTGTGTTCCAGTATACGGATTGATACAAGTGCGGCGCGAGATAAATGGTGAAATAAACGATGACAAGAGAAAGAAGAGTTGCATGGAAAGTGGAAAGTGGGGAACCCGAAAGGGCGGAAATGCTTCGGGAGAGGCGAACCAGACCTCCCGTCCAGAGAAGAAGCGAGAGCGGGATGAGGAGTTGCAGTCCAAAAACGCCGAGCGGATAGAAGAGTCCCGCGAGAATCGTCACGGAGTATCGGCTGGGAGTGTACGTCACGTTGTAAGCGTAGCCGCGCAGGGTTTCGAGAAATCCCAAATTGCGGAAGTCGGCGTTGTAACACCAATCGTCTGCCCAATAGCGGAAGTAGACGCCAAGGGTTGCGTAAACGCCCAAGCCGATGAGGAAGACGGCGAGTGGAATCAATGCAAGGTGTTTTTTTTCGAGCCGCATGACGGGAGGATTATACCGAATATTGAATTGACATTCTTCCCGCCTCATGTTATAAAACGCAAACAATTTACGGATTTACTCATCCAGAGAAGCTGAGGGACCGACCCGTTGACGCTTCGGCAACCGATGTAGTCTGGTAGTCAGTTCGTCAAATAGTCTGATGGTCAACAGACCAAGAGACTACGAGACCAAAAGACTACGTGACCAATTACGGTGCCAACTTCGGCGCATGACACTTCATGCGAGAGATGAGAGATGATATGCGCTTTGCGTGTCGCCTCTCACTACGAGAGGCGATTTTGTTGTAAAGGCAATTCCGTTGGTTGAGTAGCCCCGTGCTCGTCGGGGCGTATCGAAACCAACGGGTAACCTGCAAGTGACTGGTTTCTTGAACATTGGTGGTCTCGATACGCCCTTCGTCTTCGCTACGCTCCGCTCAGGGCTACTCGACCACCGAGGCATGAATGAAATGGAAATTGGAGAAACAATTTACGTAACAACCCGCGACGACTTCCGCAAGTGGCTGATCAAGAATCACCAAACGAAAAAAGAGATTTGGTTGATTCGCTACAAGAAAGCCGCCAAGAAACCGTCCCTTGACTATGTGGAGGCGGTGGAGGAAGCCATTTGTTTTGGCTGGATTGATAACCTCGAAAAAGGCATGGACGCGGAACGCTACGCCCTGCGTTTCTCGCCGCGCAAACCGAAATCGAACTGGACGAACACGAACAAAGACCGCGCCCGCAAGATGATCGCCGAAGGCAGGATGACGCCTGCGGGGAAGGCGACGCTTCCGAGTGATGTGAAATAATGAAAGGAAAAGCAATATGCCACCTAAACCGTTTTACGAAATCGCCGAAAAAAATTATCTATTCAAAAGCAAGACACAAAATATTCATCGTGGAAGACGTACCCCTGAAGAGAACGTCAGACAATGGGTACTCTTTGAATTGCTTTCGACCTACGGCTTTTCACTCAACAACCTAGACGTGGAAGTTTCAGTTGGTCAAAAATATAGCAAAAGTAACTATCGAGCCGATATTGTCGTCAAACGTGACAGTTCGCCTTATATTATTATTGAATGCAAAAAACAAGGAACACAAGTAAAACCTGAAAAGGGTTTAAAGCAAGCCCAAGATTACGCAGAAAATCTAGGGGCAACTTTTGTTGTCTTTGCTGATGACAGACTCGATGACTGGGTTGTTAGACGGCGATGGCATGGGGAATGGGTACATGTTTGCGACATTGAAAAAAATGCAGACGTAGCAGAAACAGACAGCATCACCTCTTCTACAAGTTTACTCAATTCGTTAGAGCCAATTCTTGCATGGATTTATGAATCTGTTCCAGCAGCTGAAGCTCCACAATATTTTGATTCGTTGCAAAAATTTTTCGTATTGGGTACCGAATGGGGATTAGACTACGACTTAACTTGGGGATTAGCGACTTTGTTACCAATTCTGGGCACTCACAACAAAATTGGCAAGCAAGAATTTACCGTTGACGAATATGAAGAGAAAAGTATGGTCGCTGCGTTTAGATTCCTCAATTCTTACCTTGAAAAGCAAAGACTAATTGAGAAATCAAGTCGTTTTGAAGGTGAATTTGACGATCTATGGAGACAATTGCTGACTGAGTTCTTTGAAGTTTCGCAAACACACAAAGGTATTAAACACATAGATTCATTAACAATAAGGCTGATTACGGCATTGTTGCAATATCTTTCAGATGTCCGAGAGCAAGAACATTACATAGATATAAAACATTCAACTATGCGAGAAATAGAAAGTGTCCTCGAATGGGTATTGGTTAAAAACTTGAATCGCACATTACCAGACCCTTTGGATACTCAAGATGTCATCAGCTTACAAGTTCGTTGTAAAGAAGCATGGTCTAAAAGAAAGTTGAAAACACAATCTTAGTGTCGTCCTATCTATGGATTTATCTCTCACAAATGACTCTAAAGAGGAAAACAAATACATGACCAACCGCACCTACACCAACCGCCGCTACCTCGACGCCCTCGAAAAGATTGAGCGGGGCTGAAGCCGCCTGCTCAGCACATGGAAGCCCTACGGGCTAACGAGCGAGTCCGCTTCAGCGGACTTCCACGAACTGAGGCAGGGATTTATCCCGCCGAAACCCCGCACTGGAAGAAACACAGAAATTGGAATTTTGAAAAACAATCCGTGTAAATCCGTGTAATCCGTGGCTAAAAACAATTTAGGAGCAACATGAATCGAAAGTACACAAACAGAAAATACCTCGACGCCCTCGAAAAGAAAGTCCTCGTCTTCGACGGCGCCATGGGCACGAGCCTGCAAGTCCAAAACCTGACTGCCGAACATTTCGGCGGCGAACAATACAACGGATGCAACGACTACCTCGTCATCTCGTATCCCGAAGCCGTGGAAAAAGTCCATCGCTCCTTCCTCGAAGTCGGCGTGGACGTGCTCGAAACGGACACCTTCCGTTCCAACCGCATCACCATGGCGGAATACGGACTGCAAGACCGCGTCATCGAAATCAACGAGACAGCGGCGAGGCTAGCGAAACGACTCGCAAACGAATACTCGAATAAAGATGCAAGTTACGAGATACAAGATACCGTAACTCGTAACTCGTATCCCGTATCGCCCCCCTCGCCTCACGCTCCACGCACCACGCAACAAAGATTTGTCGCGGGTTCAATTGGTCCCTCGGGCAAACTCCCCTCCGCCAACGACCCCGACCTCTCCAACGTCACCTTCGACGAACTCGTGGACGTATTCCGCGAGCAGGCTGTCGGTCTGATTCGAGGCGGCGTGGATGTCCTCCTCATTGAAACCTCGCAAGACATCCTCGAAGTCAAAGCCGCCATCATCGGACTGCACAAAGCCATGGACGAGACTCAAATCTACTTGCCGATTCAGGCTCAAGTCACGCTCGACACGACAGGTCGCATGTTGCTCGGCACCGACATCAACGCCTCGCTTGCCATCCTCGAAGGCATGGGCATTGACGTCATCGGTCTCAACTGCTCGACGGGACCCGAACACATGCGCGAGCCCATCCGCATCCTCGGCGAAAATTCCACGCTCCCCGTTTCGTGCATCCCCAACGCGGGACTTCCGCTCAACGTCGACGGGCAAGCCGTCTATCCACTCGAACCCGAACCGTTTGCGAACGACCTCTACGAATTTGTGACCAAGCACAACATCTCGATCGTCGGCGGATGCTGCGGGACGACTCCCGCGCACCTCAAACTTTTAGTGGACAAACTCAACGGGACTCCTCACCCCTCACGCCCGCTTCGCGCGACGCCTCAGCTTGCCTCAGCCATGTCAGCCTTGTCCATGCGTCAAGATCCTCCGCCCACCCTGCTCGGCGAACGCTGCAACGCGCAAGGCTCACGCAAATTCAAGCGGATGCTGCTCGAAGAAGATTACGACGGCATTTTGGAGATCGCTCGTGAACAAGTGGACGGCGGCGCGCACGCCCTCGACATTTCCTGCGCCGTCACCGAACGCCCCGACGAAGCCGAACTCATGCGCAAGGTCGTCAAGAAACTCGAAATGGGTGTGGACGTTCCACTCGTCATCGACTCCACTGAACTCGACGTTCTCGAAATCGCCTTGAAGACCGCGCCTGGACGCTGTCTCATCAACTCGACTCATCTCGAAGCGGGTCGCACCAAAGCCGATAAAGTTTTCGCATTAGCGAAAGAACACAACGCCGCTGTCATCGTGCTGACGATTGACGAGAACGGCATGGCAAAGACCCGTGAGAAAAAACTCGAAGTCGCCAAACGCATCTACGATATCGCCGTCAACGACCACGGACTCAAGCCCGAAGATTTGGTCTACGATACGCTGACCTTCACCCTCGCCACTGGCGACCAGGAATTTATCGAATCCGCCATCGAAACCATCGAAGGGATTCGACTCATCAAACAAAACCTGCCTGGCGTGATGGCGTCGCTGGGTGTGAGCAACCTGTCCTTCGGCTTTGCCCAACATGCCCGCCCCGTGTTGAACTCGGTCATGCTCTATCACTGCGTGCAGGCTGGCTTGGACATGGCGATCGTGAATCCAACCCACGTCACCGCCTACCCCGACATTTCGCAGGAAGAAAAAGACCTCGCCGAAGACCTCATCTTCAACCGCCGCGCCGACGCACTGCAACGCTACATCGAACACTATGAAACGGTACGGGCGGATCTTGCATCCGCCCACACCCTCGCCGACCCCACCGAAGGCATGACCCCCGAACAACGCCTCCACTGGAAAATCGTCCATCGCAAAAAAGATGGAGTGGAAGCAGATATTGATGAGATTATCGATCGCGCCCTCATCCCTAACCCTTCCCCCAATGGGGGAAGGGAATCACCCCCTCTCCCTTCGGGAGAGGGCTGGGGTGAGGGCGCATTCCCCTCTCCCCTCGGGAGAGGGCAGGGTGAGGGAGAATCCCCTCTCCCCTCGGAAGAGGAACAGGGTGAGGGGAAAATATTCAAACGCAACCCTCGCCTCCCCGACGAACTTAAAGAACGCATTCGTGAACTACGCAAAAATGCCACGGATGCGGAACAATTCCTATGGAGAATCCTCCGCAACCGTGGCTTTCATGACGCAAAATTCCGCCGCCAGCATCCCAAAGCAGGTTTTATTCTTGACTTTTACTGTCACGAAGCAAAGCTTTGTGTTGAACTGGAGGGAAGTCAACATAATGAAGATGAACAAGTCAAATATGACGAAGAACGCACAAAGATTTTGAATGAGCAACATGGGATAAAAGTTATTCGCTTTTGGAACAGCGATGTATTAAACAAAACAGACGAAGTTTTGAACGAACTCTGGTTGCTTTTGGACGAGAGGTTGCCCGCAAACACCCTCACCCCTACCCCCTCTCCCGTTGGAGAGGGGGACTCAGACTCCCTTCTCCCTTCGGGAGAAGGGTCGGGGATGAGGGCGGACTCCCTCTCCCCTCGGGAGAGGGACGGGGTGAGGGCACGCCAGCACGAGATCGCCGTCCACACCCTCAACAACGTCCTCCTCCCCGCCATGAAAGAAGTCGGCGACAAATTTGGCGCGGGCGAATTGATTCTGCCCTTCGTGCTTCAATCCGCCGAAGTGATGAAGAAGACCGTCGCGCATCTCGAAAATTATCTTGAAAAGAAAGAAGGCGTCAGCAAAGGCAAGGTTGTGATTGCCACGGTCTACGGCGACGTGCATGACATCGGCAAGAACCTCGTCAAAACGATTCTCTCCAACAACGGCTACGACGTGATCGACCTCGGCAAACAAGTCCCCGCCGAGACGATCATCACCAAAGCCGTCGAAGCCAACGCGACTGCAATTGGACTCTCGGCATTGCTCGTATCCACGTCCAAGCAGATGCCGCTTATCGTCAACGAACTGCATCGCCGCAAACACAATATCCCCGTCCTGATTGGCGGCGCGGCGATCAACCGTCGCTTCGGTCGCCGCATCCTCCAAACCGAAAGCGGAGGCTTCTACGACCCTGGCGTCTTCTACTGCAAGGACGCGTTCGAGGGACTCGAAACCATGGATGCCCTCATCAACGATGAGAAGCGTCCTGCATTGCTTGCCAAAACCATTCAAGAATCAGAAATGGAACTCGGTCGCGCTAGCGCCAAACCTGCAAACGTTTCAACTTTACAACGTTCAAACGTTGTCCCCACGCCACTCACCCTCCCTCCCTCCAAATTCGGGATGCGCGTCGTCAAGAACATGCCGCTGGAGATCGTCTTCACGCATCTCAACATCAACGAGCTGTATCGTCTTTCGTGGGGAGCGAAAAATACGCACGGCGCAGAATGGGAGGTACTCAAAGCCGACTTCGACGCGCGGCTCGATAAGATGAAGCGCGAAGCCATGCGCGAGAAGTGGCTCACTCCGCAAGCCGTGTACGGGCTCTTCCCCTGCCAAGCCGAAGGCGACGATCTGATCATCTACAACCCAGACAACCTCGACGAAACTCTGACCCGCATGACTTTCCCGCGTCAGCCTCACATCGATCATCTCTGCCTTGCGGATTACTACGCCTCAGTTGAGTCGGGTCAAATGGATGTAGTCGCGTTCCAAGTCGTCACAGTCGGACAGCAAGCCAGCGATCGCTTCGAGAAAATGCAATCTGCCAACGACTACACCGAAGCCTACTTCACGCACGGACTTGGCGTCCAAACCGCCGAAGCCACCGCAGATTATCTGCACGAACACATTCGCCGCGAAATGGGTATCGCAGAAAATCAAGGCAAACGTTACTCGTGGGGCTATCCCGCCATCCCCGAGCTGGAAGACCATTTCAAAGTCTTCAAACTCCTGCCCGCCGCCGAATCCGAACTCGGATTGAGCCTGTCCATTTCGGGACAGTTGATCCCCGAACAGTCCACCGCAGCAATCATTGTGCATCATGCCAATGCAAAATATTACAGCGTCGGCGAGAGCAGAGTAGAACAGTTAATGAAGTAGCGCAAATTGCTAATTTGCGCTGTTGTCAAATTGGCGCTTGGACAAATTGGCAATTTGTCCTACGAGATCCAGTCGTGAACCAATTCGCTTACAAAACCTTCTATCGTCGGAACCTCCCTCACATCCAACCCGAGGGCGCGACACTCTTCGTGACTTTTAGATTGGCGAACTCTCTCCCACGCGAGGTAATTGACAAGTTGAAGGCGGAGCGCGAGGAATCTGAGAAGAAGATCAGCCAGATTGCCAATCCGACCGAGCGTGAGAAACAACTCAATTTTGCTGAACGCCGATTTTTCGGTAAATGGGACGACGCGCTTGACTCGCTTGCATCGAGTGAGAAATATCTCGCCAACACACAGGTTGCCGATTTGGTTGTCGATAGCCTGCATTATAGAGATGGCAAGGTCTATGATTTGGAAGCGTTTTCCATTATGCCAACTCATGGTCATGTCGTATTTGCTCCGCTGGAGGAGTCAGCAGGTAAGTATCATTCGCTCTCCAAAATCATGCACTCGTTCAAACTCCACACGGCTTTGGAAGCAAACAAAATTCTGGGACGTGATGGCGCGTTCTGGCAACATGAAAACTACGACCATTACGTTCGCGACGAAAGCGAACTGGAACGGATCATCAAGTATGTGATCAACAACCCAGTCAAAGCAGGTTTGATTGACGATTGGACGAAGTGGAAGTGGACGTATTGCAAGTACGAGATGTAGCGCAAATTGCTAATTTGCGCCAGCAGAAAAAAATGGAACAATTTGGCAAATTGTTCTACGGAGAAAACCATGAACAAATTTTTAGATCTACTTGAAAACCAAACCCTCCTCGCCGATGGGGCGATGGGGACAATGCTCCACGCGCGGGGGGTAGGGTTCGACAAGTGCTTCGACGAACTCAACCTCACCAACCCTTCGGCAGTGGCGGAGATTCACCGCGAGTATATCGAGGCGGGCGCGCAGTTGATCATCACCAACACGTTCGGCGCGAACCGATTCAAACTCACGAAACACGGATTGCAGGAGGATGTGCGCGAGATCAATGCCAAAGGCGTGGAGTTGGCGAAGCGTGTGATCGCCGCGTCGTTCAAGGACGTGTTGGTCGCGGGCGACGTGGGTCCGCTGGGGGTGCGAATCGCTCCGTTTGGACGCGTCCAGCCTGAAGAGGCGCGAGAAGCGTTTGCGGAGCAAATCCAAGCGTTGAGCGAAGCGGGCGCGGACTTGATCGTCATCGAAACGTTCAGCGATTTGTATGAAATCCGTGAGGCGATCAAAGCCGCGAAACAAACGTGCGATCTACCCGTTGTCGCGTCGGTCACGTTCACGCGCGATGACCGCACGTTGCTTGGCGACGAGCCGATGAAAGTGGCGCGGACGCTACGGGACGCGGGCGCAGACGTGCTTGGAGTCAACTGCTCGGGCGGACCCGCGCAACTGTTGCGGATTTTGAAGCAGATGAAACAAGCCGCGCCTGAGTCGAAGTTTTGGGTGAAGCCGAACGCGGGTTGGCCCGAACAAGTGGGCGGACGAATCATGTACCCCGCCGACGCGGATTACTTCGGCGATTACGCGTTGTCGTTCCGTGAGGCGGGCGCGTGTGTGGTGGGCGGATGTTGCGGAACGACTCCGCAACACATCGCGGTGATGAAGAAGGCGCTGGAGTCTTCAACGTATACGTCCACACTCATTCTGACCTCGGAGGTCTTTGAGACTTCGGAAGTTTCTGAGACCGAGCCTCCAACTCAATTCGCACAAAAACTTGGACGCGGCGAATTTGCCATCTCCGTTGAAATGGATCCGCCGCGCGGACTCTCGACTCACAAACTGCTGGCGGGCGCGTCGCTTCTCGCCGACGCGGGCGCGGACGTGATCAACGTCGCCGACTCGCCGATGGCGCGCATGAGGATGTCGGCGTGGGCGGTGTGCGATGTGGTGCAGAGGAAAGTCGGAGTCGAGTCTACACTGCACTTCCCCACACGTGGACGAAATCTTTTGCGCGTTCAAGGCGATTTGCTCGCCGCGCACGCGCTGGGCATCCGAAATATCTTCGTTGTGATGGGCGACCCGACTTCGATCGGCGATTATCCCGAAGCGATGGACAATTACGATTTAGTTCCGTCGGGTTTGATCAAACTCATCAAGCAGGGATTCAACGAAGGCGTTGACCATTCAGGCACGAGCATCGGTCAGCCAACGAATTTCTTCGTCGGCGCGGCGTTGAATTTGTGTCCGCCCGATGTGGACAACGAAATCAAAAACCTGCATCGAAAGGTCAAAGCAGGCGCGGACTTTTTCCTCACGCAACCCATCTACCGCGCGGGCGATGGACCAAAATTGCTCGAAGCGTACGAAGCCAAACATGGAAAAATGGACAAGCCGATCCTCGTCGGCATCCTGCCATTGGTTAGCGCCAAACATGCAAGCTTTTTGCACAACGAAGTCCCAGGCATATTTATCCCCGAAGAGACGCGTAAACGCGTCGAAGCCGCGGGCGACGAGGGGGTGAAGGCTGGGGTTGAGATCGCGGTCGAATTGGTGGAGCAGGTCAAACCGTGGGCAGGAGGCGTGTACGTCATGCCCCAATTCCACAAGTACGATATGGTCGCGGAGATCATCGAGGCGGTCAAGGTAAAAACGTAGACACGTAAACAGGTAGGCAGGTATACTTGTCGCATGTTACTGGTCATCGACATCGGCAACACAAACCTGACGCTCGGTCTTTACAACGGAAACGAACTCGGTTCGCATTGGCGGCTTGCCACCGACCACGCGCGCATGCCCGATGAATACGGTTTGCAATTGCAGGGACTGTTGCAAAACGCGCGCGTCACCGCCAAACAACTCACGGGTATTTGCATCGCATCGGTTGTGCCGCAATTGACGGGACGAGTCATTCAAGCGTGCCGCGAGTATCTCGATATCGAACCGTTCATCATTGACGTGGGAATCAAAACAGGAGTCAAAGTTCGTTACGAAGACCCGCGCGCAGTGGGCGCCGATCGCATCGCCGACGCGGTCGCGGTCGTTTATCTTTACAAAGGTCCCGCGTGCGTAATTGATTTCGGCACAGCCACCACGTTCAACGCCATCACCAAAGACGGCGAATATCTCGGCGGCGCGATCACGGCGGGCATCAACCTCGCCACCGAAGCGCTCTTCACGCACGCCGCAAAACTTCCTCGCATTGACTTGCAACGCCCGCCCTCGGTCATCGGTCGCAACACTGTCCATGCGATGCAAGCGGGGTTGTTGTTCGGTTACGTCAGCATGGTCGAAGGCATGGTCGAACGTTTTCGCAAAGAACTCGGTCCCACGATGAAAGTCATCGCCACGGGCGGGCTTGCCGAAATCGTCGCGCAAGAGACCGACGTGATTCAGATCATCGCCCCGTGGCTCACCCTCGACGGCTTGCGAATTTTGTGGGACATCAATCATCCGATGTGACGCGCCATGTCATTGCGAGGAGCCACGAAGTGGCGACGAAGCAATCTCCACGCAACAGGAGATTGCTTCGCCCTATCGGGCTCGCAATGACATGTTTTTTGATTTTAGGATGCAACGGATTCGGACTCCTCGCCACGCCGACTCCAACTCCGACAACAACTCCCACGTGGACGATCAGCCCGCTTCCTTCCCCAACTCAAACTGCCTCAGTCACCCCAACCTTCACCCCCACCGACACGCTCACCCCCACCCCAACCTCCTCGCCCACTTCAACATTCACGCCAACGATCACGCCCACGCCTGAATTTATTTTTCAGGGACCGAACAACGTCGTCGTTCCAATCCTGCTTTATCATCACATCGGCTACTCACTCAAAGACAGCGAGTATTACGTCTCGCCCGAAATGTTTGAAAGCCAGATGAATTATTTGTACACACACGGCTACCGCACGATCTCCGTCGAACAACTCGTGCAAGCGATTCAGGTTGGCGCGCAACTCCCCTCGCGTCCCATCCTGCTGACCTTCGACGACGGGAGTGAAACCGTCTACACCGACGCGTATCCGATCATGCAACAATACGGCTTCACAGGCACAGCCTATATCATCTACAACTTCATCGGCGCAGGCTCATACATGGACCGTGACCAGATCCGTGAGTTATACGCGGCGGGCTGGGGAATCGGCAGTCACAGCGTGAGTCACAAAGACCTGACGTCGCGCCCAGGCAAGCAGGAGGAGGAGATCGTCAAATCACGTCAGAGGCTCGAAGCGTATTTGCAACTGCCTGTCCGAAGTTTTGCCTATCCCTTCGGCGCGTATGACAGTGAGTCGCTTGGCTTTGTGAAGTTCGCTGGATACATCGCCGCGATGGGGTTGGGGAATGAATCGTCGCAAGGCAAAGAAAATATTTATTACCTGTATCGTCACAGCATTACAGCGGATATGACGTTGGAATCCTTTGCCAATCTCCTGCCGTGGAATCCGTAACGAACGATGCGTGATATAATGCCCCGCTGTTGAAAGTAAGGAACACTATGCCAATTTATACCTATCGCTGCAGTTCGTGCGGCACACAATTCGAACGACATCAATTCTTTGACGACGCGCCATTGAAGACCTGCCCCAAATGCAAAAAGAAAGCGCTGAAGAAAGTCATCACGCCGACCAAAGTGATCTTCAAAGGCTCCGGGTTTTACGTCACCGACAATAAGTCTGCTTCGGGGAGTAAATCGCCTTCTGGTAGCAAAGCGTCTTCAAGTGAGAAGTCCTCGCCAGCGGAAAAATCGGACGACAAGCTCGCAACAGAAGCCAAACCAGAAAAGAAATCGAAAAGCAAGGCTGAGTCAAAGAGCAGCGACAAGAGCGAGTAATGAAAAGAGAGAAGCGCGAGGCTTCTCTCTTTTTTGATTCGTAAATTCCTTTTGCAAATTGACAATTTACCCCAACTCCCCCGCCGCCTTCTCCACTTCATCCAAAATCTCGCCGCGTTTCACCAAATCCTTCATCGCGTTGTGATCGTTGTACAACGGACGGTCCACTTCGAGATGCTCCACGTATTGGCGGATGACTGCGCGCGCGCGGTTCGTGCCGCGCCCGGGCAGGAACTGGCGGAAGTCCATGGCTTGCGCCGCCGCCATAAATTCGATTCCCAGCACGCCGTAGGCATTGTCTAAAATCTGTCCATTTTTCAGGGCGGTGTTCATGCCCATCGAAACAAAATCTTCCTGGTCCGCCGCGGCAGGGATGGATTGGATCGATGCGGGCGCGGACAATATCCGTTGTTCGACGATCAGATGGTCGGCGGTGTATTGGCTGAGCATCATACCGGAGTAGAAGCCGGGCTCGTGGGCGAGGAAATCCGGCAGACCCTGCGAAAGAGCCGGGTTGGTCAAACGATTCATCCGCCGCTCGGAAAGCACGCACACCATCGTGATCGCCGCGCCTGCCATGTCCATCGGCAGTGAAACCGGCGAACCCTGAAAGTTTGCGCCGGTGAGCGTCAATTTATCCTCGGGGATGAAGATCGGGTTGTCGCCCACGCCGTTGAGTTCGATCTCGACTTGCGAGCGCGCGTACGCGATCGCGTCGCGCGCCGCGCCGATCACTTGCGGGGTTGAGCGCATCGAGTACGCGTCCTGCACTTTGGTTTTCATCTTGCCTGTTGTTAAATCCGATCCCTCAAGGACTTGCATAATATTTTTTGCAGACACGATCGCGCCGTTGAAACCGCGCAACTCGTGCAATTTCGCGCTGTACGGTTTGAGATTGCCAAGCAACGCTTCGATCGTCATCGCCGCGGCGATCTCCGCTTGCTTGATGAACCGTTCCATGTCGTAAATGTGCAAGGCAGACATGGCGGTCAACACATTCGAGCCGTTGATCGCGGCGAGGCCGTCGCGCGCCTGCAAGCCGGGGATTTTGATCCCCGCTTTCCGCATCGCTTCGGACCCGGTCATGCGCGTGCCGTCGTAAAACGCTTCGCCCTCCCCCATCAACAGCAACGCGGCTTGCGCCATCGGCGCCAAATCGCCGCTCGCGCCGACGGAGCCTTTCGTTGAAACGACCGGCGTGACTCCCTTGTTCAGCATCTCCACAAAGGTGAGCGTGATCTCGGGTCGGCAACCAGAATTCCCGTGCGCGTGAACGTTGACCCGCCCCGCCAGCGCGGCGCGGACGTACGCGATCGGCAACGGTTCGCCGATTCCCGCCGCGTGGTTGTAGATCAGATATTTTTGGAAGTCTTTCACCTGTTCTTCATTGAGAATCTTCTCCGAAAATTCGCCGATGCCGGTGTTCGTGCCATACATAATTTCTTTGTTGGCGAGTTTCTCCTCCAGCATGGCGCGGCAGACTTTGATGCGCTCCAATGCTTCAGGGGCAAGTTCCACTTTTTCGTTACCGCGCGCAATGGCGGCGAGTTTTTCGATGGTGAGGGACGATCCGTCGAGGATGATAGGCATGAGTGTCTCCTGAATGATATGAGGCTATTTTACTCCAAAGAAAAAATGAAACCTCCCTCGTCCATGTATGACTAATTTGTGAACAAATTCACAATATTTATGACAAAATACATCCAAATAGGTGGAGATATGTCACTACCGGGCGCTCCCCTGCTTTCATACAATATTCCCAGCAAGAATAACTCCACCATCAATCGGGTTCATCAACCCAGCAAGGAAAACCTCATGGAACCAATCTCCTATCTATGGCAATACATCGTTGAAGAGTACGACGTCTTCATGGTCGGCATTGTGGCGGCGATCTTACTCTTTGTGATCTTTCGCCGCGTCTTTTCACGCAGGAACGCCGCGGCGTTGGCTGTCGCCTCCATCGGCATTCTGATCGCATTTGCCACATCGGCAAGTAAATCGGCGAATGTCCCCGCCCCGCGCGCCTTCGGACCGGGCGAAGCGCCCAAACAATCCTTCAAGGATGTCTATCAGGTCTACAAGAACTACGCTAACTTCGAACAGGTTGAAAACATTGCCCGCGACCCCAACGAAGTGCCGCCCTCTGTGGTCTACGGCAAAGACGGCATGATCGAGGTCCACCTCACCACGAAAGAAGTGATCGCCGAAATGGCAGACGGCACAACCCTCAACTATTGGACGTTCGACAACGCCGTGCCCGGTCCGTTCATTCGCGGACGGGTGGGCGACACCGTCCATTTGACGATCAGCAACGACGCGACCAGCCTGCATCCGCACAACGTGGACTTCCACGCGGTGACGGGTCCCGGCGGCGGAGCCTCTGCCACTCTCGTTGCGCCCGGCGCGTCCAAAGAAATGACCTTCAAATTGCTCAGCCCCGGCATCTACGTCTATCACTGCGCGTTCGGCAACCCGGGCGTACACATGACGCACGGCATGTATGGGTTGATCCTCGTCGAGCCGGAGGGCGGACTGCCGCCAGTGGACAAAGAGTTTTACATCATGCAGGGCGAGTTCTATACTGAAGGCGGCTTGGGGAACAAGGGTCTGCAACTGTTCGACGCGCAAGCCTATCTGGATGGCGCCCCCCAATACATCGTTTTCAACGGCAAGACCGGCGCGCTCACAACCAACCTGACTGCGGAAGTCGGCGACACGGTGCGGATGTACGTCGGTAACGGCGGCGTCAACCTGACCTCCAACTTCCACGTGATCGGCGAAATCTTCGACCGGGTCTATCGCGAGGGCGACCTGCTCAGCCCACCCGCGCTGGGCGTGCAAACCACGTTAATTCCCGCAGGCGGCGCGACAATGGTCGAATTCACGGTGGATTACCCCGGTAATTACATGTTCGTGGACCATGGTCTCGCGCGTAGCGACCGCGGCGCGTGGGGCATGCTTCAGGTAACCGGCACAGCCGACCCATCCATTTACAACGGCGCCATCGAAAGCGGCGGCGGTCACTAAATCTCGTTCAAAAATTAGCGCAACAGCGGAGACTCGTCAGTCTCCGCTGTTCGTTTTGGAGGAACATTCCCACTCACATTGCCGTCAACCGGTTATGGTAAAACTCCGAGCGCTGATTATTGCAATAATCGTTTTAGCGGTTCTTGGCATCGCTCTCGCCTCGTTACCAACAACGGGACCAACTCCAGCCCGATCCTTCCCCGCGATAGCCAACCACGATTGCGCGCCCTGGGACGGCGCGGCATTTACCGTGACGATTCAGTATGACGCGGAAACGATCATTGATATTTCTGTTTGGCAATCTCCAAACATCACAACTCCAACC
Source organism: Anaerolineales bacterium (assembly GCA_020847435.1). Classification (GTDB taxonomy): domain Bacteria; phylum Chloroflexota; class Anaerolineae; order Anaerolineales; family Villigracilaceae; genus Defluviilinea. The sequence continues at coordinate 138,251 of JADLBX010000024.1, forward strand.
AGTTTTCGATTTACAGATAGCGATGAACAGGTTGGCAATGCGCTGATCGCCTCAGGAGGCGGCGTGTTCGTTCCATTGCGCGGTGAAGTTTGGTTTGAACGCGTGGAGGAGGGAACGCCCATCGCAGGGCGATTCAGGCTCACGTCCGAAAGAGGCGAACTGTACGAGGGAGGCTTCGTCGCCGAGTGGGAAAGTCAAATGGTGTATTGCGGTTGAAAGCGAGTACATCCATACGTGCCGAGCATGGACTGGTACACACACACCTCACTCCCCGGGCAGGTACCAGGACCTGGCCCACACGCTCCCCCAATCGCCTCGCAGTTGCCCGATATCGCAAGACATCCATCATCACAAGTGTTCGAGCACGCCGCGACCCCGCTCTTACACTGCTCGGGTCTCACCGGCACGCTACTGCCGCTGTCGCTCACACAGTTGCCTTTTCCATCCTTCCCCGCGCACTGCAACGTGCCGTCACAGCTCACCGTCGCCCGCGCGCTCCCTGCTCCCACTCCTAGCAAGCTCACCAAAAGGACAATAACCAGTACCACTCGCCTCATCTCGCCCCCCTCGGCACAATGGTGACTACAGGTGGCGCCACGTAGCTTGCCGCCCTACCCGTCTCTTGCGCCTCGACCCGCTCCTTGCCCCCCGCGCTCGATAGCTCCCACACCACCAGCTCCGTCACCAGTTTGGGCAGGTTGTCGCGCGACAACTCCTGCCACACTTTGGGGTGGGGGTACACACTCACCCACAGCCTCCCCAGTCTCCGCGCGGTACTTGCATAAAAAAACGTCTCCGGGTAGTCCGACATCCCCATCCCGTCCTCGGTTTTGCGATACCCGCACGCCAAAAAGATGATCGTCTTTTGCGCCCCTGCCGGCGGCGCAAACTCTGCCAGCTTAGCCTCATCCCCCCTCCACACTCGCCCTGGCACGCACGACACCCAGATATAGTTGGAGCCTATCTCAACCTGCCCCGCCCCCCACACCAGGATTGCCAAGACCAAAACCATGATAGTTACCCCGA
>JADLBX010000025.1 GCA_020847435.1 Anaerolineales bacterium
AGACCGCAGGTAGACCACCTGCTATATAGGCAACAAGTGTAAGCGCAGTAATGTGTTGAGCTAAGTTGTACTAATGGTCGAGGGCTGAATCCCGTGATGTGGAGAACTTATTACTCTTCCACGCAAACATCAATCAGTTACTGTTCAGGACTACTTTGTGAAATAGTCCCTTGGTGATTGGAGCGACGGGGGTACACCCGGTCACATCCCGAACCCGGCAGTTAAGTCCGTCAGCGCCGATGGTACTTGGAGGGCGACCTCCTGGGAGAGTAGGTCATTGCCAAGGGGCTTTTCTTTTAAAATCTCACGCGCAGGCTTCCCAACTGCGCGTGATTCATGTATAATTAATCTTGCAGTTCGGTTGACGGGCGCGCCAGTTGTCCGCATCAAAAACCAACGGAGAGTGAAGCGTACGGTCTGATCCAGCGATCATGTTGTCGTTTCTTTTTTCTTGAAGCCCTCAACCGACTCTGCCTGAACGCAGAGTTTTTTTTATTTCCATGCGGGAAGGAGGTGACTTCGTTTGGCATCTGTAAATCTTCGTAGCGGCGAATCGCAAGATTCGCTGTTGAAACGCTTCCGTAAAAAGGTCGTCAAAAGCGGCGTGCTTAGCACCGTCCGCCGCAAACGCTGGTTCGTCTCCAAGAGCGAACAGCGCCGCATGGAAAAGAAAAAAGCAATCCGCCGCATCAAGCGGCGCACATTCACCCGCGACGGCGAGTGAACCGAATAGGAAGAGGCACTATGGCTAAGGAAGAAGATAAAATCCGCGCCGAAGGAGTTGTGGTCGAGGCGTTGCCGGGCACCCAGTTCCGCGTGCGGCTCGATAACGGGCACGAAGTGCTGGCATACCTCTCCGGCAAAATGCGCAAGCACTACATCCGCATTCTGCTCGGCGACCGCGTCGCCATGGAAATGTCGCCGTACGACCTGACCCGCGCCCGCATCACCTTCCGTCAGCGCAAGAACGCCCCCATGCCCGCGCCGACCGAATAGTCCTTGCCCTGTTTTTCTTCATAAACGAACGGCTCTCGAATTTTCGAGAGCCGTTTTGCATGTAGCGGATGAAGAACCGTATCACTTCGACCTTACGGTTGATTCGCCTTACCCCGCGCGGAGTCGGCTCCCGCACGTGCGGCAAAAGCGATCGCCCGGCGTCGAGCGGGCGCCGCATTCGTGGCAATACGCCGCATGGCTTGGGTCAGTTGTCCCTGCGCTTGACCGGGATCGCCGTCGCCCCGAAGAGGTTGAAGAGGCGGGAGTCCCGCGTAGCGACCTCCAATAGAAGAACAAGGCGAAGGCGATCATTGCCAGCCCGACCAGCCCGATGATCCACGGGATTTGATCCACTGAAACGCGCCCTGGTGTGTGTTCGTCTATGGGCGCGGAGGGTTGTACTTGATTTGCCGCGTTCGGGTCGGTAAGCGCTTCGCTCGTCCGTTCGTATTCGATCTTGAATTGATACGATTGCCCCATTTTCAAGCCCGCTTGAAAAGCCGAGCCGATCGTGTGCTGTCCGTTGATCGAGGGGATGAGCGAATCGAGGGCGGGTTGGGAGGTTACGTTGACGCTGTCGGCTGGTAATTGGACGATAAGGTTGAAATTGTCGACGCGGTAATCGCCGAACCAGTGAAAATAAAACGAGCGTTTTTTGCCGTCGCGCATCAGCGGTTGGTAATATTCGATGCGATACGGGGTGTACGCGTCCACGTTCAAGGTGACGGTCTGCCAATCGCCTTGCGCGACGGGGCTTTCGATTGGGGTGTTGATCAACTCGCCGTTTTGGAGGTATGCCGCCGCGACCAAATTGCCGCCGCTGGGGAAGCGCAGGGTCACTTTGGCGGGCAGGGGCGTTTGTGACGAAACAACGAACTCGTTGATAACGAGCATACTGGGCTGGTCGAATTCCGCCCATAGTTCGACAGTGAGCGATTCGAATTTTACGCCGCCTTGCGCGCCGACTCGCGTGATGGATAAAAGGGAAAGAAGGGAAAGAATGATCAGCCGCCAACCGCGCATTGTTTGAGCTCCAAATTTTTCTCCCCGAATCTTACCATAGCCGTTCACGCCGTGACGAGCGCTTTGACGAGTTTCCAGCAAACGAAGTTGGCGGGCGTTTCGAGGCGACGTTTTTGTGCGGCGTTGACGATCGCTCCGCAGATGGCGTCTATTTCAGTGGGCGCGCCGCGCAACACATCTTGCAACATGGACGATTGGTTGGCGGCGGTCTTGCGCGCCACCTCCTCTGCAAAGGCTGCGGGATCGTCGAACGGCAATTTTATTTTTTCCGCGCGGGCAACTTCGGCGGCTTCACGCGCCAGCATCGCCATCAACTCACGCGCGGAGGGGCGTGTGAGCAATTCGCCGTTCGGCACTCGCAACAACGCGGTTAGCGGGTTGATCGCCGCGTTGACGACGAGTTTGCCCCAGACGAGCGCTTGCGCGTCTTCGACGATCTGCACATTGAATTTTGCGGAGGTCAACGCCGCTTCGATCGCAGGGACGGCTGGATGCCGCTGGATGGAAACGATTCCCTCGCCCCCGGCGCGCGCCACCCCCGGCGCGAGGAGGGTCGCTCCAGTGGTCGTGCTTCCCAGCGCAACGCGCGAAGTATTCTTTGCCACAGAGACCACCGAGTTCTTTGAGTCCTTTTCTCCTTCTTTCTCAGTGTTCTCTGTGGCTGAAATGTTCAATACTTGCGCCAGCGTCTCGAAATTGCCAAGCCCGTTTTGGAGGGTGACTGCGAGTCCATCATTGGCGAGACATTCTTTCAATTGATTCGCCGCGCGTTCCGTCTGCCATGCTTTGACCAGCACGAGCGCGTACTTTGCTCCCACACATTCGCGCGGGTCATCCGTCGCGCGGACTTCGAAGCGCTGTTCGTTTTCCTCTGCATCAACCAGCCGCGCGCCATCCTTTTGCAGGGAGGCAATGCCTTCCTTCCACGTGCCAAGCAGGGTCACGCGGTGACCCGCTTCCGCAAGCCGCGCCGCAAACAACACGCCAAGCGCGCCAGTGCCGACGATCAAAATCTCTGGTAATTGGTAATTGGTAATTTTGTTCATTCTCCAATTACCAATTACGATTTACACATTGATTTCCTTCAACAACGCATCCCATTCCGCGTCATCCATCTCAACCGTATGTTCCAGCGCGGGGAAGCGTTTCGATTCGACATCTTCGATGTAATCGCCGAAGGCTTTTTGCATTTCGCCGTGGAAGTTCGCGTATTTTTTGACGAACTTCGGCGTGAAGCGGTCGAACAGACCGAGCAGATCGTGCGTGACCAGCACTTGACCGTCACAACCCGCGCCCGCGCCGATGCCGATGGTGGGGATCGAGATCTTTTTCGAGATCAATTCCGCCAGCCGCGCGGGGACCGATTCAAGCACGATGGAGAAACAGCCTGCCTCTTCGAGGATGAGCGCGTCTTCCACGAGACGTTTGGCGGCGACGGCAGTTTTGCCCTGCGTGCGGAATCCGCCGAGTTGGTTGACCGATTGCGGAGTCAGTCCCAGATGCCCCATGACGGGAATCCCCGCGTTGACGATGGAGCGGATCGCGTCGGCGCGTTCGCGTCCGCCTTCGAGTTTGACCGCGTCCATGCCGCCGTGTTGGAGGAAGCGTCCTGCGTTGCGCGTTGCCTCTTCAACGGATACTTGATACGACATGAACGGCATGTCGCCGATGAGCAGGGCGGTCTTTGCTCCCCGTGAGACTGCGCGGCAATGGTGGAGCATCTCGTCCATTGTGACGGGAAGCGTGTTTTCGTAGCCGAGTACGACCATCCCCAGCGAATCGCCGACAAGGATGGAGTCGACTCCCGCTTTGTCCATCGCCAGCGCGGTTGGATAATCGTACGCGGTGAGCATGGTGATGATCTCGCCGCGTTCCTTTTTCTGGCGATAGGTGAGGGTTGTGACTTTCTTGCGCGCGGTGGGCGCACTGGTGGAAACAGACGTGGTAGACATGGTATCCTCCGAATTTGGTAGGAGCCGTTTGTTGCGGTCGTCCCCTGTTCGCCGCGCTGGACAGGCTTGGGTGAATTTTCCGTCGCGTTCACGCAGGGCGGATACGCGCGGTGTTGCTGCGTATTATTCCACAAATTTCCTTTTTCGCCTATAATCAAATTATCAAAATTTTGATATGGCATGTAGGGGCGGGGTAACCCCGCCCCTACGAAAAACGAGGAGATTTAACATGAAACGCATGTTTGGCTTTTTGATCGGAATCTTTGTCGGCGCGTTGGTCGGTTCGACGATCGCGCTGTTGATGGCGCCCGAATCGGGCGAGGAATTACGCGGGATGATCCGCGCCCGCGGCGAAAATTTCTTCAACGACGTCCGCCACGCGGCAGACGAGCGCCGCATCGAGTTGCGCCACAAATTGGAGGAGATGCGCGCGCCGAGGGAGGGGTAAAAGGTAACAAGTAAACAGGTAAACAAGTATGCAGGTCTAACCGCAATAAAGTTGTCTACGTGTGTACGTGTTTTCTTGATTCCAGTTTAATAAAACTCATTTGCTCTTCGCATATTCCTCTCATACTCCGCTCTCTCTAAAATTATCTCCTGATTCATCCCTGCGGACCTCTCCCGCAGGGATTTGTTTTCGATGGCTTGAATCAACGCGGATGCGATGGATTGAGGATCGTTCGCATCGAATAGCAGACCGTTTTCGTTCGGCGTGATCCACTCGCGGATGGATTCCAAATCGCCCGCGACGGGGAAACATCCGCACGCCATGCCTTCGAGCAGGGTATTCGGTGTGCCGTCGTGAATGGACGGGGAGACCAAAATCTGCGCGCGGCGGTACACGTCTGCGATTTGGCTCGAGGGGATTAAGCCGAGCAATTCGACCGAATCTCCAATTTCCAATTCTCCAATTCTCTTAATTGCCTGCTCTTCGCCCGCCATCCCTGTGCAAATAAATTTCGCGTTCGGATTTTTCGCCAACACAAGCGGAATGGACTTGAAGAACATATCGTTCCGCACGTACGAACGGAAGCCGCGTGGATTCAAGATGATCGGTTCCTCAACGGGTTTCGCTGGCGGATAAAAAATATCCGTGCGGATGCCGCCATTGCCCGGCGCGACCAGCGTCGGCTTGGATGAGTCAAAACCCCATCCGATTGCCAGCCTAATATCGCGATGACAATCGGAGTGGAGCGCGTCTGCGGCTTGCAATGCTTTGCGTGTGTAATAGCCCATCAGCGGGGAGGAGGGCGCGTGGAGGGTGAAGTCGTTGCCCCAGGTGGAGACGATGAACCTGTGGTCTCGACTGCTTGCGTCTCGACCACCAATTGCGCTAGCCGCGATCATCCCCTCATACGGAATCCGCATGGCGTGGATGATGTCGGGTTGGATTTCGTCAATGAAGGCGCGGAGTTGTCGCGCGGCGCGGGGAATCGTCAAGGGACCGAGCCATTGCCGAATGACTGTGCGCAGTCTCAAGGTCCGGGCTGAAGCGGCGCCGGGGCGTTGAGTCGCTTTCTTGAACCCACTAAAGGCGACGGGGATGGTTTCCATCCGCTTGACCGGTAGTTCCATGAAAGCGGGAAATGTGGAGGCGATAAAAATTTCATCGCCGCGTTCGATAAAATGCCGAATCCAGTTGAGGGCGATGGGTGAGCGCGCGTCCACGACAAACAGGATTTTCATGTTGCGATTATACGTCATTGCCCGAAGCGGCAAGTCGAGGTATAGTTGCCGAGGATGGACAAGAAAAAGATACTCGTCGTCGAAGACAACATTGATAATTATGAACTGATGCGCGTGATCCTCGAACACGGCGGCTACGACGTTTTTCTCGCGGTGAACGGGCGCGACGGCGTAGACGCGGCGCGCCTGCAAAAACCCGATCTGATCTTGATGGACCTCGGTTTACCCGAAATGGACGGCTGGGACGCGGCGGAACGCATCAAGGCGGACGCGGCGACCAAAGATATTCCGCTGTACGCGATCACCGCGCACACTCTGCCGCGCGACCGCTTCCGCGCCTTGCAAGCGGGTTGCGACGGCTACTTTACCAAGCCTTTGAATGTGCAAGGGTTGTTGGAAGAGGTGGGGAACGCGTTGGACAAGAAAAAGAAGAGCAAGCGTCGCCCGCGTAAGTTGATCTTTTGAAAGCGGCGTAACAAATTGCGCGATATTCGGTCATGGATGGGATTCTCGTTAAATAGGGCAATCGGATTTGCCATGACAAATTCAGCGAAAGAGGTATGAATCTATGAAACAAATTTGTGTCGTCGGCGTTGGGTACGTCGGTCTGGTGACCGGCGCCTGTTTTGCCGACCTGGGGAACCGCGTCATCGCGTTGGATGTGGATGCGAAGCGCATCGAAAATCTCAACAAGGGCATCATGCCGATCTACGAGCCGGGGCTGGAGGAACTCGTGCGGCGTAACGTGAAGGCGGGCAGGCTGTCGTTCACAACGTCTTATGCCGACGCGCTCAAAGGCGCGGAGTTCGCTTTCATCGCGGTGGGGACTCCCGAAGGCGTGGACGGCGCCGCGGATTTGCAATACGTGGAGGTTGCCGCGCGCTCGCTCGCCAAACACATGACCGCGCCGTTGATCGTGATCAATAAATCCACGGTTCCCATCGGGACGGGGGACTGGGTCGCCGACATTGTGAAGTCTGCCCAGCCCAAGCCGATTGACTTTGCGGTAGTGTCTTGCCCCGAGTTTTTGCGCGAAGGTTCAGCCATCGCGGACTTCATGGCTCCGCATCGAAATGTGATCGGCTCGCTCGATAAAGACGCGGCAAACAAAGTGGCTCAACTTCATTTGCCATTGCGCGCTCCGATCGTCATCACCGATCTGCGGACCGCCGAAATGATCAAGTACGCGAGCAACGCCTTCCTCGCCGCGAAAATTTCGTTCATCAACGAATTGGCGGACGTGTGCGAGGCATACGGCGCGGACGTGAAAGAAGTCGCCGCGGGCATGGGCTACGACGCGCGCATTGGGCGTCACTTCCTCGACGCGGGTCTGGGCTGGGGCGGCTCGTGCTTCCCGAAAGACGTGCAGGCGCTGGCGTTCATGGCGAAACAAAAAGGACTCAACCCGCGCATCCTCAACGATGTGGTGGACGTGAACTACGACCGCCGACGCGACGTGCCGACGCAAGTGGAAAAATTGCTCGGCGGAAATTTGAAAGGTAAGACGGTCGGTATGCTTGGGCTGGCGTTCAAGGAAAACACGGATGATATGCGTGATGCGCCTTCGGTGGATATTTCCAACGCGTTGATCGCCGCAGGCGCGAAAGTCCGCGCGTATGACCCTGTGGCGCGTGAGGTCGCCGCGCCGATGATGCCTGCCGTTGAAATCGTCAGCGACGTTTACGAAATGGCAAAAGGTTGTGACGCGCTTGTCGTCGTCACGCCGTGGAATGAGTTCAAACAGCTCGACCTTGAAAAGGTCAAATCGTTGTTGAAAACGCCTGTCATCTATGATGGGCGCAACATCTACGATCCCGCTCGCATGTCTGAGATGGGCTTCACCTATCGCGCGATCGGTCGCCCCTCCAACAACGGGCGCGCATAAATTCACTGCAAATCATTGTGTCGGGTAGTCGGGTACAATATGCCCCGCTACCCGACTTTGCTTTAATGATCCAACTACGCAACTATCCAACTATCCAACTATATGACCACTCCTCCTGTCTGTGATTACGAAGGCTCCGATTATCAAACTTCCTTTTGGGATAAAGGCGGACGCGAGTACGAAGACCGCACGGAAGCCATCGCCCTCCAGCGACTCCTCCCAAAACGCGGACGCATCTTGCTCGAACTTGGGGCTGGCGCCGGGCGGAACACGCCGCGTTACCTCGGCTTTGATCGTCTCGTCCTACTCGACTACTCGCGCACTCAACTTGAGCAAGCGCAACAGCGACTGGGTAATTCGGAGAAATACATTTACGTCGCGGCGGACGCGTACCGCCTCCCATTTGTGGACGGCTTGTTCGACGCGGCGACGATGATCCGCGTTCTGCATCACATGGCGGACGCGCCGAAAGCGCTGGGGCAGGTGAAAAATGTATTGGCGGCGAACGGAATTTTTATTTTGGAGTTCGCTAACAAATTAAACTTGAAAGCGATTTTCCGTTATTTGCTTGGTAAGCAAGAGTGGAGTCCGTTTACGCTCGAACCTGTCGAGTTCGTCAAACTCAATTTTGACTTTCACCCGAAAGCGATTCGTCAATGGCTCGGTGGCTTGGGATTCGTCATCGAGAAAACACTGACGCTTTCGCACTTCCGAGTAGGGATTCTGAAGCGAATCATCCCAACGGGCGTTTTGGTTTTCTTCGATTCGATTCTGCAGTGGACAGGCACATTAGTTCAAGTTACACCGTCGGTGTTTGTGAAAGCAAAGATCGTGGGGCGGGATGGTATCCCGCCTGCTGGACAAGATGGCATCTTGTCCTACTTTAAGTGTCCCGATTGCGGACATAGTCCGCTTGTGGACAATAAAACCTATCTTGAATGTTCAAATTGCAAAAAGAAGTGGGGAGTGGATCAGGGGATTTACGATTTTCGAGAGCCGATGCGGTAATCTGAAAAGTTGTGTAAAGAGAGGGTGAGAATGAACTGTGGTGGAAGTCGTCTCAAAATGTCATGCTGAGCGGAGCGAAGCATCTCTACCGTAGAAAGTAAGAGACTCTTCGGTCGCAACAACCGCTCCCTCAGAGTGACAAGGCGTTTTCATCGCGTTTCAATCTTGCCAGAACTTCTTCGTGAGAAATGGAAGGTTCTTCCCGTCGTTCCGCCATCACTGCGAGGTCTTCCATATCTTCGATGAGTTCTTCAAACTCTTCGATGGGAAGAATCACCGCCGTTTTGTTGCCGTCTTCGTCGGTTACATATTTTGCCTGAAGTTCACGGATCGCATTCATAGCTTCTCGCTTTCGTTTTCATTATAACCCATGCTGAATTGCAATCACTGCCGCTTGGGTTCGGTCTGAGACTCCCAATTTTTCCAATATCGCGCTGACATGGTTGCGGACCGTCCCTTCGGAGAGGTGGAGTTGGCTTGCGATCTCGCTGTTGGGGAATCCCTTGGCGAGGAGGCGGAGTACGTCCAGTTCGCGCTCGGTGAGTTTCTCGGCAAGGATGGAGGCGGGTTGTTTCTGGTTGCTGACCACTTGATTCATCAATTTGCCCGCGACTACTGGATCGAGAAATGATTTGCCGTCCAGCGTCCCGCGGATGGCTTCGATGATTTTCTGGCGCGGCGTGTCCTTCAGTAAATAGCCTGAGGCGCCCGCGCGGATAGCGTCGAAGAGCCATTCGTCGTCGTCGTAGGTGGTGAGGACTAGAATCTTGATTTCGGGGAATTTGGCGCGGAGTTGCCGCGTCGCTTCGATGCCGTTGACGCCTGGCATTTTCAAATCCATCAGGATCAAGTCGGGACGTTTCTGCGCGGCGAGTTCGAGCGCCTCGGCGCCGTCGGACGCGGAGCCGACGACTTGCATGTCCTTTTCGAGGGTAAGGAGCATTTCAAGTCCGTCGCGGATAACTGCCTGGTCGTCGCAGAGGAGGATTTTCATCGGTTTTGATAATAGAGACCTCACAGGTTTTTAAAACCTGTGAGGTCTGATTATATCTATATCTTCAACACCACTTTCGTTCCCTCGCCTTTTGCGCTTTCGACGTTCAACGTTCCGCCTGCGAGTTCGGCGCGTTCGGTCATGCCGACCAAGCCGAAGCGACCCGAATTACTTTTCGACTGGTCGAAGCCGACGCCGTCGTCTTGGATCGTCAACGTGGTGTGACCGTTGTGTTCAAGCCGCAGGGAGAATTTTTTCGCGCGGGAATGATCGGTGATGTTGTGGATCGCCTCCTGCGCCACGCGGTAGACGACTTGCTCCACGTCGGGGCTGAGAGAAGGCATGGGGTTGGGCAAACCAACTTCAAATTGGAGGTCGAAGCGGGACGCCGCGCTTTCGGCGAGTCGCTGAAGGGCGAGTCCGAGTCCCAAGTCTTCCAAATCCGACGATCGCAGGGATTTCAGCGCGCGGCGGGTTTCATCGACCCCTTTGCGCGTAGACTCGAGCGAGACCTCGATGAGTTCGCGCGTCTTTTCTTTGTCAATGTCGAAATAGGCTTTGACGGTTTCGAGCGAGACGGACAGCGCGGTGAGGGAATGGGCGAGCGTGTCGTGCAGTTCACGGGCGAGGCGGTTGCGCTCGCGGCTGATGGTCAATTGTTCCAGCGTGGACGCGTAGTGCGTGAGGTTGGCGTTCGCCTCGCGCAAGGATTCTTGCTGGCGCTTGAGTTGTGTGACGAGCAAGTTGATGAAGATTCCAATTGCGATGAAACTGATGGTGCGGATGACGGCGATGAAAATGAACACGTAGATGTTTTGGAATTGAACCGCTTTGGTTGCGACGAGAATTAATTCAAAGAGGGAAGTGGCGAGACTGAAAGCCACGATGTGCGCCATGCGATATTCCCACGCGACCAGCGCCAGCGCGACGATGAGCACGGGCAGTTGACGAAGCGCCATGCCCTCCGCGTTCGCCAGCGGACCTGGCGGAAAGCGCGGCACGATGAGCGCGTTGATGAGGATCGGCGTAGCGGCGATAACGAAGAGCAGAAGCGGGTAATAGAGTTTGCCGAGTTTGTTTTGAACCCATTCCCAAAATGTGAATGCAAGCACGGTGATGGAAATGGCGAGGTTGGTCAGGTAGTAGATGAAGACGGGGAACAAACGGAACGCGGCTTGCGCGGGCGGAAACTGCAAAGGCGGTTGTTGAGGGTTTGGAGCGTTTTGCGCCAACGCGCGTTGAACCTGCGGCATGTAGAGGACGATGTCCATTGCGAGCATGGCAAGCAGGAAGCCGATCCAGATCCATGCGGCGAGGCGGAGGAGGCGGGTGGAGGGGGAGGTGGGCATGACGAGATACGAGATACGAGATACGAGATACGAGATACGAGTTACGGATGTTGGCGAAGAAAGATAAAAGAAGTAAGGATTGGCGATGGAGTTATCTTATCATGAAGGGACGAGTTGCCCAGCGTGCGCCGTGTCATGATTCCCCCAAGTGACCCATGACACGCGTCATGGGTTGGGCAGGTAATTGGTGACTTGGTTCACTCTCCGTTTTTGGCTGAAAAAACTAAACTTTCACCTGAGAAAGCGTTTTGGAATTCGTTTTTTTAACCACGGACCGCGAAGCGCGCAGAAAAATTGGATTTCAAACGATTTCGTTCAATTTTCATCAAAAATCAACGTTCATCCGTGTTTATCTGTGGTGAATTTTGATTGGCTCTCTGGGATTTGGTGGGGTAGACGGCAGGTAGAGAGTAGAATCTGGCAAAAACTGGAGTATGGCGATGCCAGAACTACAACTCAGCAAACTGCTCAACCTGCCCAATCTGGAAATCATCAA
>JADLBX010000026.1 GCA_020847435.1 Anaerolineales bacterium
AACTCAGGATTATATCTTTCGCTCAAGACTTCCGCTAAAACACTAGCCTTTTTCTCACCTGTCGCCATGAAGGTGATCGTCCGCGCTTGGTTGAAGACGAGTTGAGTCAATGTGACGCGGTTGGCGGGGCGGTCTTGGTAATTCGCGGTGACGGCAATGACTGGTTCCGTCGCTTGCACGGGTGAGTTGGGGAATAATGAAGCGGTGTGACCGTCCTCGCCCATGCCGAGATAGACGAGGTCGAAGCGCGGGAAATCAAAATTTGAATCAGCAAACTGTTTCAGGGTTTCGGCGTACTTCATCGCGGCGGAGATCGGGTCGAGTTCACCTTGCACGCGATGGATATTGTTTTCAGAAATAGAAACTTTGCTCAACCATGTTTCATACGCTTGACGATAATTGCTTCCCGCGTCCGTCGGCGGGACACAGCGCTCGTCGCCCCAAAAAACGTGGACTTTATCCCATTCGATTTGGTCGCGATATTCAGAGGCGAGCAATTGAAACAGCCGCATCGGCGTACTGCCGCCATTCAACGCGACCAGAAATTGATTCCGTTCGAGGATGGATTGATTTGATTTTTCAACGAATAAATTCGCCGCGTGACGGCTCAACCGTTCCGAATCTTTGAGGATGCGAAGTTCGGGCTTCATACGTTCGACCATTCCATGTGTTGCGCGAGCGTCCGACGGGCGGCGTGTTCGATCTCGGCGAGCAGATGATCGTGATTCGTTCCTTGGATGATCTCGCCGAACGTGACGCGCGGGACGAGGTCGAAGAGTTGTTTGCCGCTCATGAGTTGCCGCGAGAGTTGGTAGACGAAAGCCAGCCGTTGACGGTCGGCGCGAGTTTTGCGAAGCCGTGTGATGGGGTGGCGCATGGCGGCGGGCGCGATCACTCCGCTGACGATGGTGATGAGGATTTGCAGGTTTGGTACGCGCTTCAAGAAAATTTCCAAACTGCGCGACCAGTGATGGAATTCGTCGTCCGCGTTGGGCATGAATTCGGGGTCGGCTTCGATACTGCCGCGCGGGAAGATCAACAAGCCGCCTCCGTTTTGCAAATGGCGGATGGATTCACGCACGACTTGCATCCTGCCTGCCGTGTCGCTGACGGGCGGCGCGACGATGAATCCTTTGAGCGCGTTGGGCATTTGAAGGAGAAATTTTATATCGCCGATGATAAATTTCAGATCGCGCCGCGTAGAATATGCTGTGATCGCCACCGTATCCACCGAGCCTGGGTGGTTGGATGCGATGACGAAGGGTCCGCTGGCGGGGATGTTCTCGATACCGCGCGCGCAGTGCGATTTGACGAAGCGCGGCAGGAACCAACGCGCGCCTGCGGCGTGTCCGCCTTCGCCGACGACGCGGTCTAACTCTGCGGCGACCGTTGTGGCGGAGCGCGCGGCTTTGCCGAAAAAGATTTCGATTAACCGATGTGAACGCGGCGTGTGCGACAGCCCGAAGGCTTTTGCCAACTCGTAGAGCATGGCTTCATAGAATAATTTTGCATCGAGCGAAGAGGCGGTCATCGTTGAGGGGCGGAGTCGAGAGGCGGAAAAAAATTGAAGAGGCGAAACGGCAGACTAGCGCTGAAACAGACTCCCCGTCGGCGCGAAGCGGATTTTCATCCTGCTTTGACATTTCACTTGAGTTTGTTTACAATCATGCGACGTTTCACATCCCAACTGCATAGGAAGGGCTTTTTCGATGAAAGAGTATACCACCGAGTATATCCGCAACGTTGCGTTGGTGTCGCATGGCGGCGCGGGGAAGACCATGTTGGCGGAATCGTTTTTGCATGCAACGGGGGCAACGACGAGACTTGGAAAAGTGGAAGACGGCACGACAATTTCAGATTACGACGACGAGGAACATCGTCGAAAAATTTCCATCTACTCCAGCGTAATCCCAATCGAACATCGCGATCATAAAATCAATATCATCGACGCGCCAGGCTACACTGACTTTGTCGGTGAAATGATCTCCGCTTTGAGCGTCGCTGACGGCGCGATCATCGTCGTGGACGCGGTGGCGGGCATCGAAGTCGGCGCGGAGATCGCTTGGCGCTATTGCGATGAGTTCAACTTGCCGCGCTTTTTTGTGATCAACAAGATGGACCGCGATAACGCGGATTTCCAAAAAACGTTTGACGCGATCAAAGAATTTGTCGAAGCGCATGGCAAGCGTGTGGTGCAAGTGCATATCCCGATCGGCGAGAAACAACATTTCACGGGCGTGGTGGATGTGATCGGCATGAAGGCGTACATGGGCGACGGCAAAACGACTGCTGAGATTCCCGCCGAATTAAAAGACGCGGCGGACGCGGCGCACTTTGCGATGGTGGAAGACGCGGCGGAGGGGGAGGATGAGTTGATGGAGAAATATTTGGAGAACGGTTCTCTCTCCGACGGGGAGATGGTGCGCGGCTTGGAGGATGTGGTCTACAACGGAAGTTTTGTCCCCGTCTTCTGCGCCGCGGGCGGACGCGAGATCGGCGCCATCGCATTGCTCAACGACATCATTGATTTGATGCCGCCGCCCGCGCAAGGACCGAAGCGCGTCGCGCAAGGCAAAGATGGCGAAGAACAGTTGAAACCGTCGGATACTGAACCGCTTGCCGCGTATGTGTGGAAGACGACCGCCGACCCGTTCGTCGGCAAGATGACGTACTTCCGCGTGATGCAGGGTTCGATTCAAGCCGACGCGCACGTGTGGAATCAAAACAAAGGCGCGGACGAGCGCATGTCGGGTTTGCATTTCCAGCGCGGCAAAGAAGTGATTCCTGCGAAGGTTGTCCATGCGGGCGATATTGCCGCCGTTTCAAAACTGGCTGTCACCGCGACGGGCGATACGTTTTGCGATAAGGGTCATCCGCTGACGATTGCCAAACCGAATTTCCCTGCCGCGCTGTTCCGTGTGGCGATCACGCCGAAGACCCAAGCCGACGCGGCGAAAATCTCGCCAACGCTGACCAAGTTGTGCGAAGAAGATTTGACGCTCACGTGGCAGAACGACCCGATCACGCACGAGACGGTGTTGCAAGGCATGGGCGACCAGCACATTGACGTGGCGATCAACCGCGCGCAGACGAAATTCCAAGTGGGGTTGGGCACGCATCAACCGAAAATCCCGTACCGCGAGGGCATCACTCGCAAAGCAAGCGCGCAGTATCGCCACAAAAAGCAGACGGGCGGCGCGGGTCAATTCGGCGAAGTACATCTGCGTATCGAGCCGCTTCCCTCTGCCGATTTTGAATTTGACGATGAACTCGTCGGCATGAACCTTTCCAAGTCCTATTTGCCGCCCATCGAAAAAGGAATCAAAGCCACGATGGAGCGCGGCGCGTTCGCGGGTTATCCGATGAGCAACGTGAAAGTGATCGTGTATGATGGCAAGGAACACGAGGTGGATTCAAAACCTGTCGCGTTCGAGATCGCGGGGCGCGAGGCGTTCAAACTTGCCGTGCAGGAAGCGGGTCCCGTGTTGTTTGAGCCGATCATGAACGTGCGCGTCACCATCCCCGATGCGAACATGGGCGACGTGATGAGCGACCTCAACACCCGCCGCGGACGCGTCCAGGGCACCGACTCGGAGCGCGGCAACACGATCATCGTGGCGCACGTGCCGATGGCGGAAATGACGCGCTACACCACACAACTCCGCTCGATCACGGGTGGGCGCGGCTACTTCACGATGGAACTCGATCACTACGACGTTGTCCCAACCCATGTGGCGGGCGCGATCATCGAGGCGCACAAGAAAGAGATGGAGGGGAAGAAGGAGGAGTAGTGCGTATCTCATCCTGCATAAGCAAAGCGTCCCGAAGTCATGGTCTTCGGGACGCTTTTTATCTGCGCATTAATGAGATTTATTCTCACCTCAATTCCTAAAACATAGAAAGCCATTGTCGGTTATGGAAATATCAGAGGCGCGTCTCACTTCAACCTCTCCTCGAAAAAATTCAGAATCAACAGCGAAATCTCGAGCCGCGACGGGCTGATCTCGCCGCCGCTGGGCTTGAAGCCATGCGCCGCGTTCTTTACTGGCACAAGCTCGGCAGGAACGCCTGCGGCTTGCAATGCCGCCAGCAAAACTTCGGATTGTTCGATGGGTACGAGCGTATCTTTCTCGCCGTGTAAGATCAAAAATGGAGGATCGTCCGCCGTCGCGTAGGTGACTGGACTCGCCAACGCCAAATTGAAATCGCCGAACGCAGTCCGTACCGTTTCGGAGTCCTCTGCAAAATCCACCGTCAAATCGGCGGGACCGAACATATCCACCACGGCTTGCACGCGGCTGGAATACTCGAGATACTCGCCCACGTCGAAGCCCGCGCTTGCGTCCGTTGTGCCGAGCATGGAAACCAAATGCCCGCCCGCGCTGCCGCCCCACGCGCCGATGCGGTTCGGGTCGAGGTTGTACTCGTCCGCATGAGCGCGCAACGAACGCACCGCGCATTTCACATCTTCGATCATGGCGGGAAATTGATATTCAGGCGCGAGACGATAATTGACCGCCACGACCAGGAAGCCCGCTTCCTGCAATTGAGGCATGTCCAACGCGCCCGCCCCTTTCCCCTTATCGCCCGAACTCCAGCCGCCGCCATGCGCATACATCAATACGGGAAAGCGCCCGTTATTTTCAGCGGGATAATACACATCCATCTTTAACGCGACGCCGTCCATCGTGCAGTAAGTGACGTCCCTTTCGACCGCGCCAAGTTTGGATGAGTCAAATTGACCCTGCGCTTCATCCCCGACTTCGGGCTGGGTCGCTGTTTCTTTGGATTGAGTCGTCACTGTGGGCTGACTCGCGCCGAACCCGCACGCCAGCGAAAGTATCCCCAAGAACATAACAAACAAAGCGAATCGTTTCATCTTATTTTCCTTTTACCGTACCGCAAAGTTTACTTTGCGTTTGAAGGGTCGCAAACCGAACCATTCGATAAACTCAGGGCAAATCTTGCGGCGCATTATCTTGCCATCTCCACAATATCTTCCGATGTGACCACCGTCAGATGCGCGGCGGCGTAGGCGACCAGCTCCTCGTACGCGGCGAAGATGGCGGCTTGGTCTGCATCCGTGCGCGGCGTGGACGGGTCGGGCGCGGACAGATTCCAGGGCGCGGATAGCGGGTCGCCTTTCTTCGCGCCTTTCATTGAAAAGTAAATGCTCGTCCAGCCTTCCGCGCCGCTGCGATAAAAATTGTTCTCGTGGATGAGCGCGGTGATGAACGGCGCGCGCGCATAGGGCAAACTGGAAGTTTGCCCTACCCATTCTGCGATCTGATCCTGCAACATCTTCGTCGGGTTGTAGGTGTCCGCTTCGGGCGTGGACATGAAATTCCACCAGAATCTATCCTGTCCATTGACGGACGTTGTGCGCGTGACGCTGAAATCGCTGGGGCGCGCCAGCAAGCCATTGACATATTCAAGCGGCTGTTCGAGTTTCGTCCCTGATTCGTGATAGAGCAATGTCATCTGCACGCCGAGGCTGGCATAGACTTTCTGCGCGGCATCCTTGATCTGCGCGCCGTTGGGCGCGGGCGCAACGACGGGATTCCGCCCGAAGACCTGCGCTACATAGGTGTAGCCGCCAGGTTGGGACTTATCCAATTCGCCAGTTTCGAGGTTCAGCGCGTACGTCTCGTAATCCAACAGGGTTTGATACAACTCCTCGTCGCTCAAACCTTGCAGGCGCGAGTCGAATCCCGTGTAAAGCGGATGCGGCGGACGGACGTGATAACTGATGGTCATATCCGAGTTCTTGAGGCGTTCGATGACTTCGGGATGATTCTCCGCCAGTTCGCGCGTGATCTCAGCCGTGAAGTAGAAATCTCCGCGCACGCCGTATCGCTCGAACAGGTCAACGAGTTTGAGGAGGATCTCGGCGCTTTCATCGGGATGTGTCCAATCATGAACGTTGATAATGAAGGAGATGTATCCAGTTTCAGGTTTCAGGTGCGAGGCGTCAGGCGTCGGGGTGGATTCGGCTGGGGTGGCAGAGGCAGGCGCGGGCGGAGGTTGAAGCGTTGTTTGGGCGCAGGAAAAGATCGCGAGGGAGAGGAGAGTCAGGGCGAGGAAAATCTTTTTCATGAGAAATCTCCTGTGCTGCAAACTTCAGTTTGCCTGGCAACGCGCAAACGCAAACTGAAGTTTGCGGTACTTTATTGCGCGGCGTACGCGTCCGCCATTTGAGAATAAGTCATCCATTGCAGGTCGCCAGAAGCGACGAGCGGATCAACGACTTCGGTGAGGAAACGCTCGATCACGCCGAAGGGATCCTGCGGGTCGCCGCGAAATTCGCCGGGGTGAACGGTGAAGTGAAAGACGTTGACCCGTCCAGGTTGTGCGGCTTCGAGCGAGGCGTAGAGACTCTCTTTGAGATATTCAAAGTAGGCTTCATCGCCGCCTGCATCGTCGCTTCGGCGCATGGACGCAAAATTATCTTTGTCATACTGACCTTCAGGCAGGAAAATGACCGCACCGTTCGGGTCGTGCTGCGTGAAAAGCGTGAAGTCCGTGCCGTCTGTGCCGCCAGCGGGACGCCAGGGGGCGACGCCAAGCAAAGAGAGATCGGTGGTTTGCGTGTTCGGATTCTTCCAATCGCTGTTCACATCCAAGCCCGCGCATTCGGCGGCTTCGTATAAATCGGGGTACAAATTGCCGCCGCTCCAATAACGGACGTCCACGCCGCCGTTCGCCTGCATGATGTATTCGATCTCTTCCTTCATCACGTCGCACCATTGTTGAACGGAAAGCGAGGCGGAATTTTTTCCGAGATGCGCGTCTTCGTGAAAGTGCAGGGCGATCTCATGTCCGCGCGCGGCGAGGTCGGCGAGGATGGTGTTGCCCGATTCAATGGCAACTTGCGTGAACGGGCTTTGCGCCTGAATCGTCATGCGTCCGCTATGCGCCTCGACGATCTGCGCCAGCAAGAGCATGTCTTGCGTATGCTTCTCGAAAAAGTCGGGCTTGTGATAATCGCCTTTGCCGCTTTGATATCCTTGCGCGGTTTCCCCCATCGGTTCGATGTGCATCCCGATCGAGAAATACAGGACGGCTTCGCCCGCTTCATTTTCGACGGGGGAACTGGTCGCGGCTGTGGCGGGCTGGCTCTCCGCCGACGGCGATTCGGCGGCGGGTAATCCGCAGGCGAGGGAGACAATGACGAGGATTGAGAGGAAGGTAACGATGCGTTTCATGGCTGATCTCCTTTTGGTATTTACTTGTTCTGTCAAAACGTGAGAGTTTGACTCCATACTTTCCCCATCCTATCTCAAGTGCATTATCGGGTTGTAAACCGGATGTAAAAAAAATAGGCTCTCCCGTAATTAACGGGAAAGAGCCTAAACACGAAGAACACTACGGACACAAAGGGAGAAAAGAGGCTTGATTTGCGGGCGTTTTTCCTTCGTGACCTTTGTGTTTGAAATGGTTTTCCCGTTAAAAACGGTAGAACCAAAAAATAAAAAATTCCTGACAAACCCAGGAACCAAGATCATGATCGAAGCTTATAAGTTGAAGGAAACGGTGGTTTTGTTTACAAAATTATTGGATGAAAGATTGCGAACTATCCCCCGTTTTATGTTCCATCAAACGCCGCATTGAAAGAATTGGCGGTCCCGACGGGATTCGAACCCGCGATCTCGGCCTTGACAGGGCCGCATGTTAGGCCGCTACACCACGGGACCATCTAACAAGCGGGCGAGAGTTTATCATGCAGAAATAGTTGTGTCAATACGCCCAATCATGATACAACGCGGGATCGGTGGGAGTTAAACCCGAGGGATCGTGGACATAAACCCAATCGCCTTCATGCGCCCAGTTAAAGAGCCAGTGCGAATCGCCGACGGAAAGGTTAATGCATCCGTGCGATTGAGGATACCCAAAGCGCGTCCGCCAGTAAGCGCCGTGCAAGGCGCGCGCTTTGTCGAAGTACATTGTCCATGGAACGTTATCGAGATAATAGAAATCGGACGGGTCGCTGTTCCGCATCGTCTCGATCTCTTTCTTTTGATAGATCTGGAACAGCCCCGGGCGCGTCCAGAACGGTTCGAGTCCGCTGGCGATGACGGTGGCGAAGACAAGTTCGGAATTGTCGTAAACGGCGAGCGTTTGTTCGGCTAAGTTGACATCAATCCAGCGACCGGTCGTCACGCCATCGGGAGGCGTTGTGGTCGGCGTGACAACGGCAACCTTGCGCGCTTCCACCCACTGGTTTGGACCGATCAGGTTCCAATCTGCGCCGTCCACGTTGACCGTGTCGTAGACTTGAAAAATATCCGTGAACGGGTTGAGATATTGTCCTGTTTCGGGTTTGTTGTAACCCGGCGCGCGCAGGATGGGAATATACTCAAACGCCCAGCCGAAAGCATTGACCGGCGCGGTCTTGAACTCGAGCCCTTGATACGAAGAGATTTCGGATACGCGCGCGCCTTTGCCGGGAATCCAACTTCCGCTTGGAAGCATGTAATAAATGCCGTGACCGGTATCCACGCGGTCAATGTAAGTAACGTAAACGAAGCCCGGCGCATAGGGCGCGCCGATTTCATTCCCTGCCGGCGAGTCCAGTACCGGCACATAATCCTCCTCAAGGTGGAAATAACGGTAGGGGAGCTGAGTCAGGCTGGGGTCCGGTTGGCGAAGCGAGAGCGGGCGCGGCGGGAACGTCAGCCCGAGCGCGGACATTTCCGTGATGTAAACAGAGGGTCCCAACGGTAAACAGTCGCCCGGCGACGCGCGATAGACATCCGGCGCGCAGACGACTGCGCCGCTATCTTCCTCGGTGGCGGTTTGCGCAAACGCGGTCGGGCGAAGATCGAAACTGATAACCAGAAGGAGAATGGGCAGGGTTAAGATAATCTTTTTCATATTGGCGGAATTATAATAGACCTCTTGTGAAAGTCATTTTCGCCACTGAGCACGCAGAGAAAAAGAGAATTTCTCAAAGGTCTCTGTGGCTGAGTAAAGGGTCACTTATGCAAGAGGTCAAATGGCGATATTGTTTGCAATTCTGTCATGTAGCATTGCATTTGAATAGGTTGGCTTGACACTTTTTACCCCGTAATCTAAAATATCTCCAACATCCAGCCGAACGACACGGCTTGAAGCCTTTAGAGGAGGGCTGTTTTGTCTAAATCACGTACACAACAAATGGTGGACCGGCTGCGCGAACTGCAAGCCTCATCGCCCGACATCGAAGCCTCCGCTGTAGTCAGCGTGGACGGTTTAAGCATCGCGTCTGCGTTGCCTCAAGGAGTTGAGGAAGACCGCGTCTCTGCCATGTCTGCCGCCATGCTTTCACTCGGCGAGCGCATCGCAACCGAATTGGGACGCGGCTCGCTGGAACAGGTGTACATCAAAGGCGAGAAGGGGTATGTTGTGCTGATGTCCGTCGGGGAAGAAGCGGTTCTGACCGCCTTGGCGCGTGAACAAGCCAAGTTGGGCTTAATCTTCCTTGATATGCGCCGCGCCACGGAAGACCTTTCGAAATTGATCTAACCGGAGATGCCATGAGTCCCGTTCAAAAGGCTGGTCTGTACTACCCAAATAAATTTGGTCTGATCACCATCAAATCCCTCGAAGAAGTGATGGGCAAAAATGGCTTGAACGCCATCCTGAACCTCGCAGGTTTGAACAACTACATTGATAACTATCCTGCCGACAACCTCGACAAAGGTTTCGACTTCGGCGAGCTTTCCGCGATCGGCTCCGCGCTGGAGGATATGTATGGTCCACGCGGTGGACGCGGGCTTGCGTTGCGCGCCGGACGGGCAACCTTTTCGGACGCTTTGAAGAATTTCGGCGCTTTGGCGGGCGCGGCGGACCTCGCCTTCGTTGTCCTGCCTCTGCAGGCAAAATTAAAGATCGGCATCCCGGCTGTGGCAAAGATCTTCTCGCAGTTGAGCGACCAACATAGCACTGTCGAAGAAAAAGACACCGAGTTCATTTACACCATCCACAAATGCCCGGTCTGCTGGAGCAGGACGAACGCGGATAAACCGGTCTGCTACCTGGCGACCGGCTTATTGCAAGAAGCCTTGAAGTGGGTCTCCGGTGGCAGTGAATTCCGCGTCAACGAATCCAAGTGTGTGGCGGTTGGGGACGCGGTCTGCGAATTTGTCATTCAAAAAGAACCGATCGCCTGAGCGGGGGCAACGTGGCAGACGCCAAGGCGAAAATTCTCATTGTTGAGGACGATCTCGATATCGCTGAAATGTTGAACGCGTATTTTCGCGTTCAGGGCTACGAAGTGTTCACCGTCAACTGGGGCGAGGACGGCGTGCGCGCGGCGCAGACGGTTTTTCCCAACCTCGTGATCCTCGATATCCGCCTGCCCGACATTGACGGGTTTGAGGTGGCGCGGCGCATCCGTTCGGACCGGCGGACGCACGAGATCCCCATCATTTTCCTCACCGAAAAAAGAGACCGCACCGATCGTTTGCAGGGCTTCGAGGTCGGCGCGGACGATTACATCACCAAGCCGTTCGACGTGCAGGAACTCCGCTTACGCGTGCGTAACGCATTGAAGCGCGTCAACCAATCTTCCCTCACCAATCCGGTGAGCGGACTGCCCGAAGGCGCGTTGGTGGATGAACGACTCTCGGAGGTCGTTCATAAAAGCGGGCACTCCCTTTTGCATATTTCGATTTTGAATTTGCAAGCCTTCCGCGATTCGTATGGCTTTGTGGCGTCCGACGATGTCTTGCGCGCCATCAGCATGATGATCCAAAACACTTTGAAAGAGACCGGCTCGCCGGAAGATTTTCTCGGTCATATCGGACCTTCAGATTTTGTCGCGGCGCTTTCGCCGGAAACGTTGCGCCCCTTTCAAGAGAAGATCAAAGCCCGCCTCGAACAATCGTTGGACTATTTCTATCCCCTCAGCGACCGCGAGCAGGCGTCGAAAATGGCGGGCAGGCTCGCCATCTTCGTGAATGAAATCCCCTCGGTGTATGGCAGGTTTTCAAGCGTTGACCAGCTCAAGAAGGAATTGCTGAGCAGAAGCCCGTGAACGCGTAGCGCAAGAGATTATCTTGCGCTATTTTTATACTGCTGGCACAAACTCTGCCATTCCTCGATGCTCAATGTTTCAGCCCGGCGGCGTGAGTCGATTTTCGCCCGTTGGAGTAGTTCTGCGGCTTGCGCGGGGGAAATATGCAAGCCGGCCGAAAGCGAATTGCGGAGCGTTTTTCTTTTTTGACTGAAACCCGCTTTGGTCAACTTGAAAAATACTTCGAGCGCTTCAGGTTCGACCCTGGGGGATGGATAGATTTCCACGCACAACACCGCCGAATCGACTTTGGGTTTGGGGAAGAACGCCTCCGCAGGGATGCGCGCCGCGAGGCGCGGCTCGCCGTAGACTTGCACGCTCAACGCAAGCAGGCTCAAATCGCCGGGCTTGGCGCAGATGCGCTCCGCCACTTCTTTTTGAATCGTCAACACGATGCGGCGCGGTTTGACTTCGCTTTCAAGCAAGTGACGAATAACTTTTGACGTGATGTAATACGGGATGTTCGCGACGACGATGTAATCTTGCTCGGCGATCAACTCGCGTGGGGCAAGTTTGAGAATGTCGTCATGCACCACGCGGACGTTTCCGTGTGGGACGAGAATCGCTTGAAGCGGTTGGAGCAGCCTCCCGTCGAGTTCGACCGCAACGACCTCCCGAGCCGAATCCGCCAAATGGCGCGTCAGGCTTCCCAGGCCGGGTCCGATTTCCAACACGGCATCCGTTGCCTGGATCTGCGCCGCGGAAACGATCGCCTCGAGCGCGGCGTCGTCCTGCAAAAAATTTTGCCCGAGCGATTTATCGGCGCGCAAGCCGAAGCGTTTGAGGAGCGCGAGGGCGTCGAGATGCGGAATGTTTTTCACGGGCAAAACGGGACCTCGCCAGTGGAATTTTCGGGCGCGCCATCTGGCGGCAACCAGGCGCCGGCGTTGAATTGGGCTACGTAGTCGCGCAGGATGTCGAAATCGGCATTGATGATGGAGACCTCTTTGCCGAAGACTGCGTCGTATTGGCGCGTTACGTTGAACAGGTCTTCGGGGAAATTAACGAAGCGGATACCGCCTGGCTCGATCCTGGTTCCGATGCACGCCAGTTGACTGATCTGTTCCGGGCTGAGATCGGTTTGGACGTTATCCTGAAACGATTTGATCAGCGCGGGGATATCCTCGATCACTTCGGGACTGGCGAGCTGGTCGCGCAGGGCGCACAACACGCGGTTTTGGTTTTCGCCGCGGACAAACCCGCCCTTAATTCGGATGCGCGCCAGCGTCAGGGCGCGGTCGCCCATCAAATGCAGGTAGCCCGCGGGGAAGAGGAGGCGCTCGCTCAGATCCTCGGCTGTGCGCCCGTCTACCGGCTTGGGCAGGTACACGTCAATGCCGCCGACCGCATCCACAAGGTTGACGAAGGTGCGCATGTTGACCGCCGCGTAATGGTCAATGCGCGCTCCGAAGTTGAGCGCGAGCGTGCGCGCCAGCAAGCCGGGACCTTGCGCGGGGTCGGTGGTGTAGCCGAAGCCGGGGTTGCCATACAAATAGGCTTGATTGAGTTTTTCGTGGTCTTGCCCGTTTAGGTTGTCGGCGATCTCCGGTATTTCCACCCATAGGTCGCGCGGGAACTCAAGCACAGTGACTTGCGCGTTTACAAAGTCCACGCGTGCCAGGCGGATTAAATCTGCCAGCCCATATTTGTAGGCGTCGCCGCGCGAGTCGTTGCCGATGAGCAGGAGGTACATGACCGAATCGGCGCTGCAAGCCGCGCGGAGCGTGGGCGATTTTTCAGCCGGTGCGGATTGCGCCGGCGCGCCGGTTGCGTCGGTCGTGCGCGGGTCGGGCGTCCATGTGGCGGCGAGTTGAAACGGAGTTGGCGTAGGCAGTTGCAGGGAAGGTCCGAGCGGCGCCTGCCATTTTGTCGAATACAGCCAAACGATGATGACGGTCAACCCGAGCGCGACGGCGACGAGAAATGCAAAGGCGGCTTTTTGGATTCGCGACATGATTTATTCCAACACGTATAGGATATTTGCCGGAACCGGCGTTATAAAATAGACGGTGACCCACGAACTC
The DNA here is from genome assembly GCA_020847435.1 of Anaerolineales bacterium. Taxonomy (GTDB): domain Bacteria; phylum Chloroflexota; class Anaerolineae; order Anaerolineales; family Villigracilaceae; genus Defluviilinea. The sequence continues at coordinate 13,081 of JADLBX010000026.1, forward strand.
CACGCCACGTAATCGGCGTCGCTGTATGCCACGTCAATCCACGGTTTACCGACGCAGCCGCCGCACACATCTTCCACGGTTGCAAACCCGTAACCGGGAATATACAGCTGTTGCCCGCGCATCATGCGGTACCAACTTAAACGCATGCCCGCCACGCCTTTTTGCGCGAGCGCGCCGCTCGCGGTTCGATTGGAACAACCTTCAATCCCCGCGCGGCACGGCGAGTAGGAGGTGATGTACATTTGCACCGCGCGCCAATACTCGATGCTTACGCCGTCCACCACTGCCGTCTTGATCTCGATCTTCGTGCCGTAGCCCAACACGCGGTTCTTCGGCGGACGCACGATGGTTTCGTCTTCGGTGACGCGCATCGTTTCAACCCCGTCTTCATAGCGGACGCGGATGCGCTGAAGCGTCAGTCCGCTTTCGCCGGGTTGCAAAATTTGAGTCTGATCGAGCGCGATTTCGGCTGACTGGATCAATTCGCTGGTGAAGGGAATCGGCTTTTGCGCGAGCAAAACGGATTCGCTGACGCGCACGACTTTGATCTGCCCGTCGGCGGGAAGCGGTTCATTCTCGGACGGGAGGCTGTAATCCAGCCCCATCAGCGGCATCCCCGCCTCAGCCAGCGCCGCGCCGACCGTCCCTGCGGAGGATTCGATCTGCATCGTTTTTCCATTCACAGTGACGGCGAGGCTGATCCTCGGAGCGGGGAGGTCGGTTGTTTCTGCCGCGCGGTGAATTTGCAAAGTAATTGGGTAATCCGTAATTGATAATTCGAGTGGAGCAGGGATTCCGTTTAGGAGGAGGCTGTCGTTGGGGCTGAGCGCGATCCCTGCTTCATCCAGAATCGCCGCAGGGACGCGTGCGTCGGTTTGCAGTGTGATAATTTCTTCACCGTCAATCACGGTGACAGTTCGTGGCGCGGACGGCTGGCAGGCGAAGAGGAAGAACGCGAACAAGAAAGCCAGCGCGTGTTTTGGTTTCATGCGGCAATTATAAGTTAGGCTCTTGAATATTGCACCCGCATCCCACAGGGGCAGATTAACCGAACCTTAGCCGGAATAAATTTTTACCGCAACGACTCTCATGCTGTGTAAATCTTTGGCGCGGCGGTTTGGATTACAATCATTAAACAGAATATGTAGAAAGGAGACTTCAATGAAAAAAAATCTGTTTATTCTGTTGTTGCTGGCAAGCCTGAGCCTGGTCGCTTGCGGCAAGAAAACCGCTTCCACCGCGATTGACGTTAAGATGATTGACTTCCAATTCCAGCCGAACTCGTTCATCGTTCCCGCCGGGCAAAATATCACCTTTACCGCCGTCAACAACGGCGCGGTCGAACACGATTTCGTCATTATGAAACTGGGGACCAACGCCGGTCCGAGTTTCGACGACGACGATGTGCCGAATGTGTACTGGCAGGTAAAACTCACCCCAGGCGAGGATGTGAACGCCAGTTTCACTGCGCCCAGCGAACCGGGTGAATATCAGGTGGTCTGTCGTATGGAAGGACACATCGCCTCCGGCATGGTTGGCAAACTGGCTGTCGTTGCGGCTGGAAATTAAACCAACGTCAATTCAGGATCAGGATTGTGGGGTAAACTTCGTGCACGGATTTCGCGGACTTCACGGATATTTTTGCGCTCTTATAAGTTCATCGGTGACGCCCGCGTGATCCGTGTCCCAACAAATAGATAGAACTCAAACTCAAAAGTCTGGAGGGAAAGTGACCAAGCCATTGATCGCCAGCCTAAGCAACCCCCTCGTCAAGCAGGCGCGGGCATTGCGACAAAAGAAAGCGCGCCGTACAAACGGAACCTTCCTCGTGGAGGGGATTCACCACGTCGGCGAGGCGGTGGAATCGGGCTGGGAGATCGAGGCGTTGATCTACGCGCCCGATTTGCTAAAAAGCGACTTCGCCGCCAACCTCGTTTCCCGCCTCGGCGACAGGGGGCAGCCTGTGTCGCCAGCGGTAATGGATTCTCTTGCCGACAAGGACAACCCGCAAGGCATCCTTGCGATCGTCCGTCCGCGCGAAACAACAATCTCCAGCCTCCAATCCCCGAAAGCATCCGTCGCCCTCGTTTCCCCCCAAGACCCCGGTAACGTCGGGACGATCCTCCGCACCATAGCCGCCGTCGGCGCGGACGCCTTGTTCCTGCTCGACGGCGGCGTGGAACTTTACCACCCCGCCGTTGTCCGTGCGAGCATGGGCGCGCTCTTTTGGACGCCCGTCGTTCAAACCTCGTTCGCTGAATTCAGCGCCTGGGCGCGGAAAGAAAACTGTCAAGTGATCGGTTCGTCGGCGCGCGGCGATGTAGACGCACGGACGCTCGTACCCAAAACCCCATGGGTCTTGTTGTTGGGCAGTGAGCAAAAAGGACTTTCAGCCGAACAACTCAATGCCTGCGACGTGACCGTCTCCGTGCCGATGCAGGGGAGGGTGAGTTCCTTGAACCTCGCGGTCGCGGCGGGCGTGCTGCTCTATCAATTAAACTCGCAGGGGCAGGTCTGAGACCTGCCCCTGCGCTGGCGGTTCAATTTCACTTGGGGGCTGAAACGCTAGAACTCGTCGTCTTCCTCGTCCCAATTATCGTCGCCCTCATCTTCTTCGTCATCTTCCCATTCCTCCGCTTCTTCTTCGTCCCAATCCTCTTTTTCCGCCGCTTCGCCGCTAGGCGAATAGGTGGCGCAACCGGTATCGGGGTCCAACTCTATGGCGGCGGCGCTGCAATAACCTTCATCTAAAAACACACAATCTGAATAGTGACACTTGATGCGGGGCATTCACTCCTCCTGCTTAGGGTTGTTTGATGATGCGGACGACCGCAAGGATGAAGATCAGGGTCATCGCTACCTGCGACGTGATGCAAAACGGACAGTACGCCTTGAGTAGCGCCACCTCCACAAAGACCAGATAGACGGTGAAAAGGAATCCCGTGACAGCCAGCCCGAAAAAGATCATCGCGCCGTTTTGCTGAATAAAGCCGGGTTTGCGTTCGAGCCATTGCACCGCCAGCAAAGCGAGGTAACCCGCCATGCCGATCACTGCCACCGGGATCCCGTTTACCTCCGAATAGCGGCTGGCGTTCACCACCGAGCAATCTTTCGAGCCGATGCACATATTGTCGTTGGAGGTGATTTTGTAAATGGTCATGTAGATCGAAACGAGCAGACCAATGATCGTCAGCGCGATCGCCGCTTGCGATAGTCGTTTATTCATGACTCCTCAAAGAATCCATGCGTTGATTTCCTGACCAGCAGGCACGCATTTTACACCAGCGGGAATAATTAGTAAAGCGTCTGCCTGCGCCAGCGAAAGCAGGTTGCTCGAACCCTGATGACCGGTCAGACGCGCGACCCAAACGCCGTTTTCCTCGCGGATGAGCGCGCGCAGATAACTTTCCCGCCCATCGGAGAGGATTTCCTCCTCGCTTCGCACGCGGACGGTCTGCCTGCCGCTAACCAGCAAGCCGCCCAGCCGCCCCAGCGCTGCGCGGACGAAGACCTCGAACCCTACGAACGCCGACACGGGGTTGCCCGGCAAGCCAATGAACGGAATCCCTTGGTAGGCGCCGAAGGCGAGCGGTTTGCCCGGGCGCATGTTGACGCGCCAGAAATCCATACTGCCGTTTGATTCCAGCGCGGATTTTACGTAATCGAACGCGCCCACGCTCACGCCGGCGGAGGAGAGGATCAAGTCCACTTTTACGCGCGCGGCTTCGTCGAGCAGGGATTTCACCGCGCCGAAGTTGTCTTTTGCCACGCCGAGTTTGACAACCTCCGCGCCTGCCGATTCGATCAATCCCGCGAGCATGTACGAATTTGAGTCGCGGATCTTGCCCGGGGCGAGCGGCGCGTTCACATCCAGCAGTTCGTCGCCGGAAGAAAATAAGCCGACGCGTGGTTTGCGATACACACTCAGGTGAGCGAACCCCAGCGTGGCGAGCAAGCCGAGGTCTTGCGCTTTGAGCGCGCGTCCTTTTTTGAGGACGGTTTCGCCGGCGCGCACATCCGAACCGCGCGGACGGACATATCCGCCTGCGCCGACCGCGCTCCGAATTTCGACGAACTCCGGCGCGGCTGAACCGGTGCCGCGGTTTTGAAAGTCGGTCTCCTCGACCGGGACGACCGCGTCGGCGCCTGCGGGCATTGGCGCGCCGGTCATGATGCGCGCGGCTGTGCCAGCCGTGAGGGAAACCGTCGGCGCCGCGCCGGCTGGGATGTCTGCGACCACGCGTACCCGTCGCGGCGAAGCGGGGTTTGCATCCGCAATATCTGCCGCACGGACGGCGAAGCCATCCATGGAGGAGTTGTCGAAAGGGGGGAGGGCGTCTGCCGCGGTTATGTCGTTTGCCAACACGCGGCGGAGCGCTTCAGCCAGCGGCAGGGTTTCGGTTGAAACAGATTGGAATTTTGAGAGGATGCGCTCACGCGCTTCGTCAACGCTGAGTAGATTCATAGTTGAAGCGGCGACATTATACTGCGTATCTTGTATCTTGTATCTTGTACCGCGTAACTCGTCCTCGGATTTATCCGGGCTTGATGCGTTGCGCCCCCAACACGTTCGGCAGACTTTCGAGGCGCGCAAGCACGCGGCTGAGTTGTTCGAGGTCGCGCACTTCCACCACCAGCCGCACGTCTGCCACACTACGGTTGAAACTGACTCCGACATCGGCGATGTTGACGCCTTCGTTTTGGAGCAGGGTCGAAACGTCGCCGAGCAAGCCTTCGCGGTCGTAGGCTTTCACTGTGACCGGCACGGCGAAGGTTTGCTCTGTGGTGCCCCAATCTACTTGCAGGAGTCTTTCGGTGTCGTCGCGGTGCAAAATGTTCGGGCAGTCTTGCCGGTGGATCGTCGCGCCGCGCCCGCGCGTGACGTAGGCGATGATCTGGTCGCCGGGCATGGGACTGCAACATTTCGCCATTTGCCAGAGCAAGCCTTTTAGTCCAACCACTTCCACCGCGTCGCCGGAGTGTTTCTTTGTGGTTGTGCCGGTGACTTTGAGAATGTCGGCGGTTTCCGCAGTCCCTTCCATCAACCGGATGACCCTGCTCAACGAGAGGTCGCCGCATCCGACGGCGATGAACATTTCGTCTTGCGTTTTATAGCCGAACTCGCGCGCCATCTTTTCAAAGTTAAGTTCAGTGATGCCCAGTCGTTGCAGTTCGCGTTCGAGCGCGGCGCGTCCCTGCGCGAGGTTTTGTTCATCCTCCTGCTTTTTGAACCAGGCTTTGATCTTCGAGCGCGCGCGCTGGGTTTTGACCAGTCCCAGGTTGGAGTTTAGCCAATCACGGCTGGGTCCGCCTCGCTTCGCGGTCAGGATTTCGACCTGGTCGCCGGTCTTCAACTCCTGATGCAGGGGGATGAGTTTCCCGTTCAGCCGCGCCCCGCGACAGCGGTGCCCGATGTCGGTGTGGACGTGGTACGCGAAATCAATCGGCGTCGAACCGACGGGCAGGTCGAAAATGTCGCCGCGCGGGGTGAAGACGTAGACGCGGTCTTGAAACACATCCGTCTTCATGCTTTCGACGAACTCTTGCGCGTCGTGCACGTCCGCCTTCCATTCCATCATGTTGCGCAGGGCATTGATGCGTTGTTCGTAGGCTTTATCGCGGCGCGAGCCTTCCTTGTACTTCCAGTGCGCGGCGATGCCGTATTCGGCGTTCTCGTGCATCTCCTGCGTGCGGATCTGAATTTCAAGCGGTTTGCCGTCGTCGTAGATCACGGCGGTATGCAGGGATTGATAAAAGTTTTCCTTCGGCGCGGCAATGTAATCGTCGAACTCGCCGGGGAGCGGGCGCCAGGTCGTGTGGATTACCCCCAACGCGGCGTAGCACGACGGCACATCCGGCACGAGGAGGCGCATGGCGCGCACGTCGCGCACTAGGTCGAAGGATTTGGATTTGCGGGTCATTTTTTTGAAGATCGAATAAATATGCTTGGGTCGTCCGCTGACTTCCGCTTGAATTTTGGCGCTTTCGAGCAAATGGGTGAGCTTCTCTTTGATGTCTTCGATCTGCTTTTCGCGGTCGGGGCGCTTTTCCTGTAATTGTTCGGCGATCTCCTTGTATTTCCCCGGGTTAACGTAGCGCAGGCTGAGGTCTTCCAATTCCCACTTGATCTGCCAGATGCCCAGGCGGTTGGCGAGCGGCGCGAAGATCTCGAGCGTTTCCTTGGCGATCCGTTTCTGCTTCGCTTCGGGCATGAAGCCGAGCGTACGCATGTTATGCAGGCGGTCCGCCAGTTTGATCAGCACCACGCGCACATCGTCGCCCATGGCGAGGAATGTTTTGCGGAGCGTTTCAGATTTCATGTCCGCATCGCGTCCGCGTCCGCCGCCAGCGTGGATGAACTCCGCGTCCTCCGACAGGTCGGCTTGATTCGGCTGCCCGGCGTGTTGATCGCCGCGTGAGACGCGCGGCAGGTTGGTCAACTTGGTTACGCCGTCTACAAGGATGGCGATCGTGTCGCCGAACTCGCGGCGGATGTCGCCGAGCGTGACCGGCGTATCCTCCACCGTGTCGTGCAACAGCGCCGCGGCGATCACCTCGGAGGGGACGCGCAGATCGGTGAGGATGCTAGCGACCGCGATGCAGTGGTTGATGTAAGGTTCGCCCGAACCGCGTTTCTGCTCACGGTGAGCCTCCTCTGCCATCGCGTAGGCGCGTTGGACCACCTTCCGCTCGGCGTCGGTGTAATTTTCAGGCAGTTGTTCCATCAACTTTTCGAGGGGGATTGCGGTCGTCGTGGACTTCATGCCGTAAATTGTACTACGCCGCCGAGAGAATCATTTTACCTCGCGGTCGCGGGTACAATCGTGAGCTAGACAGGACTTACGCAAAACCACACTTTTTTTGCTCAAAGGCGGTCTGTGACCGCCGTGTTCGTCTTCGAGCCGCCTCGCAGGGTCACAGACCCTGCGGGAGCATTCTGCGTAAGTCCTACTAGATTCAATTACTGGAGTTATCCCTGATGCCGATCGTCAACAATGTCACCCGCCTGCTCGACGCCCGCAAAATTCCATACACCGCTTATGAACTTTCAGCGGAGAAACACGGCGCGCAAGAGACGGCGCGCTTGCTCGGCGTTGACCCGGCGTCCATTTTCAAGACCATTGTCGTGTTGCGGGGTAAACCGAAGAAACCGTTGTTGACGCTGGTCCCCGGCGATTCCACTGTGGATTTGAAGGCGCTGGCGTCCGCGTTGGACGAGAAGAAGGTGCATCTGCCGACCGAAAAAGAAGCGGAACGAATCACGGGCTTGCAGGCGGGAGGCATCTCGCCGCTCGCTTTGCTTAACAAGGGGTTTCAGTTCGTCATTGATTCGTCCGCGCAAAAGTTTACGGAAATCCACATCTCAGGCGGACAGCGGGGGTTGAACATCAAACTTCCGCTAGGCGATCTTGTCAAGCTGACGAACGCGCGGCTGGAAGCGGTGAGCAAGCTGATTGACAGTCCGTAAATTGCGCCGGTTAGGGATCGAAATTGGCGATCGTTTCATTCTGAAGCCGCGCTATGGGATACCCATTGCAAAAAATATACGCAGGATAAAAACAGGCGAGCATTGCTCGCCTGTTGCTTTCCATAAAATGGGGTCGTTCCAGAACCGTGATCTTAACCGCCTTACTCAAACTGAATAGTTGATTCATGGACTTGGAAGGTCCACTTATCGGGGTTATTGATACAGCCATAACCTGATGATTGGAAGGGATTTTTAGGGTCGTTGCTCCATGCCCATAAGTTATAGCATCCATAAACCAAATCAGTGATGACCACAGATCCTTTTTTTCCGATTTCGTACTCTCGCCATCCGCATTCGTCCAGTGCGGTTTTATTTAAAAATAAAGAAACGTGAATGGGCAATTTTGTCGCATTCTCGATCTTGATGACCGTGTCGTTGCCTTTCGGCGCGCCGAGTACGCGTGTTTGGCAGTAATCGCCGCCGGCGCTGGCAGGTGTGTTTGTAGATGTTTCTGCCAGTGTGGGTAGTGTCAGCGGGGTGTTGGTCGGCTGAGGCGTGGAAGTGGGCGTCTCCGTCGGCGGGACCGGCGTGTTGGTGGGGATTGCCGCCTGCGTTTGCGCGACGATGGTCAGCGCCGCCGCGACGGCTGTGCCTCGCACTTCTTCCATGCTGGGGGTGGGAGGGGCTTCCGTTCCGCACGCCGCGAGTAACAGAGCGGCAAGCGTCAGGGTCCAAAGCGATCGAATGCGTTTCATTCTTTATATCTCCTGAAAATTCTGCATCAGCAGTTCGGGTAGCAACCGCCCTTTGCTACGATAGTATCGTTCCTGACAATGATCGTCCAACTTCCGCCGGTAAGGAGGAACCCCCCGGATACGGTGAAATTTTTCTTGCCCTCAACCCACGCAAAGGCGCTGTAATAGCCCTCTGGACCGGAAAGACTACCTCCATAAACAGGCAGGTAGCCGCACTCGTTAAAGGCGGTCTTCACCGATAACGCGAGAATCAACTTTCCTTGCGGTTTTGTCTCATTGGCGATCAGAATTTTGAGCGTCGGCACTTTCCATTGCGTGAGCGGTTGGTTGCACGGGTCCAGAGTCGGACCCGAGGCTTGCGGCACAAATGTAAAAGTCGCCGTCGGCAGGGACGGGTCAACGGTTGGCATCAAGGTCGCGGTTTCGGTGGGCAACGGCGTGGATGTGAACGTGGCGGTGGGAGGCAGGGGCGTGTTGGTGGGGACCGCGGCTTGCGTTTCGGCGATCATCGTGAACGCCGCCGCCTGCGCCGTCGCCGCGACGTCCGCGGAGCTAAGCGTGGGCGCGGCGGGTTCGCCTCCGCACGCGCTGAGGACAATGGATAGAATAATCCCAAGTATCGAAATTTTTTGTTTCATGTTCAGCGTTTTTCCTTGTTCTGATCAAATTGACGACGCGCAATGCCACTGCCGCACGAATGTCGCGCCGGAGCAAATTTGCATTGCCGAAGACGTTACAAAAATACAGCGCAGGACGAGATGCGTCTTGCCGGGCAGGGTTATTTAACGGTCACTTTGTCTTTGAAGAGCGTGATGACGAGGTCGTCGGCGGAACTAAGACGGAACGAACCCGTCATTTTGTTTCCGCCCACCCAGGCGACATAAACATACGACCCGAGCGGAACCTTGATCTTTACTTTTCCCACCACAGGATATTCGATGATCGTGTAGTAACCTTCCACGGTCGTCACTTGTAACGAGATATACGCCTGAACCTTCGAGCGGTTCAACAGGGTAATCGTGTTGTACGCGACCGCCGGCGGAAGCGTTCCATGTTTCAAAATACCGAGCGTCGGCGTTAGCGTCGGCTGACTGGGAGCCGGCGTGGAAGTCGCGGTGTTGTCCGCCGGCGCGCCGGTCGAGGTTGCGATCGTCCCAGGGGTCGCGGATGCGTCAACGACGATCGGCGAGGCGGTCGTCGTAAATTCGGCTGGAGGCGCGCTTACGGTGGAGGTCGCCGTTGAGGTGGGCAGAACAGGCGTATCGGTGGGGAGAGGCGTTTCTGAAGGTTGGATGGGAGTCGCAGTCGCTTGAATCGCCGACGTTGGAGTTGCAAATCCGGGGATCGGGCTCGTCGGCAAACATGCAACGATCAGCGCGGCAACCGCCAGCGGAATAAATTTCTTCATCGCGACTCCTCCGTTGTTTAAGACGCGGAAACCGTCTCTAAAAATTGCGTTACGGTATCGCGCAACATGCGCTCGGGCATGGCGCCCACCTGGCGATGGACGATCTTGCCGTTCGCCACAAACAACATCGTCGGGATGCCCTGAATGCCGTATTTCAGCATCCACTCCTGATTCTCGTCGGTATTGATCTTGGCGACAATCAGTTTGCCCTCGTATTCCTTTGCAAATTTATCGAGGATCGGCGCAACCATCTTACAGGGTCCGCACCACGGCGCCCAAAAATCAACGATCACCGGCGTTTGCGATTGCAACACCGTTTGCTCGTAAGTCGCGTCGGTTACATGAATAGGTTCGTTCAACATTTTTCTTTTGTTTCCTTTTCTTTGAAATGCGAAGCGAGTATAACACAAACCCGCATGTTATAATCGCCCGTCATGACCGACCTGTTCTCAAAGTGGAAAGCCGGTCTCGAACGCACCAGCAAAGCCGCGTTCGGGCGCATTGCAAACCTGCTCGGCACAACCGAGATCACCTCCGAAACATGGGATGAGTTGGAAACGCTCCTCCTTCAGGCAGACCTGGGGATCGAAACCACAACTGAAATTTTGGATTCGCTTCGCCGCTTCGTCCGGGACGGGGGCTTGACTCGCTCCGACGAGTTTTCATCCGCCCTTCAAACTGAACTCCGCTCTCGACTCGCTAGTCCGCCGCCTATCACCTGGACGCATAAACCCTCCGTTATCATGGTCGTCGGCGTCAACGGCTCCGGCAAGACGACCACGATTGCCAAACTGGCGCTACGCTTTCAAGCGGAAGGGAAATCCCTGCTCTTCGGCGCGGCAGATACCTTCCGCGCGGCGGCGGTGGACCAACTTCAAGTGTGGGGCGAACGCCTCGGCGTGGATGTGATCTCCGGCGCCCCCGAGTCGGACCCGGGCGCGGTCGCATTCAGCGCGGTGCAAGCGGGCGCGGCGCGCGGCGCGGAGATTGTCATTGTGGATACTGCCGGGCGTTTGCATACGCGCTTCAACTTGATGGAAGAATTGAAAAAAGTGCAGCGCGTGATTGGCAAGGCTTTGCCCGGCGCGCCGCATGCCGTGTGGCTGGTCCTCGACGCGACGACCGGGCAGAACGCGCTGCAACAGGCAAAAGCGTTCAAAGAAGCGGTCGGCGTCACCGGCGTAATTCTGTCGAAGTTGGATTCGTCGGCGCGCGGCGGTTTTGCCCTTGCCGTTCAACGCGAACTAAAACTGCCGATCCTGTTTGCCGGTCTCGGCGAAAAACCCGGAGACCTCACACCCTTCGACCCCGATGGATTCATCGAAGGCATTTTAGGAAAATAACGTAAAACGAGATACTATCTCGTTTTACAAAGGAGTTTCAATGCAAGACCTTGTCAACCGTCTCAAACCAGCGCAGGACTTAACCCAGCAGTTACTGGTGCGTCTTTGACTTTGCGGGAAAAGAAGCGCAACTCTCCCAATTCGATAAAGAGATCGAAGCGCCGGACTTGTGGGGCAATCCTTCACGCGCCCAGCAATTGATGAAACAATACAACACCCTGAAAACCGAGGTGGAATCGTGGCGCGCGTTCTCGCGCCGCCTGCACGACGCGTTTGAACTGGCGCAACTTGACGATGAAAGCCTGCGCGCCGACCTGGAAACCGAGGTTGCCTCCATCGAAGCCGAACTGGAAAAGCGTTCGTTTACCGCGATGCTTTCCGGGAAATACGATCACGACTCAGCCATCCTTGCGATCCACGCCGGCGCAGGCGGCACCGACTCGCAGGATTGGGCGGCGATGCTTCAACGCATGTATCTCCGCTGGGCGGAGGATCGCGGCTACCAAGCCGAAATTCTCGATACAACCCCCGGCGAAGAAGCGGGGATTAAAAGTTCGACGATCGCGGTTGAGGGTGAATACGCCTTTGGCTATCTCCGTTCCGAAAAAGGAGTTCACCGGCTGGTGAGGCTTTCGCCGTTCGACGCCGCGCACCGGCGGCACACCTCGTTCGCGCTCGTGGAAATCCTGCCGCAAGTCGCCATGGATGAGGCGGATATTCAAATTGATCCGAGCGAAATCAAGATGGACGTGTTCCGTTCCTCCGGCGCTGGCGGACAAAACGTGCAAAAGAACGCGACCGCTGTCCGCTTGACGCACATCCCAACGGGCATCGTCGTCACCTGTCAGAACGAACGCTCGCAGACGCAGAACCGCGAGTTTGCCATGAAAATCCTGCGCGCCCGCCTGGTTGAGTTGAGGCAGGCTGAACGGGAGGAAGAACGGGCTGTCCTGCGCGGCGAATATACCAAAGCGGAGTGGGGGAGTCAGATCCGCTCGTATGTCCTGCATCCATACCAGATGGTGAAGGACCATCGTACCGACCACGAGACCGGCAACGCGCAATCTGTCCTGGACGGCGACCTCGATGAATTCATGGAAGCATACTTGCGCTCGACGAAATAGGAGAAACCATGTCTGACCTTACGCATCAACTTGAAAAATATTTGGCTGAAAAAGTTTTGAAACAACCTTCGCGCGCGATCGGCGCGGACGAGCCGTTGATCTCCAGCGGCTTGATCGACTCGTTCAGTCTGATGGATGTCGCCTTGTTCGTCGAAGACGCCTTCGGCGTCCGCATCGAAGACACCGAGCTGAACGCAGATACCTTTGACACATTGAATCAACTTGCCGCGCTGATCGAATCTCGTAAATGAAGAGTGAAATACGACTGGTGCGCCTGCTCTCAAAGTCGGCGATCCTGTTTGTCATTGCCAACATCCTGTTTGCGTGGCTGGATCCGCCGGTAGGGAAACTCACTCTCTACAACTGGGTTTTTCCCGGCAGGCTGAGGTTCCCCTATGAACAGGAACCCAAAGACTATTTTGTCGGCTTCAACGCCCCGGTCTATGAAGATTTCGACGCCATGTTTGGCGCGCATAATATTTCAAAGCAGAAACAGGCTGATGAGTTTCGTGTTGTGTTCCTCGGCGATTCGTCCATGTGGGGCATCGGGGTGCAAGCCGATGAAATGTTGTCGGAACAAATCAACAGGCATAATCTGGAAACCTGCGATCACCGTGAGATACGCGCCTATAACCTTGGCTACCCGATGCCTTTCTTGATGCGCGACCTGCTGATCCTGGATAAGGCAATGGAATACGAACCGGACATGATCGTGTGGCTGGTCTCTCTGTTGACGTTGGAACCCAAGAATGCGGAGACGTATTTCATTCTGCCTCATGCCGAACGGTATCTGCGGCTCCTTGAAACCTACGATCTCGAACCTCTTCCGCTGATCGAGCCTATGCCCAAAGCGACTTTTTTTGATCGAACGATCATCGGTCAACGAGGGCGGTTGCGAAAAATTGTGTTGACCCAGGCGCTGGGAGCGCTGTGGGCGGCAACTGGGGTTGATAACCATGAAGGTTTGGGGGAAGTTGTCGCGGGCGCGCCCGATCCCAATGTCGCATCGGACACGGACTATGAAAAAATGCAGCCGAACGACGATTCGTCCGCTTACTTTAATACATTGCGGACCGACCTTGTTTCTGCCGCGTATAAAATAGCGGGCAACGCGCCGGTCATCTTGGTCAATCAACCCATATTTATTGCAAACGGCTTGAACAGCGACGTCCGTTATAACGATACCTATCCTCGGTGGATTTATGACGAATACCGCGTGTTCCTGCCGGGTTGGGTGGACGCGCGCGGCGGACCCTATCTTGATTTTTGGAACGCCCTGCCTCCCGCCGACTTTGCGGACCGCAACTTTCATAGAAACGCGCAAGGCGAAAAAGACTTCGCGGCTATTCTTGCGCCGGCGCTTCAGCAGTTAACTTGCCCATAGGAGTTTGCATGGAATTCCAGCGCACTTTCTCTCGACAACTACAATCGCTTCACGCGCGGACCCCGGACCGGGTCGCGCTCACCCTGCAATTCTCCAACGGGGATGATTTACCAATTACGAATTACCAATTACTCCTTGGCGCCAGTTCCTATGCGCGCGCTTTCGCGTCCGCTGGGATAAAATCTGGCGAAGTCGTCGTTCTGATTCTCCAGCATGGAGAGGACTTGGTTTACGCGTTCTGGGGCGCGATCTTGCGCGGGGCGATTCCCTCCATCATGCCGTTTCTCACGGAGAAATTATCGCCCGAACGCTATCGCGCGGATCTGTCCGCGCTGATTTCAGTGACACAGCCCGCCGCAATTGTTACTTATCCAGAATTTGAATCGGAAGCCCGCTCCGCGCTGAAGGAAGGGGATTCGGTTCGGAAGGTGGTCGTTTCCAACGCAATTGAAAAGGATGGCGCGTTGGACTTTGATTCGCTCGCGGGTTTTCAACGCAAGCCCGAAGACATCGTCATCCTTCAACATTCCTCTGGAACAACGGGACTCCAAAAAGGGGTCGCGCTCTCGCATCGGGCGGTCTTCAATCAATTGGACGCGTATGGCAAGGCGTTGAACTTGACTGCGAACGATGTGATTGTGTCGTGGCTTCCGCTTTATCACGATATGGGATTGATCGCAGGTTTCGTTATGCCTATCCTCTCTGGCGTACATCTCGTTCTACAATCGCCCTTTGACTGGGTGCGCGCGCCGTACAAATTGATGCACGCGGTGACGAAATATCGCGGCACACTTTCCTGGTTGCCGAATTTTGCCTACAATTTCTGCGCGCAAAAAATCCGCGACCGACATCTCGAAGGGGTGGATTTGTCCACGTGGCGCGCGGTGATCAATTGCTCGGAACCTGTCCGCTCGGAGAGTCATCTGGCGTTCTATGAGAAGTTCAAGGCGCATGGCTTGAAGCGCGCAGCGTTGCAAACGTCGTACGCGATGGCGGAAAACGTTTTCGCAGTGACACAAAGCCCGCTAGGAGGCGAGCCAACCGCCCTTGCGGTAGATCGAGAAGCGTTTATGTCGGAGCGTGTAGCCAAACTGGTAGACGAAGCCAATTTGGGCGGTAATTCAAACTCGGCGATGAAAATGATGTCGTCGGGTCGCCCGTTGGAAAACGTTCAGGTGAAAGTGTTGGACGAGAATCGAAATGAACTGCCCGAACGAGCGATTGGCGAACTTGCGCTCAAAAGCGATTGCATGTTGACTGGCTACTATCATCGCGACGAAGCAACTCAGCAAGCCTTTCACGACGGCTGGTATTTGACGGGCGATTACGGTTTTATCTCGGACGGCGAAGTGTACGTCTCGGGTCGCAAAAAGGATATGATCATCGTCGGCGGGCGGAACGTGTACCCGCAGGATTTGGAATCGCTGACGTACGAAGTGCCTGGCGTTCACGCGGGGAGGTCGGTGGCGTTCGGCATGTACAATGAAGAGGAAGGCACCGAGGAGGTCGTTGTCATTGCCGAAGTGGATTCGGACGACCCAGCCGAGCAACAAAAAATAGCGGATGCCATCCGCCAGCACGTGACGAAAAACTCCGCCATCGCCCTGCGCTACGTCAAAGCTGTGGACTCGAAGTGGATTCTGAAAACATCCAGCGGCAAAACAGCGCGTTCGGCAAACAAAGAAAAATTTTTACAGGAACTTGAACAGAGTACGCTTTAACCGCTAAGCCCGCAAAGCGCGCAAAGTAAATTGCTCTGCGATCTTGGCGTTCTTCGTGGTGGGTTAAAAAAAACAGCGAGTCGTTTGCGACTCGCTGTTTGTGTTTTATCCGCCAGTGGGGAGGCGTTTTTCCAGCGTGCGGTTGAGGATGTCTTCCCGTTCCGCCGAAACGCCTGATTTCGAGTGGCGTACTTTAAATGCCTTACTGCCGTTCGATTTGTTCATGGCTTCCTGCCATGCGATCTGCATCGGGGTCAACTCGGGTTCTCTCGGTTCTTCCTGTTCAATCGCCTCGACCGCTTCTTTCTTGTGAGGGCGTTTGCCTTTCTTTTCTTCACGCGCGGGCTTGAGTTCTTCGATCTCGGGTTGCAGGGCTTTCATGCTCAACTTGATCTGCTTTTTCTTGCGGTCCACATTCAGGATCTTCGCTTCGACTTCCTCGCCCTCTTTGACAACTTCGCTCGGTGATTTCACATATCCTTGCGTCAACTCGCTCACGTGAATCATCGCGGGACGTTCAGCGCCGATCTCGACGAACGCGCCATACGATTCGAGTTTGATCACTTTACCCTTCACGACCATCTCGGGCTCAAGTTCTTTCCAATCATATTTGAGCGGCTCGATCATCGTCAACTCGATGCGGTCTTTTTTCACGCGGCGCACCCACACGTCCACCGTCTGTCCTTCCTTCACAACGTCTTCCACTTTATTCACCGAATCTTGGCTGAGTTGTGAAATATGCAAAACGCCTGGGATATTTTGCCCAACATCCACGAGCGCGCCTGCGAGTGTGGTCTTTAAAATTTTTCCGCTGAGTTTTGTTTTGGGTTCGAGCGCCGTTGCAGGCGCGAGGTCTGGTGTTGTCATTTTTTGCTCCTGTTCTTTAATGATGCCGAAAAGCGATTATATCTGTCTGACAAGTTTGCGTCAATGTGAAATTTAGTACATTTTCAGAATCTTGACGACGAGTCCGCGCGGGCGGCGAAAAATGTTGATGGACTGAATCAACTTCACCCTGCGGATGAAGCGCACGCGTCCCGCGCAGGGGATGGCTGATTCAGTCCATCATCCGAATCCAAGCGGACGCATTTGTATCTCGTCCTTGACGCTTGCTTGCCCATCAGGTATAAATCGGCGCATCCACGAACTTTTCGGAAACGATAATCTCCCATCATGTATGAATTCGACAAAATAGACGTGAAGATCGTCAATTTACTCCTTGAAGATGGGCGTATGTCCGCTTCGGAGTTGGCGCGGCGCATTGGCGATATTTCCGAGCGCGCCATCCGCTATCGCATCGAGCGGATGATCGACGCGGATGTGATCCGCATCAGCGCGGTGATTCGACCTGAGGCATTTGGCTTGACCATCAAAGCGGACGTGTGGCTCGAAGTGGAGTCGGATTTGATTTTGGAAGTGGCGAAGAAGATGGCGGAGTTCGAGAATGTGACGTACGTGGCGTGCGCCATCGGGCAGAACGACATCAGCATTCAGGTGGTGGCGAAGGATACGGCAGAAATTTATCATTTCGTGACCGAGGTGGTGCGAAAAGTGCGCGGCGTGCGAAAGACGACGACTTCGATCGTGCCGTTGGTGTTGAAGGACGTCTATCAATGGCGCGTGCCTGAACGCATCTCGCAAGAGTTGGACGAGAAACAAACAGCCTAAATTTTAACCACAGATAAACGTGGACAAAAAGGACGCTGAATCTTTTTCAAATCAAAATTCATCTGTGTTTATCTGTGGTGAATTAAATTCTATTGGAGGAATTTTTATGTTTGGCGCTAAAACGCAATCGTTACAGAAACGCGCGATGGAGGTGATTCCGCTTGGGGTAAATTCCAATTTTCGATTTTGGGGCGAGGGGATCACGCCGTATGTCGAGAAAGCCAAAGGGGCTCATTTGTGGGACGTGGACGGCAAGAAATATATTGATTATCGCATGGCGTTTGGTCCCATCATTTTAGGACATTCGTACGATGAAGTAGATCAAAAAGTGATCGAAGAAATTCAACGTGGATTGCTTTTCGCCATGACAGGCGAATTGGAAGTTGCCGTCGCTGAGATGATCGTCGAGATGGCGCCCGCTGTCGAGATGGTGCGATTAGCCTGTTCAGGCACCGAAGCGACGATGCACGCCATCCGTGTGGCGCGGGCGTACACAGGGCGGGATATTATTTTGAAGTTCGAAGGCAATTATCATGGAATGCACGACCATGCGCTATGGTCCACCTACGCGCCAGCCGATGCGTATGGCAATTTCCGCAGTCCTATCCCTGTACCAGGGTCGTCGGGCATACCAAAATCCATGCGAGAGTTCATCATCACGCTCCCGTTCAACGACTTTGAAGGCTTTGAGCGTGTGATGCGTTCGTACGGCGAGCAGATTGCGGCGGTCATCACCGAACCGTGTCAGGGAAATTGTGCGGCGATCAATCCACAAGAGGGATTCCTGCAACTCATCCGCAAGAAGACCGAAGAATATGGCAGTGTTTTTATTCTCGATGAAGTGAAAACGGGATTCCGAATCGCAAACGGCGGCGCGCAGGAACATTACGGGATCAAACCCGATCTTGCGACATATGCCAAGGCGTTGGGTAATGGTTATCCTATAGCCGCGTTCGGCGGGAAGAAAGAGATCATGTCCATTATTGGGCATGGAGTTGCGGTTGGCGGAACGTACACAAACAACAAACCTGGCGTCGCTGGCGCGTATGCCACGTTGAGCCTGTTGAAATCGAAACCGATTCTCAAAACGATCGCTCAGCGCGGACAAAGATTGATGGACGGCTTGAAGGATATTTTTGAAGAAAACGATATTCCCGTTGTAATGACGGGCTATCCTGCCATGTTCTCGTTCTCGTTGGGCGTTGACAAAGTGATGAACCAGCGTGAATGGTCAAAGAGCAACCACGACCTATATCTCAGTCTTGTCGAAAAAGCCATCGAGCGCGGCGTCATGCCCGATCACGATGCGCGTGAACCGTGGTTTATGTGTTATTCCCATACCGACACGGATGTTGACGAGACGTTGAATGTGTATGCGGAGATTGTGAAAGAGGTAAAAAAGTAGACACGTACACACGTAGACAAGTAGACACGTTACTTGTGTCCATGTGTACCTGTTTACCTGTCTACTTGTGTACACTATACGGAGAATCCTATGACTCTTACTTCCAAAGAAATTATTGATATGAACAAGGAATTCACCTTCTTCTCCTGGTCCGTGCAGGGACAGGTGAATCCGATTCCCGTTACCCGTGCCGAGGGCGTGTACTTCTGGGATGCGGACGGGAAGCGCTATCTCGATTTTTCGTCGCAGTTGATGAACACCAACATCGGACACCAGCACCCGAAAGTAGTTAAAGCGATTCAGGATCAAGCGGCGAAGTTGACCTTCACGCATCCAGGCAACGCCACCGAAGCGCGTGGACTGCTCGGCAGGAAATTAGCCGAAGTCACGCCTGGCGATTTGAAGAAGACCTTCTTCACACTCGGCGGCGCGGAGGCGAACGAGAACGCTATCAAGATCGCCCGCTTCTACACGGGACGACACAAGATTCTTGCGCGCTATCGCTCCTATCACGGCGCGACGCACGGCTCGATGGCATTGACGGGTGACTATCGTCGTCTCGCTGTCGAACCCGTGATGCCAGGCGGAGTCCACTTCCTTGACCCGTTTTGCTATCGCTGTCCGTTCGGGCAGAAGCCAGAGTCGTGCAAGCGCGAGTGCATTTCGCATCTCGAAGAGGTGATCAAGTACGAAGGTCCCGACAAGATCGCCGCCATCATCATGGAAGGGGTGGTCGGCTCGAACGGACTCATCGTCCCGCCCGATGATTACTGGCCCCGCGTCCGTGAGATTTGCGACAAATATGGAATCCTCCTGATCTCGGACGAAGTGATGAGCGGATGGGGACGCACGGGCAAATGGTTCGCCGTGGACAACTGGAACGTCGTCCCCGACATCATCACCACCGCCAAAGGCATCACCAGCGGATACGCTCCGCTCGGCGCGGTGATCGTCTCGGAGAAGATCGCCAAGTTCTTCGACGACAAATATCTCTATGCAGGTCTGACCTATAGCGCCCACGCGCTTTCCTGCGCGACTGCGTTGGCAACCATTGAAGTGTACGAAGAAGACAAACTCATCGAGAATGCCGCCACGCTCGGAAAATATCTTGGCGAAGCGTTGGAAGATATCAAAGAGAGACATGTTTCCGTGGGCGATGTGCGTTACATCGGCTTGTTCTCCACGATTGAGTTGGTGACAAACCGTGAGACAAAAGAAAGCTTCTCGCCCGCCGTCATGGCGGAGGTGGGGAAGGTCCTGCGCCAAAACGGACTGTTCACCTTTATCATGGCGAATAACATGGGAAGCATGGTCTTCGTCGTCCCACCGTTGTGTATCACGCAGGAGCAACTCGATGAAGGTCTCGCCATCGTGGAGAAGGCGTTGGAAGTGACGGATAAACAGGTGAAGTAAGATTGAAGGTCAAGGATCGAAAGTCAAAGGTTTAATTTCGGAGGAAACTATGCAATATATACCCGCTATATCGCTCTTGGTTGCTTTTCTCGTAGTCTTTGTTGCTCTCCTTCGCAAATTTACCGGCGAGCAATTAGCGAATATTTTTACAGGCAAGAATTTTCTCTTGCTATCATCCCTGTTGCTGTTTTTAACTCT
Source organism: Anaerolineales bacterium (assembly GCA_020847435.1). Taxonomy (GTDB): domain Bacteria; phylum Chloroflexota; class Anaerolineae; order Anaerolineales; family Villigracilaceae; genus Defluviilinea. The sequence continues at coordinate 32,968 of JADLBX010000026.1, forward strand.
TTCAGTTGTTCATCTTTTTCAAAATCAGACATGGACTGCTGATGTTCTGAAAGTGATTGTTGGCGTGTTTGTTGGAGTAAGTGCAACTTTTGCGGCTGATTCGGGTAAAGGAAAGGGAGAACAAGGGGTAGATATGGGTTCCAGTAAATTAGGAGATAATGCCAAAGTTGCTGGTCGGGATATAAATGAGTTTATTGATAAAGTTTTCAACGATATAAAGAATGTACGTGGAGACATTTCTCAAGTCAAAGATTCAGTAATTAAGCAATACCCAACTATTCATGACTCTTTGACCGACCTTGTGAAAGAATCGAAAGAATCTCGCCTCAGTATACAAAGACGGGTGTTGGTCGAACTTAAGTTAACCAATCCAGATTTGGTTAGACGTTTTGAAAGGATAGCCAAAGAGCGTTCAAATTTCAGTCTCATGGACGATGTGTATGTTGATATGTTTGTGTCAAGCGGAGAGTTTATTCAAAAATTAAGACATAAGATAGATGAGTTTGAACAGACAGGCTGGGAGGTCGTTTCAATCAGACTATCTGACAATTCCAATTTAGGTGGCTTTTACTTTGATTTCGTTATTCGCAAGTCTGTTCTTACAAAACAGACTCGCTCGTCTGCTTAATTTGCGTGGTTAGAGAATTATGGAAGAGCTGTTTTTAGCCGCAATTTCATCCACATTGGATGCGCTTGATAAAACCACTTCTTGGATTGTTGTGGCTTTGTTGGCGACCGCTGTTTCAGGAATCCAACGGGATAAAAAAATAGTAGTTGGCGATTTTGAAATAAGTAGCAAATACGCTGGAGTTGTAACTTTTGCAATATTATGCGGGCTGAATTTTGAGATTTTACGGCTGTTGCAAAACCTTTTTTTTCTCCTAGCCAATGTTGGCTCAAAGTTCGAAAGCGCAAAAATCATAATCGTGACTCATCCATGGATATTAAATCCCTTTGCACAAACATCGGGGATTCTTAGTCCTTTTACAGACAATCTCGGTCTAGCGTTTTTATTGCTGATTTGGTGGTTGGGATTCCACACTGGCTTCTTTTTACACCAAACTACGAAGCGAGTATGGATAGGATATTTGTTATCGACGATATATTTAGTTTTAGGTTTAGTCAGCATGATTACAATCATGTCGCTTATCGCACAAATCAATGAGGCTACCGCAATCATCAAACAAGCCTTGTTGTTTATTGCTATTCCAATTGGCGCATTTGGACTGCGGGTTTTCTTTCCAAAAAAATAAAAATATTGCCTGAAAATACTGAATCATGAATTACCACTAACCAATTCTCCACTCCTCCAATCCTCTACCCAGGTGAACCATCGAAATCCTCAACTACATCAACGGCGAATGGGCAAAACGAAGAGCGGGGCTAAAGCCGCCTGCTCAGCACATGGAAGCCCTTCGGGCTGATGAGCGAGTCCGCTTTAGCGGACTTCCACGAACTGAGGCAGGACTTTAGTCCGCCGAAACAGGACGAAAAATTCAACCCAAAACCTGACAGGTTTCCGCAGAGCCGTGATTGATCAGGTCTCGCCCCGTTCGGAGAAGTCCGATTAACCCTCGTCACGATAAAACCTGTCAGGTTTGTGACTCAAACAATTACCAATTACCAATTACCCAATCTCCAATCTCCAATCTCCAGTCTCTAATCTCTAGTCTCTCTTTTAGGAGCAAACATGCAAATCCTGAACTACATCAACAACTCATGGACAAAATCCTCCTCCACCGAAACCCTCGACGTGATCAACCCCGCTACGGGGCAGGTCATCGCCAAGACTCCCGTCGGCACGAAAGCGGATGTCGAGTCAGCGGCGAAGGCGGCGCGGGAGGCGGCTGACGGTTGGCGCAGGACGCCTGTCAACGACCGCGTGCAGTATCTCTTCAAACTGCGAAACCTGATGCGTGAAAATGCGGATGAAATCGCAAAACTGATCACGAACGAATGCGGCAAAACGTTTGAAGAGGCAAAAGCCGAAATGGTGCGCGCTTACGAAAACATCGAAGTGGCGTGCGGGATGCCGATGATGATGAAAGGCGAATTCGTCGAAGACATCGCCACAGGCATAGACGAGTTGATGATTCGCCAGCCCGTCGGCGTGTGCGCCACGATTGCGCCGTTCAACTTCCCTGGCATGATTCCGTTTTGGTATCTGCCGTACGCGCTCGCGGCAGGCAACACGTACATCATCAAGCCGTCCGAAAAAGTTCCGATGACAATGCAATTCATTATGAAACTCATCGAGCAGGTCGGTCTCCCGAAGGGCGTGGTCAATCTCGTCAACGGCGCAAAGGAAGTTGTGGACGGCATTCTCGAACACCCGTCCATTCGCGCGGTCACGTTCGTCGGCTCGACCAACGTCGCAAAATATATTTACGCCACCGCCGCCGCGCATGGCAAACGTGTGCAAGCGCAGGGCGGAGCGAAAAACCCCGTCATCATTCTTCCCGATGCGGATATGGAGATGGCGACAAAGATCGTCGCCGATTCAGCCTTCGGGTGTGCTGGTCAGCGCTGTCTGGCAGTTTCCTTCGCTGTGACCGTGGGCGACGCCAAAAACCACTTCACCGAATTGATCTGCGACGCGGCATCGTCAAGAGTTGTCGGCTACGGACTCGACTCAGGCGTGCAGATGGGACCCGTCATCAACGCCGCGTCGAAGAGCCGAGTCGAGTCGTTGATTGGACTCGGCGTCAAGGAAGGGGCAACCGTCCCTGTAGATGGACGCGGGGTTTCCATCCAAGGGTACGAAGCAGGCAACTTTGTCCGCCCGACCATTTTGGCAGACGTGCCGCGTGGGAGCGAGATCGCCAAGACGGAAATTTTCGGACCTGTGTTGAGTCTCATGCACGTTAGCACAGTGGATGAGGCGATTGAGTTGGTGAACAGCGGACAATATGGAAATCAAGCGAGTTTGTTCACGTCGAGCGGAAGCGCGGCGCGGAAATTCCGATACGAAGCGGACGCGGGCAACATCGGAATCAACATTGGCGTCGCCGCGCCGATGGCATTCTTTCCATTCAGCGGCTGGAAAGATTCGTTCTTCGGCGACATGCACGGGCAGAGCATGGACGCGGTGGAATTTTTCACGCAGAAGAAAGTTGTGATCGAGAGATGGCCCAAGGAATGGAGTAGGAAATTTTAGAGCAGAGAGAATTAGAGGAGTAGAGAATTGGAGACTAGAGACTGGAGACTTGTCCTGAGCGAAGTCGAAGGATTGAGTAATTAGTAATTGGTAAATGCGGTGGTTGAGTAGTCCCGCGTACTGTTCGCGGGACGTATCGAAACCACAGGTACGCATAATAAATTTTGTTACAAGAAATATTCTTGAAAATTTTTGGTCTCGATACGGCGGACGAACACCGCCTACTCGACCAACGGTGAAATCCCTAATCAAGATGAGAGGAGAAATATGTACAAAATTCGTTCCATATCGTGTTTGATAATGCTCGTCCTTTTGATCGGCGCGTGCGCGCCCAGCGCGCCTGCCGTCACGTCCACCGAGTTGAATGTGTATGGTTTCTCGGAGTACATTCCCGAAGAATTGATCGCAGGGTTTGAAAAAGAAACGGGAGTAAAGGTCAATTACGAAACCTATGCGACCAATGAGGAGATGCTGGCAGGCTTGAGCGATAAACCTGGCAGGTACGATTTGATTCTCCCCAGCGATTACGCAGTCGAACAGTTGATCAATCAGAACGCGCTTCTGCCGTTGGATTTGGGCAAGATTCCAAATTACGACAAACTGGATTCCGCTTTTTTGAATCCTTATTTTGATCCGCGCGGCGTCGGTAACCGTCCTGGCACGAAAAAAGAAAAATTCAGCCTGCCGTATTTATGGGGTACGACGGGAATTATGTATGACCCGACAAAGGTCGCCAAGCCAATCACCAGTTGGCAGGATTTATGGCGGCCCGAACTCGCTGGTCATATTGTGGTGTTGGACGATGCCCGCGAGATGATGGGTGTTGCGTTACTCACGCTGGGCTATAGCAAGAACGAAACGAATCCCGCCCGCCTTGCCGAAGCGCGCGACAAGTTGATCGAACTCGCGCCTGGCATTGTTGCCTTCGATGCGGAATCTCCCGAAGATTATTTGCTTTCAGGTCAGGCGTGGGTGGGCGTTGTCTATAACGGCAATGCCGCTCTGGCGCAAAGACAAAACCCAGATTTCGTTTATGTATTGCCGAGCGAAGGCGCGGGCATCTGGTTCGATAACATGGCAATTCCCGCGGACGCTCCGCACCCCGATGCGGCGATTGCTTTTATGAATTACGCGCTCGAGCCGC
>JADLBX010000027.1 GCA_020847435.1 Anaerolineales bacterium
AACAAGAAGTGACATTGCCCCGCGAATTTCGCTGTGATACAATGTGCGCCTTACAGGGGCGTGGTGCAACGGCAGCACACCAGCCTTTGGAGCTGTGGATCTTGGTTCGAGTCCAGGCGCCCCTGCCTCTAATTTTTTGGTCAAATAGACATGTCATTGAAAATAAATCCGAAAATTTTTAGAGGTTTTAGCGTACGTGGAATAGTGGGGGTAGATTTTGATGCTGATTCAATGCAACCTATAGGACAGGCGACAGGCGAGTGGTTCTATAGAAAGAATCTGTCAAGGATTGTTGTTGGACACGATGTCCGTATAAGTTCACCTGATCTCCATAGACATTTTTACACAGGCCTGATTAAAGCTGGCATTAACGTGATCGATGTTGGCTTAGTTCCGACACCTGTTCTGAATTTTGCAGTAGATAATTTTCGAGCTGATGGAGGGGTTATGATTACGGCAAGCCATAATCCCGCGAATTACAATGGGTTGAAAATTCGCACTGAGCATACGGTGTTTGGCGATGATTTGGTCCAAATATACGAAATTCTATCTACCGGAGATTTGGTTGAACGAAGAGGCACTCGTGTTCAGCATTCGGCATTGCCAAATTATTTTACATCTATAGTTAATAGGTCGAAGTTTAATAAAAAATTGAAAGTGGTTGTTGATGCTGGAAATGGAGCGAGCGGATTGGTCGTCCCTGAAATATTACGGCGCTTAGGGCTAGACGTTGTGGAGTTATTTTGCGACCCAGACGGCAATTTTCCGCATCGTGACCCTGATCCTACTTTGTTAGGCGCAACAAGTTCCTTAGCCCAAAAGGTAATAATTGAGAATGCTGATATTGGATTAGCATTCGATGGAGATGGAGATCGCGTAGTTATAGTGGATGAAAAAGGTCAGGCTATTTTAGGCGACGTGATTCTTATGTTGGTTGCTGAAAGTATGCTTAAGGATAACAGGGTAAACAAAATTGTTTATGAAGTTTTATGCAGCCATGTAATACCTGACTTTGTTGCATCGAAAGGCGGAATCCCTATCCCTGCGCCTTCGGGATATGCTTTTGTGCATAATGTGATGCTTGATTCCGATTCATCCTTGGGGGGCGAATTGTCGGGACACTTTTTTCTTCTCGATAATGTTTTTCGATTTGACGATTCGGTGCGCGCTTCATGTGAAGTTTTATCCCTTTTATCTGAGCAAAATTTTCCCCTTTCAACGCTTGTTTCCAAATTGCCCCGTTATTTTTCTTCTCGAGAATATCGTTTGGATTGTCCAGATGAAGTCAAAGGAGATATTGTCGAATCAGTGAAGGAACATTATTTAGGTAAGGGATATACGATTCAAGAAGTGGATGGTTGTTCTGTTTCATTTCCAAATGCTTGGGCATTAGTGCGACAGTCAAACACTCAACCGAAACTTTCACTGCGGTTTGAGTCTAAAATTTCTGAAGATCATATGAATCAAGTTAAAAAGGAAGTGTTGACTTTGGTTGAATCGAAATATGATTTATATGAGCTCAATTGGCCAGAAAACATTGAAGAATAACTTGGAGGCGCTGTGCAGGCAGTAATTCTAGCAGGCGGCATCGGAAAAAGAATTTCGCCTTTAGGCATTAACAAGCCAAAGGCTATGTTTCGCGTGGCTGGTAAGCCAATCATCGAGCATGTTCTTGATAAAGTGAAACAAGCTAAAATTGGCGTTCAGGAGTTGGTTATTGTTATCTCGCCAGGCGAAAACGCTATCGAGGAATATTTGGGAGATGGGAGTCAGTTCGATCTGCGTTTGAAGTATGCGATTCAAGAAAAGCCCTTAGGACAAGCAAATGCCCTTCTCTCTGCCCGCGAGCATCTCTCCGAAGATATTTTGGTGATGAATGCAAACGATATTTATGATTACCGTTTGCTATCAGAGTTGGCGCAGCTTGGGCAGAGAAAATCTTTGGATGTTGCTTTAGCGGGTCGAGAGGTGGTGGAGCCGAATAAATTTGGGGTTATGGTCCTCAATTCAAATAAGCAGTTAGTAGGCGTAATTGAGAAACCCCAAAAAGGCGCTGAGCCTAGTAACATTGCCGTGATTGGTCTATATTACTTCTCGCCAAAGGTTTGGGATGTTCTTGATTCGACGCCGATCGGTGAGACAGACGATCAGTTCGAACGGGCTTATCAAAAATTGATCCGACCTGCTGGTAACGATTTCATCTCGTATAATGGACCGTTCGAGACTTATAAGTACCCTTGGGATTTGTTCGCAATAAATGATTTGTTGTTATCGCAAGTTCATGAATATCGGGTAGATCCTCATGCGAAAATTTCACCCGTCGCGATTGTAGATAAAAATGTATTTGTTGAGGCTAATGCTCGTGTTTTGGAATATGCGGTTGTGCGTGGTCCAGCATATATTGGTGCAGGCACTATTATTGGCAATCATACGTTGATTCGTGGCGGAGTTTCGATTGGTCAAAATTGTGTTGTAGGTCATGCAACAGAGATTACCCGTTCAGTCATCGGCGATAATGTTTGGTTTCACAAAAATTTCATTGGCGATTCTATAATCTCTGATAATTGTTCGTTTGGGGCAGGGACAATAACCGCTAATCTCCGCTTTGATGAAACCCCTATTAAAATTCGGGTGGGTGCAGGGAGGGTATCTTCCGGGAAAAAATATTTTGGCGCAATTATGGCCGAAAACTGTCGCACTGGCTGTAATGCTGTGCTCTCGCCGGGAACCAAAGTGGGTCCCAATGCTATGGTTGGGCCCGGCGTGGTATTACATGATACGCTGGCGGCTGACAAGATGGCTCTCTTATCTAAGAAATCGTACCTTGTTTCGGAAAATCCCGTTGAATTAGCTACGATGTCACGCAGTGAGCAACTAAAAACTCTGAAGAGAGCGTGATTTTGTGGATACGAATACAACTCCGTTTCACTCAATGGTGGAGATATTCTCTCGACCATCACCAATTCGGAATCGAGTGAATGAAGATAATTGGTTTTTTCTTCAGCGCCACGGCGTTTCGGAATCATTGTGCTTTGCAGTTATTGACGGGGCGGGGGTTCGTAAATTGTTGCCTGAAATTGACACGAAGATTAGAGATAAATTTCCGAGGTTTACTCCACCAGCATTTGCATCCTATATTTTGAAAATACTCTTAGAAGAAAAGATAAAGAATGAACCAACATGCCCTTTAAAGGACGCGTTGATTCAGGCAAATGACGGTCTTCGAACTGAGATAACAAAAATTTTCGGCACATTTAATGCTCAATATATTGTAGACAAACTTGGACAGCCATTTTCCAGCGATCCTCGTAATGTGCGACTAGTTTTACCTACTTGTGTAATTACCTTAGCTCGCCTAGATTTAGTTTCGTCTCGGCTTGAATTTGCCCATCTGGGCGATACAAGTTTATTTGAGGCTTGTCAAGATGGTACGGTAATCCGTCACACTCGTGATCAAATGGGAGAATTCGACAATCAAGCTCTTGAATCTGTCCGTGCCATGCAAACATATCATCAAATAAAGCATTTCATTGATGCAGTTTCGAGTCCAGAAGGACGAGAGTTTATTATTCAAAGTGGAATAAGGCTGAATTATGTTGACGAGAACGGAACGACGAATCCTCAACATGGATGTGGTGTGTTGAATGGGTTGCCCGAGATGGAAGATTACATTGAAACAGGCGTTGTGGAGATAGATCCCAGTCGAACTTTTGGTTTTTTTGCTTTGAGTGATGGACTCGAACTCCTTTCTCCCCTTGATGAAAAGTTAGCTGAACAGCAACAGCGGTATCAAAAAATGGGAAGGATTGTACGCAGATTTGGTTTGCGGGGTTTGTATAATCAGATGACGCAAATGGTTTCTTCCGACATTCATTTAGACATATACCCTAGAACGAAATTGCAGGATGACGCTACAGGCATTTACGTTCAACTGGGTACAGAGCATGGAGGTACAAGGCAATGAATAAACTCTACTCTTCCTTACTGAGAAATAAATTCTTGATACTAATATTACTGTTGGGCTTAATATCCTTCCTGATTCTTTTTCTAGCTGAAACTTACCTTGCCTTGGCCCCTCGCGTGGCGGAAATCCTTCGAAGTGTCGCGGCAGCTCTTTTAACGTCTGGCGTGGTCGGGTTTGTTTTTGACTACCAAACTCGTAAAGAATTTGCCGCATTGCTCGCCTCTACCGTTCAAGACGAATTGCTGAATTTTGAAAGACGATTTCTGAAAAAACCAGAAGGCTTGGAGACTTTGCACGAATTTTGGCAATCTTTTTTGAAAGATGGGTTGTCAATAATAATTCCCGAAGATGAAGCTGGCGTTGAACCTACCGTCAGGGCTGCAGATATTTCTGCGGCTATCATTCTATATACCGGAGTTATTCAGCGATTTGGATGGCAGAAAGATTATCCAAAAACAAATATTGAATTTGTTCCTAAAAACAAACACTATACTAATCTTAGTTCCTTTGAAAGGAATCTGGTAATAATTGGCGCGCCCGGCGCAAATCCTCTATCCCGCGCCGCACTTAATATTTTCTACAACCTACAGCCTGACGCGACAGAGATACTGAATGGATATGTGTTTTCTGTAGACAGTTCTCGCCCTCAAAAGTACTTGGAGAATTTGCATATAGTGCCGTGCGGTGAAAATAAGCCGTCGATTTTAGAGATGCAAAACGGGAAAGTTATAAATCAATTTGAAAGATACGAATCAAAGCATGTTGATGGAATCAGCACCGACTCGTGTTTGTTGGTATATGGCGCTATCTCGGGACGAGAAGGTAGAGTTGTGCATGTGTTAGTTATTGCTGGACATAGTCGATTTTCTGGAATCGATGGCATTGAATTTGTCCTTTCCAACGAGAAGTGGGCAGAGCATCTCACAAAATTTAAAGGGAACGCTTCTGCTACTGTTCTGACCACATCGAAATCCATTGCTCGTGGCAGGGTAGTTAGTATGGCGCAATCCCCACACTCAATTTCATCTGCTTAAGATTCTAAAAGTTGTAGTTCGTCAAGGGGTAAGTCTTGAAATGCGTTGGACATGCTTGCTTGACTCTAATACTTGGCGACGGCGCGCGGACGGGGGCTGGCGCCATCGTGACCAAGAACGTGGCGGAGGATACGCTGGTCGTCGGAATGCCGGCGCGCGCCATCAAGAAAGTGGAAAGAAGAAAGAGGAAAGGAAAATGATACGCGTTACAAGATACGCAGTACGCAATACGAAGCGCTGCGTACTGCGTATTGCGTAAGGATATGTTATGACCCTCACCTCAAAAGATAAACAAACCCTCATCACGCTAGCCAACTCAGCGCGCGTAAACGCGTACGTGCCGTATTCCAACTATCACGTCGGCGCGACGCTGCGGACGAAGACCGGGAAAATTTACACCGGCGTCAACGTGGAGAATGCCGCGTATCCGCAGACGATGTGCGCCGAACGCGTGGCGATCTTCAAAGCCGTCTCGGAAGGCGAAAAAGAATTTGAAGCGATCTCGGTGGTAACGGACAACGGCGGCTCGCCCTGCGGCGGCTGTCGTCAAGTCATGGCGGAGTTTGGACTCGATACGGTAGTCTTGTTGGCAGATAAAGATGGCAAGCTCGTCAAAGAGACAACGGTGAAAGAACTTTTGCCCGAAGCGTTTACGCCGGAGAAATTAAGTAAATAGGTAAACACGTACACACGTACACACGTTTTTACCTGTCTACGTGTCTACTTGTCTACGTTCCCCCATGCCCCAACCAAAATTCCGTTCCGTCCGCGTGGATGCGGTGGTGCTTCGTCACAGCGATTACGGCGAAGCCGACCGTCTGCTCACGTTGTACACGCGTCAACGCGGCAAGATGCGAGTGATCGCAAAAGGCGCGCGCAAGATCGCCTCGCGCAAAGCGGGTCACATCGAACCGTTCACGCACGTCAAACTTCAACTCGCCACGGGACGCGACATGTTCCTGCTCACGCAAGCCGACACGGTGGATGCCTACCTGCCTCTGCGCGACGATTTGCTCCTCACCGGTCACGCGGCGTACGCGCTGGAATTACTGGATCGCTTCACCTACGAAGATGAGACCGAGAACCCGACTCTTTTCCGCCTTTTGACGGAAACGCTGACACGTCTCGCTTCGCGCGCGGACGTGTGGCTGGTCCTCCGCTTTTACGAGATGCGCCTTCTCGACCAACTCGGCTTCCGCCCGCAATTGTTCGAGTGCGTCAACTGCGGACGCGAGATCAAGCCCGAAGACCAGTTCTTCTCGTTCAGCGCGGGCGGCGTGATTTGTCCGCGCTGTGGGCAGGGATTGAAACACCTCCATTCGATCTCCGTCGAAGCGTTGAAATACCTGCGTCACTTTCAACGGAGCGGTTACGCCGAAGCCTCGCGCGCCCGCCCCGACCTTGACGTGCAGCGCGAAACCGAATCCCTGATGCAGGGATACTTCACTTACCTGCTCGAACGCGAATTGAACACGCCGGGGTTTTTGAAGAAAATAAAATCGTAGACATGACTTATCCCGAATTTAATCTTTCGAGCTTTTAGCCACGAATTACACGGATTTACACGAAAAAACCGACCATGTACTAACTGGCCGGCTTTCGTCTTGTACGACTTGAAGTAAAAACTTTACAATCTGTGAGAATCCGTGAAATCTGTGGCTGATTCCTTAAGTTTGGGGTTAATCATGTCTACCTTGTCATTACATCAGTATCCTCTTCCCCCAATTCAACACAAACATTCAGAAAGTGTCTGAAAAGTCACTGATGATTAATTAACCGCGAAGCGAGCCAAGGTTGCAAAGAAACGAGAAGAGATTTTCTTTGCGTTCTTTGCGGGCTTAGCGGTTCAAAAAATTACGCGTAGGCGCCCGTCCAAGTTTCGAAGCGGCGCTCATCGTGTTCGTAGTCTTTGTAAAAGGTGATGTAGGTGAGCGCCTTGTATGGCACGAAGCGTTTTTGGCGCGGGTTGTTGCGGGCGAGATCGAAATACGTGTGCCACGTGCCGGAGTTGAAGTAGACCTGATCGCCGAGGGCGGCGTCGTGATCGAGGGCGACGGTTTCTTCGTGATGCGTGTGACCGTATATAAAATAGCGCGCCGATTTATCGAGGAACGCCGGTTCGAGCAGGGCGTGTTTGGCGAACGAAGGGTCGCCGCGCTTTTTGCCTCCCTGCAAGCGCAGGGTGAGTTTGTCGATCGTCTCGAACGAAACGAGTTTGGAAAGTTTGATGCCCGCTTGCAGCGCGTCCACCACGTCGAACTCGAAACTTTTATCCGCTTGCTTGACGAAATCGAGTTCGAGGAATTCTTCGGCGAGACGGTCCCAAATTTTTTTGAGATCGTTCTCGTCGCCGCGCTTGAGTTGGTCTTGCTTTGCCAGCGCGCTGAGTTGCGCGTTGACCCACAACGGTGTGGCAAGCGCCGGGCGGACGTTGGTGATCTCGCTCAATTTATCAACGAGCGCGTCATCGAAACCTTCGGTGTGTTTCAAAGTTTCTGGAAATTTGGTAACGACTTCTATGGCGAGCGCGTCGCCGAGCGTGGCATGGGCGCGTCCTTTGGTGCGGTCGAAGTTGAACGTGTCGAACAGGTCGCCGTGCCGCGCAAAGACTTTATATTCCTCGAATAATTTGCGGATCTGTGGCGCGGCGTCCTCCGCCCAGGGAAAATCGGAATTGTATTTCCGCAAGTCGGATGGGAACGGCGTGGATGGGTTGCTTAAGCCCAACGCTTGGATGATCTCGCGGCGGACGGCGTCGAACGCTTCGCCTTTGAGGCAGTAGTACCAATCGTGGTTGCCGACCATGTAATGGAATCGGACTTTGAGCGGAATCTTCGGGACGCTCGGGTCGCGTCCGCCGTTTTGGCTGGGCGCGTCGAATTCGATCAGTTCGCCGCTTGCGAGTTTCCGCAAAACTTCGAATGAGGCTTTGTTCTCCTCCAAAATGGCGCGCGTGATTTCCATCAATTTCGCCGCGTACTTCGGATCGTTCGGGTCGCTCCACGGGCGGATGTAATCCGCCTCGCCGGGTTTGGTCATGCGGGCGAACGTTTCGTCGCCGACGGGATAAAGCCAGCGAGTGGAATGGATCGGGTCGAGGATGTCGCCGAGCAACAAGACATCGAGTTGTTCGATGGGATGGTATTTCCCGTAGCGCACGGAGGCGAAGTGCGCGTCCTGTCGCAGGCGTTTGGCAAAAAGATAAAACGCGCTCGTTGGGATGGAGGAGGCGGTGGTGCCGTCGCCGAGGTGCAGGTCGCTGATGATGATGAACATGGGTCGCTCCTCGAAATTCGGTTCAAACCTCACAGGTCTCAAAGACCTGTGAGGTTTCTTTTCATTATAGTACCGAAGCGCAACGCGGCGTGTATAATTTTGACAGGAGATCGGAACCTCATGATGCGAAAAATTCTTGCGTGGACATTGATCGTCCTCAGCGTTACATCCTTGATCTTGAGCGCGGTCGGAATCGTCGCGGCGTTGGCGCTGAACGAGCCGTTAACGCGTGAGGGGGTGGCGCGGCTGGACGAGGTCGAATCAGAACTCCGTTTGGGTGAAGCGGCGCTCGACAAGTCGCACGCGCAGATCGAGCGCGCGCTTGGCATCCTCGATTCGACTGAAGCGGCGTTCAATCAATTCACGGAGGACGATCCGCAGGCGTTTTTCGCGGACGTGCAGACCACGTTGAACGACAACTTGCTCCCCGAATTGGAAACCGCGCAAGAACGGCTGATCACCGCGCGCGACACGTTGGAAAATTTGCGCCTGCTCGTGTTTGGCATCAACGTCGCGCCGTTTGTCAGCGTCAACATTTCCGACGAGATGCTCACCGACCTGATCGATTCGGCGGACGCGCTCGAGTCGCAAATCACGGACGTGGGCAAACTTGCCGAGCGTGCGTCTGTGCTGTTGGAGGACGTGTCGCAACTCTTCGACGGCGACCTCGCTGAATCACGCGCAAGCCTCGAGGGATTTCTCGCCGATGTGGAGGAGTATCAAGCAAAAGTAAAAGGTTGGCGCGAACAAGTTGCGGACATCAAAGATTCATTGCCCGTGTGGATGGATTTCGCATCCTTCTTTTTGACGCTCTTCCTGATTTGGTTCGGTCTTTCGCAATTCAGCCTGTTCCTGCATGGACGCGCGATCCTACGCGGGGAGAATCCGTGGGAGTGGTGGAGGAAATAATTCTTAAAATCGGTACACGGAAGACACGGACGACACGGTTTCTTCCGTAGAGAACGGAAAAAATCCGTCTAATCCGTGAAACTTGTGCTGAGTCTGTCGAAGCATCCGTGTACAAAAGAATCGCCTTCAAATTTTCTTGAGAATGCCGTCCAAAGATTCTCGCCGCGCTTGACTTGAAACATATGTTCTAATACAATAGCCGTCCTTGTTTTCTTTTTGAGACTGGCTATGGCGAATGAACAGATCAAAACAAGTACGCGCATTTCTCATCCACGCGCACAGCGATCAGGATGAGGTCCACAAACTGCACCAGCGATTGAGGCGGGATGGAATCGACGTATGGCTCGACGCGGCAAACCTCCAACCTGGGCAAGATTGGCAAAGCGAGATCCGCAAGGCGATCCTCACCAGCGACGCGGTCGTCGTTTGTCTTTCACGCGCCTTCAACAAACAACACGGATACCGTCACGAGGAATTGAAACTCGCGCTCGATAAAGCCTCCCTGCTCGTGGATGAGGTCTTCATCATCCCCGCGCGGCTGGAAGATTGCGACATGCCTGAATCGCTCCGTCACCTGCACCGCGTGGATCTGTTCGTGAAGGGAGGGTACAGGAGGTTGGTGAGGGCGTTGAGAAGGTGATGTGGAAATACGCATGGCGGTATAATAGCGGCAGCGTTCAGGAGATTTTGTCATGAAATATAAAATCCGACTTGAAGAAACAGAGGAGGGGTTTGCCGTTTGGGTTCCAGGACTGCCAGGATGCTGGTCGCAAGGAGAGACGGAAGAAGAAGCCGTTGAGAACATCAAAGATGCGATCCAGACTTACCTTGAAACGATCGAAATCTTGAATCAAGATAAAGAGACACGTTTGATCGAGGTCCCAGTGTAATCATGCCCAAACTGGCGGGAGTTCAACACCAGCGAGCCGTAAAAGCCTTTGAGAAAGCGGGGTTTCGAGTCATCCGCGAAGGGAAGCACATCTCCATGGCAAAGGACGACCGCATTATCATCATCCCGCGCAACAACCCGATCAATGCCTTTACGATGGGTGGAATTATCAAAGACGCGGGGCTGACTATCGAAGAATTCAAGAAATTACTGTAACATGCCCGACCCCAAACGCCCCCTCAAAGTCTTCCTCTGCCATGCCTCAGCGGACAAGCCGAAAGTGCGTGAACTGTACCGCACGTTGCGGCGACGCGGCGTGCAACCGTGGCTGGACAAGGTATAATGCCCATAATTGAAAGCAGATAACCATGACAACATTTACCATTACCCTTCCCGACGAGCGAGTAAAGAAACTTCACGAACTTGCCGAGCGATTTCGCGTCGCACCTGAAGAATTGGTACGCGCCAGTTTGGATGATTTATTGACCCGCCCGCGGGATAAGTTTCAAAAAATCATGGGACGGGTGTTGAGCAAGAACGCGAAACTGTATCAGCGCCTGTCGTAGAATATGAATGACCAAGATCTATTTTGATACATGCTGTCTCAATCGTCCGTTCGACGACCAAACTCAGGAACGAATTCGCCTTGAATCCGAAGCAATTCTGGCAATTATTTCTCGAATCGAAAAGGGCGAATGGGAGTGGATTGGCAGCGAGGCGTTGATGGATGAAATCGAACAAACGCCCGATACTCAGAAATTGAGCCGTGCAAGGTTGTTGTCGGGTTTTATCAGCCGCACGGTTGAGATTGAAGAGGCTGAAGTTGAGCGGGCTAGAGAGTTACAAAAAGTGGGTTTTAAAGAATTCGACTCTTTGCATCTCGCTTGCGCGGAAGCCGCACAAGCAGATGTGTTCTTATCAACCGATGATCGCCTGTTGAAGTCGGCAAAACAAGCGTCGAAACGCTTAAATATACGAGTAATGAACCCTCTTATATGGGTAGAGGAGATGATCTAATGAACGCACACACTATGTCTCTCGAACAAATCCGTGTTGCTGGCATGGAAGCTCTGGCGCGTGAACTTGGAATTGTCGGTATGATTCGCTTCATGCAACAATTTGAAACGGGACACGGCGACTATTCCAAAGACCGTCACCAATGGCTGGATGGTCAGGACTTGGATAGCATCGTCAAGCGGATTCGTGAGAAACGCCAAACAAGCCGTAGAACGTAATAGGAATTGCGGCGCGCCTCTGAAACAGGCGCGTCGTTTTTCATCCATTACTCTTCCGAATTCATCCTTTATGGAAAAACGCCCCCTCAAAGTCTTCCTCTGCCATGCCTCGGCGGATAAGCCGAAGGTGCGTGAACTGTACCGCACGTTGCGACGACGCGGCGTGCAACCGTGGCTGGACGTTGAAGACTTGATCCCTGGGCAGAACTGGGAAATGGAAATCCCGAAGGCGTTGCTTTCCTCAGACGCCATCATCATCTGCCTTTCCCCGAACTCGGTGGATAAAGAGGGATATGTTCAAAAAGAGATCAAATTTGCTTTGGACAAGGCATTGGAAATGCCCGAGGGACGCATCTTCCTGATCCCCGCACGGTTGGAAGATTGCGATCTGCCGTTCACTTTGAGGCAATATCAAGCGGTCAACCTCTTTGAAAAAGATGGTTACACCAAATTGATGAAAGCGCTCAAGTTGCGCGCTTCGCAATTGCATTTGGCAAACGTGGAATTGCCGAAGGCGGGCGAAATCACGAGGGAGATTGAAAAGATCGCCGACGATAAGCGACCTCCCGAACCGAAAGAAGCGAAACCTGAAACCGAGACTCCCAAGCCTTCAACGCAGAAGATAGACGTTGGCGGCGACGTTTCGGACAGCGTGATTGTCACAGGCAGTAACAATGTAATTAACGTCGGGACTCAGGAAACGCCCTCTCCAAAGCCTGAGAAAGAAAAAGCTGCCGAGCCAGTTGCTAAAAAAGAACAACCCAAGAAATCACAACCGCCGCGTAAGCCGAACACGGCAATTATCGTGGCTTTGATCGGCTTGGTGGGGACAATTTGCGCCGCGCTGGTCAGTTCGCCTCTGCTTGCGAATCTCTTTGACCGCACACCTGAACCGACCGCAATTATTTCCACAACAACCGCAACCAAGACCCCCGCGCCGAGCAAAACGCCGACAAAGGTATTTACCCCGACCGCCACGCCCTACCCGATAGAGATTATTGACCCAAAAGGCATTACCATGCGCCTTGTGCCCGCGGGAGAGTTTTCAATGGGCAGTGAAAATGGATCTGATGATGAAAGACCCGTTCATCCAGTGTATCTGGACGCCTTCTACATGGACGTTTACGAAGTGACCAACGCCGCTTACCAAGCTTGTGTGGATGTGGGCGCATGCGACCCGCCGCAAGAAACAAGTTCTTACACCCGCTCCAGTTATTATGAAAATTCAGAATTCGATAACTACCCCGTCATTGACGTGGATTGGAACCAAGCCAAGGCCTACTGCGCGTGGCGCGGCGGCGGTTTACCCACCGAAGCCCAATGGGAAAAAGCCGCCAGGGGCGATGATGGAAGGACGTACCCCTGGGGTGAAGAGGTGAGTTGTAATCAAGCCAATTACCACAATGGGAGCAATTATTGTGTGGGCGATACAACGGAGGTAGGTAATTATGAAAACGGAAAAAGCCCCTACGGCATGTACGACATGGCGGGCAATGTTTGGGAATGGGTGAATGACTGGTATGATTCGGATTACTATGCCAGTTCGCCCTCCTCCAATCCTTCGGGACCCGTTTCGGGTCAATACCGCGTGCTGCGGGGCGGCGCGTGGGACTACCTCGTCGTTAACCTCGTCCGTTCTGCGTTTCGGAACAGGGACGCGCCCGACGGCATCTACAACGGTATCGGTTTCCGTTGCGCCCGCTCTCTTCCATAGTTCTGATTTTCTGTGTTCTGCATTTCTGTTGTTCTGCCCTCTCGCCGAAGGCGAGTCGTGTAAAAAATTTTTTTGAGATATGGGTAAAATCTATAAAAATTTCTACCCCCAAATCCATGATCTGTTCAACCTTTGGCAGGCGTTCATCAAAGCTTCCAAAGGACGGCGGAGCCATCCCTCGATCGCGGCGTTCGAATACGATCTGGAGCCAGAATTGATCCAACTACGCGATGAACTACGGGATGAATCGTACCAACCAGGCGGCTACCGCAGTTTCACCGTGCATGAGCCCAAGCGCAGGAAAATTTCCGCCGCGCCGTTTCGAGATCGGGTCGTTCATCACGCTTTGATGAATGTCATCGGTCCCATGCTGGAAAGAAAATTCATCCATGATAGTTACGCCAACCAAATTGGCAAAGGCACGCACAAGGCGCTCGACCGCTGTACCTATCTCATGCGCCGTTATGCGTATGTGTTACCTTGCGACGTGAAGCAGTTCTTTCCGTCCATTGACCATGAAATTCTCAAGTCTGTTTTATCCAAAACAATTCAAGACGCCAGCGCGATGAAGTTGGTCGAAAAGATCGCCGCCAGCGGAGAAGGGATATTGAATGATGAATACGACATGACCTATTTCACAGGAGACGACCCTTCGACAGGCTCAGGGCAGGGCCTTTTTGCCGCCAACCGTCCGCGCGGGTTGCCCATCGGCAACCTGACCAGCCAGTTTTGGGCGAACGTTTACTTGAACGAACTCGACCAGTTCGTCAAACAAAAACTGAAAGTCCGCGCCTATATTCGCTACGTGGACGATTTTGTGTTGTTTTCTAACGACAAAAGGGAATTACATGAATGGCGCAGCGCCATAATTGATTTTCTGGCAAGCCTGCGGCTGACCATTCACGAAGAGAGCGCCCATGCCCGCCCGACGTGGAAGGGTATCACTTTTTTGGGCTTCATTGTGTTTCCCGAACACCGCCGCCTGAAACCGTCCAAAGGCTATGCCTTTGGACGCCGCTGGCGGCATTTGTATTTCATGCGCCAGGCAGGAACAATGACGCCTGAAAAATTGAAAGTCCATGCCGTTGCCTGGGCGAACCACGCGCAGTACGGCGATACGTGGAACTTGAGAAGAAAAATACTTAACTCGGTGAATTCATGACGGAGACCCAATCCCCTATTTTTGCAAAGACATCCAATTTTTTGTTGTGGATGATGAATCACACCGAAAGCTTTCCCAAAAGCGAACGGTTTCGGCTGGGAAAGCGGATCGAAGATTCGGCGTTTGATTTTTACGAGGAATTGATCCGCGCTGTAAAAGAACGCGACAAACGTGGGCGTTTGCTGCAAGCCGATTTGGAACTGGATAAACTGCGTTTATATTTGCGCCTTGCCCACCAGCGCAAATTAACGAGCCATCCGCAATATCTGTTTGCGGCTGACTCGCTGACTGAAATCGGAAAATTACTCGGCGGCTGGTTGAAGACCGTGTAATTTGGGGACGCCAGAGCGCGTGCTGCGGGGCGGCGCGTGGAACAACAACGATAACAACGTCCGTTCTACGAATCGGAACAGGAACGCGCCCGACAACATCAACAACAATATCGGTTTCCGTTGCGCCCGATCTCTTCTTTTTGGTCTTTCGAGCCAGAATATGCCGCGTTTACGAATGTGACATGAGCGCTTTGGAAGAGAGTCCTGGTGGTTCCCGCCCAATCGTTGTACGGTTGGGCAAATATAAAAAAGCCCCGTTCCTTTTATCCTTCTAGATGATTGGAACGGGGCAAAGTTTTTTGAAACAGAACCAGCCTCCCCTGCCGCGTGAAGCGAAATTCGGACGATAGACAATAGACGATGGTCAACGGTCAATCGTCCATTGTCGTTTCCATCAGTTATAATCCCCTCCATAATTCTCTAATCCCCAGTCTCAAATCTCTAAAACCGAGGTTGGCAAAAGCGGGACAGTTCCGATTAATCAAAGCAGTAGGCGGGTATAATAGCCGAACGGAATTGTGCAAAACATGTTGAAAATCATATCCCAAAATTGGGATACCATTCGCGCCGAAGAGACTCGCTTGTTGCGTGCCTTATCCCCGCAGGAGGGCGCGCGGCAATTCTTTGCGTTAATGGCAGAATTCGAACCGCGGCTGCAGGAGACTGAGTCAACCTTTCGGAATGAACGCAATCAGGCGCTGATTCAACTCCAGGCGAGGCTGGCAAGTCTCAACCTCCATAAAAGCCATGAATGATCTGATCGATTCCGTTTGTCCATCAGTTATAATCCCCTCCACAATTCTCTAATCTCCAGTCTCCAACACTTTCGCCAAGCGCACAAATACCCCATTTTCGTGTAAGATTAAAGCAGGAGAACGACCATGCTTGCAGGAACCCGTTACGAACACATTCTTCTAAACGACTCGCGCGCGCCCGTCATTGCGGGGACGACCATGAAAGTAGTGGAACTCGTTCAGGCGCAGGCGGCGCATGGCTGGAGCGCGGAGGAATTGCGCGAGCAGTTTCCGCACCTGACGTTTGGACAGATCTATTCCGCGCTGGCATATTATTGGGATCACCGTGAAGTTCTAGAAGCGGACATTGAAGCGCGTCTTCGCAAAGTGGATCGCATTCGTAATTCCACGCCCGAATCGCCATTGGTAAAACGCTTGAAAAGCAAGGGACTGATCTGATGTCGGTTTCGCTTTACATGGATCACCATGTTCCAAAAGCGATCACGACAGCGTTACGGTTGCGGGATGTGGATGTTCTCACTGCTTATGACGATGGGGCAGATCAACTTGACGACGAGCGCCTGCTCCAACGAGCGCATGAATTGAAACGTTCCTTATTCACACAAGACGACGACTTGCTGGAGGAAGCGGCGAAATATCAGCGCGCTGGCAAGGCGTTCTCTGGCGTGATTTACGCTCATCAACTGCGCGTCACCATTGGCGTTTGCGTTCAGGATCTGGAGATCATCGCCAAAAGCGCCGATGAAAACGAGATGGAAAACCAAGTGATCTATCTGCCGCTTTAATCTGTCAAAGCGAAATTAACATGGACGACGGCTCTCCCCAGCGCTGTCGTCTTTTCTTTCCTCTTTCTTCTTTCCACTTTCCATCAGTTATAATCCCCTCACACCACACTGATAACTGATCACTGATAACAATGTCTTCTACTTTCCAATCCATCATCCTCACCCTCCAACAATTCTGGGCTGACCACGGATGCCTCATTACCCAGCCTTACTACACCCAAGTCGGCGCGGGGACGATGAATCCCGCCACCTTCCTGCGCGTGCTCGGACCCGAACCGTGGAACGTGGCGTACGTCGAGCCGTCTGTCCGTCCCGACGACGGTCGATACGGCGAGAATCCGAATCGTTTTCAGAAGCACACGCAGTTTCAAGTCATCCTCAAGCCTGATACAGGCAATCCGCAAGAGTTGTATCTCGACTCGCTCAAAGCCCTCGGCATTGACCCGCGCCAGCACGACATCCGCTTTGTGGAGGACAACTGGGAACAGCCCGCCATCGCCGCGTGGGGTTTGGGTTGGGAGGTCTGGCTCGACGGGCAGGAGATCACGCAGGTCACCTACTGCCAGCAGATGGGCGGCGTGACGCTCAACCCCGTCTCGGTTGAGATCACCTATGGGCTCGAACGCATCCTCATCGCGCTCAACAACGCCAAAGCCATCTGGGACGAAGAGTGGGGCGCGGGCGTCACCTACGGCGAGATCATCCGCCGCGAGGAGTTCGAGCATTCCAAATATTATTACGAGGTCGCCGACATCGAGCGCGCCCGCCAGATGTACGATCTCTTCTCCGCCGAAGCCGACGCCTGTCTCGCGCAGGGTCTGCTTCTCCCCGCGCACGATTACGTCCTCAAATCCTCGCACACCTTCAACATCCTCGACGCCCGCGGCGCCATCAGCGTCGCCGAACGTCAGGCATTCTTCCGCCGTATGCGTGAACTCGCTCGCCGCGTCGCGGAGGGATATGAAGAGCAGAGGAAGGAACAAGAATTCCCGCTTCTTAAAGAGAGTCAAAAGTCGAAAGTCACAAGTCATTCATTGCCTTCGACCTTCGACCTTCGACCTTCGACCTTTGTTTTGGAGATCGGAACCGAAGAACTCCCCGCCTCCGACGTAGACACCGCCCATGCGTATCTTGTAACTCGTCTGCCGCAACTCTTGGATGAACTTCATCTTGAACACGGCGACATCCGCATTTACGCCACCCCGCGTCGACTCGTGATTACGGCTGATTCACTCTCCCCGACCCAGCCCGACCGTGAGGATGTCGTCAAAGGTCCGCCCGCAGACAAAGCCATCGTAGGACAAACTTCCAGTTTGTCCTACACCCAAGCCGCGCAAGGTTTCGCCAAAAAGAATAACGTGAACGTCGAAGACCTCCAAGTCCGTGAACAGGACGGAGGCAAATACGTCTTCGCCATCGTCAAGCAAAAAGGACGCCCGACTCCCGAAGTCTTGGCTGAAGCCTTGCCTAAACTTGTTGAAAGCATCAAGTTTGAAAAGTCCATGCGCTGGAATGATTCGGGCGTTTCATTCTCGCGTCCGATTCGCTGGTATGTAGCATTATTCGGCGAGACGGTTATCCCGTTTGAATATGCAGGCGTGACAAGCAGCAACGTCTCACGTGGACTTCGTCCCTACGATTCGCCTGAGGTAAAAATCCCCTCGGCTGATAAATACTTCGACCTCATCCGTCAAGCGGGAATCATCCTCGACAAAGAAGAACGCAAAGCCTCCATCGTGGAGCAGGTCACGCAAGCCGCGTCGTTGGTCGGAGGGGAAGCCCTCGTCGAAGATGGTCTGCTCAACGAGGTGGCGAACCTCGTCGAAATCCCCACCGCCGTCATGGGCGGATTTGATAAGGAATATTTGTCCTTGCCGCGTGATGTGCTGATCTCAGTGATGAAAAAACATCAGAGATATTTTCCCGTTGCATCCCCCTCTCCCAGCGGGAGAGGGGTTAGGGGTGAGGGAGAATTGTTGCCACATTTCATCGCCATCCGCAACGGTGACGACATCGGAGTGGATATTGTCCGTCAAGGCAACGAACACGTTCTCAGTGCGCGCTTTGCGGATGCGAACTTCTTCGTCCGTGAAGACCTCAAACATAAACTCGAAGAATATCGCCCCAAACTTTCTTCGTTGACCTTCCACACCAAACTCGGCTCCATGCTCGATAAATCGGAGCGCATAGGCAAACTGGTTAATGAAATTATCCCCGCGCTCGGAATTACTAATAACCAATTACCGCTTACTCAGCGCGCCGCTTACTTGATGAAAGCCGACCTTGCGACACAAATGGTCACCGAGATGACATCCCTTCAAGGCATCATCGGCGGCGAATACGCTTTGCGAAGCGGCGAAGTGAAAGATGTGGCGACCGCGATCAGCGAGCAATATCAAACTGTGCCGCAAACAAGAATCGGTCTGGCAATTGCGCTGGCAGATCGACTCGACTCGTTGGTCGGTTTCTTCGCCGCAGGGCTGGCTCCCACGGGCGCGAAAGATCCGTTCGGTCTGCGTCGCGCGGCGATTGGAATTGTCCAACCATTGATCGAACACAACCTTGATTTTGATCTTGCCGACGCGGTGAAAAAATCGGCAAAGACGCAACCGATTGAAGTCAATGACGAGACGCAAAACAGGATTCTGGAATTCCTTGCAGGACGATTGAAAGTCGTGTTGAATGAAGCAGGCGCTTTGCGTAAACACGATGTAGTGGATGCCGTCCTTGCGGAGCAATCCGCTAACCCTGCCGCGTCGGCTGAGGCGGTGAAGCAACTTCAATCGTGGGTCGGACGCGGGGATTGGTCCACCATCCTGCCCGCGTTTGCGCGCTGTGTCCGCATCACGCGCGATCAGACGAAATCGTTCAAGGTCAACGAAAAAGGCTTTGTGGAAAAAGAAGAAACGGATTTGTTTGCCGCCGTTCAGAAAAACGTCAAACATCAGCCATCCACCGTTGACGAGTTTTTGAATATCGTTGTTGCGCTCATTCCGCCC
>JADLBX010000028.1 GCA_020847435.1 Anaerolineales bacterium
AATTCACCACAGATGAACACGGATGAACTGTGACTTTTGATGAACTTCTCCGAAGAATCGCCGTTAATTCCTTTTTATCTGCGCGCTTCGCGGTCTGTGGTTAAAACCGAATTTCAAAACACTGTCTTAGACCTCCGAAGTCTTGGAGACTTCGGAGGTCTGCTTTATTCTGTCATTTCGAGGCTTGCCTCGAACGGGTGTGAGGGGCGAAGCCGAGAAATCCGTTCCATGCGCCGGCTACTGGAGCAGGGTAATTGATTTGGCGATATCGTCCAGGATCGGAAAAAGTTCTTTGGCGAACGGTTGCGGGACAGTCAATTGAACCATGATGAGTTTCTTGCCGGTCTGGAAAACCAGCAGGCGCGATTGCACGCGAATTTTCTCGCCTGTGGAAGTGGGAGCGTCTTGAACGAATTCAACCACGCCGATTTCCACGCCGCTTGCGCTGGTGAGGACAAGTTCCTCCTGCTCGATGACGGTCGCGCCGCCTTTTTCCATTTGCGATTCCATGACGCCGGTCACGAACGCGACCGGCATAGTGGATAACAATTTGTCTTGCAGGGCGGTGATGGTCAGATTCGTGCCGAAGTTGTTCTCCATGTATTTCGAATCTTTATGGATTGCGACCACGCGGATCACGTCCGGATCGAGTTTCTTGAACGCCTCCGCGCTGTTCCGCAGATCCGGGTTCTCCTCCGACATTTCATTCAAGATATCGGAGAAATCTTCCGCGCTGAGCGGGAGGATGAACCAATCGGCGGGCAGGGCGAGTTGATATTGATTATCGAAATCGGTGAAGAGCGTTGTCCCGTCCGATTGTTTCTCTGTGGAAACGCCGGTCGGTTGGGGTGTGGCGGTCGGTGTCGGCGTGGAGGTCGGAGTCGCGCTTGGGGTGAACGTGGGACTCGGGGTGAAGGTAAGCGTCGCGGTGGGCGTCGCGGTTGCGAATAAATTTGAAACATCCGACACTCCGCACGACAACGCGGCAAGCGCCAGAACGGATACGAATGAAACGATAGCGGCGAATTTGGACTTGTCTTTCATACGATCCTCCCGAGGTTTTGGAATAGACCCCTTGCATAAGTGTTTCTTGCTCAGCCACAGAGTCCTCAGAGACTGTTTCTTAACTTCTTTTTTTGGACACGGACAACACGGATTACACTGATTTTGACGGAAAAAACCATTTTAAAATCTGTTTTTTTCCGTGTGTTCCGTGAAATCCGTGTACAAAACAGTGACAGTTTGGACTTAAGAAACGCGCTCTCAGAGACCTTTGACCCCGCACCTGCGTTCGGGGCGGGTGGAAATCCTCTTTTTCTCTGCCGTCTCGCACCGTCGTGCTCGCGGCACGAACGGTATGTTCTCAGTGGCGAAAATGACTTTCGCAAGAGGTCTAATAAAACAAAAACTACATCATGCAGTGATTATACCTGCGTGATGTAGTTTTTCAGTCCAAACGTGTAACCTAATCCCTGATCGTGATCTCGCCCGCGCCCATGTTGACGATGATCGTCAGTGTGGGACCCTCGCCCGCCTGCGAATACGTGTTGCCCTTTTGCGACCAGCCCGCGTCCACATTAATATCCGCCAGCGCGCCGTCAATCGTAACGACAACATTCATGCCCTGCGGGATGATGAGCGTGAGGTCGCTCAAGCCGCTGTCAATGCTCGCGGTGGCGTCGCGTTGCAACGTGCCCGAAAAATCGAGCGTGTAATCGCCCGCGCCGCTGTTGAAAATGAAGCGTTCAAAGTTGGCGTTCGCCAGCCCTGCGATGCGCACATCCGACGCGCCCGTGGTGTAATTGAACTCGGTCATCTTTGTGAGATTCGGCTCGGAGAAAGACAGGTTCACATCCGCCGCGCCGTCGTTGATGGTCAGGTTTGTGAGCGCCAGCCCGCCCAACTCAAACTTGCCTTCGTACGCCCCCGCATTGATGGTCAAATCCATCGGCGACGATCCCAACTG
Organism: Anaerolineales bacterium; assembly: GCA_020847435.1. Classification (GTDB taxonomy): domain Bacteria; phylum Chloroflexota; class Anaerolineae; order Anaerolineales; family Villigracilaceae; genus Defluviilinea. Next base: position 1,967 of record JADLBX010000028.1, read on the forward strand.
CAAATCCCATTCGTTTTTCATTCCTTCGAACGGCGGAATCTTTTGGAAATCGCCCTGCTTGATCTCGATCTCCGCCCCGTTCTCGACGACTTCGGGTTTGAGGTCTGCCACGTTATAGACGGCGGTCCCCTCGACAAGATTCTTCGCCCCTGCGGATAGATTCAGATTCCCCGCGCCGAACGAAAGACTCAACCGCGTCTCATCCGACTTTGGGTCTGCCACAGTTATCTCATCTTTGATCTCCGCCCCAGCCTTCACCTGCTCGGGCAGGTCGAAACTGAATCCACACGCCATGCTTGCCAACGCCAGCGCGAGGATCGCTGAAATGATTTTTACGTTCATGGGTTATCTCCTTCTGCCCTTCATACGGAAGGAAGGGAGAGGAGTTGCAAAACAAAACCCCTCGAGCGAGGGGTTTTCATGTAAATCAACTCAGATAACGCCAGTCTGCATATATTTCAAAGCTCTTGCATTGTATTTCCCAATGATCGCCGCCGATTCAGCCTCGAGCACGCCGCCGAAATAACTCTTGATGTGACGTTTGACATACGGGTTGGCTTCAAGGGTTAGTTTCGAATACACCACCTGGTCGTGCATGGCGAAAATGATGTGCGGCACATCCGCCATCACCGCCGCGCCGAGGCACATCGGGCATGGCTCCACCGTCGTAAAAAGAATCACCCGCCTGAAATCCGTCCATAGTTTCTCGCCGCCATCGAGCAATGCGTTCATCTCCGCATGGCGGACTTGGTTCTTCAACCCCACGTGCCGCGCTCGTCCGCGGGCGATGATCTCACCGTCCAAGACCAACACTGCGCCGATGGGAATTTCCCCCGCCTGCCCGGCGGCATCCGCCTCCGCCAGCGCCTCGCGCATGAATTTTTCAAGATCGAGTCCGTTGAGCGTGGGAGAAATATATTGGGTCATGGAATTAAGCCATGTGCGGCGGAGCCTTGGGCGCTTTTGTAGATGACGCAAACGCAGCGTTCAACGCCTGATCCAACGACCGCGCTTCCACAATTTCGATTCCTTTCGGGTACCCCTCGCCCTTGCGGATCGCTTTCGGGACGATGGCGGTTTTGAACCCCAACTTTTGCGCCTCGCGCAGACGCGCCTGCATCTGGCTCGGCATCCGCAACTCGCCTGCGAGACCGATCTCGCCGATCAGCGCCGCGTCCGCTTTGACGGGGATGTCTTTCCACGAGGAGGCGATCGCCGCGGCGATGGCGAGGTCGGCGGCGGGCTCGTCAATTTGAATCCCGCCCACCACGTTGACGAAAATATCCTGTTCGCCAAGTTTGAAGCCGGCGCGACGCGTCAACACGGCTGAGATGAGCAACAAGCGATTGAAGTCAACGCCGTTTGCAGTTCTGCGCGCATTGCCGAATTGAGTCGGCGAGGTGAGTCCCTGAATCTCCACCAGAATGGGACGCGTGCCTTCCATCGTCACTGCAATGGCAGAGCCCGCCGCGTTGACCATCCGCTCCGCGAGGAACGCCTCGGAGGGATTCGTCACCTCGACTAGCCCGCCCTCGCGCATTTCGAACACGCCGACCTCGGAGGTCGCGCCGAAGCGGTTCTTCACCGAACGCAACAGACGATACGCTTGGAAGCGGTCGCCTTCGAGATACAGCACCGTGTCCACGATGTGTTCCAACACGCGCGGACCAGCGATTGTCCCTTCTTTGGTCACATGCCCGATGACAAATACCGAGATGCCGCTGGTCTTCGCCAACTCGCGCAACTGCGAGGAACACTCGCGCACCTGACTCACAGAACCAGCGGATGAATCCATGCTGGAGAGATACACAGTTTGAATCGAATCAACGATCAGCAACTCGGGTTTGACTTCGTTGATGTGATTGAGAATGATTTCGAGATTCGTTTCGGTGACGAGCAATAAATTTTTGGGTAATTCCGTTTTGCCATTCAACCGCGTCGCGCGCATCTTGATCTGCCGTTCCGATTCTTCCCCCGAAACATACAACACGCGTTTGGCGGTTGCCATCTCCATCGCCATCTGCAACATCAACGTGGACTTGCCGATGCCCGGGTCGCCGCCGACGAGCACGATGGAGCCCGGCACGATACCCCCGCCCAGCACGCGCGCAAATTCCTCGATTGGCACAGGGATGCGGTCTTCGTCTCCCGCTGAGATATCGCCGATGGAGCGCGGGGCAGACCGACCCGTCAGTCCGCGAACCGCAGTGGTCTTCGTCACCGGCTCATCGTGGATGACTTCCTCGACCATCGTGTCGAACTTTCCGCACTGCGGGCATTTGCCCATGTACGACGCGGCGACGCGCCCGCATTCTTGACAAACATAACGTGTGTGTGTTTTTGGCATGACGACCTCAAATAACAAGTAGGGGCACAGCGAGTCAGTCTCTCGTTTTGACGATGATTCGTCATGCTGTGCCCCTACCAGTATATCAGAATTTATGTTCTGTTTTGTCGGCGCGTTATTCGGCTGTGTGTTGATGACGATTTGAAAGCGGGACGAGGAAATTTTTGCCACAGATTTACATGGATTTCACGAAATTTTTATCGGTGAGAATCCGTGAAATCTGTGGCTGGGGGTTTTGATTTTTTATATCGCCGTCAGCGCATACACTTGACTCAGCATCTCCAAAAATTCCCCCGAGGGTCGTTCCTTCAAAATTTCTTTGCGCGCGTTGCGGTCGAGCGTTTTCAACAATAGATATTGCACGGCATACTTGCGGAAGAGTCGCTGCCCGTCCTCTTCGCCGTAAAACTGCACGCTCTTTTGCAAATGCTCGTGGATGGTTTCCATCACCAACTCGTGCGGGACTTGTTCGCGGTCGTAGCCCGCGAAGATCCATGGGTTGGCGATGGCGCCGCGCCCGATCATCACCGCGTCGCAATGCGTGTGACTTTTCATCCGTTGGATGTCTGCCGCCGTGCGGACATCGCCGCTTCCCACCACGGGCAGGCTGACTGCCGCTTTCACTTCGGCGATCGCGTCCCAGTCGGCGTTGCCCGCGTAACGTTGCTCCTTCGTGCGGCCGTGAACCGCGATCAATGAACCGCCCTCTTCTTCGACGACGCGCGCGATCAACTTGTAGTTTTTGTTTTGATCCCAGCCTAAACGAATCTTCCCTGTGACCGGGACCTTCAACGCTTTCACAAGTTTGCGAAACGTACGCGCGATCCGCAACGGACTCGGCATCATGCCCACGCCCGCGCCGCGATCCGCAATGGACTTGGCAGGGCATCCCATATTGATGTCAATGATGTCGGGCTTCCACTTTTCCACGACCAGCGCGGCTTTGAGGATCAGGTCCGGGTCGTCGCCGTAAATTTGGAAAGTGACGGGTCTTTCGACTTCTTCGTAATACAACCGCTTGGCAGGTTCCTTCGAACGGCTGAGAATCTTTTCCACTTTGACGAACTCGGTGTAACTCATTGCCGAACCGAGCGCGCGGCAAATCGAACGGAAGGGCCAGTCCGAGTAGCCGTCCATGGGCGCGAGAATCGTGTCCCCGTAGATGGGGATGTCGCGCACGAAGAAGTTAGGAGTTCGAGTTTCGTTCATGAGATTAGGATTGTCCTGCAGTTGAACTGCAGGACGAACGAAGTGTCCAATAAAGCGACGGCAAGTATAACAAAAAATAAGCGTTCATCGTTCGAGGCATGGTAGCTGTCGTATTTTGACCTCGATCAGTCGCTATTTGCCTGTGCTATAATCAAAAAGTGAAAACCGTAGTTTACCTTGACACGTGCAGTATACAACGTCCCTTGGACACCAAGGATCAGATACGTACTGCGCTTGAGGCTGAAGCGGTTTTGGGTATTTTATCTCTGGTTGAATCAAGCAAGATCAGTTTGCTCTTGTCTGAAGTTTTGTTGTTTGAGATCAACCGCAACCCCAATCAAATCCGCAGGGAATATGCGCTGGAAGTCGCGTCAAAGGCAAAAGACTTTGTGGATATGAGCGCTAGAATAGAGAAGCGTTCGAGGGAGTTGGTTGGTCAGGGCATTCGGTTTTTCGACGCAGTCCATCTAGCTTCAGCGGAAGAAGGTCGCGCGGATTATTTTTGTACTTGTGACGATGTTTTGCTGAAGAAAGCAGGAAAGGTAACCGGTTTGAAAGTGCAGGTTGTTTCCCCGCCCGAACTCGTGAAGGAGTTATAACATGTTGGCAGAGACACTTCCGCTTGCGGAAATTACCAAAGAAGCGTTACGCGTTCTTTACAAAGAAATCGGCGTTGTCAATACGATCCGATTCGTCAACCAGTTTACCGCTGGGTATGGCAACTATGTGGAAGAACGCAAAGCCCTATTTGCTGGCATGACCTTGGACGATCTGTTCGACGAAATGTCTAAAACGCGGCAAAAGCCGCCTCGAAAAAAGTAATTTGCTGTTTGAAAAAGCGCCGCGAATTTTCACGGCGCTTTTTGCTCTGTGCGTCCTGCAGTTCAACTGCGGGACGCACAAGAGTTTCATTTATAAAGCGACGGGAAGAATATCAAACTTTTGTGGGATAACGGGAAGAGGAGCGGGGGGTTGAAATTATTAAGTCAATCAATCGGAGGCAGAAATGAAAATTCGATTCAGTGGAAAGTTCCTGTTGATTTCTTGTATCTTCCTCCTTGCGGGATGTCACAAGCTGGAAGCGACAACGAGAATTAACCCAAATGGTTCGGGTGAATTGCAGATGGGGATTGGTTTCTCGGCGGAAGAGCGCGCTAATTTGGAGAAACAAAACATTACCCCTCAGGCTTTCTGTAACACGGAGCAAAAGTCCCCAAACGTTACGGTGACCGAAGAACAACGCGGCGAGGAGACCTGGTGCATCAACACTACGTCCTTTAAAAGCCTTGACGAACTTCGCGGTTTATATCAGCAGAGACCGGGGATCACGATCAACCGACTTGAGATCAAAGATGGGAAGTTTTACTATGATGTGGATATAGATACTCTTTCGGAGAATTCCAGTTTCTCAAATTTGACCGAGATCACATGGACAGTCGTCATGCCCGGAACCCCGCTCGCTCACAACGCAGATGAAGCGAATGGGAACACGCTCACGTGGAAGCCCGCGCCCAAAAGCGGAATCGTCAACTTGCGCGCGGAAAGCGAAGCGCCACGTGGGTTTGTTTTTCCGCAGTGCGGCGCGACTCTCGCCATCTTTGGCATATTGTTGATTCAAGTCAAGCGGCGGAAACAAAACTTCGGAAGTCTTTGAGACTTCCGAAGTTTGAGAGCGTGTTACGCCGGCTGTTTCTTCAACATCTCCAAGTGGCGCTTGCGGAATTTCGCCACCTTAGGCGCGACCACCGCCATACAGTATGGCTGGAAAGGATTGTTCGCGAAATATTCCTGATGATAATCCTCCGCCATGAAAAACTTATCGAGCGGGGCAACTTCGGTCACGATGGGTTTGTCCCAGATCTTTTGCGCGTTCAACTCCTCGATCAGCGTTTCAGCGATCATCTTCTGATCGTCGTTGTGATAGAAAATGGCGGAGCGGTATTGCGTGCCGATGTCATTGCCCTGACGATTCAACGTGGTGGGATCGTGGATGGCGAAGAACACATTCAACAAGTCGCGGTACGAGACGACGGTCGGCTCGAAGTGAACCTGCACCACTTCGGCATGACCCGTGTCGCCATTGCAGACTTCACGATAGGTCGGATTCACGCTTCGTCCGCCGGCGTAACCTGATTCCACGCCCTCGACTCCCTTCACCTCGTCAAAAACGGCTTCGAGGCACCAAAAGCATCCCCCAGCCAGTGTCGCGGTTTGAAGATTGTTCATGATAATTTCTCCTTTTTCAGAATTTCTTACATCCAATGGACAACGCCAGAACACGAAATCTTATTAAGAAAAAATTACAAGTTATACGAGCTGCTACGAAACGCGTAGCACGCGGACGCCCGTCAGCTCGCTCTTTCCCTTCAACTCAAGTCGCCTCTGTTCCAATTGACCCAAATCCAATCCCGACGCGTTGTACGCCGCGTCGCTGATCAGGATCTCTCCTGCCTGCGCCGACGAAGCGAGTCGCGCGGCGATATTGACGTTATCGCCTAACGCGGTGAAGTCTGTCGGATTGCCACCCACGCCTCCAACGACTCCCACCCAGGCTGAGCCTGTATGGATGCCGATCCCGATCGGAAGCCATGGTCTCTTCACGCTGCCATGCCCTGTGAGTCGAAGCAGGTTCTGCGCGGCTTCGATCGCGCGGCGCGAGTGTTGAGTCCCTGCAATGGCAGGGACGTACAAGCCGATTGCCTCATCTCCGATCAACCGGTCAACAAACCCGTCCGTACGGACGAGCGCATCCGTGGCTGTCACATAAAACCGATTCATCAACTGGCTGAATTCGTGCGCGCCCAATTGTTCCGCCAGTGTTGTTGAGCCGCGCACGTCGGCGAAGAGCATGGTTAATTCAATGACCGCCCCGCCGGGCTCTTGATATTCACAGGGCTGACAATAACGCGGGTTGTAACGCGATTGTTCCCTGCCCATCCGCCGCATTAGGGATCCGCCCCAGCCTTTGAACGGTGCGTTGCATAGCTTACAGCGCGGGCTGGACGGAAGCAAGCCCATCACGTGACGGACGCGCCGAGGAAGTTTTTCGCCCTCGGTCAGAAACTTGTACCAGTCTCGCTCGGTCTTCTCATCAGGCATGTAACACTCTCATACTCTCCCGTTCGCTCTTATCTTTGAGTTCTGGGACGCGTTTGCCGCGCCAGCTTACCATCCTCTTCAGTATCCATTACCAGAGCCATATCTGCCTCCGTAGGTACGGCTCATTACAGGCAGGATTTGTCGGATTACAAGAGAGTTTCAAGAAAAAGAGCAGAGAAATATTTCTCTGCTCTTAATTCACACATCTGATTTTATGCGCCTGCTGGTATTCGCTCGCTGATGACGAGATTGGCGATTGGCATTGCCGTCAACTCCAGCCTCGACAGATCAATGAACTTGCTGGCATCCTCGATCTCGATACCAATGGCATGATTGTTTTCATCGTAATCAACAACCATTCCGGGAGATATTTCCTCGGATTCAACGCTAATGCCGCTTGTCAGCTTGATGTAAAGCATATCTGACTCTTTGTGATATTCAAAAATCATTCTATCTCCTATGGCTTGAACCCGCGATCGGGAAAAGCGTTGTGAACGGTCTCGCCATCGGCTTCAGTGACAACTCTGAGATGTTTGCCAAGTTCGGCAATGTACGCCCAATATCTGATGCGGCCATTTTCCTGTCTTTCCTTACGAACTGGGTTTGTCAGAACATACTCGAGCCATTCATCTTTGAGATAAGGGCGGCGGGACAAAACACTCGATCGAAAATAATCGGTCGTTTTCACCGCGATCCCATGACGTTACACCACCGGCTCTTCCTCGACTTCGGGAAGTTCCTCTCGTTCGAGAATGATCTCATTCTCAGGGTCGAGCGTGACGAGGATCGAATTCCCGTTTTGGAATTCGCCGCTCAGGAGTTTATCCGATAGCGGATCTTCCACCTTCTGCTGGATCACGCGGCGGAGGGGACGGGCGCCGAATTCGGTATCATACCCAAGGTCCGCGAGAGAAGCGAGGGCTTCGGGTGTGGCGGTCAGGAGCAGGTCATGTTCTTTGAGGCGTTCGGCGACCTTGTCCAGTTCGAGCGAAACGATCTGTTGGATGTCTTCACGATTGAGCGCGCGGAAGATGACGGTGGCATCGAGACGGTTGATGAATTCGGGACGGAAGGCGCGCTTGAGCGATTCGTTCAACTTTTTGCGCATGTCTTCGTAGGAGAGGCGCTCTTCGGTCACTTCGTCGCGTTTGAGCGCGAAGCCGAGCGACGATTGCTTTTTGATCACATCCGCGCCGATGTTGGAGGTCATCACGATGATCGCGTTGCGGAAGTCCACTTTGCGGCCCTTCGCGTCGGAGAGGTGACCCTCTTCCATGATCTGCAAAAGCATGTTATGCACTTCGGGGTGTGCCTTCTCAACTTCATCGAAGACGACGATCGAGTACGGTCTGCGGCGGAGCGCTTCGGTGAGTTGACCGGCTTCTTCGTAGCCGATATATCCCGGAGGCGCGCCGACGAGACGAGATGCCGTGTGCCTTTCCATAAACTCAGACATATCGAGTTGGATCGCGGCTTCTTCACTGCCAAACATGAACTTGGCGAGCGTTTTGGTTAATTCCGTTTTGCCGACGCCGGTGGGTCCGAGGAACATGAACGAACCGATGGGGCGTTTCGGGTCTTTCAACCCGGCGCGTGCGCGGCGCACAGCGCGAGAGATCGCCACGATCGCGTCATTTTGACCGATGATTCCCTTGCGGAGTTCATCCTCCATTTTGAGCAGGCGTTGTGATTCCGCCTCTGCAAGTTGCATGAGCGGAACGCCCGTCCACATCGAAACGACCTCGGCGATATCCTCCGCTGAAACGACGGGGCTGTTGGCGCGGTCCCAACCGGTGCGTAGGCGTTCGATCTGCTCGCTGAGTTCGGTCTCGCGCTCCTGCCATTCGATGACGTCTTCGTTGTTGCCTTCCTCTTGCGCGAGCGAGCGGTTCTGCCGAGCCTGCCGCAATTGACCGAATAGATCCTTCGCCTCTTTCGCGGCGGGACTTTTATACATCCGCACACGCGAGGAGGATTCGTCAATCAGGTCAATCGCTTTATCGGGGAGGAAGCGTTCGGTGACGTAGCGCGTGGATAAATGCGCGGCGGCTTCGAGCGCCTCGTCGGATATCACCAGGTGATGATGCTCCTCGTACGCGGAACGGATCCCGCGCAGGATTTGAATTGTCTCTTCCTCGGAGGGTTCGTCCACCTGGATGGGTTGGAACCGCCGTTCGAGCGCCGCGTCCGACTCGATGTGTTTGCGATATTCGTCCATCGTCGTCGCGCCGATGACTTGCAACTCGCCGCGTGAGAGCGCAGGCTTGAGGATGTTCGCCGCGTCCACGGAGGAGCCTGCGGCTCCCGCGCCGACGAGCATGTGCACTTCGTCAATAAATAAAATTGCTCCAGATTGTTTCAACTCGTCGATCACGCGTTTGAGTCGTTCTTCAAACTGACCGCGATACATCGTGCCAGCCACCAGCGAGCCGACGTCGAGTTGCAGTAGTCGTTTGTTCATGAGGGGGGCAGGCACATCGCCGTCCACGATGCGCTGTGCGAGACCTTCGACGATGGCAGTCTTGCCAACGCCGGGTTCGCCGATCAACGCGGGATTATTTTTCGTGCGGCGCGCCAAAATTTGAATCACGCGCTCGATCTCCATTTGACGACCGATGACCGGGTCCAATTTTTTCTCTTCGGCTTTTGTTGTCAAATCCGAAGCAAGTTGATCAATGAGCGGGGTTTTCTGATTGGGCTGGGCGCCACGCGCAGGTCCCGCGCCAGCCGGCATGGGCGAAGAAGAAGCGGCTTCGTTCAATACGCGCCGCGTCTGCCGACGGATCTGATCCGGCGTCACGCCGAGTCGGCGCAGCACTTCCAACGCCGCGCCGTCCACGCGCACCAAGCCGAGCAGGATATGTTCCGTGCCGATGTAGTGATGACCGAGGCGTCGCGCTTCCTCAACTGCTAATTCCAACACTTGTTGTGTGTCCGAGGCGAGTTCTACGCGGCTGGGGTCGAATCCAGCCGAACTGGTGGAGACGCGCCGGATCACTTCACGTACGCGATCGGACGTCATGCCAAGTTCGCGCAAGACGCGCCCTGCCACGCCGCCCTCTTCATCCATTAAACCTAACAATAAATGCTCTGTGCCGATATTATTGTTGCGGGATTGTTCAGCCTCTTGATGCGCCAGGCTCAATACCCGTCTTGCTCGCTGTGTAAAACGCTCCATACCAGCCATGATGTTTTCTTCTCCTGAACTTGAACGTATTCTACCAAAAAGCCCAAAATGCCACCGTAGGAAAAAGATTAGAGTTTGTTTACAACGCTGATACAATTCATTGCAAGTTCAAAATTCGGCTCCTCCGTTTCGGGCGGGATTTAATTGACGATAAGATTTTTTGCCACGAATTTACACGGATTTTCACTGATTTGTTTTCCGAAGGTTCCGTGCAATCTGTGGCTGAGGTTTTAGATTTTCCTGTTTAATTACGGTAGAGCCAAAATTTCTTACGATTACACTCAACGGTACAAAGGATGGATTTTATGCGATCAATTTGCGTTTTCTGCGGATCTTCCGACTCGGTTCATTCCGACTATACAACTGCCGCGCGTGCGTTGGGCGCTCTCCTCGCCCAAAAAGGGATGCGCCTGGTCTTCGGCGGCGGGAAGACCGGCTTGATGGGCGCGGTCGCGGACGGCGCGCTTTCCGCGGGCGGCGAAGTGATCGGCATTATCATCCCTTCGATGAACACGCCCGTCCTTGCGCATGACGGCTTGACTCGCATGGAGGTTCCAGCGGATATGCACGCGCGCAAAGCGAAGATGCACGAACTGGCGGACGGCTACATCGCGCTCCCCGGCGGATTCGGCACCTTCGATGAATTATTCGAGACCATCACCTGGGCGCAGACCGGCGCGCACCAAAAACCTGTCGGCTTGTTGAATGTGAAAAATTATTACGCGCCCCTGCTCGCCGCCATGGATCACGCGGTCGCGGAAGGCTTCGTCTTCAAAGAACACCGCGATGCGATCTCCATTGATTCTGACCCGACGCGTTTGTTGGATACGATGTCAAAATACGAACATCCGCACGAGGCGGTGAAGAGATGGATGAGGGAGGGGTAGTTTGTACTGCGTAGTTCCGGAGCGCGGACTTCAGTCCGTTCCATAAGACAAAGTTAATCCGCAGGTTCGGTCTTTTGCATTCGTTTGGCGAAGAACCAGCCTGCAATCCCCAAAACCACAAAGCCTACAAGGAACACCCAGAGAATGGCTGGGATTTCAACCAAGTTTGCTCCAACCGTCGCGGTGAGCAGGCTGGCGATGCCGCGCCCGAGCATATTCGCGAGCAGGAAGCGTTTGGAGGACATACTCCCCAGCCCGGCGACGTAACACATCGCGTCGTTGGGCACAAATGGCATGACGAGCGTGATCACGTAAAATGCCATGCCCTTGCCTGCCGCGCTTTTGTCCCAGCGGTCCAGCGTTTCAGCCGAAACCCATTTCTCCGCGAACGGGCGCCCGAACGTGCGCGAGAGCCAGAAGGCGATCTGCCCGCCGAGCACGAGACTGACCCATGTGAGGAGGAATCCGCCGAAGAAGCCGTAGAGGATTCCACTGCCGACCATGAGCGCCTGTCCGGGGATGAACGCCAGGAAGGCTTGCAGGATGAAGAGGATGAAGAGGAGCGCGGGTCCCCACCAACCGTATCCCCGAATCGTTTCGATCACAGCATTGAGATTGCTAAACCAAGCGAGCCACGCGCCGATCGGTTCGCGGTACATCCAAAACACAACCAAGGTAAGCAACAATACGATAACAAGGGTGATTCTTTTGATAGGCATGATGGGAATCTCAGGCGTTCACGCGCATGAACGAATCCACCGTGTTGTAGAACCCGTCGTTCAATTCCTCGAAGGTGAACGGTCTGGGCGGTTGGTGATATGGAAACGTCAGGCGGACGGCGTTCAGGTTGCCGAAATGATTCTCGGCGATGTGGAGCGTAGTATCGAACCGCAGGAGCGGGTCGTAAATGGACATGGCAAAGTAACAGGGCGTCTCGTATTTTTTCTCTTCCACTTCGAATTCGGTGGTGAGGATCTCGTTGATCTGCGCCATCAACACCGCGACCGTGTTGACGGTGATGCGCGGTAATTTTCGCCTCAAGGGAATCGTCCGTTCGAGCCTGCCGATCAAGCGGACGAATGAAACGGCGAGCGAGACGGTATGCGGATTACGCACCAATTTGACGAACCCCGACTGCAACCGCGGGCGTTCAAAGTGACGGATGACGCGGTTCAACATTCGCAGGCGCGTCTGCGAATAGGGCAGGGCGCTCTTGCCCAAACACGGCGCGATCAACACAAGACGGTCAATTCGGTTCGCGAGGCGTTTGAAGGCGCGCATGGCGAGGATGCCGCCGAACGAAAACCCCATCAGGTTGAAGCGTTCGAACCCCAATTTGTCGGCGAGTTGCTCCACCAATTCCGCCACCTGATGGCTGGAAAACCGTTCGTTGAACGGCGTGGATTGTCCATGCCCCGGCAACTCAAAGAAGTAAACCTTGAACCATTGTGCCATGAACTGCGCGAGGGTCAGCCAATCCTCCCATTCCGAAATCGTGGCTGGCACCATGATCAGCGGTTCGCCCTCGCCCACCTCCAGGATGTGCAGGCGCGAGAGAGGCAGGTCTACGAAATACGTCCGGTGAGATGGAGGAGAAATGTCGGGTATGTGCATCGCCTTGATGTTATCTTATTAATGGTGAGATGAAAATGCCAAATCCGATAATTGGAAGCGACAATGATCATCGCTTAACTCTCAAATTTTTGAATCAGAGACGACCCCGCGCGAGCACGATGGGATTATCGCAACACCACAACGAGCGGACCCTGCTGGTTAATGAGCGGCTTCAACTCGCTGTACGGCACGGTCACCGTCTGCGGACCCGCCGCGTACGGCGCCACTTGATACTCGTCGAACGTGATGATTAGACCGTCGGCGGCGATGTTCCAATTGCGATAATTATCGGGAGTCGGTTCCGCCCCGCGCTCGAACCCGCCGAAGAAGCCGATATCGCGCTTGCTGAGTTCGGCGATACAATAGCTCGACATGACGTTGAGATACCCCGCGTCCTGGGTGAAGAGATCGTCCAGCGCCAGTTCGCGTCCCTGCGCGAGATCGTAGTTCAGCGTCAGGCTGTAATGGAAGGGATGCGCCGCGCCGTCGGCGTAACCGAAAAAGTTGAATTTGAACGACCACACATCCCCGCGTTGATAGATCAGGTTGTAATTTGCGTCGAAGAAACTGCCTGAGGTGATCGGCGGCGTGGTCATGTGCGTGAGGATGTTCTCGCGGAAATATTTGATCTCGTCCTGGATCAAGTCGCTCATCCGCTGGTTAAACTCGGATACACGCGCGTCCTCGCTGCCCACCAATCGCGGCGTTTGAACCGTGACCGTGTAGCGCGGCGATGAGCCGTCTTCTTTGAAGGAGATGAAAGTCAAATTTACGCGGCTGCTCAACGGCGTGGGATCGGTGGGCGCGACCGTCGGCGTTGGCGTTGGAATCCGCGCGGCGGTCGAACACGCGGCGAGGACGCTGAACAAGGCAAAGCCTGTAACCATTAAATTTAAAACTTTTCCGAGCATGCCATCCTCCTTTTTCCCTTAACGATAGCTGTTCGTTTTAAGTTCCAACGACCAGGCGCTGCAAAATCTCCAGCGCCTCCGGTTTGCCCCCGCCTCCGTTTTCACCGCCGGGACCGACGCACGAGGGACAACCGTCCGCGCAGGGGCAGGCGCTCACCAGTTCGAGCGCGCGGGCGACGAGTTCCTCGTGCATCTCGAATAATTTTTCGCTGAAGCCGATCCCCGCCGGGACCGAATCATAGAGCGCCACCGTCGGCTGATCGAACGTTCGGTTTTCCAGCGGTTCGATGTGCCTGCCCAAGTCGCCCGAATCGCACATCAAAAACAGCGGCGCGAGGTTGCCCAACACATAGGCTAACCCAGCCAACCCGCTTTTGATGCGGACGTTTTGTTCCGCCTTGCGATGGCACGCTGGACACAGCGTGATGAGATTCTCCAAACGATTCGCTTCTTCTCTCGATGCAAACGCGCGGAATGGGATTTTGTGATGCGCATCGTGCTGGCGGCTGGATTCAACCACGCCGCATACCTGACAGGTGAACTGGTCGCGCCTGCGGACGCGTTCGCGAATCTTCGACCACTCCGGTCCATAGTCGTTGGGGTCGTTCGTCCACGCGCCCGCCTCGCGCAGACTCGCAACCGTTGCCTCCGAGAGCGACAGCCAATAGCCGGTAGTCTGCAATTCGGAAGGCGGCAAATCCAGCGGTTCTTCGCCGAGAGTTTCATGCGTGTACCAGCGCCGCTTGCGGAAGCCTTTGGTGTAATTGGTAATTTGCAATTCGCCCCAGCGTTTGTCGCCGCCGCGCACAACCTCGTGAGCGGATTCCGAGAGCAATTCCACTTCGGTTTGTTGCAACGGCTCGGTGTAATAATCGCTTGCGAAAGGCTTCAAGCGCGCCACGCGTTCTTCGAGATCCAACTTCTCGACGAAATACTGTTGCGCTTCGTGCAAATAGATCGCGCCGGGATGCGCCATCCACGCCGCGCTTTCGCCGTCCACAATCCCGATCGTCTGCGGGCGATCGTCCAGCATGATCTGCAACACCACGCTCTGCGGCGACGCGGAACGCAGTGAAATATTTGCCGCCGGGTATTGGTCTGCCATCCAAAAATATTTTTGGTCCGAGAGATGGGCTTCCCCATTGGAAAGTAGAAAGTGGAGAAATTCGTCAATGGTTGTTCCCGATAGCGAACCGAAGCCCTCGCCTTTTTTGAACGGCAATTCGAACATGGCGCAACGCAGATGTTCGAGCAGGATCAACAAATGATCGGGGTTGACCAACGCCTGCTCCGGCGAGCGCTCGAAAAAATATTCGGGGTGATGCGCGAGGAATTGGTCAATCGGATTCGCCGAGGCGACCATCACGCTGACGGCGGATTCAAGCCCGCGTCCCGCGCGCCCCGCCTGCTGTCGCGCCGAAGCGACGGAGCCCGGATAGCCGACGAGGAGCGCCGCGCCCAGCCCGCCGATGTCTATGCCGAGTTCGAGCGCGTTCGTGGCAACGACGGTTTTCACGCTTCCATTGCGGAGTCCTTTTTCGATCTCGCGGCGTTGGGAGGGAAGGTAGCCTGAACGATAGCCGCGAATTTGTGAAGAGTAATTAGTAATTGGTAATTCGGGACTGGAGACTGGAGACTGGTTTTGCTGGAGATAGGTGAGGATGATTTCAACGCTGCGCCTCGAACGCGCGAAGACGACGGATTGAATATCGTTTTTCAACAGGTCTTGCGTTAGCCGCACGCTTTCGAGCAGGGACGATTTCCGCAAGCCGAGGGATTTGTCCACGAGGGGCGGGTTGTAGATCAGGAAGTGACGCGGTCCGCGCGCGGAGCCGTCGTCGTCAATCAACGTGACCGGTTCTTCGATGAGTTTCTCGGCGAGTTCCTGCGGGTTGCCGATGGTGGCGGAGGCGAGGATGAATTGCGGCTTTGCGCCGTAGAAGTTTGCCACACGCTTGAGCCTGCGGATCACGTTGGCGACGTGCGAACCGAAGACGCCGCGATAGGTGTGCGCTTCGTCAATGACCACGTATTTGAGATTCGAGAAAAATTCCAGCCAGTTGGTGTGATGCGGCAGGATGCCGGTGTGGAGCATATCCGGGTTGGTGAGGAGCAGGCGGGCGGTATTGCGGATTGTGGCGCGTGAGGAGGAGGGAGTGTCGCCATCATAAATTGCAGGAGTTGGCGATTGAGTAATTGGAAGTTGGTAATTGGAGAATTGCGATTGGAGACTAGAGACTAGCGATTGGAGATTGGAGAATTGATCTTGCGTGAGGGCTTTAGTGGGGAAGAGATAGAGCGCGCGGGCGTTTTCATCTTGCAGGAGTTTGGCAAAGACCGGCAGGTTATAGGCAAGCGTTTTACCGGAGGCGGTGCCGGTGGAGAGGATGATGTTTTGATTTTGTTGAGTCGCTGTCCACGCTTCGAGTTGGTGGGCGTAGAGCGAATGGATTCCACTGGCGATCAAAGCTTGGGAAAGTGGGGCAGGCAGACCGTCGGGAAAGGGAAGCGTGCGCGCGGGGCGCGGCGGCAAAGTCCGCCAGGCGACGAGGTTGGGGGCGGTGTCCGCGTCGCGTTGCCAGAAATCCAAAAGCGCGTCAAGCGGCATTGTCGGAAGCCAATTCTGCCTGATTGGCGTCCATGTGCAGGACGCGTAACGCCCATGCGCCGACGCCGAGCGGAAACCAAAAGGTGATGCCGCGATAGGCAAGCGTGACGATGACTGCCTGACTCCACGGCACGTTGAGGGAGGAGAGCGCGAGCGGCATCACGCCTTCGACGATGCCGATGCCCGAGGGGGTGGGCGAGACCACCGTAAACAGGAAGGTGATCGAGAATCCGCCGATGATGGTGCCAGCCGAAAACGGCACACCGAAGGCGAGGAAAAGCGCGGTCAGCACGCACATCAACAGGGTTTTGTTGGCGAGCGCGAACAGGAACGGGCGGATCAGACTGCGCCAGCGCTCGGGGAGCGCGCGCAGGTCGTCTGCCGTTTCGCGGGCGTAGTCGCGCATTTTCGCTTCGCTGAGGTAGTCGCGGCGGATGATGGGATGGGCGAGGCGGTTGAGGAAGCGTGCGATGCGCGCCAAGGCGTTGCCCAGCCGCGCTTCCGATTTTGAGCCGAGGTAGAGCAGGAACGCGAGGAGCGCGGCGATGCCCAGCATGACGCTGGAGGCGATCAGTTCGGTGGCGTCGAGGTTGTTGCGGCGGAAGAGGACGATCAGCCCGAGGGCGAGGACGCACAGGAAGGCGAGGTAATCGGTGATGATGTACAACATGCTCGCCACCGTGACTTTGCCGGTGGAATGCCCGCTGCGGCGCGCGTCGCTGAGGAAGATCGCCACCGCGCCCATGCCGGCGCTGGGCATGACCGTGCCGACGAAGGCGCCAGCGGCAAACAAGAGCGCCATTTTTTTGACGGTCTCGTCCAAGCCGACGATGCGGTACAGCGCGTGGATCATGGCGCCCGCGAGGATGAACCAGCCGCATTCGATGAGGAGCGCGAGCAGGAGGAACCAAAGGTTGCCGCGCTGAAGCGTTTGGACGATGCTTTCGAGTTCGCCGAAACTCAAGTAGACGAACGCCGCGCCGAGGAAGATGATGAGGATGAAGAGGAATTTCCTCATGCGAGGGATTATACACAAATAAAAACTTCGGAAGCCGTTGCGACTTCCGAAGTCTTTTGCGTGTCAATTTCTGCGCCTGCCCATACCGCTGACGAGCATCACGTAATACAGGAGTTGCATGACGGCGGTGATCAAGCCAGCCACGTAGGTGAGCGCGGCGGCGTTTAGCACTTGATTCACGCCGCGCATTTCCTCCTCGGTGTGGACGATGCCCGCTTCGGCGACCAGTTGTTTGGCGCGCGCCGAGGCGTTGAGTTCCACGGGCAGGGTGGCGAGCGCAAAGAGCGCGCCGCCCGCGAAGAAGATCACGCCCAGCCAGGCAACTTCGGTGATGCGGAGCAGTAGCCCGGCGAGGATCAGAATCCAGCCGAGGTTCGAGCCGATGTTGACCATTGGCACGATCGCCGAGCGGAAGCGGAGCGGGGCGTAGCCTTCCGCGTCTTGCATCGCGTGACCCAACTCGTGCGCGGCGACCGCCACCGCGGCCACCGATGGACTGTTCGCAACGCTGGGCGAAAGATAGAGCGTTTTATCCTGCGGGTTGTAGTGATCGGTGAGGTTGCCGCCCACGCCCAGCACGCGGACGTTGCGCAAGTCGGCGCTGCCCGCTTCGCCGATGTTGACGGAGCGCGAGATGAGTTGTCGCGCGGCGTCGGCGCCGGTCAGTCCGCTGCTGGCGCGGACGCGGCTCCATTTGTTGTAGGCGTGTTTCACATACCACGAAGTTATGCCCATCAAGAGCATGGACGGCAAGGCGACACAGAGCAGATAGGTGGGGTCGAAAAACATGGTTTACTCCTTCAAGACCTCACAGGTTTTGGAAACCTGTGAGGTCTGGCGTCATTTACTTCTGCGAGATCAAATCCAACAACACTTCTACGGCTTTATCCAGTTGCGGGTCGCGGTTGTTGGCAAGGTCGTCTTCGGTCAACTCAACGATGACATCGGGAGTCAAGCCGACGCCGTCAATGGCGCGTTCTTTGGGGGTGAGCCATTTCGCGATGGTCACCCGCGCCGCGCCGTTCTCGCCGGAAAGGGGAATCCATCGTTGGACGGAGCCCTTGCCGTAGGATTGTACACCGACGAGGGTGGCGCGTCCGTAATCTTGCAAGGCGCCCGCGAGAATTTCGGAAGCGGAGGCGGAGCCTTCGTTGACCAGCACGACAATGGGCAGGTCGGTGGCGCGACCATTGCCCAATGCCTTATATTCGTCGCGTGTGCCGTCGCCGTATTGTTCGTAGAGGATCACGCCTTCGTCTATGAATTCAGATGCTACCTCCACAGAGGTCTGCAGATATCCGCCGGGATTGTTACGCAAATCAATGATCACGCCGCTTGGGTTTTGCGCGAGGAGTTCATTGAGTACCGCATCGAGTTCGCGCGTGGTGTTATCGCCGAACTGGTTAATATCCACATAGGCGATGTTGTTATCGAGTATCTTGCCGGTGACGCTGGGGATGGTGATCTTCGCGCGCGTGATGGCAAACTCGCGCGGTTCTTCCTCGCCCTCGCGTTTGACGGTCAGGGTGACGGTTGTGCCTGCAGGACCGAGTACCTTTTGACGCGCCTCCTCAGGCGACGTGCCGGTCATATCCACGCCGTCAATGGCGACGATCTGGTCGCCGGGGCGCAAGCCAGCCGCTTCGGCGGGCGATCCTTCGATGGGGCTGACGATGGTGAGATATTCGCCGTCGGTATCCACATACGCGCCGATGCCTTCGTATTCGCCTGAAAGCGTGGAGGTTGCCGACTCATAGACGAGGGGTCCCATGTAGTAGGTCTGTTTATCGCCGACGGCGTCCATCATGCCGCGGATGGCGCCGCGCATTAGGGCAATGTCGTCGAGCGGACGGTCTACATATTGGGTGTGGACGATGTTCCATGCCTCCCAGAATGGGACGAACAACGCTTGCACATCGGCGGGCGTGGCGGATTCCTGTTCGGGCGCCACCGACACATCGGGCGGAATAAAATTGTTTATGACGGGGAGCCTGCCTGTTGCGGGGATCAGATTCCCAACCAGGATGCCCGCCGAGAATACTCCGGCGAGCAGGATCAACCCCGCGAACAAGCCAAGCGCAATTTTGACGGTTTTATTCACAAAAGCCTCCAATTGATATTGGGCGAAAAGATACTATGAGGTGATTAATGCTTGCTGAATTGGATATGTACGCGACGCAATACGCAGTACGAAATATTGGCTCTTTGGGATTAAGTGGGGTCAGGGGCACACTCGACCAGGATACGCAAGCGGAAATGGTCGAAGTTGGTGTACCCAAAGGCACGTCGCTTAATCAGTTTGATTTTATTGTTGACACCTTCAG